>CAINFC010000093.1 GCA_903847975.1 uncultured Acidobacteriota bacterium | reverse complement strand
TCTCTACCCGGGGTAGGCGCGAAGCGCGCCAACCCCGGGCTGTGTTCCGAAGCCCTTCCAGGGCTTTCTCCAACGGAAATCCACAGGTGCGGGACTTTTTGCGAGATGATCAGGATTGACAATCTCGCAAAAAGTCCGAGCAACACCCGAAAACAATCGGACAAACGAAAGCTGTTTTGAGTACAGCCTTCAGGCTGCGCGCTGCAAGCAGGTTTCCGCTTGTGCTCCGCAAGCTGAAGCTTGTGCTCCGCAAGCTGAAGCTTGTACTCTGAACGAAGAAGACTTTTTGCGAGATGATCAGTATTGATGTATTTTCAGGATCACAGGAGGAAAGAAAGACCGGGAAGAAAAGCGAAAGGCCTTCCGCCGGGCGACGATGGCTTTTTTCGCCAGCCTCTTCGTATGATCCTCAGCGCGAAAGAATGAGCAGCATCCTATTCAAAACATTGAATTCATTTTATCCAAAAAAACAATTATTTGGATCCATGGACCCATGATTGAACCGGTCCTTTATCGTCGATCTGTGCTTAAGATAATTGTTTGCAGCGGCTTCCCCACATAGACATGGTATATGTCTTATCTGGAATATATCTTGCTTATATATTGCGGATTGTATCTTTCTTCGTGGTTTAGTAATTTCGTTTTTTTAGGGGGCTGAATGAAGAAACGCTGGATTTTGAGTCTTTTGTTCCTGGCCGTTATCGGCCTGATGATCAACCAGACCACGGCCCAGGAGGCCAAAGGCACCATTGGGGGACAGGTAACTGATCCCCAGAAGGCGGTTATACCCGGTGTCAAGGTGGTCATAACCAATACTGCAACGAACAGCAACCGCGAAACCATCACCAACGATTCCGGTTATTACGAAGCGCCTTTCCTCGATGCCGGGAACTACACGATTTCGGCCGAAATCACCGGGTTCAAGAAAGGCGTCCGCCAGGGCGTCAACCTGAATGCCGGCTCCAAGGTCGTGATTGACCTGATGATGGAAGTCGGCGGGATTACCGAGCAGGTGCTGGTCACCGGCGATGCGCCGCTGCTCGACACCGCTTCCGCCTCTTCCGGACGCGTTATCGACACCAACATGATTTCGAGCCTGCCATTTTCGGATTTGAATCCGTTCGCCCTTACCGGCATGGCCTCCGGTATGCAATGGACCGGTCAGCCGGAATACCGGCGCCCGTTCGACAACGGCGGGACCTCCGCCTTTACCACCATGGGCGGCGTCGGACAGAACGAGTACATGGTCGACGGCGCCCCGGTCACCGGTACCGGCCGCCGGGTCGGGTTTGTTCCACCGGCCGATTCCGTCCAGGAATTCAACCTGCAGACGACTCCCTTTGACGCCGCCGTGGGCCACACCTCCGGCGCCCTGGTCAACGTGGTCAGCCGCGGCGGGACGAATGCTTTTCACGGCGCCCTTTACGACCAGCACTGGCAGCAGCGCTGGAATGCCACGCCGCATTTTACTCGCCTCGCTTATGAAGACCAGCTCAAATCGGGAAAGATTACCAAAGACACCCCGAAGCAGGCCCCGGGACGCTCCAACCAGTTCGGAGCCACCATCGGCGGCCCCGTCCGTATCCCCTGGCTCTACAACGGCAAAGACAAGCTGTTCTTCTTTTTCAGCTATAACGGCATTTACCAGAAGAAAGCCGAAACCACCGATTCCGTCAACCGAACCATTGCCAAGATGAACTGGCGGACCGGCGATTTCTCCGACCTGCTGGCCATCGATCCGGCCAAATACCAGATATACGATCCCCGTACCGCCCGCCTGGTCAACGGACAAGTCGTGCGAGACCCCTTCCCCGGCAACAAGGGGGTACCAACTTTCAACCCGATGTATGCCGCCTACCTGAAGTTCCTGCCGACCCCCAACGATGTGCCCGGCCTGGTCAGCAAGGAAGGAGTCAACAATTATTATGCGGCCGCCATGCCCAAGGACGAAAGGTTCAACTCCATCCTGAACCGCTACGACTATATCATCAACGACCGGATGCGGATCAACGGGAAATGGTACTGGAACCACCGCCTGGCCGACGAATACGACTGGACGTATGAGACCGCCCGCGGTCTGCACCGCAACGGCCTGACCCGCATCAACAAGGGCGGCAGCGGCGACTACACCTGGACGGTCAACAACACCAACGTTTTCCAGGCCAGCGTAAACTATACCCGGTTCAACGAAGGGAGCGACCGGCCCGAAATTCTGGCCTACTCCGCCAGCAAGGTCGGCCTGCCGAGCTACATCGATGCCAAGGCCGGCAATCAGGCCATCCTTCCACGGGTGGACTTTGATACCCTCACCGATATCGGCCAGTCCCTGGAAGGGATCTCCACCCGCGGGACGACCATGGAGATGAAGTACTCCATGAATACCATCATGGGCAAGCACTCTTTCAACTACGGCTACGTCGAACGCCGTTATATTCGGGCCTCCTCCGGCCCCGGCAGCACGACAGGCTATTTCAGCTTCCGCAGGGACTACTTCCGCAAAACGGATGCCGATACCGTGGCATCCAACATCGGCCTGGAGTGGGCCTCCTTCATGATGGGAGTTCCAAGCGGCAATTCCATCGACACCAACGATTCGGGCTACTGGAAGACCCCCTACAGCGCTCTCTACTTTCAGGACAATTTCAAAGTCAACCGCAAGCTGACCATGAATCTGGGCCTGCGCTGGGAGCGGGAGGGAGGCATCACCGAGCGCTACAACCGCGGCCTGGAAACCGGGGTCATCTACGACACCAAGCTGCCCATCACCGATGCGGCCCAGGCAGCCTATGCCGCCGTCTATGCCGCCAACCCGACGCTCGGGCTTCTCAATCCGTCCGAGTTCAAAGTCCTCGGCGGTGTGCCTTACCTCGGGCAGATGCGCGACACCCTCACGGACGGCTACAAGCGCTTCCTACCCCGGATCGGATTTGCCTACCAGGTGGACAGCAAAACCGTACTTCGCGGCGGCTACGGCCTCTATTCGGACACCATCAACGTCAACAACCAGCTGCCCAGCCAGTCGGGATTCAGCCAGCCGACCTCGGTCAGCATTTCCACGGATAACGGGCTGACTTTCCTGGGAGCCTACCCGGGCGCTTCCTTTGCCGCCAGCTCACTGGCCGCCAACAAGAACATCATGACGGATCCCTTCCCGACCCGCGCCGACGGAACCCGTTTTGATGTCCCATACGGCAGCAAGCTGGGCTTCATGAGCCGGATCGGCCAGAGCTGGGACAGCGGCGACTATACCTACTGGCGCGATGTCAAGCCGGCCATCCAGCACCGCTGGCGGCTGGGCGTGCAGCGCCAGGTCGGCAGCTTCATCGTGGTCGAAGTCGCTCACAACGGCGGTTTCTCAAAAATCCCCGTCCGGCAGAGGCTCAACTACCTCCCCAAGCAGTACTGGGCAACCGGGAACGCCCGCGTGCAGTCGGTGGATGACGATCTGAACCGGAATATCACCAACCCGTTCAACATCAAGAACTTTGCCTCCCTGGCCACGAGCGACCCTCTGGTCTACAAGTACATGAGCACCCTGAGCTTCTTTACCGGAACGACCATTCGAAAGAACGCCCTGTTACGGCCTTTCCCGCAGTTCAGCGGCACGCTCTCCGGATTGCGCCCGGGAGCCGATGGCGACGATATCCGCGGCAAGGTCAACTACGGCGACCTGGAGCTCAGAGGAGAAAAGCGCTTCTCCAGGGGCTTTTCCACCAGCATGTCCTATACCTTCGTATTCAGGAGCACCACCGGCGATTTCTACAATAATGAATTCGATCCGTTTCCGGGCGTCCGCTCCAACAATCAAACCCGTAAGCATCGGGTCACCTGGGATGCCGTGGTAGACATGCCCTTCGGCAAAGGACAGCGCTGGGCCAATGGTGGCGGCGCCCTCAACCAGGTGGTCGGCGGATGGCAGCTGGGCTGGATCTGGCAGCGTCAGGGCGGCTCCGCTCTTTCCTGGGGTAACCTGATCTATAACGGCAACATCAGCGATATCGCCAGTGCTTTCAATCACGAAGGCGTCTGGGGCAAAGACGTGCACCAGTGGTTCGACCCCAGCATGCCTTTCGAGAAAACCTCCTCGAAGCAGCTGGGCAGCTACCACGTGCGCATCTTCCCCTCCCGTATCGATGAACTGCGCGGACCGGGAATCGACAACTGGGATATCAAGGTCACCAAAAAGTTCCCGATCAAGGAGGGGATGCAGACCCTGTTCTCGGTCGATCTGCTGAACGCCTTCAACCACACCAACTTCAGCGACCCGAACCTGGATCCGACCAGCACCAATTTCGGGAAGCTGACCTCGCAGCGCGGCCTGAGCCGCGTCATCCAGTTCAACCTGCGGTTTGTCTTCTAAATCTACTCCTTTAGCGGCAACCGGAAAAAACGGCCCGGCTTCAAAACCGGGCCGTTTTTTTATGCCGGAGCCTCGGAAGCGTCCGTATCTTTACACCTGTTTATCGGTTCTGGTCGGCGACGGCATCGAGGTCCACTAATCCCCCTTCCCGGTTGTACTTACATCGCAGAAGCGGGTCGGAATTTCGGAAGGCCGGTCCGACCCCGGAGTGCTTGGGCCCCCGGAATGGCTCTAAGGCGCTGGCTGGAAAGAGAAGCGCCAGAGAAGCTGGAGCAGCAGACCATTGGCCGGGGATCGTCCGATGTAGAAATCCCCCGGCCGATGACGTTCGTAGAGAACCTTCAGGACGTAATTCGGTCCGAAATTGGTGTCGGAGCGTATTTGCAGGAGGTCGCCGCGAAGGGTCCCTTTTCCGAAAAAGCGGGAATCGCCTTCCAGCGGGTGCGCGGCGCCCATATGGCACCAGGTCAGCCGCAACGCGGTTCGCCGGTATGGCCGGAACGCGAATTCCGCGTCGGCCATGCGCAGGTTGGTCCAATAGGCAACCCCCTTTTCCTTGGCCAGGGCATAGGCGTAAAGCTGGCTCCAGCCGGGCCACTGGGAAAAAAAGCGGGTCCCAGTTTTCATTTGTGCCGCGCGAGGCAGGATCATCGCCGCTCAGCGCCATGGCTCCCACACGCACCGAAGGGCTCCAGGCGTGGTCGAAAGTCCGCTCCAGATAGGCATAGCCGCCCAGCGATGCAATCCGGGTTCCCCCGTGCTGCGCTCCCCACTGCCGGGCCGCCTCTCCCCGTGCGCTCCATCGGGGCCCCAGCTTCTGCTGCCAGCTCCCGCCGGCGGTATGCAGATGCCGGTCGGGCTGGAAGGACCCGGTGGCAGCGGACCGGACGTCACGGATTTCCTTTTTGAGAAAGTAGTAGGCGTCCGCGGATGTACCGGCCCGGTTGCCGTCCGTATAATAAGCGCCCAGCGCCTGTTCGGTCCAGTTCTGCAACAGGCGGTAGCGGTCGTGAACCACGGGAAGAAAGCGGTCCCGGGAGGGATTCAGGATACCGATCAGCTCCAGTCTCGATTTCCGGTAGGAATAGCCAATCGTGGCGGCATTGAAGTACTCGTTCCGCGGGCCGTCTCCCGGGGTTCCTTCCCGGAAAAGAAAGGAGTCGCCTTTCATTATGTTATACCGGCCGACCTGCAGGTCCAGGCCGGACAGGAAAAGCTTCTTGAAGCGCAGCTGGGCCTGATCGAAGTAGATCTCGTCGAATGCATAATCCGAACCGGCTTTGAAGAGGTTTTCATGGGCCAGGCCGAAATTCAGCTCGACATTTTTCATCAGGAGGGATTTCACCCAGAAGCGGGTCCAGACACGAACCTGCTGCCGGTTGTCCGGGTAGGCATCGTTCCTGTCGGTGGAATTGTTCCAGGCATCGCCTCGGATACGCTGCTCCACCCCGATTTCCAGCCTGCCGCGATCTGCGGGCGACTGCGCTGCCGTCAAGCCGGCCGCCAGGAAGAATGCCAGCAGCAGGCCCGGCCCTCTTTCCCACCATTCCCGCACCGCGCCCCGACTCATGATTCCGTCACTTCAGCCATGTAAAGCGAAGGGGAATGCCGGCCAACGACCCAAGTACGCTCCTAAATGATTTTGCCAGACCCCTTCGTACCCGCTTCAGGAGTAAATTACCATCCGGCCGTGGATTTAGCTATTCAAATGGCACGATATCTTATTCCATAATAGAATATTTATAGTGAACCAGGGAAATCATCGGGAAGGGAAGTCGTTTTTTCGGAGGGATGAAAGGACGGCGCTTCAGAGGGTCGATTCGGGAATCGAGAGGCACAGCGATTGCGGAGCCGGCAAGTGGCACCCCCCTGGTTCATCAAGAATCATGGGAAGCAGCGAAGCGGAAAATTGCTTCTACAAGCCGGGTCGGGAACCGCAGAACAGGCGGGGCATCCTCGCCCTCCATGGAGGACAGCGAGGATGCCCCGCAACCAGGAACTAGAAGAAATAGTGGACGCGGAACTGAGCGCCCCAGTGCTTTCCGGAATAATCTTCCAGATAGGGCTGGCTGTCCCGATAACGGTCATACGTCAAGGCAGAGTCGAACTGAAAGCTCTTTCCCAGCATTTGGCGGACCCCGACTTCCGTATTCCACCAGCGCATCCGAAGACGGGAATAATTCCCCAGGTCGGAAACAGCCCGGTAATCGAATCCCGCCGGAATGGCGGATACTTTCGCCGGATCCAGGTTCAGTCCGGTAAAACCGGAAGATGCTTCCGTCATTACCACCTGACCATAGGTACTGATTTGATCCGTCAGCCTCATCTGGATCGAGGTCCAGGCGGAGTGTTCGTTATTCCTGTTTTCCATCGAATCTTTGAGCGAGCCAAACTGGCCCACGGTGACTCCGCCCGCTCACCCATCAAAGACGGGAATCACAAACAGTGTTTCCGTCCGCCGCCGGTGATACGTGTAGTTTGCCGTCAGGTCGATCCTCGGATTCAATGAATACCAGAGCTCCGCGGAGGGCGTAATGTCGTTATCCGACCAGCCTCCGAAATTCAGCTGCGAGTTTTTCCGCTGGTTGGCACGCAGGTGTGCGGAAAACGCAAACCGATCCATCGGCATCCAGGTCGAGGAGGCGTAGGTCTCATGGGAGCCGGTGGGCACATTGGACAGGTTGGCCTGCCTTGCACCGTAGAGCACGTAATACTGGACACCCGCCAGCGGAGAAGGAGGATTTCCTGCACTGGGATAAGGCTGCATCTCCGGCGTGAAGGCCGCCTTGACATGCGTGAACGGCGTGTTGGTGTGCGTGTAGGTATACCCGACCCTCCCTTTCCATTCCTTGTGTGGACTGCTGGTCAGGGAAAATTTCACCTTCTGGGTAATGCTCTTGGCGACATCCGCTTCCGGGCGGTAGGTATCTTCGTAAAAGTAGCCGACGCGGGCGATGGTCCGGTGAGCCAGCTGCATGCGGCCCTCCATGGAGCCGCCCCAGACCTCTCTGGCCAGACTGGAAACGGCGTCATAGCTTGCTTTCCCGAAGGAGGGATACGCCTGGCTGAAGGTCAGGCCGGCCTGCGGCGTGCCTGCCGGGGCGACTGGTTCGTTGACCTGAACGAAAAAGGAATCGGAGTCCAGGTCTACATCCCTGGCCCGCAGCGTCAGGTGGAAGCGCTCTCCCAGGGTCAGGTTGTAGATGCCTCCCACGACCCGGGTATTAACGCCATACGCCTTCTCTTCGTTCAGAGATCGGGCGGTCAGGAACGTAGCCTGAAATTCACCGGCCTTTTCCAGATCCAGCCGCCCGCGCACCGTGTGCTGATTCTTGCGGAAGCGGGGCGCGACGGCAAAAGGCAAGGGCCCGTTGCTGGAATCGTACTGAACCCGGTTCAGGAAGGATTTTGCCAGAGTGGAAGGATGCAGGGCGGCATCGTAGGTATTCATCAGGACAGGAGCATTTTCCTGGAAGTCGCGGGTCGAATACTCATACTCCAGCTTGACGCGGGAAATGCGCAGCTCCGCACCGGTGCGGAATTCCCTGGTCTGCTGGTCCATCTGGCGGACTTTGGACGAAATATGGCAGTTGGCGCACTTGCTGATTACATGAGCCTGAGACGTACCTTTCCGTCCCTGGTCACGATAATCGAATTTGACGGAGAGCGCCGAAAAGAAGGGCAGGGTCAGCCGGTTCCGGATCTCCGTCTCCTGGTAATAGGGGCAATAGTTGACTCCGGCATCGCCCCGATCCGAGCGGACCACAACCGTTCCTTTGGCCGTATCCAGGTTGGTCAGCGGATCGTTTTCCAGGCGGTGCGGCAACTTGGAAAAGGTGAAATCGGTACGGAACCAGCGCCGGATATCTGCATTCAGGCTGTAGCGCTGGTCGTTCGGATCCACGCCCCTTTCTCCGCTGATTTCATAAGCGAAGCCGTTGTTTATATCCCAGGCGCCGAACTGCGCCACCGGCCGCGTACCCTGCCGGATGGAATTGAACTCTCCGATCCGGTTTTCGCTTCCGCTCAAATTGCTGAAGACTCCTCCCACCGCCAGGTACCCCCCCGAATTATGTGCCGGAAGCAGGGCCGGTTGTGTCGACGGGGAACTCTGTGCCGCCTCCTTTTTTTCCTTTGACTCGGCTGTGGAGGCAGTCTGGCCCATCGCGGTGCCAAGGATCGGAAGGATCAGCCACCAAATCGCAAAGGTCCTGAAAAGGATTCTATTGGTCATTGTTTTCTCCTCACCTTCTTGCTAGCGGATTAAAGTTTTGCCCCGCCCGGCAACCGACTGACCAGGCAGGTCTGAACCATGGATGCTGACGTGGCACTGCGTACATTTGGTGCCAAAAGCGCGCCGAAAACCGGACTCGCCAAACGGATTGTTGCTTCCGCCGGTAGGCAGCGAAACCGGAGTGGAAACGCCGGAACGGCCGATATGAAAGTGAGCTTCGTGACACTGCAGGCAGATAAACGGCTCGTTCTGCTTGAGCAGGTTATTGTTCACGGACCCGTGAGGGATGTGGCAGGTGTTGCACCCCTCGGAAACCGGCTGATGGTCAAACACGAAGGGCCCCTGCTTGGAAGTATGGCAGTTCAGGCAGAGATCGTTAAACCGTTCGGCCGTTTTCAGGGAACCCACCTCGGAACCATGAGGGTTATGACAGGAACTGCAGGTCATCTTCCCCTCCCGTACCGGGTGCCGGGACGGAAGGATCATTTTCGCCATGACATCCTTGTGGCAATCGCCGCACAATACCGCCTCGGGCTTGGCCAGGCTTCCCTTGGGCGGAGGAGCCGCGGCGCGAAATCCCGCAACCATCGGTTTTTCCAGCAGGCCGCGTTCCGGCGCCTGAGCGGTTCGCGACTGGTGGATTTTATGGCATTGAATGCAGGTAATGCCGTTCATGGCGTGCTCGCTGTGCCGCCAGTTCATTCCGACGCGGTCCGCATGGCAGCCAATGCAGATTTTTTCCGCCCCGACAGCGGAATCGGCGTGGAACCGCTGGATATCCTTGGCTTCGCCGCTTTCCAGGTGTTTGGCGCTGGGGCCGTGACAGGATTCGCATCCTGACACCCGGCCCTGCAGCTCGAAGCTGGCCAGCCGGCTGTGGACCGACTGGGAAAATTGATCCACCTGCTCCTTGTGGCAGTCCGCGCAACCGGTCGTTTTGCCGGTCTGAGCCGCCAACCCAGGCAGGAAGCAAAGTCCCACCGCCATTGCCGGCAGGGCTTTCCAGATTATCGATGGCGCTTTGCGCCACCCCGAAAGTTTATGGTGATTCACAAACCACCTCCATGAAATTCACAGATTGGAAATTGAAAAAGGTTGCGGGCTTGCGTGCCCTAAAAAGGGGAAATTATCGTTTCACAATCGCCGGTTTTCAATGGACTATTAATTAATATATAATGGGTAACATGAATACCTATTCGGGAGGAAAATGAATTGTGGTGACCTTTCTCGACAGAGAGCCGGCCAGGGAGATTGCATCTTTTCTGGCGGAAGGCGTCTATACGCTGGATATCAACGGAATACTTACCTTTATGAATCCGGAGGCGGAACATCTGTTGGGCTGGCGCACGGACGAACTGGCGGGAAAGAATATTCACGATCTTATCCACAGCCATCAGGCGGATGGGACTTTGCTGCCGTTCGAGAAATGTCCGATGCGCAACGTCCTCCACTCCGGCAGGCGGTATGTTTCGGAAAACGACTATTTTACACGCAGGGACGGCACCCGGTTCCCGGTTTCCGTGCTCAGCAGTCCGGTGTGGGATGGAGAAACGGTCGTGGCCGTCGTGACCGCTTTCAGGGATATAACCGCCTCCAAAGTTGCCGAAACAACCCGGCAAAGGATGAGCGCGGAACTGGAGGAGAAGATAAGGGAACGAACCTTGGAACTTCAAAAGCTCAGCGAGGAGCTGATGGTTAAAAACAGCAACCTGGAGGAATTAAATACCGCCTTGCGTGTTCTCCTTCGGCAGCGGGAGCAGGATAAAAACGAAATGGAAAAGCTAATCCTGGCCAACGTAAAGGAGCTGGTCCTGCCCGGCGTGCATCATTTGAAAAGCTTCCGCATCAATCCGGTTATTGACTCTCTCCTTTCAACCCTGGAAACCAACCTGCGGCAGATTCTTTCCCCGTTTTCATCGCAGCTGACCTCCAAAAATCACAATCTCACCCAATTGGAATTAAGGATCGCCAACTTTATTTGTGAAGGAAAAAGCAGCAAGGAAGTGGCGGAAATTTTTCGCATCAGCAAAGGTACGGTAGACGTCCATCGAAAAAACATCCGCAAAAAGCTGGGCTTGCAAAAAAGGAAGATCAACCTTCAAAGCTACCTTCTATCTCTTCGGTAGAATGCCTGGGGGCATACCGGGATACGTGTCCTGGATAAAAGCGATAGCCTCATCAGCCCCTTCCCGTTCGCGCTTCCGTCAAAAAAGACAAACCGGCAAAAAGTCACCATCTTCTTTCGACCAGCCCTTCCGCCTTTCTTCCCGCTCTTCCCGTCTTCCTGTAAGCCTTTTCTTTTCACAGGAAGACGGGAAGATCAGGAAGATCAGGGAGAAAGAAGCCGTCAGGACATTTCGGATGGAGAGAGGGACTTTTTACCTGATTGTTAAAAAAGGCAAGGTGCAACAAGTATATATGGTTATGTTCTGCCGTCCCGATGGGACCTGGGTGTGTGCCGCACGGTGCGAAACGGCGGAAATCGTACCGTTGTGCTCCGCCATGACCCTGGGAGGCCCCGCGTAAAGCGGCCGAGGACTCTTCTTCCGAGGCAAAAAGTCCCGCACCGGGAAGACGAATACAACGCCCCAGGGAATCCGCTTCCTTCCCGCGGTTGACCTCCAGGCCAAAAACCGATACCATCGTGCCGTGCGCAACGCAGTGCCCAATCGCCTTTCGGAAGAATACGATACCCGGTCGACGCGGGGCTGCCGGGCTTTTTTCCCCCGACCCAGAACTGCCCCCCCTTTCCGGCCGAAACCAAAACCTTATTTCGCCCTTCTCCGCCCATGAAAACAAGCCTGATTCCACTTCTCTTTTTCCTAATGATTCCTTTCTGTCCGGCTGCCGATCCGCCGCGGCTTCCCGGCATAGGCGCCGCCATGCAGAAGATGATCGCCGGAAATGAAATCGCCGGTGCCGTCACGGTCGTGGTTTCCAAAGACCGGATCCTTCACCTGGAGAGCACCGGCTTTGCCGACCTGGCTGCGCAGCGCCCCATGACTCCGGACACCCTGTTCTGGATCGCTTCCATGACCAAGCCTCTCACCGGAACCGCCATCCTGATGCTCCAGGACGAAGGGAAACTGAATGTCGCCGACGCGGTCTCCCGGTACATACCCGAATTGGCCGGCCTGAAGACACCCGGCGGCAAACCGGCCCATCTGACCATTACCCAGATTCTCACCCACACCTCCGGCCTGGGAGAAGCGGCCCGGGAGGCGGCGCAGGCCGCACGGAACCTTTCGGACCTGGTGCCGGCATGGCTTTCGGCCGGGATGCAGTACGAACCGGGGGAGAAATGGCTGTACACCCAATCGGGAATCAACCTGGCCGCCCGCATCGTGGAGGTGGTGAGCGGAATGCGTTTCGATGCCTTCCTGCAGGAGCGTCTTTTTGACCCGCTGGGCATGAAGGAAACCACTTTCTACCCCGCGGACGCCCGGCTCGGGCGCCTGGCGACCGCCTATGCTCGAAACCAGGAAAGCGGCCGGCTGGAGCCGGTTCCGCCGCGCAGCGACTTCGGCTCCCGGGCCCATCCCCCTTTGGGCAATGGCGGCCTGTATTCCACCGCGGGCGACTACGCCCGCTTCTGCCGGATGCTCCTGGGAAAAGGAACGTTCGGCGGCAGGCGCTATTTAAGCCCGAAGGCTTTCCGGCTGCTGACCACGATCCATACCGGCGATCTGCCCACCGGCTTTTTTCAGAACGAAACCTTCGGGCAATTCGGCCGCCATTACGGCTGGGGCCTGGCCACCTGCATTCTGCGCACCCCGCACCCGGGCGTAGCCGCCATGCTCTCCCCGGGCAGCTTCGGCCACGGGGGCGCCTGGGGAACCCAGGCGTGGATCGATCCGCGCAAAGGAGTTGCCTTTGTCCTGATGGTGCAGCGCTCCAACTTCGCCAACAGCGACGCCAGCGAAGTGCGCCTGGCCTTTCAGCAGGCTGCTTCCGCCGCGCTTGCCCGATAGGAGGCGCCTCTTGCCCTTTCTCCTGCGCTTCCCGGAATCCGCCGGGCTCCGGCGGATCCTCCGGGTGCTGATGGCGGCGCTCGCCGCTGCCGTGCTTCCTTTTTCGACGGACGCCGCCCCCGAGGATCGACGGCCGCCCGCCCGCCCAAGAGCTTTCTGCCGGCAGCTACTTCTTATCCGGTAAGGCCTGCGCCGTCCCTTCCCAGTAATGAGCGGCAGGAACCGGATCCGGCAGCCGGGTGTGCACGCGGGTTACAAAAACGCCTCCGGGAACCACCAGGCTGGGGTCATTCTGGGCATCGACGAGGGCAGTGGCCAGAAATGGCCACCCCTTTTCCGCCGCGGTGATGAGGAAGTGGTCATAGGCCTTGCCGACCACGGTTCCGTTTTGCACCACGTCGCGGGCAATCGTTCCGGTCCCGTTGCAGTTTACGGTATAGGTGCCGGTACTGGTAACCGTGGAGAGCGTCCGGGCTCCGTCGGTCGATCCCGCGACCGGCTGGTTCAGGACCCCGGTGCGGGTCAGGTTACCGGCCCCGTCGAACTTCTCGGCCTGCAACAGCATCGCCAGATTGGCGCCGTAGGTGCCCACCATGGCGTAGGAACCGCGCAGGCTTGCCAGATTGTAGGGACAGGTCGGATCCGAGCCCTGCGCCCGCACGGAGGATGCGCCACACCACAGAAGAGCCGCCGTCGCCCAGACCCGAAATACCCTGTTGGTCACAGACATACTATTTTTCCTTTCCTGATAAAACGACGAGAGTATCCCGATGGCTTCCCCTGTGTCAATGAGGCGGGATGCAGGAAAAACAGGTCCCCGGGCTGTCATTGACAACCGGGATCACTTGACGTATCTTCCTACCGGCGCACATCTTTCTTTGTAGTTGCATGCTTTTCCATAATGAACAGGAGTCTCCAGGGCGAATTGAGCGCGGCACTGGACCGGTTACCCGGCTGCCTGGCCGACAGCCGTGCCCGGCGAAGCCTGATGGCCGTCGCCTCGCTGCTGCCCGGCGCCCTGGCTGCCGGCCCGCTCGGATTGGAAATCCGCCTGGCCGGCCCGTGCGCCGTGGATTTCTTTGCCGCGGCTGCGCCGGGAACCGCCGGTTTTGATGCGCTTATCGCCTCGCTGCGAAACGCCGAAAACGGATGCGGGTGGGCCGAACCGGCCCGGGCTCGTGAACTTGCTGCCTCCCTCGATCGCTGGCAGCGCCGGGAAGGCCCGCTCCCCGGAATCGCCCGCTACCTGCTGATCGAAGCGGATGCCCCGGTCGATCCCGATAGCGCTCCGGCCGTGCCCTCCATCTTCCTGGCCCCGCGCGGCGCCCGTGATTCCTTTCGCCCCGGCCAGCCACCCAACGCCTTCCATCGCTTTGTGGAAGCCACCGTCATGGCTGCGGCAGAACTCGGAGGAATCTGGCCGCATCCCGACACGGCGCGCGACCTGGCCCGCGTAGTCGAGGCCATCCCGAAGGATGGCGATATCTTCGCCGTCGGCTCCATGTCCGGAAGGAGAGCCGGATCGTCCCTGCGCATTGCTATCCGCCGCCTGGATGCCGCCGGAATCCAGGCCGTCCTGCGGGCCGCCGGCCGGCGGAAGCAGGCGGATCTTCTGGCCGAGTGGGCTCTTTCCATCCGGGCCCCGCGTCAGGACCTGCATTTCGAAATCGGTCCCGGAGCCGAACAGCGGGTGGGACTGGAATTATCTCCGCGGCACGACTGGAAGCAGGCCCTGGCGGAGGGATGGCCCGATCTGCTGGAAGATCTCGTGGCCCGCGGAGTGGCTGAACCCGACCGGGCGGCATGCGTCACCGGATTGATCCGGACAGACGGGGAACCGCTCTGGGGACTGGCCCACGTCAAGGTAGCCGCAGACCGGTCCGGGATGCTGCCTGTAGCCAAGCTGTATGCAGGCCTGCTTCACAGGGATCGTATGGAATGGCCGGAGGATCAGGACCGGGAAGCGGAGCGAAGCCGTGGAATGGCTTAACCCGGCCGCAAAGGGGGTGGCTTTTCTGGCCGGGGAACTGGGACCCCACGGCCAGTGGCCCGGCATAGTCTGCCCGGATGGCGCCGCCGACAGGGGGATCCGGGATATCGCCCCCCCACTGACCGCACTGGGAGTGCTGGCCCTTCGGGGACTGCTCCTGGACGGAGTGGAAGATCTCGTGAAAAGATCTCTCCCCCATATTACAAAGACCGAGCTGCCCGGCGGCTTGTGGCGCTACTACGCCAATATTCCACCGGATACCGACGACTCGGCCCTGTGCGCCCTGGCCCTCCGGCCGGAATATCCCCTGGTCAGCCTGCGTACGGCATGCTCCCTGGTCGCACGGCGTCTTCCGGACGGGAGGTTCCCGACCTGGTTCGAACCGGGCTGGGAACCGGTGGTCGCCGCCGTCACCAATGCCCACGCAGTGGCTTTAATCGGCCCCGGCCCGGAGACGGATGCCGCGGTGGCCTGGCTGCTGGAGGTTGTCGCCTCCGGCACGGAAGTGCCGTCTTCGGCCTATTATCCCGACCCGCTGGATCTCCATCTGGCCCTGACACGGGCCGTGGAGTCGGGCGTCGTGGCATTGCGGCCCGCGGTGGCCCTTGCTGCGCGCAATGCCGCGGATCGGCTGCGCCGCGGAAATCTTGCCCCTTACCGGATCGCCCAGGCGGTCCTGGTTGCCGACGGCGGGTCCCGGCTTCCGGAGCGTCTGCGGAGCGATGCCGCCCGGCAGCTGGCCGATCAGGTCCAATCCGACGGGGGATGGCCTGCCGATACGCTCTTTGTTGCCCGGCGCAGCGAGGGTGAGGGGTTCTGGCACTATCAATCCCGGGCGGTGGTTACGGCCCTTTGCCTGCGCGCCCTGGTAACCGCCGCCGGCCAAGAGGAGAAATGAACCATGCCCGTTCACCCGCCCTGGCTGCGCTTCCAGGCCTATGTCGTGGGGCTACCCAAGACCGGATCCACTTCGATGGCCACTCTTTTCGGGAATTATCGAAGCGGACACGAATGGCAGTTGAATGAGCTCCTGGAACTGGCCCTGGCCCGTCGCCGGGGGACAATGAGTGACCGGGAGTTTGCCGAAGCCGCCGGCCGGCGCCTGGTTCCGGCGTCGCTGGAGATGAACTCCGCCACCTGCCATCATCTCTATCTCGATTTCCTTATCGACCGCTTTCCCCACGCCGTTTTTTTCCACACGATTCGCGATGTGCTCTCCTGGACAACCTCCCTGCTGGACATGGTGTTATGGAAACGGCTGACGGGAAGGATGGTTCCTGTCTCTTTCCCGATGCCGGCCCGGGAAATCCTCCGGGAGATGACCGGCGGCACCGGCAGCCTGGATCCGGACGACGAGGGCGACGACCGATCCTCCCTGCTCCCCCTGATGCGCTTCTGGACGGCCCACATGCGGGAAACCGCATCCCTTCTTCCCGCCGACCGGTCTCTGCAGATTCGCACCCGGGAAATCCCCAACCGCCTGCCGGAAATCGCCGCTCTGGCCGGTATACCGGTCGCCACCCTGCGCCAGGACTGGTCCCATTCCAACCGGTCAGCGCACCGGTTCGACCGTTTCCGGGCTTTTGACAGTGAGGAACTGCGCGGCGCCTATGACCGGCAGTGCGCCAGTCATATGGCAGACCTCTTTCCCTCGGAACACGCTGCCTGGATGGACTACAGAACGGAAAACAGTCCGCGGGAAGCGTCCGGCGACGATTGGAACCGATACCGCAGCGAATTGCTGAAGCGGATGGCCGATGCGGCACGGAAGTTCGGTCCGCGTATCACGCACTAAGGGAACCGGACCCGGCGGCCTCCGGCCTGATTTCCCCGAAAGGTTTCTTTTCCTTTGTTCCCTCCGGCAACCTATACCTTGGCAGCCGATTCCGGCCCGAAGGGTCCGGAAGGCTGCGGAACCCGGAGTTCCAGGCCAAGACCCGGCGCCAGGCCTCGCTGTCAACAAAATAACCGATATCGCGGGTCGACACCGGCGCCATCCGCCTGTCAGGGTATGTAATTGGAACAATTCGACCAGCAGATTCCTCCGGCAATCTGCTCGAGGGTATCCTCCGTGAGTTCTCCGCCGGAAACGGCCACAGGAATGACCAGGTGAAGGTGGGCGAGGGTCTCCTGGTGGACCTCGATCGTAACCGAATCCGGCAGCGGGACGTTGATCAGACCCTGCACCGTGGCACGGGGATTTTCCATCAGGTTTTTCCGGAAATCGGGATCGGCAGCCAGACGGTCGCGAATCAGGCTGTCCAGCTCAGCACGGGTAATAACTGCCATAAATACCACCTGTTCCTCAGGATTGAAGGTTACACATTATCTGCCCGGAATGGAAGAAACTATATAGAAAGAGACCCTGTCAATCAAGGGAAACAGGAAAAAATGCTTCCGCCTGCAATCCCCTGTTCCAGTGGGGAGTAATGAAGCAAACCATTTTCAGGGCTCCTCCGCTGCGCTCCACCCCAGGCTATTATGTGCCGGGCCTTTGGCCCTTGGCTTTTTCCGGAATTATGAAGCCGGACTTTTTGCGAGATTATCCTTTTTGGTGGCCCGGCAAAAAGTCCCACACCTGTGGGTTTCCGTTGGGGG
>CAINFC010000092.1 GCA_903847975.1 uncultured Acidobacteriota bacterium | reverse complement strand
GCGGGGCGGAGCGCCCCGGATCTTCGCGCTTGAGATCCACCACCAGTTGCTCGAGGTCGGGCGTCAAGCAGCGACTGCGGCCCAGGTCGGATCGGGGTTGGGGTTGGAGCGCTTCGAATCCTCCGTGCTGGTACTTGTACCACCACTCTTCCAAAGTCTTGTAGGCCATGCGCCGGGGACGTCCCTCCTGGTCTTCATAGCTTTTCTCGGATAACTTGACCAGTACCTCCTGCAACTCTCCCCTTCGAAGGCGGCGACTGAGCGCCTCTCCCAGGATAGCGTATCGGAATAGGGCTTCTTGTTTACGATCATCATCCTTCATCTCTTCCTCCTTGGTTTGTTTTCGATGATGTCGTAGAGCATAAACTTCAGGGCGAACGGGGACCAGAGCCCTTCTCTGTGGGTAAAATCCGGCGCCCTGGGCCGGAAGAAACCCTGCCGGGATATCCTGGAGGGAAGGGGTTCGCCGACCCCACCCGTTTCCGATGGTAAAGCAGATGTTGCAGAGTACGACGCACAGTGGCCGGAATCTCTCCGATCGCTTCCAGACCGCGATGAACCCGTTGCCTCCCCTCGGCCAACAACCGAGTCAGGTAGCTCCGTCCTTCTTCGCGATCCAGGGCCGGCCGAGTGATTCCCAAACCAGGTCCCAGCCAACCCCATAGGGTGGGTGAAACCAACAACTGCGCCCGCCAGCGTCGCAGACTTCTCCAGTCCATGGCCTCCGCCGGCCTCCCAAACCGGGCCCCGATCTCTCGGGCGCTTTGCCCAAGAACGTTATGCCGGTAGAGGGCTTCGATGATCACCGGGGCGGCGTACCAGCGGTAGGGATGCATCCAGTCCGGAAGTCGGCTGATCGTGTGGCCACAGACCAAGCATAAAAAACGGCGGACCCAAATGACTACCCATCCCGTTTCTACCAGCCCACAGACTTGTCGGCTGTACAACCCGTGCCCGACGATTTGCAGCTTCCCTTGGGAGTCCCGCGCCGTTTGACCACAGACTCCACAATACAGGGGACGAAGCTTCTCCAGAAAGGGGGCATCGGCGCTTCGTGCGCAGAGTTGCTCGACAAAAACGGCAAAGCTATGTAAAATAATCAACGCTTATTGGGGAGGTCGGTGGTCCGAGCGCAATCCACTCAAGAGAGGCTTGGCCCCTGACCTTCCCTCCTTTCCAACAGCTGACGATCCTACACGATTCCGGGTGAAATCGAAAAGCGCTCCATCGGCAAGGTTGCACAACCAAGCAGGATTATTGGAAGGCAACCGATACCATTCCCCTGGTTGAGGATGACTCGGAAGAATCCCCTACTCCGGATTCAATCCGCCGCGTAACAACAGCAATGAACGGAGCTGGTCTGATATTTCCAGAGCCCCCTGATCATCGGATTCGCGGAGCTTCAGCACAATTTTTCGCAGACTCCGACGTAGGATACCGAAACCCTGCAAAGCGATTTCATGACGATCGACAGATCCGGTCCCATGCTGCTCAAGAAAATCGAAAACCTGTGAGGCGGCGATCGGCATCAGGAAGTCCGCTTTCGTAAAATTGAAATGCTGATCCCGCGTGGTGCGGGGATTATACGCCCAAGCGTTTCAGTATCCTCGGCATACCATTGGCGAAGACTGAGCATTCTATTGCCAATGACTTCCAGATGATCGCGCTGAATGATCCGGTGAATGACGCCAATAATGTCTGATCGCTGAAATTCCGAACGGCCAAGAACCTTGAGAAAACTTATATCGCCATCAGCCACGATCAGAGCGGGTGTCACCCCACCGCGGTCCATCTGATAGGTTCTCGAATTGAAAAAGGTCAGGCGCGAAACACTTCTGTGCTGTGCCCATCGGTAAACTGTAAGCAACTCTGCCAACTCGTGCTCATCCGTTCCGTTGCGGAAACGAATCGATGTGCACATTTCTTGGGTGGCAGCTTCGCCCTTGACCCTGCCGGCAAGGCATAAACCGGACCAAGTCATACGCAGGTTCTCAGGCAGGATATCTGCATTCCCGGCCAGCTGGTCGTACGGAGCGGCTGTCAGCTGGCCCTGCGGGATATCCTGATGAACCGGAGGCCACCCATCGATATGCCAGTTTATGGCATACTGCGGGTTGGGATACTGCGTCCCGCTTTGCCCACGTCCCACAGGGTACTGCCATGCGATTTGCCTTCCTTTGAAGTCCGTCCTTTCAGAAATCATGAACTTCATCCGCGGGTACAGCGGGGACTGGAGCCGTCCCGTTACCCTGGCAACGTACCCACATCCCGTCAATTCGGGTTGGCAGTCCTTATCGACACAAAAGCGACAGTTCTCAAGGTATTGCTTTGCATACCGCAGGAGCTCATTATAATGTCCATCAACATCGTTGGCATTACGACGCCCCAGATCCCTAATAAGAGCGCCGAGTGCAATCAGGCCCGCAGCCGCTGAGTCACAGGGCATGGAAACAAGGGCTATTCTGCGCTGCTCTGGAGCGCTATCTGGCCAGGCAAAGCCTAAGCGGATCAGGAAGCTGATCCACTTAGGAAGCGGAGTCCATTCTCGATCAGATTCAGAAAACAACATCCCGGATCCCAACTTCATAATGCTGTCGTCGTAAGGTCTTCAGGCAGCTCACAGCGACAGGCATCCTGTTACAGTTCCATCATAATACCGCCCGCTCCCGCCAAAGCTTTTACCGGTGCACCATGAAACGATCAGTCTGAGCCCGTCCCTGAGTTAATGGTCAAAGATACCACAGGATCTGAGATTCCAGCTGTACCGTGGTTTCAGATCACGAATCCGATTCTCCCCATGCCAATTCCGGCGGGACAATTCCATAATATATGAGCAGAGATTATGTATATATAATACATCAATATTATCCGGTTGTTAGGAAATTAGTATCAACTAACATATTGCCAAATAATAAGTTAATCCATAAATCCAAATTTTCCAATTAACAGGGATTAAATCACCGCACTCCGCCAGCCGTCATCCAGATAGCCAATGAACAGCCAAGTGGTCAAGTGTTATTCAGCCCCCGAAGCCACATGGAATCCAACCATATATTCCGGACCCGCGTCCGCCACCCATCATAGAAGTCCATCCTGTAATCCTCCGAAACCCCGAAAGCAACCCAGGAAGAAAATCATAATCCAGTTTTTTTCAGGGTTGCCAAAGTTCTTTTCGGCGTGGTAATAAACCATTTCTGACTGTTCCTTCCTTCTGGGGCAGACCAAAAGGAAAACCATGCGCAACCGGATGGGTTGCCCGGATAAGGGGGATTGCCGTCTCTGAAATCCAGGAGGGAACCGTTGGGATGTGACTTTGCCGCTCGAAGCCAAGCGGCCCCAAGGGAAAGGATGGAGGAAGATGATGGATGACTTCATGAAATCCCTGGAAGAGGTTGGAGCGCCTTGCCGGGAGCTCTGGGAGAACGACCTGGAAATGGCACCCGAAGCCATACCCTGGCACTCTTCCATCAGGAGCGATTCCTGGAAAAATGGATCAAGGGATGCACGGGCAGGCAGATTGAGATCCTCTGCAAAAACCTGGGCATCAACGGGGCCGAAACGATCAGGCAGAAAAAGGATTACCTGTACCTTACCGGTGACCAACGACTATTGCCCTATCTGCTGGTGGACCAGTTCGCCAAGTTCAAATCCAAAGTCGCTGTAGAGGATTTTGCCAAAAGGGTGATCGGGGAGGAGAACCTTTCGGCCTGCCGGATCAACGACCAGGAATTCGATAAAACCGCCCTGCTTTTTGCGGTTTATCACCGGAATCCGGCGGATCTGCAACTCATATTTCATCTCGACAAGATCCATAAAAGCGGTTTTGCCCGCATGCGGCTTACCGGGCAGGTCCATCGTCCCAACCAACCTTTTACTGAATTTCTCATTCCCGGTATGGTCACCCGGATCCTTTCCGATTTTGACCAGGCCAAGGGCGACCGGCGGATCAGCGAGTTTAAAAATGTGGTAGCCCACGACGGGCACCACCTGCTGTTTATACGCCGTGCCGAGCGCCGTGACCTGATCCTCAAGGCCGGCGAGGTGGTGCATGGATACCGCCCGGAATGGATCATTCTCGATTTTGCCGAAAACGCCAAGCGGGTGAACATCTCCTCGGTGAGCGTGAGCGTACCGCTGGAGATTGCCAACCGGCTGGCCTCGGCCTATTTCGGGAAGCCTTGCGAATACGAGAATGAAAATCAGATTACCTACTCGAAACAGCTGGAGCGGTTTTTGGAAATCCTCAAAGACGGTAGGGCCTCGGAATTAACCCTGGTGGAAATTGTAGTGGCGAATTCACCCCTGGAGGGATCACCGAAGATCAAGATCACCGATCCGGAATCGAATCCGATCGGGACGGCCATCGGGCACTTCGAAAAGGCCGTCGGACGAATCCTGGCGAACCTGGACCACATCGAAAGTATTAAGGTGCATTACCGGAAAAAGCGGATCAGTCTGATCTTCGAGAAGGTCGATGAGGCGGAGGGCGAGTACATTGTGCGTTATTCCGACCATCGGCTGAATGCCCTGGAGCGCCGATCCTTCGAATCACACTTCATGGAAACCTATGGATTCCCGGTCCTTTCGACAGAAAAGCGCTTCAAGCATACCCGGTGAGCTGGCCGCGCGGCTGCTGCAGGACGGGGCCCTGCTTCCGAATCCTTCCGCGGAGCTGATTTCGGCGGCCGAATGGATGGAATCCAAAGGGCTCATCGCCACCAGGGTGCGCGAGCATGTTCTCTGCGCCAACCCGCTGGACAGGGACTTCCCGCCCCGGGTGCGGACTTGCCGCGGCCGGCTCTATCTGGACCAGGGGCTCGACGAGGCCGGCCATGAGTTTCGCTGTCCGGAGTGCGACCGGCCGATCTTCCCTTATCAGCACCAGAAGCAAAAGCATAAAGAACTGCGTGTCCGGACCAACTGTCAGGGAATAATTGCCTATGTACTGTCTCATCTTGCCGAACTCGAGGCGAACACCAGGGAGATATCGAAGGGTGTTTTCCGGATCGATATTGGATCCGTCGGGGTACTTTTGTGCATAGCCGACTTTTGTACTGAGGAAAAGTACCTGACTCTAGATTGGGCGCGAACCCAGCCGACCTGCTATCTGGCCGTCAACTCTCAAAGCATGGCAGACCGCTTCCTGGAGGAGGACTGGATCCGACGGATCCCCCTGGCCGATCTGGTCTCAGGGAAGGTGAACCTTCGGGACGAGGTAAACGGTGCAGCCACAATGGGTAATCCGCTTAGGGTATGCAACGCCTCGGTCCCGGTCTATGCCAGGGGACCCATGCCGATTGTGGTGGAGGCGGTTTCCGTCCAAGTTCCAGGACGGCATTTTACGGTCGAGTGCGGGCCGGAGAGCGTTCGGGTGGAAGGCGAACTGGTGATTCCCAAATCAGCCGGGAGCCGGTACCTGATTTTTCGAATCCTTTGGGAGCGGTTTCTCGGGGATATGGCCAAAACAATGGCGCCCGCGGAACATAACCTGATGAGCCTCGAAGAGATCGTCAAAGAGGTTGAGATCCGCTGCCGGAAGTATATCGAGGATGAAACCGCCATCCGCCGCTACATCAACCGCTTACAGACAGACATCGAAACAACGGTCAAGAAAAAGATCGGGTTGCCGATTGACCGGGAGGATATCATCCAGACCTGCCGGTGGAAGGGCCAGAAGGAGGGTGAATTCGGCTACCGGATCAATCCCTTTACGGTCACTGCCCGACCCTACCAAAACGACTAAAAAAGGGGTGGTTGTCTCATTCTTTTTTTGAGTGTCTCATTCCCGGAAATGCCAGGTCCGTAAGTATGCATCAACATTGACTTTCCAAAAAACGATTTTTGGCCCATTGTCTCATCTATTTTTTTTGTGTCCTGTTCTTTCTTTCCCGGAGGTTCGAAAATATAGGCGAAACATGCGAGATCGAATTCTTCGAACCAAGGATAAGGACAGAAGCGATGAACCAGGCCGAACGAAGTGGAACCCCCCGGGCAAATCTCCGGCAATCGGCCGGCAGCCGGAAGGAAGTTCATAAAACAGATCTTTCGGCGCCCCGCCGGCGGCTCCTTGAACTGATGCAGGAGGTCAATTTCGGGCGGATCGAGGGATTGCAGGTCCGGGACGGCGAGCCGGTATTCGATCTGAGCCCGCGGGTAAAACGGCTCTACCTTTTCGGCCGGGAAAACGAGCCGCATGAATCCCGTGGATGTGAGGATTTTGCCCTCCGGAAAAAGGTGGCTGAGCTCTTTGAGGTTTTTGACCGGGAACGATCCCTTTTTATCCAGGAGCTGATGATTGAATCCGGATTGCCCGTCCGCATGATTGTGATGGACGCGGACCGGATCCAGGACTGACAGGACCAATCAGGATTTTGTATACCATGGCGCGATTTGTGCGCTGATTTCATGAACTGATTTACACCAGACAACAGGCCAGCCGCAGAGCGGAGGTCATTGTGGGTGCCGCCGATACCGGGGTATCTGCAATACCTCCGCTTTTTTTGTAGACAGGCTACTCCGGGAGCGGTCGACACCCATACCAGCAAAGGATAACGACCATGAATAAAACCAAAGCCATCACAACCTATTCTTTGTGGAGCCTGTTCCGCAACTGCCGGAAAGCCTGCCAGTGGCGCTATATCCAGGAGCTGGTACCCCTCGACGAGGATCCCAATCTGGCCTTCGGCACACTGATCCACAAGTGCCTGGAGATCTGGCATGGCACACGGGACCTGGCGGTAGTCCTCGACCATATCGACCGCAGCTATCCGAAACGGACCCAGGAGGAAGAACAACAGAAGGATTGGCATCTGGCCAGGGCGATGATGAAGGGTTATGCCGGTTGCTATCCGACGGAGGATTTCCGCATCGTCGCCCTGGAGAAAACCTTCGAGGGACCGATCACCAATCCGGCCACCGGTAAAACCTCCAGGAGCTTTGTGCTTGCCGGACGGGTAGATGGGATCGTCCGCATCGACTGTGAGTATTTCCTGCTCGAGCACAAGACCACCTCCCAGCTGGATGGGGATTACCTCGAGCGGCTCTGGACCGATTTTCAGATCGTACTCTACGCCTATTATCTGGAACGTACGCTCGGTATCCGTATTACCGGAGTGCTCTACAACATATTGGTCAAGACCAGATTGCAGCAGGGACACGGGGAGACGGAGGCTGAATTTGAGGCCCGGCGCGTGGAGCTGATCGCTAAATCGAGAAGTGGAAAGAGCAATGCCAAACGGCGGCTGCCGGAAACCGACCAGGAGTTCCAGGCGCGCCTGGCCGCTAAATACGCGGAGCCTGCCATGTTCCACCGCGAGATGCTCTATCTTTCCCGCGACCAGCTGAAGGCGCTGCAATCGGAGCTCTGGGAGCTTGCCCAGGCCTTTCTCGATGCCCGGCGCCGGGGAGTCTTTTACCGGAACACGGCGTTCTGTTTTCACTACCATCGCCCCTGTGCCTATTTTCCGCTCTGCCGCGCCGATGGTAGTACGAACATTATCGAAAACTTCTACCGCCAGGCCCCGCCCCACCAGGAGCTCAGGGGGGAAGGCGGGCTGGAAGACAATGGGGTTATTTAATCAAAACATAGAAAAGGAGAACTGAAATGCTGCCCAACAAGAAAAGTCCACCCAAACCGGATCTGGCTGATTATACGGTGCTAATCTACGGAGCGACGAAGTGTGGCAAGTGCCTGAGAGGAAATACCATCCTTTATGATCCCTGCACGGGACGACCCACCACCCTTAAGGAGTTGGTCGAGAACAAGGCAATCGATGTTCTGACCATGAAGGAAGCAGGGATCATTACTTCGCAGACACCCTCCGCCTATCTAGAAAATGAACCAGCCCAACTCTACCGTCTGACGACCCAGACTGGCCGGAGTATCGAAGCAACCGCCAACCACCCTTTCCTGACTCGAAATGGCTGGAAACCGCTCCAGGAATTGAAAATGGGTGATCGGGTTGCCATAGCCACCGAATACCCAGAACTCTGGGGCGCTAGCGACACGGACGACAACTTAATCAAGATCCTCGCCTACCTCATTGCCGATGGTTCTCTTGCTCAAGGCTCAACCCCCACTTTCACCAAGGTAGATCCGGAAGTAAGGCTTGATTTCGAGGCAGCCATAGAGGCCAAAGGAGACGAATGTGTCGAATATGCCAACAAGAAGGGCATTATTCATGTTCGTATCCGTGGCAAACGCAGCAGTCCGAACAATGTGATCGCTTATCTCAAAGAGGTCGGGCTCAACGGATTGCGCTCCTCCGAAAAGTTTATCCCTGATTTTGTATTTGGGCTCAAGAAAGCCAAGCTTCGGCTCTTTCTCAACCGGCTCTTCAGCTGTGACGGATCGGTGGAAACCTCCGGCCGAGTCAGCTACAGCTCTACTTCCTGCCGGATGGTCGGCCAAGTTCAACATCTACTTTCCCGTTTCGGCATTGTCTCGCTCATCCGGGAACGAAGAATGGATGGTGAACTCTATGGTGCAGAGTTGACGATATGCAGCAAAGCAAATGTCCTTACCTATCTGGATGAGATCGGTTTCTTTGGAGAAAAAGCAGTAAAAGCGGAAACAGTCCGATCCGCCCTATTTAGCATCCGGGGTATGGAAACGCAACTGGACCGATTGGGGCCGATCCTTTTCGATCGGGTTCTGAGCATCGAGCCGACGGTGGTGGAGACCGTCTACGACTTAACGGTTGAGGGAAGCCACAATTTCATTGCTAACGATTTCGTGGTTCATAACTCCACCTGGTGCGCCAAGGCCGAAGGCGCTCTGTTCTTGGCTACCGAGCCAGGCCTTAATTCCCTGGAGGTCTACCAGGTGCCCATCCGCCACTGGGAGGAGCTGCTTTCCGCCTGCAATGAAATTGCCGAAGGGAAACACCCCTTCCGCACGATCATCATCGATACCATCGATAACGCCTACCGGATGTGCAGCGAGTATATCTGCGCCAAGTTCAAAATCGACCATGAATCCGATCTCGGATTCGGTAAGGGCTGGGCGCTGATCAATAACGAGTTCCAGCGGGTGCTGACCAAGCTGGCCTTTTTGCCCTACGGACTGTTTCTGATCTCCCACAGCCAGGAAAAGGAGATCGAAACACGTACCGGCAAGCATACCCGCATCACTCCGACGCTCCCCGACAAGGCCCGCAAGCTGGTCCTGGGTATGGTCGACATCATCCTCTTTTGCGATCTTGAGGTGAAGACCGATGAAAGCGGCCGCACGGTCTACCGCCGGGTGATGCGCACCAAGCCCAGCCAGTACTACGAAGCAGGAGACCGCACCGGACGTCTTCCCGAGACATTGGATCTTAATTTTCAGGCCTTCGCCCAGGCTTTCGAGCAGCCGGAGCCCGTGAAGGGCAAAAGTGTTCCTCAGTCGTCCGCAACCACGGTAACCGGTCCGGAGAAGAAGCCGGCCGCCAACGGAAAATCTAATACATAGAAGGAGAACTATGAGCAGCAAAGATTTCGATTACTACGATCAGCCCGGCAAAACGGAAGAGATCGATCTGGCCCGTCTCGATGACGATTTTGAGCAGGCTGTGGTCGAGGAGCGCGAACGCGAAGACATCCCCGACGGCAAATACCAGGTTAATGTCGAGCGGGTGGAGCTGGTACGGGCCCAGACCTCCGGCAATCCCATGCTGAAGTGGACGCTGCGCATCATCGCCCCGAAGTACCACGGCCGGCTGATGTGGCGCAACAACGTCATGGCCAGCCGTGAGAACCTCAAATGGCTGAAAACCGATCTGCTCACCTGCGGGGTCAGTCTGGAAAAGCTCTCCGAGCTGCCCAGGGCCTTGGGGAAGCTGCTGAACGTCAAGATCGAGGTCACCAGGCGGACCCGCGGCGAAAATGTGAATATCTACTTCAACCGGCGCATTCTCCTGGAAGAGCCCGGCGACGGCTTCGGCCCGACGGCGCGCGGCGGCTTGCCCATGTTTTGAAGTGGTGCGCCTAACCATCGTTGTCGATACGCGGGAGCAGGAACCGTACTCGTTCGATCCTGAACGCGCGGGAGTCATCCGGCGGGCGCTGCCTGCCGGGGACTACTCCCTGGAAGGATTCGAGCGGTCCGTGGCGGTGGAACGAAAGACCCTGGAGGATTTCGTCCATACCGTCATCCGCTCGCGGGAGCGGTTCACCCGGGAACTCAGGCGGTTATCCGTTTATGAAGCAGCCTGCGTCGTGGTCGAAGCCGATCTTCGGGATCTGCTCCTCGGGCGGTATCGCTCCGGAGCGCATCCCCACTCCGTGTGGGGTGCGCTGCTGGCCATCATCGTGGATTTCGGCATCCCGGTCTTTTTCTGTTCCGACCGTCAGGTCGCTTGTCGATTCGTCGAGGGATTCTTGCAGCGTTATTACCGAAAGGCAAAGAAGAGATGAAAACATTACCTGATGCGCATCTGATCAGCGTCCGTGGCCGGATCCGGGCGGTCTATTTCGCCGGGCCGCAGTTTTCCGCCGGCGTTCTGGCTTCCGAGGAGGGGAGCGAGATGAAATTCGCCGGCCGGCTGTTTGCCCGTGAAAACGACAACGTCTTTTTTCGCGGCCGATGGGAAACCCATCCGAAGTTCGGGAGGCAGTTTGCCGTTGCGGAAATGCAGTACGACCTGCAGCCGGAAACGAACGGTCTTGCCGAATATCTGGCCAACCATCCGGAACTGAAGGGCGTCGGACCGGTCAAAGCCCGGCGGATTGCGGAAACCTTCGGCAAGGACTTCGACCGGGCAATTACCGAAGAACCGGAAAAAGTCGCCGCGGCGGCACAAGTATCACTTGAAGCGATTCAAAGATTCCGGGATGAGTGGCTGAAAACCCGGGAGACCAACCAGGTAATGACCTGGCTTTCGTCCTTCGGATTGACTTTCCACCAGGTGAGCGGCCTGGTGGAAAAATTCGGTAACTCCACTTTGGGACTGCTGCAGGCGGATCCTTATCTCCTGGTGAAAGAGATGCCAGGACTTGGCTTCAAGCGCGTCGACCGGATGGCCCGGCAGATTGGCACGGCCAAGGAAGACCCGGCGCGGATCCGGGCGGGGATTTTGCATTGCGTGAATGAAGCGCTCGACCAGGGCGATTGCTGGGTGGAGTTCGTCGAGCTGGTCGAACAGGCCAATCTGCTGCTGGTCATGGATGTCCTCAATAGCCGCGATCGCATCGAAGAGCAGCTCGGCTGGCTGCTCGACCAGAATGCTCTGGTTTGCGTGCCGACCGAGGGCCGCTTCCTCATTGCCAGGCCGGAAATCCATTGGATGGAAGAATGCCTCGCCCGTCGGTTCCAGGAGGCTGGCTTAGCAAAACCGCATCGAGTGAGCCAGGACCAGATTCAGGTCATGCTGGCCGAGAGTCTGCCTCCGCTCAATGCCGCCCAAAGACAGGCCGTCCTGGCTGCTTTTCAAAACGGAATCGCTCTCGTTTCCGGAGCTGCAGGTACCGGAAAGACGCTGACCATTTCGGCCATTGCGCGAATCGCCGCCAGACTGGGATGGAAAGTGTTGCTGGCCGCGCCCACCGGCAAAGCAGCCAAACGGTTGGAACAGCTCTCCGGACACCAGGCCGTCACCGTTCATCGCCTGCTCGGGTTTAACGGCAAGAAGTACGCCAAAGATGCCGGAAATCCGGTCTTTGCCGATATGGTTATCGTAGATGAGATCTCGATGGTCGATGTTCCTCTCGCCTGGCAGCTTTTCCAGGCGATCGACCGCAAGCGGACCTCCGTGGTGCTGGTCGGAGATCACAACCAGCTGCCGCCTGTCGGACCAGGCAACTTGCTTCGCGATCTGGTCGAATCCCGTACCGTCCCCACGGTGATTCTCGACCAGATGGTCCGGCAGGCCGGCACCTTGAAGGAAAACTGTCTGGCCGTGCTCCGCGGCGAGGTCCGTCGCAGCCATGAGCCCGAGTCGGCCAGCCGCGGGCCCTGGTATCTGGCCGACCAGTTCGCCGACGTGGTAGATGCCCGGCGATTCGTTCTGCAGCTTTATTCGGAGATTCTGGACAAGCGCCTCGGCTTCCAGCTGCCGGCGGATGTCCAGCTTCTGACGCCGACCCACAAAGGGCCCTTGGGGACCCGGGAGCTGAATGTCGAGTTGCAGCGGCTGCTGCAAAAGAAGCTCTGGAATGTCGATGTTCCCGCAGTGGAACCTGGGCACCGTCCGAAGTTCTTCATTCATGACCGGGTGATCCAGACCCGGAACAACTATGAACTCGGCGTGATGAATGGAACGATGGGGACCGTTCTGGTTGCTGGACGGGACGGCTCGCTGGAGGTGGATTTCGAAGGCGTGCCGGTGCAAATTTCAGCTGGATCTTCCAATCTGCAGGACATAGAGCTTGCGTACGTTTTGACAATTTTCAAGACGCAAGGCTCGGAGTTCCCCTGCGCGGTGGTTGTGGTGCATAAGGCGCACTCCTTCATGCACCACCGCAATCTGCTCTATACCGCGGTGACTCGCGCCAGGGAGACCACCATTCTGATCGGCGATCGCTGGGGTCTGGCCAATTGCGCCCAAAAGCAGCTGCAGGACAACCGCCGCACTTTTCTTTCCATCCTTCTCGCGCCCGACCGCCCTTGGGATTGCGGGGACATTTCCATGAATGAGCTCTGATCGCATCCGACAATACGAACACCAGTGAGGAAAAAATGAATAACGACAAAGGAAACGCCGTCAAGGACTACTACCGCCGGATTACCGCCATGGATATCGGCGTCATCGCCAGGGAGCTGCTCGGAGCGCGCGTCCTGGATGAATCCGAGAAGCTGCTGCAATGCGACTGTCCGAATCACCGCAGCCAGACGCACCGGTCGCTGCACGTCATGCTCGACAAACAGGGCTGGTACTGCTTCGGCTGCGGAGTCGGCGGCGATGTGCTCCAACTGGTGGAGTTCATCCAATCAGGCCAGGTAACGCGAGGTCAGTCGGGGCCTATGCCGGAGAGTCACCGGATGGCCCGCGATTTCCTGGCTGCCAAGGCCGGCCTTTCTTCGCTTTCCCGGCAGGGGCTTTCTCCGCAGGAGCTCGCCCGACTGGAAGCCGAGCGGCAACTGGAACTGCGGGTTTATGAGATCCTGACGGCACTATCCGGGTTTTATCACCAGCGGCTCCGGGAGAATGCCGACGTCCTGGAATGGTTTCGCCGCAAGTACGGAATCTCGGATGAGACCATCGACTGGCTGCAGATCGGCTATGCCGACAACCTGGGCGGCGAGGGGGTCGTCCGTTCGCTTGCCGGAAAAGATCAGGGCTTTAGCCGGCGGGATCTTGCCGCAAGCGGAGCTTTTCATCCCACCCATCAGGATGGGCTGGATCCTTTCTTCGAGCAGCGCATTGTGTTCCCCTACTGGAGCCGCGGGCGGGTGGTCTTCCTGATCGGGCGCAAAACTCCCTGGACCCCGGACAAGCCCTGGGAGCAGGGCAAATACAAGAAGCTGCCGGTCCATGACGATAGCAGCCATTCCTATGTCGCTCCCTGCATCGACAACAGCCATCTTTACAACGAAGACTGCCTGGTGTCGGGCCCCGAGCGGGTCATCATCACCGAGGGAGTGACCGATTGCATCTCGCTCATGGAGCATGGATTCTCGGCTGTCTCTCCGGTTACGGTGCGCATCCGGGAAGCCGACTGGGGCCGGCTGCTGCCAAGGTTTCGCCATGTGAAAACCATCTACCTTTGCCAGGATAACGAGATCTCGCAAGCCGGATTGAACGGGGCATTGAAAACCGCGGCCATCCTCTCGGACCAGAAGATCCGGACCCGGCTGGTGGTGCTGCCGCTCGAACCGAAGCATGAAGAGGCCCGCCGCATGCTGCGGGAGCGATTCGGCATCGGCACGGCTCTGGGTGCGCAAGGGCTCGCCAAGGAGCTAAAAGGACGGACCAGGGAGGAAATCGGCGACGCGGAAAAACTGCTGGAGGAGGCGAAAATCGACGTCAACGAATACTTTGCGCAGGGACACACCGCGGAAGATTTCGAACAGCTGCTCTCGAAAGCCGAAACGCCGCTGGAGTTTGGCATTTCGCGACTACCCCAGGCCGCCTCCGAGGAAGAGCGCAACCGCTCTCTGGAGCCGATTCTCGGGGAAATTGCCCGGATTCCTCCTTTGGAACAGAGCCGCTGCCTGAAGCTCATCCAGGAGCGGTTCGGCAAAGCTGTCCTTCCGATGGCGGATCTCCGCGAGCAGGTGCGGGCCATCCAGAAAGAACACCGCTCCCATGTTCGCCAGCAGCGTCGGCGCGAGAAGCATGGCTCCGATGCCGCTCCCGGTTCCTGCCAGGCCCGAATCGAGGAAGTCCTGCGCGCCACGGAAGCGGAGAAGGGAGTTCCGGATTTTGCCAAGGCCGCTGAAGCGGCCTACGAATGGTTCGTGGAGCATGAAGCTCGCTTTTTCCATACGCTGCAGGGTGAGCCGTTCCTCTTTTTCGATAGCGCCATCTGGTGGATGGATTCCGGCGATCGCGGCCGCAAACGGCTCTATGCCTCGTTTTTATACAACTACACCGGCATGGTGCAGACCACGGCCGGCGGCCGGACTTTCTGTGAGGTACTGGCCAACCTGGCCGTGGAACGCGGGCAGCTCGGGGATCATTTCTCCTGGCTCCATACCGACGTGAACCGGGCTACCGTCTATTTCAACCTGAATAACCCGGATCATGAAGTCGCCAAGATTACCCCGCAGGGGATCGAGATCCTGAAAAACGGCGCCAACCAGGATGGCATCATTTTGGACTGCTCGCGGAAAATGACTCCGTTGCGCTTTTGTCCCGATTCCGATCCCGGCGAAGCCGACCGGCTCATGCAGGAACTGCTGCTTGGGAATCTGACCTGCGTCCATGGCGATAGGATCCTCATTCTCCTTTGGGTTTCCTGCTTCCTGCTCATCGATTTTGCCGGCACGCGTCCCATGACTCGCTTCGAGGGACCGGCCGGGTCGGGGAAAACCACAGCCAGCAAGCTGATCTCCACGCTGCTCTACGGCGAGCCGCAGCAGAAAAAGAGCACCGATGCCGCCAACTACTCCGATGGCTCCCAGAACCCGCTCATCGTTCTGGACAACATCGAAGTGAAGCAGATGACCGAGGAACTGACCACCTTCATGCTGACCAGTATTACCGGTATCGCCAAGGAAAAGCGCAAGAGCGGGACGGACACGGAAACGATCATCGAGCGCACCAAGTGTCTGCTCAACACCACCGGGATCGAACCGCTGGGCGGGGAGTTGTCGGAGGTCCTGTCCCGATCGTTCATCATACGCTTCGATCTGGATGAGCAGGCCAGCGACTGCTTCCTGGAGGCCAAAATCCTGGCGGAACTGGCCAAACGCCGCGATCGGATCATTTCCTCGATGATGAAAAGGACCAGCCAGGTGCTAGCGATGATCCAATCCGGATCGCTGGAGAAAGCCATGCAGTTGCTGCACCGCAGCCTCGGCAACCACAGCAAGCGGCGCTGCAACGATTACCTGAGCCTCATGTACCTGATGATGCTTGCCGGAGAGCCGCGGGAGGAAGCCAACCAGGCCCTCGAGACGCTGCAGCCGCAATTCCTGGAACGTATCGCTTCGCTGAACCTTGTCAGCTTTGAAACGGCCAGGGAATCCAACCCGATCGCCACCTGCCTGGCTGCGCTATTTAAAGCTTACCGCCACGCTATGGCGGCAGACCGGGAACATATGGGGGTGAATGTAGACCGGACCCACCGGATTGCCTTCCTGGAACGGTATCAGATCGATTTCCGGGACGAAACGACTATGGAGGGAGTCCTGGCTCGGGAACTGTTCGTGGCCTTGAAGCGGTTTTCCAAGGATTTCGGACTTGCGTTCCCCATGAACTCCGTGCAGCAGTTTGCCCAGCGGTTCAGTAACGACATGAATACCATTCGCCAGGCAGGATTCACTATTGCCATTAACAGGTCAGAACCATGCCAACGACGTTCTTGCACCTATGATATCAGCATTATCTAACTAGCGGCATTCCAAACTTTTTGCGGAGGAGGTAGTTCGCATGCGTAAAACATCCGTCGCTTCCTGTAGGGATTTATTTATCAATGCTTTACAGGATATTTGCGGAGGTGCGGAGGTTTCTGGGAATGCACCCCCCCTTATATATATAAAAAAAATAAATATTTTTCCCCTGGGACTAATTTTTTATTTTTTTCCCCTATACGTGAGTAATATTCCTTATATCCTTCTTTCCTTCGTAAAAAAATAATATAAATATAATAAAATCAATGAATTAAAAAGTTGCGGAGGTTCTTGCGGAGGTTTTTTTTGAAGATAGATCCGCCGCACTTTTACTGCCTTTTTCCCTAGCTAACCTAAGCAATGACCTATCAGGAGATCGTCATGAGTATATTAACGATATTCAAGCAGTCTGCAGGTAAAGACAGTCTACTGCCGATAACAGGGACGAAACCAGTAAGGGAACTCTATGCTGCCACGAACCTGGAATACAGGGAAATCGACCTGCAGGATACGGCAGCCGGCAAGGGCGAGACCCTGGCTGGATCTTTCCGGCGCCTCGATCCCGAATACTACGCCTGGCTTCGGCATCGGATGACCCTGGCCCAGAAGGCAAAATACGCCGGCCGAATCGATTCTGCGGCGTACGAGGTATTGCGGGAACGGTTTAACGGAATCCACAGATGGGCACTGGCTCGCTTTGGCGAGAACCGGCTCCTGGTTGCCGTGAACACCCTGGATCCCTCCGTAGCTTACCAGCCGGCAGCCAGTATCCCTGCCAGGGAAGAATCGCCTGCCGAGGAAAAAACGGCCGTGGCGCCGGAAGAGGAACCGCAACCGGAAAAACCGTTCCTGTTTCCGGCAGAGGGTCATTGGCCATTTACCGCAAAAATAGCCAAATCCGCCGTATCCCAGGTGGATGCCATCCGGGAAGAAGCTCTCTCCTTGGGATGGACGGAAGCCCGCCTGTACCAGAACCGGGGACGACTCTGCTTCCCCTTCGGCCATGACTGGGGGCTGGTATGCTTCCTCCAGGAGGGCGATCGTATCACCCAAGTGAACCGCCAGCGCATCGAATTGATACTACCTCCTCCGCGGGAAAGCCGGCTGCATTTCAGCAACCCGGATGTCGACCAGCCCTGGCAGAGACGGATCTCCGCTTGAAGACAGGTCCAGCCACCTTCGAAAAAAATCACTCATGATAACCAGAACCATCGATAACGGAGAAAACAGCCATGTTCGGTAAATCGGTAGCCCTGATTCAGGTGCCAAATAAGCGGCTCTTCAAGATCCAATCCGCGGCCAGATACCTGGACATTTCCGTCAATACGCTTCGAAAGTACAGCGATCTCGGCCTGATCAAAGCCAAGGTTCTGGCTGGAGAAGGGACCCGGCCGCAGCGGATTTTCGAACTGGAGGAATTAGAGCGTTTCTGCAGTTCGCTTCCGGATTATAATAAAAGCGGTGAAAAGCCCTCGGCCCCGCAAAAGAAAGGGGACGAATAAAATGGGTGTTTTCAAAGAAAAAGACCACTTGGGACGAACTCGTTATGTGGTTAGCAAGTATTGGCCATCGGGAGCAGGACGCTTGAGGATCTACTGTCCGAATCTGGCTTCCGCTAAAAATCTGCTGGCGCGCGTGGATAACGCCATCGTGACCAACACCTGGCGCGACCTCCGCGACGAACTCTCGGGGACGAATCCGGACGAAGCCAACTTGAAAGGCTTTTCGGAACGCTTCATCGAAGAGCGCTGCAAACCTCGGATGCGTGCCTGGACGGACTATGCCCGCAGTCTAAGCTATGTAGGTGGATTTCTCCGTAACCTTCCGATTGCCGATCTTTCCCGCGACCATATCCACCGCTATGTGAAGTCACGGGACGGAAAAGTAAGTGCGGCTTCCATTAACAGAGAAGTCGCCGCAGTCAAGAGCATGATGACGTATGCTGTGGATTGCGGGATTGTCCAGATGAATCCGTTGCTTGGGTTTCGTATGCTGCGGGAGCAGAAGAAAACCAGCTATCCCTTGACGACGGAGGAAGTGGACCGACTGATTGCTTGTTGCGAAGATCAGAAGCTGCAATCCCTGGTCGGACTGCTTTCCGAAACCGGGATGAGGCTTCAGGAGGCGATCGACCTGCGTTGGATGGACTTGGACTTCCATACCAAAATTCTCTCGGTTGCAAAGTCGAAGAACTACGACGTTCGGCTGATTCCTCTGAGCAAAAAGGCTATCGGTTTTTTACTTTGTTTGCCAAAACTTGTCGATTTCGAGTGGGTGTTTGTCAGTCGGGGGGATTTGCGCTACACCTGCCCCCGGAAAGGCTTTCTGGAAGCGGTCCGGAAAGCCGGCTTACCCAAAGGGCTCGGGTTTCACGATCTGCGAAGATACCGAGCCCTGCAGTGGCATCGCAACGGATTGGAAGTGCGGTCCATTTCCCACCTTTTAGGCCATGCCGATATAGCCACAACTTTGAGGTATCTGGGTATATCGCGTGACCTGGAAAAGCGTGTCCGTGAAGTTCAGGAAAGAGAAGCCGGCGAAACCGAAGAAAAGGAGAAACCGGTTCCTCCAGGAGTAAAACAGGAGTAATGGTTTTTAATGGTAACCGGCAGTTCCTGTAAGTTGTTGATTTTAAAGTGGGCCCAGTAGGACTTGAACCTACGACCCGCTGATTATGAGTCAG
>CAINFC010000091.1 GCA_903847975.1 uncultured Acidobacteriota bacterium | reverse complement strand
TTGGGCAGCATTGCACAATTTAAGATCATCAGGCGGGACCAATCGCCACGCTACCCGCCTCTTTTTCGGAGCATTACGGATGGTACAATTCATGCTTATTAGAAAGATGAACTGGACGTATTCTTCCCAATTCCGTCAGTGGTTTAGCTGGCGCCTTTCTCTTCCGGCACTGGTTGTGTATTGAAGAGGACGCTGTGTCAGGATCAGGGAAGAATGTCGCCGCCCTGCAGGGCGCCAGTCATTTTGCATAGATGATGGAATCCGTGGAGCATTGGCGATATGAACGGCTTGCACTTTAAGAGATCATTGACTCTACCCCTTGACGAACTCCCCCAATGGAACCACACGGTGGAGGACAATGGCCCATCACAACTACGGGAACCCGAAAAGCTTAGCGCGGCGGAGTTAGCACGTTTTCACCGCTTCATTCAGCCAGGAATCACTCACAGTGAGTTCCTCATGAACCTCGCGAACTCGGACGCAGAGCCAGTCTAGTACACCCAACCTGAAATGATCTGGATAACCTAGGCCATCAAAGGTTTGCCGATATAGGTCCATCGGAAGGGCTTGGCCAAGGTTTCGTTGAAGACCCTGATGAAGGCGAGGATGCGGCGTTTCAGTTCCTCGGTGGAGGCGAAGCTGGCGCGCCTGAGTAGGCGGCGGCTGAGGATGCTGAACCAAATTTCGACCTGGTTCAGCCAGGAGCAATGCCTGGGGGTGTAGACGAACCGGATGCGGTGGCTCCCGTCCTCCAGGAAAGCCTTGCGGGAAGCCATGTCGCGCAGGATGCCGGACTCGCCTTTCCGGCCCAGGTCGTCCGGGACGGCGCAGAGCTCGGCGACCAGTTGGACTAGGCCAGCGGACTTGTGGGTGTTGAGTTGATCCACGACGAACACCCATCCCGCGCCGGGATCGGTGGCGACAGTGGCGCGGATGTGGTCGACGAAATCCGCCTCGGTGCGGGTGTCCCCGACGGTGGGGCTGACGAGTTGGCCGGTGGCGACCTCAAAGTTGGCGATCAGGGCCTGGGTCCCGTGCCGGTGGTACTCGAACTCGCGGCGCTCCAGCTGGCCGGGGGCGGCGGGCTGGTCGGGATGGACCCGTTCCAGGGCCTGGATGCCGGTCTTCTCGTCCGTGCTGACCAGGTGGACGCCGCTCTCAAGCAACTCCTGGGCTTGGTGGTAGAGCTGGCAAATCGTCCTGACCTCGCCCGCGAACTCCGGTCCGTCCTCCGTTTCCCGGTTCAGCCAATACCGGCTGCGGTGGGGTTTCAGATCCCCCTGATTTTAAAAAGCGGCCCACGCTACTGGCCGAGATGCCTTCCACCACGCCCCGCTCCACCAAGACCCTCGCCAACTCCGGACGGGTCCAATGGTCGAGGTGTTCGGGCGGCGACTCGCAGGCCAGTGCCAGCAACCGGCAGACTTGCTCCGCCGTGAACAGGCCCGGACACCCCGGGCGTGGCCGGTCGGCCAGCAGCGTTCCCACCGCTTTCCGCAGGCGCTTGGGCTGGTCCTCCAGCTTTTCCAGGTCCGCACGGCCTTCCAGCCAACGCCTCCGCCACAACCCCACGGTCTCTTCGCACAGCCCCCTCTCCTGGGCGATGGCCTTGTTCGTCCGTCCTTCGCCGGCGGCAAGCACGATGCCCGCCCGCTCCACTAGGCCATGCGGGATTTCGCGGCTGCTCACAAGGGTTTGTAGGAGGGCGCCTTGGGTGCGGGAAAGAATGATCGGTGGAGTGGGGCGGGCCATGTCAAAAGCTTGGCAGGTTCAAAACCGCCAATTATCCAACTCATTTCGAGATGGCGGTACTAGGCATAAAAAAACCGCCCGAAGGCGGCTGTCTTGTCTGGATTCCCGGGAGTGGGTTTTATACCGATTTTATACCGGCGACCCTGCCGGAAACCCTAAACCCTTGATTTTATTGGCGTCCCCAAGGGGGTTCGAACCCATGTTGCCGCCGTGAGAGGGACTAGATATAGCATTTTCCAGTCTACCGCCGTTCATGTAAGTAATTGAAACCCTTGATATTCAATACATTACGGCCTACCATAGTACACATCAGTTCACCCCGGGATTTTCCCCCAATTTTCCCCCACTTTTTGAAGGTGCGACGATGGCCAGATTATCAAGAGACTCTCGCATTGAAACCCGCGAAGCTCGGCAACGGCTGGCGATACCGGCCGACCGGGAACCCTACTGGCGGCAACTCACCCCCGGCGTATTCATCGGCTATCGGAAGGGACCGAAAAGCGGCGTATGGATTACCCGGGTAGCCGCGAAGGCGGTAGGCCGGACCGAGGGCGCGGCCTATCTGAAAAAGAATCTGGGCACGGCCGACGATACGGCCGACTCGAACGGCGTGGACATTCTGTCCTACAAGGAAGCCTTCACGGCCGCCCTGGAGTTCGCGGAAAGCTGCAAGGGCCATGACAAGCCCACCAGCAAGTACACCGTGGCGGATGCCGTGACCGACTACCTGGAGGGCCATTACGCGAAGGAGGGACGCTCGAAAGACCGGACCGAACATCTTTACCAGGCGCACATACTGCCGGCGCTCGGCAAGAAGGTTGTGGCCGACCTGACGACCGACGATCTGAATGCCTGGCTGAAAAAGCTGGCGGCCGGCAAGAAGCGTGTCCGTGGTGGGCATCTGATCGACTTCGACAAGAAAGACCCGGAAGCGGTACGCGCTCGGAAGGCATCCGCGAACCGCATCCTGACCGCACTCAAGGCCCCGCTCAATTATGCCTTCCATGCTGGCCGGGTACCCTCAGATGATGCGTGGCGGCGCGTGAAACCGTTCAAACGGGCGGACGCTCCGAAGGTCCGGTATTTATCCGCCGATGAATCCCGCCGGCTGTTGAATGCCTGCCGTGATGACTTCCGGCCCGTGGTCCGTGCGGCGCTGCTGACGGGCTGTCGGTATGGTGAACTGATCGTACTCAAGACGACCGACTTCGACCCAGACAACGGAAGCGTTTACATCGCGGACCCGAAAGGCGGGAAACCCCGGCATGTCCCGCTGACCGATGAAGGCCGGCGCTGGTTCATGGACTGGACCGCCGGCAAGTCTGGTAATGATCTGATCCTGGCCCGGCCGGATGGCGTACCGTGGGGGCGCTCGCACCAGACCCGGCGCATGGTGGAAGCCTGCGAAGCGGCCCGGATAGTCCCGGCCGTATCCTTTCACGACTTGCGGCACACCTACGCTTCGGCGCTGGCATCGGCTGGCGTTCCGCTCCAGATGATTGCCGAGGCGCTTGGTCATGCCGATACGCGCATGACAAGCCGGCATTATGCCCACCTGCAACCTTCCGCCGTGGCGGATGCCATCCGTAAACACTTGCCGGAACTTGGCGGCCCGGAATCGAACGTGACACCGATTACCCGGCGCAAGACTGGCGGTTAGGGTTTCCGATCCAAGGCCGCCGACGGCAAGAAGGTGGCTGGCTGACTGTGCCGGCGCAGTGACCACCGGCAAACCAGGGACGGCGAATTAAGCGGGCAGGGTAACGGCAGCCACCGATACCCGGCCCTGACCACACCACAACCTAAGAGAGAGGTTAGCGATATGGCTGAGTGCGATTGTACTGAAGTGATGGAGTTTCACTGCATTAGCGACGAAATGGAGGGGTTGGCAACAAAGTTACGCGGCGCGGCGGCGATACTTGGGGTTATCCGCGATGCGGGCGAGGATGATTTACCCCAGGGCGAGGACCGCATGTACATGTTCTGGTTCCTGTCCCAAAGTCTTGAATCCGTAGCCGAGAGGTTGAGTGAGCTTGATCACGCTTTGCACAAACGGCGGGCTGAATTCGGGGCGGCGCCATTGGCGAACCCGCAACCCCAGTAAACGCCTTTCGTAACGGATTACAATTCGATTCTGCCGGACCTAGGCTGATCCCCGAAAAGCGGGCGACCCTGGCCCGCCTGATCCGGCATCTTCACCAGGGCAAAGCATGAGGGAGTGCTTATGACTGCTGAAAACAATTACCTCACCGTGCGCGAGTTGGCGGCCCGCTGGAAGTGGGCGGTGGAGGACGTTGATTACCTTCTCTATGAGGGTTTGCTGTGGACCACCCCGAAACTCGCCGCCAGTAACAACAAGCGGGATGTGCGGGTTGTAGCCGTGACACTGCTGGGTGAGCGCACCATTCCGGACCTGGAGGCGAAATACCCCAATGACCATATTGAGATCGTAACCCCGGAACCGGGAGAGGCGGACTCCGAAGCGGAAGCGCGGATGTGGGGGCTCTTGGCCGAGGACGGTGATCTACAGCGTGTTGTCACCGTCGCAGAGGTTGAGCGTGTCGAAAGGGAACATCCCGACTGGTTTGCCAAGCCGAAGCAAAAACGCCCTGGCGGCCCCCGGGAGAAAACCTTGTACGCCGTTATCGCGGCGCTGGCGAAAACTCTGGACTATACCCCTGGAGTATCACCCAAAGCCGGGCAAGGGAAGCTGAAAGCCATCAAAATAC
>CAINFC010000090.1 GCA_903847975.1 uncultured Acidobacteriota bacterium | reverse complement strand
TGCGGCGCAACCCCGGGCTGTGATCCGGAACCCCTTTCGGGGTTCCAAACTTAATGCAGCTCCATCCGGATTGTTCTGCCGTCCCTTACAGGACTTTGAGTCCCGCAAGAACGATCTCGTTCGGCATATACAGGGTTTCACAACGGTACGATTTCCGCTATTTCGCCCATTGTGGCAAACACGCAAATCCCCTAAGGGACATCTGCATTTCGGTTGTATTCCTGCAAAGCGGACACCGCCCTCCCTGCGACTTTTGTTTTCCGGGAGGGTGGCGGATTTCCGGCGAACCGTATGCCTAACGCCGCCGGCGGGCAGGGGCTGATTCGCGGTCCAGAACCTCGCGGTAGATCTCCAGGGTCCGACGGGCGGTATTTTTCCAGGAGAAGCGGGCCGCCCGCTCCCGGCCCAATGCCGACGATGCTTTTCGCCATACGGCATCCGTCGCCGCCTTCGTCAGAACATCGGCCAGTTCGGCGGCATTTTCCGGGTCAAAATAGCAGGCGGCCTCTCCGGCCACCTCCGGCAGGCTTCCGGCACGGCTGCAGGCCACCGCCGTTCCGCAGGCCATGGCCTCCGCCAGGGGAAATCCAAACCCCTCCTGCAGCGAAGGGCAGACATAGAAAAGCGATCCGGTATAAAGAGCCGGCATTTCCTCTGCCGGAACAAATCCCAGGAAGCGGACCGAGTCCCGCAGGTCATCGGCCATCGCCATAGCGCGTGCTTCCGGGTATCGCGAATCCCAGGGACCGGCCACCACCAGCAGGGGCTGGGCCTCGGACATGCTCCGCCGATGCTGCCGGTAGGCCGCCAGAAGTCCGGTCAGATTTTTGGAAGGCTTGTTGATTCCCACAAAAAACATGTAGTCGCGGTCCAGGCGGTAGCGGTTCCGCACCTGCCGGACCGCTTCCGGAGCGGCAGGTGCATAGTGCGACGGTACCCCCGGCGGAATGGGAACCAGGGAGCCGCCCCGGGCCCCGGCCAGCCGCTCCAGATCTTTTTTCGCGGACTGCGACAGCACGATGCCCCCGCTCATGGACCGGAATGCCAGCCGGTGGGCCAGCCGGAAAAGGATCCGGTGAACCGCCGGCCAGTACTGCGGCAGGAGCAGCGGGATCGTATCGTAAAAGGTGAACACCGTCGGGCAGGACATTTTCAGCCAGGGCGCCATGTACCAGGTCGAATGCCAGAGGTCCGCGCCGTATTTTCCGGCAAGCCGGTCCAGGCAATAGTGCTGGGCCAGGCTCACGGGGCCTGCCGGGCAGGAAATCATCCGAATCCGCGGGTGGGAGGAAAGAGATGGCAGGTGTCCGGCATCCCCCCGGCCGCCGGCCGATTGCACCACCAGCAGCTCCAGATCCTCCTCTTCAGCCAGGGCCAGGGCCAGATTCCGGGCGTAGTTGCCGATGCCCGGAAAGTGATCGGTGATGACCCGCCCGTCGAGAATGACGCGAATCTTCTTCACCATGTGCTCCGCTTTATGCCCGGTCCGCCGCCGACCCGGGACGGCCGGACCCAAACACCCGGAGATAGATTTCTTCCAGCCGGCGAACCTGATCTTCAAGGCGAAACTTCCGGCGGACGACCCGGGGGCCCTTCCGGGCGAACTCCGCCCGGCGCGCCGGGTCGTTTAGAAGAGACCGGATCTCCTCGGCCAGGCGAGCCGGGTCACGCGGGGGCACCAGCCGCCCGCTCGATTCCGGCTCCACGATTTCCAGCGGGCCGCCTTCCTGCGCGGCGATCACCGGGACACCGGCCCTCATGGCTTCGATCAGCACCAGCCCGAACGCTTCGGGCCGCGACGGATAGTGCACCAGGAGATCCATGCCGGCATAGGCATCGGCCATAGGGTGCAGATGGCCGCAAAAAATCACCCGGCCCTTGCCCGCAATCCCAACGGAGAGGCATTCCAGATGGCGGCGATAGGCGGTCCCGCCGGAGTGGGGCCCCGGCCCTTCGTCTTCTGCGGAAGCCTCCCCGATGACCAGGAAATAAATCCCGGGCATCCGGTCGGCCACGCGCGCCGCCGCTTCCAGAAAAAGGTCCTGCCCCTTCATGCGCACCAGCCTCCCCGCGGCGGCCACCACCAGGGCATCCTCCGGAATGCCGAATGCCCTTCGGAACGATTGCCGGTCTCCTGCCGCCGGATCCTCCTCCAGGCCGTTCGGCAGCACCGAGGTGCCGGGCAGCCGCAGAAGCCCGTAGCGATCCGCAATGAACCTGGAATTGGCAGCAATCCAGGCGGACCGGCGACGAAGGAAGCGAAACAGGGTTCGGGGAAACGTGTCGTCATGCAGCCACCAGAAGGCCGGCACCGGAGATCCGAGGGCAGACAGCATCTGGGCTCGAACCGTGTTGGCATGCACCCCGTCGATCCCCTCCCTCCGGAGCGAGCGGCGCAGCTGCCCGGCGGCCGCCAGCAGGGCACTCAAACTGCCGGGAAAGCCTTTTCGAATCGGCGGGAGAGCGATGGGGACGCAGCGGATTCCCAGCCGCTGGAGGTCCTGCCGGATCGAAGCCTGCGATGGAAGGAAAAAAACCGGATCCACGATATGCCGGTCGATCCGGCTCAGGATGCGCAACAAAGCGATTTGCGCTCCGCCGCGGACCGGGCAGTGGTCGACAAATGCAATCCGCAGCGGCAGGGTCTGCCCAGGGGGGTTCCGCATTTCACTGGTTCGCCGGCGGCAGGGCCTGCCGGCGGGCTTCCTCCGCCAGCGTTTTCCACCTTTGGGATTCGGCGGGAGCATCCGCCCGCCGGCTCAGCTCATCACAGGCCACAGCCATTACCTCCAAGCCGGCTTTATATTGGGGATTCAAATCGAGCGCCCGGCGCGCCAGCTCGACCGCTCCCGTCGGATCATCCAGGAGCTGCAGCCGCAGCCCGGCCCTTTCGCACAGCAGGATGACCTGTGCCGGGCTGAGCTGCTCCGCTTCCCCGTACTGCCTCTCGGCTTCTTCGGCCAGACGGCGTCTCTCCTCGCTGCCGGTGGTGCGTATGGCCCAGGCGTGAAAAAGCCGGGCCAGGGCCCAGGTCGGATCGGGATGGTAGGGATTGAGCCGCCGGGCTTCGCGGATATGCCTCTCCGCTTCGGCCCGCAGCCGCTCCGCCTCGCGGGCATCGGAAGAAAAGAGCGCCGCTCGCAGCCGGAGCCGCGCCACGGAAAGGTAGTAATAATCCTGACGGGGCTGCATCCCGAGGCTGCGCTCATAGAGCGCGGCAGCCGACGGCAGCCGGCTATCCGCTTCGGCCTGCAGCCCCTGGCGGTAAACCATATCCGCCCGGACGGGCTGCACGGCCCAGGCCTGCAACGACTCCCAGGAGAACCAGAGGATCAGGCCGCCGAACGCTGCGGCCGCGGCTTTCCTCCAGCGGCGGACAGGGAAAGCCGGAAAAAGCAGGTTGTCCCTGGGGCGCAGGAACCACGACCATCCGAAAAGCAGAACCATCAGGAGCGCCAGTACCAGGGAGAAAATGCCGGTAAAGGAATCCACCGATTCGACCATCCTTTCATACGGAACTTGGATCCGGCCGGCCAGGGCATCCCGGTATCGGACGGCCAGCAGGGCGATCAGCATGCCAGGGAGAAGCGGGAGCAGGAGCGGCGCGGCCGCTTTCCGCCATGGACAGGACTTGGCGGCTGCGGCCTTATCGGCCCAGATCAGCCGGGCACCGGCACCCCATGTGACCAGGAACAGCAAAAAGAGCCCCTTGGCCGCCGGAGACAGTCCCTGTTCCGCGGACCCGCTTTCCGAGCCGAGCAATGTTTGAAAATCCATGGCTCCGAAAGAATAGCTCAGCGCCAGGAGCACCAGGGCCACCATCCAGCCGGTGGAGGTTTCCGGATTCTCCCGGGCCCCGGTCCTGGACGGCACTGAATCCCGGGAGCGATGCAGCAGAGCCAGACAGCACCCCATGAAGATCCAGGCGTTGATCTGCGTGGCAGCCACGGTCAGGCTCAGGTTGCTCTCGGCCAGATGCGCAAGCAGCGCGGCCAGAAATCCGATCAGCGCCCAGGATTGCCAGGCCGGCAGGTGAACGGTCGGTTCCGGGTACCGGCTGCGGTTCCGAAGGGCGCACCAGAACAGGAAAGCCGCCCAGCCGGCCAGAAGCCCGATTACCAGGCCCAGGGCGGATAAGGCCCAACCGCCCCAACGGACAAAAAGAGTCGTGACCAGCAGGCTGCTCATGCCGGAAACATACCAGAAAATGCGTTTTTCACCGGTGGTGCCGATCAGGCCCAGTCCGCCCAGGCAGCCGCGAACCAGAGCCGCCCAGATCCAAAGATAAGCCAGGCCGCCCAGAACTCCGGATCCGGCCGCGATGTCCAGGAGCTCGGAGTGGGCGCGGTCGGCGATCGCCTCAACCTTTTCCAGCCGGCCGAGCGGCGGCGGGTAAAATCGCGGGAATACCAGGGAAAGAGTTTCCGGCCCGTAGCCCAGCAGCGGGCGAAGGAAATTCAGCCGGTCCTCTCCGCTCTCCGGGTTGCGGATGGGCGCATGAGGCTGGATCAATCGGACGGTCCCGTCCCAGATCCACCACCGTACGCCCGCCGTCCCTTGCGTCGTTCGTAATTCCTCGGCAAGCCGGGAAAGGCGTTCCAGGCCCAGGGCCTTCATCCATGGGGATTGCGGCCCGTCCGGAAGGCGGTGCAGCCAGCCGAGCGTCAGAACCAGCAGCCCGGCGGCCAGGAGGCCCCAGGCGAGACGCCGCCACCGGAAGCAGGCCGCCGAAAGCAGCAGGAGAAAGTAAAGACCGCATGCGAACGCCAGCTGCGGACCGCGGCTCTGGGTATACCAGAGCGCGGTCAGGTTCAGCACCAGGACAAAAAAATAAACCGCCAGGCGGCCGCGGTCCTTCCTCTGGGAGACCCACAGGGTCCGACCGCCGCAGGTGAAGCGCAGGGCCTGCCCCAGGAGCACGATGGAAGCCAGAATCAGGTAGGCGGCCAGAAAGATCTCATTCCCCATGTTCCCCTTGACGCGGGCCGCGGTCCCCACCGCCCACTGCATGGGCTCCAGCCGGTAGTGCTGCATGATGCCGTACAGGCTGACCGGCACGCTGCCCAAGGCCACGGCATCAAACAGCCGGCTGAACCCGGAGGAAGACCGCAAACCGAATGCGGGTGCGGCACCGAGCAGCAGGAAGCAAAGCAGCGTTAGAGTGCCCTGCGACCGGTAGTAGGATCCGAAAAAGCTGAGCGCAGGCTGAAGCGAAAGGACCGTGGACAGCAACTGCACACCGAGAAACAGCAGGAGTGCGGCCTCGAGCGGAGATTCCCGCAGGCGGGCCGCGGTCCTGCCGATCATGCCCCCGGCACGGAATCTCTCCGGAGGGCAGGCGAAAAATCCGAACAGCCAGGCCGCCGCCGAGACGATCGCCAGGGTGCGGATCAGGGCGATCTTATCCGGCTCAAACACGCGGTTGGAATAGACGTTAAAAAAAATCGGTATGGCGGCCAGTGCGGTCAGCCAGCAGGCCTCCCGCACTCCGGCCGCATAGCGGAACAAAGATCCGGCGAAGGAATACAATGGGCACCCGTCAGTCGAAGGCCGCGCCGCCGTTGAAGGTCACTCTTCCCACCAGACCCAGCGGTATTCCGTAATCCCGGTGAGTGCCGCCAAAGGAGCGGAAGTGGATGCCGGCAGCTTGTCGTCCATCGGGTTGCGGTTGCCTATGGCGTAAAGGTAAGAGGGCCTTCCGGCGTTCATGAAAAATGCGGTGATCAGCCAGGCGCTCCGGATCGAAGGCTGCAGGGCCGGAGCAAAGTCATAAATGGAATTGCGCAGGTAGAATCCCAGGATCGGCCCGAAGGCCACGTCCATCATGCCGCTGTGGAACCCGAGGACCATGTTGGAACCCTGGAAGGAGTTGAACCACTCGGTCAAGGGAGGATTCCCGACCCCTACGAACGGCCCTCCGCGCAGCGTCTGGCAGGAGGCAAAACCCGACCAGCGGATGTTCTGAAAGCGGGCATGGGCAGCCGAAGCCGCCCGGGCGTTCCGGCTCACCCCGAAATACCAGCGCGACGGGGAGCCATGACCCGCGAAATAGACCAGCTCCGCCCGGTCCACGCCCATGCCGCAGTCGATTCCGCCCAGGGTGCAGTCCCGCCAGTCCTTTTCCCACGCCGAATCGTTGCCGTAGTTGAACGCCTTGGTCCAGCCGATGCCGGAAGAACCCAGCCAGTGGTAAAGCCCTTCCGCATCGGGCCCGGTCATGGCCAGGTTGGGCGCCGTGCCGTGGTAATTGGATACCCATTCCACTCCGACCCGCGTATAAGTCCCCGAAGGAGTCCGGGCTTGACTTGGAGCGGGCAAGAACTCCGAAGCCTCCCGGGCGGCGGCGGTCCCCCCTTTTGTCACCATCGGCAGGTAGAGGGCCTGCGGTGCGCCCAGGTACACCACGCCGCTGCCGGCTTGGCCGTAGCTGTTTCTGGCTTCCACCCGCAAGACCCGCCCTTCCGGCCGCTCACCGGAAGGCGGCATCGGGAAGCTTCCCCCGGCAGGAGACCCGCTTGACGTCGTCCCGGTAATAACCACGGAATCGTCGAGATAAACGTTATAGGAGAAGGGGCCATGCGCCCCGGTAATGGTAAACGAAACGGGGACGGACTGGCCGGGCCAGGGCACCAGTCCTTGCGCCGGGGAGGCAATCTGGACGGACGGGACAAAATTTTCCACGGCTGGAAGAAACGAGGACCGCAAGGTTACAGTGGTACCGGACACGAACGCGGTGGCATCCGGAAACATCCAATAAGGAACCAGGACGCTTTGCGGGCTGTCCGGAAATCCCGCGTAATAGGTAAGCTCCGGCGTCCCGGGACTCACCTGCCATTCCTGCGGGAACTGCATCATGAACCGCTCCATGGCCGTGCCCTGCGGGACCACCGTATAATAGCCGATCGGTGTGCTGTTGAGCTGCCGTCCGAACCAGGGAGAGGCGAAGGCCTGCAGGCCCGGCAGGCTGGAATCCAGGGATCCGGAGCTCCCGGACAACAGCAGCGACAGATGGCCGCCCGGCCCGCCCAGCGGGACCGAGATTGTAGCGGTAATCCCTTGGGCGAAGTTGTGCACAGGAATCTGCATGGGAATCTGGATCAGCTTACCGATTTCCGTCTTTCCCTGCGTGAGGCTGCTGGCTTTGTAAATGGAACGTGTATTATATGCCAGAGTGGGGCTGCTGCAGGATTGGTACGGGTAGGGAACTTCGCTGGGGAAGAGATTGCGCGACTTCAGGAAATTGCACACCCCGGAGGCCGTAATGGTGATAAATGCGGAAGGAGTTTCATTGAAAGCCTGAGGGAGATTGAGAACAAAAAGTCCGCCTGTGCCGGCAAACTGCTGCGCCAGGTTCCCGGAATAGCTGTTTGTGGAAGCCAGGCTGGTCACCCCGCCGGGCGTCGTCACCGTGATCACCGAAGCCATCGAAGTGATATACAGTTGGTTAAATTTGCTCAGGTTGCTCAGCAGGACGCTCGAATCGAGACTATAAGGCTGAATGGAAAAAACAGGCATGGTAATCGGGAGCGTCTGCCCGGATGGAGTGAGCCCACGGCTGGGAACGGCGGCGGCCGGCGGCGGAGCGATCATCGCCAGGAAAAACTGGACCAGGCAGGCAGCAGTCAGAGCATAAAGAACAGACCGAATCATCGTCAGCTCCTCGGCGGAACAGACTCAGCAAAAGCCATCCATCGGAAGAGTCGATTCCATCGGAATTTGATATTATGCGCCTAAAAGCCAATTCTATATAGTCCGAACGACAATGTCAATGGCGCCAACACAATGGCCAGCCCTGTTTGAGGAAGGCACAAAAAGCGATAGGTTCCGGGGAATTCTCACGAATCGATCCGGATTCGATTGGTAAAAGAAATCCGTATGGTGTTCCACCTTCAGGTGGCGCGCCGCGAGCAGGTTTCCGCTTGGGCCACGCAAGCTTATCGCTTGCACTATAATAAGGATTTCGTTTTGGAAATGGTTATGAATGTGGATGTGAGACTTTTTGCGAAGCTATCCGGTTTGCCCTTCCGCCTTTCTTCCCGCTCTTCCTTGCTTCCCGTAAGCCTTTTCTTTTCACAGGAAGAGGGGAAGATCAGGAAGAAAGAAATAAGCAATCAGGGCATTGCGGATGGGAAGAGATACTTTTTACCGGATTATCAGAAAAGATGACCCGGCACATAATAGCCTGGGGTGGAGCGAAGCGCAGCCCCAGGCTATTATGCCAGCGGGCCTTCCACCCGCCTTGCTGAATACAAATCCTTAACGACCCACACGTTCTCCCCCGTAGGCAGAAAGGCCTCTTCCGGAAGGCTCCAGTCCGGTTCGGAGGTAGGGGGAGCCGAATCCAATCGGCCCTCCCTACCCCTATAATCTTGCCGCCCCTTACGGGACTTATGCCCCGGAATAACAGTCGTGTGCCGGCAAACGCAGGTCCTGACAAGGCGTGGCTGGAGTATAACGGTACGATCTCCGCTATTTCGCTCCGTGCGGTACACACGCAAGTCCCGTAAGGGACGGCAAAACATAACAGAACATACTTTTACACCTCCATCCGGTTTGTCGGACGCTGCTTTTTTGTGTACACTGGAGTTATGAGAAATTTATGGCTGTTTCCGCTGGTTGCAGCTACTGGCCTGGCTCCCGGCACTTCCCTCCCATGGCAGGTGAAAAGAGCGGGCGGGCGGACGTGGACCGGTCGGTTGTCTGCCCGATGGGAGGGATGAAGTCATGATTTCCCGCCGCCGATGGCTTTCCGCCGCTGCCGGGTTGGTGCCTGTTTGCTCCGCCGGCCGGAGTGAAGCCGCGCCCTTCGGGCTGCTTCCCAATTTCGGCAGCGGCGCCGCAGCGGATTCAACCGAGGAACTGATCCGCCTGTCGCCCAAAGCCCGCTACTGGATCTCCAGCACTTCTCCAGGGACCGACTGCCTGGCCTGCCACACGTCCAGGGACAATCTTGCCGACCTCCGCCACCATGACAAAAAAGGCAAGCAGGCTGTGCGCTGCCTGCTTTGCGCCCAAAACTGCCTGATCCCCGGCGGCGAACGCGGGCGGTGCCGGGCGCGCCTGAACGTCGGCGGGGAGCTGCGCAGCCTGGTATACGGCCGCCCCATGGCGACCCATGTCGATCCGATCGAAAAGAAACCGTTCTACCATTTTCTGCCCGGGTCGGAAGCTTTCAGCATGTCCACCTCGGGGTGCCCCTTGCGCTGCAAATTCTGCCAGAACTGGCAGTTGTCCCAGGCCCGCCCGGAAGACTACTCCACCCGCCGCATTCCCCCGGCGGAAATCGTGGAAACGGTCTGCAGCCGCTCGGTCCCGGTGATCGCCTTCACCTACAACGAGCCCACGGTTTTCACCGAATACCTGACCGACATCGCCCGGGCCGCCCGGCTGCAGAAAAGGCGCTGCGTCATGATCAGCTGCGGATTCATGAATCCCGAGCCCCTGGCGGAGATGTGCTCCGTGCTGGACGCCATCAAGATCGACCTTAAGGGATTCGACGAGTCTTTCTACCGCAGCGTATGCAGCGCCGAGCTGGCCCCGGTGCTGCGCAGCATACGCCAGGTGGCCCGGAGCGGCATTCATCTGGAACTGGTCAACCTGGTGGTCCCCACGCTGAACGATTCCGACCGCATGCTTCGGTCGCTGGTCGACTGGGTGGCCGGGGATCTGGGCCCGGATGTCCCCGTTCACTTCACCGCCTTCCACCCGGACTACCAGCTGCTGAACCTGCCCCCCACTCCCGTCCAGACCCTGGAGCGAGCCCGGGAACTGGCGCTGCGCAAAGGAATCCGCTATCCTTACGTCGGAAACGTTCCCGGGCATCCCGGCGACGACACCTACTGCCCCGGCTGCGGCAAAGCGCTGATCCGGCGCAAAGGCTTCTTCCTCCTGGAAAGGAATATCCGGGACGGCAGCTGCCCCTTCTGCCGCCGGAAAATCGCCGGCGTGTGGTCCTGAGGAAGGAGACGATGCCGCCGCCGATTTTTATCGCAGACTGCCGCCTGGAGAGATTCTCATGAAATTTCATTCGTTCCCATTGCTTTGGCTGCCGCTCCTGCTTTCCTGCAGCTTCACCGGAAAATGGGGGGAGCCGCCCGGCTCGGGAGTGCGCCAGGCGGCCTTCGCCGGACAGTTCTATCCCTCCGATCCGGCGCGCCTCCGCCTGGCGATTGAGAAATTCATGGAAGAAGCGCGCCCTGCCCTGGGCGGCCAGCCGGTGGCTATTCTGGCGCCCCACGCCGGCTACCTCTACGCCGGACCGCTCATTGCCGACGCCTACAGCCAGGTAAAGAGCCAGGCGGTGGACACGGTGATGATCCTGGGCACCAATCACGGGCGGAACATGGCCGGCGCCCGATTGACGGGCGTTTCGGTGTATGCCGGCGGCGCCTACCGGACGCCTCTCGGCGAGGCCCCGGTCGATGCCGCGCTGGCCAGGGAACTGATGGCAGCCGATTCCGACTGCTCTTCCCAGCCTGAAGCCCAGGCCGCGGAGCACTCCATCGAGGTCCAGGTCCCCTTCATCCAGGTGCTCTTTCCGCAGGCCCGGATTCTGCCGCTGATGATCGGACGGCCGGATCCCGCCCTGTGCGAGCGCCTGGGAAAAGCCATCGCCAGGATTTCGCGTGGCAGGAGCGTCCTGCTGGTAGCCAGCGCCGACCTCTCCCATTTTCCAAGATATGAGGACGCCGCAGCGGCCGATTTGGACCTGCTGGATTCCATCGTTCCGCTGAGCCCCGACCGCTTCCTCCTGCAGATCCGCTCGCGGATGTCCCGCGGCACGCCCGGCATCGACACCTGCACCTGCGGCGAGGGGCCCATCCTGGCCGCTATGGCAGCCGCCCGGGCCATGGGAGCCGAACGGGCCGCCGCGGTCAGCTACGCCAACAGCGGAGATATTGTGGCGGAAGACCGATCCCGGGTGGTCGGCTACGGCTCCGCCGTATTTCTGCGCGGCGGGACCCCGGCCGGCAACGGCCTCCGGCAGGCGCGGAAAGTTTCGGGCGCTCCGGGGCCTCTGACCGCAGGCGACAAGGAAGCGCTTCTTAGGCTGGCGCGCAAAAGCCTGCAACGCTTCCTTTCCACGGACACGGTTCCGCTGGCACGCGACCTGAGCGACCGGCTGAAGGTTCCCCAGGGAGCCTTCGTGACCCTTCACCAGAAGGGGAGGCTGCGCGGCTGCATCGGCCGGCTGGGAGGAGACTTTCCCCTGGCCCTGGCTGTCAGCTGGATGGCCGTGCAGGCCGGAACCGCCGACAGCCGGTTTGCACCGGTCACCCTGCAGGAGCTGGACAGCCTGGAAATCGAAATTTCCGCGATGACCCCCATGCAGCCGATCGCGCGCGCCTCCGAAATTGTGGTCGGAAAAGACGGTGTGGTGCTCCGCAAGGCCGGGCGCTCCGCCGTTTTCCTTCCCCAGGTGGCCACGGAACAGGGATGGGGCCTGACCGAGCTGCTCGACAACCTGTCCCTCAAAGCCGGCCTGCCGCGCGATGCCTGGAGGAGCGGCGCCCGGTTCCAGGTGTTCCAGGCGGAGGTTTTCGGCGAAGCCCGTTCCGGCCGCAAGCCATGACGGACCTGCTGGCGGTCGGCCTGGTTACCCTTCTTGGGCAGGCGGTCCTGCTGCGCGAGCTGAATGTCGCTTTTTACGGAACCGAGCTCATTTATATCCTGGGGCTAGGCGTCTGGCTCGTCTGGACCGCGGCCGGCGTGCTCCTTGGACCCAAAGAGACCGCGGCGAACCGATCCCGCATCCGGCTCCTGTTTCTCCTCTTCGCCTTCTTCCTGCCGCTGGATGCGGTCTTCATCCGCCTGATACGCACTCTTTTTACCGAGGCGCGCGGCGCTTTCCTGCCTTTCGGCCATCAGGTAAGCCTCCTGTCCCTGTCCCTGCTGCCGGTCGGAATCCTGTCCGGCTCCCTGTTTCGCGAGGCCTGCGGGCTTTGGATCCGCCGGGGCGGGTCCTTTCCCCGGGCCTACGCCTGGGAGAGCCTGGGGGGCCTGATCGGCGGTATTGCCGCCACTCTCTTTCTTCAGTTCGGACTGCGGAACCTGAGCATCCTGTTGCTCTGCTCCCTGGCCGCCCTGGGCGCCGCCTGGGCCGGCCGTGAGGGCGGGAGCCGCCGGTTCCGCATTGCCGCTCTGTTGACGGCCGTCCCGCTTCTTCCGGGCGTGCTCTATTCGGGCCGGCTCGACCTTTTCCTGACCCGCTTCAATCATCCCGATCTGCTGGCCAGCATGGACACGCCTTACAGCCGAATCACCCTGACCCGGCGCGGAGGTCAGGTGGCCCTGTTCGAAAACGATCAGCTCTGCCATGAGACCGAGGGCACCGAAGCGGAGGAATTTGTGCACCCGGCGGCGCTGCTGCATCCGCACCCGGAGCGGGTCCTGATCCTCGGAGGAGGCTGGGCCGGACTGGTGGAGGAAATGCGCAAGCATTCCCCGGCCCGCGTGGATTACGTCGAGCTGAACCGGGATCTGCTGGACGCGGCGGCCCTCTGGCTGCCGGCCGAAAAACAGCAGGCACTCCGGGACGAAACGGTCCGCACCCATATCGGGGATCCCCGCCGGTTTCTGCGCCTGGCGGACCGCTTTGACCTGATCCTGATCGGCATGCCGGAGCCCTCCTCCGGCCAGGCCAACCGCTTTTACACCCGGGATTTTTTTCAGCTTTGCGCCGACCGCCTGCGCCCCGCGGGCATTCTGGCCTTTCGGTTGCGGACCGCGGAAAACTACTGGACCGACCCGGAAACCCTGCGGGCGGCCGGCATTTTCCGTGCGCTGCGGGAAGTACTGCCCGAAGTTCAAGTCCTGCCCGGTGCCGCGAACCTGTTTGCTGCTTCCGGCGCTCCGCTCCCCCGGGACCCCGCTCTTCTCGCCTCCCGGCTGGAGAGCCGGGCCATACAGACCCGCCTGGTCTCTCCGCCTTTTCTTCGCTACCTTTATGAAAATGACCGTTACCGGGAAATCCGGCAGCGGCTCGAAGCCCGGCCGGCGCCGGTCAACACCGACATCCGGCCGGCCTGCTACCGATACACCATGCTCCTCTGGCTGTCCCGGTTTTTCCCTGAAGTTTCCACCGCGGACTTCCCCTCCTTCCCGCCCTCCGGCGGACAAGGCGACTGGCGGATGTGGATAGCAGCCGCCGTTCTGGGAACTGCTTTCCTGACAGCCCGCCGGTTCCGGCGGCTGCCGCGTTGCCTGCTGGCGGGATCGGCCGCCTTTATGGGCATGGTGCTGGAAAGCGCGCTGGTTCTGTATTACCAGGTCAAAGCCGGCATTCTGTATCAGGATATCGGCCTTCTGCTGACCGGCTTTCTGGCCGGATTATGCCTCGGCGCCTTGCGCAGAATGCCGCAGGACGGGCGCCGATCGTTTCTTTTGTCCGGATGGTACGGCCTGCTTCTGTGCCTGTGTTTCGCCGCCCTGAGCCTGCTGCTGGCCCTAGTCATGAATGAAGGGACCGTTCAGGGGCTGGCTCCGGTGGTGGTCCTGCTCGGGCTGACAGGCTACCTGGTCTCGGCTGCGCTGTCCCATGCCAGCGCAGCAGCACGGGAGAAACGGCCCGGCTCGGCGGCTGCCGCACTTTACGCCTCCGACCTGGCGGGCGGCTGCCTGGGCTCGCTGGCGGCCACCCTGTTGCTGATTCCCTCCGCCGGGCTGGTGGAGACCTGCCTCTGGATGGCGCCCCTGGCGCTGCTTGCCGCGCTGTTGATCCGAATTTGAAGATCCGGAGGGTATCCCCAAGTCCGGGCATTCGGACGGTATGCCGCGACACCAGGAAGCAGGACCCGTAAAAAAAAAGTCTCTCTCCCCATCCGAATTGGGGTGATTGTTTCTTCCTTCCTTCCTTATCTTCCGGTCTTCCTGTGAAAAAATCGGGCTGACAGGAAGAAAGGAGGAGCGGGAAGAAAAGCGGAAGCACTTGTCATGCGGTTCTATCAATATTGACGGTCGGCAGGGGGCAATTTATACTCTTACTGACTTATCCTTCGCATTGATTCATGGAAGCTTTTATGGAGTTTATGAAATGAATTATCCATTCTGGGACACGCAGCTGCCGTATGGCCCCCTGATGGGGTTGATTGCCGTCGTCCACGTTTTTGTCTCCCATTTCGCCATTGGAGGAGGCCTGTACCTGGTAATCGCCGAGACCGCTGCCCGGCGCGCCGAAGACCAGGCACGGCTGGCCTTCCTCCGGACTCTTTCCAAATTCTTCCTGCTCACCACCGTGGTTTTCGGGGCTTTGACCGGAGTGGCCATCTGGTTCATCATCGGATTGCTCAACCCGACGGCCACCGAAGCCCTGATCCACAATTTCGTCTGGGGGTGGGCCATTGAGTGGACCTTCTTCCTGGTGGAAATCGCCGCCGCCATCGTTTATTTTTACGGCTGGGAGAGGCTTTCCGCAAGGGACCACCTGCGCATCGGCTGGATCTACTTTGCCGCCGCCTGGCTTTCCCTGGCAGTAATCAACGGCATCCTGACCTTCATGCTGACTCCCGGGAATTGGCTGGCCAGCGGCGATTTCTGGGACGGCTTCCTCAACCCCACCTACTGGGCATCGCTGGTATTGCGCACCGGCGTGTGCGTACTGCTGGCCGGAACCTATGCCCTGCTGGTCGCCTCCCGCCTCCCGGCGGACCGTTTCAAAACCTCCGTGGTGCGCTACAACGCGCTCTGGGCGCTCGGCGGATTGCTGGTGACCCTGCCCAGCTTTTTCTGGTACTTCCGCATCATTCCCGCAGCCAACCTGCAGGCGGCCACCTTTATGGTTTATCCGCTGTGGAGCGTGCACGGGTCCCTGCTGTTCGCGGCCGCTCTTGCCTTTCTGGTGCTGGTTTTCGGATGCCTGCTGCCGCGCCGGATGCACCTGTCGGTTGCCCTGCTGATCATGCTTTCGGCCCTGGGCTGGTTCGCTTCCTTCGAATGGTTCCGGGAGTCGGTGCGCAAGCCCTTCGCCATCACCGGCTACCTGTACGCCAACGGCCTGGAGGTTTCCCGCATGGATGCCTACCGGAAAGACGGGCTTCTGGCCCACACGACTTTCCGCACGGGGGACGACGGCGCCGACCTGTTCCGCCACACCTGCCGCAGCTGCCACACCCTTCGGGGCTACCGGCCGCTCCTTGCCGCTCTCGACGGGACCGATCCGGCCTTCATTGCCGGAACCATCCGCGGCATACACAAACTCAAGGGGAACATGCCGCCATTCCCCGGGACGGCAGCCGAAGCCGGGGCCCTGGCCGATTTCCTTCACCGCCGGACCGACCGGCGGCCCCTGGCGGAAATATACCGCCTGGAAGGCACCGCCCTGGGCCGCAAGGTATACGAAGTCCGCTGCGGCCGCTGCCATGAATTCGGAGGCTTCAACGACAAGGCCGAAAGCATTCTCGGCCTTACCGAAAAGGACTATGACGACCTGCTGAAAAACAGTGGTGAAATCGCCGAGGAGATGCCCGCCTTCTCCGGCAGCCCGGCCGAAAAAGAGGCTCTCATCCAGTATCTGCTTTCCCAGAAACCCGGAGGTGCAAAATGAATCCCGTGCTGCCCAGTTACCAGTTTCTTCCTGCGCCCCTGTGGCTCATCGACACGCTGCACATTCTCACCCTGACGCTGCACCTGGCGGCCATGGGCCTGCTGTTCGGCGGCGTGATGGTTTTCTTTTTCGGCCGGGCCGCCGACCGCTGGGACTCGGCCGTGGTTCCTCTCATCCGAAAATCATTCCCCACCCTCATGGCGGCCACCATCACCCTGGGCATCGCTCCGCTGCTTTTCGTCCAGCTGGTTTTCCCGCAGCCGATCTACTCCGCCTCCATCGTCAGCGGCTGGTTCTGGCTGCTGATCATAGCCGCTCTTATCGTGGCGTACTATTGCCTCTATGCCGCGGGCTTTTCCAAATCCGCGGCGCCGTGCGGGAAATACCTGGCCGTCGCCCTGCTGGGAATGGTCTATGTTTCCCTGGTGTACAGCTCGGTCTTTTCGCTGGCGGAAAGGCCGGATACCACCAAGGCCCTGTACGCCGCGAACCAGGCCGGGCTGGCCTTTCACGCCGACCATGCCCACTGGCTGCTGCGCTGGATGCATATGATCTCGGGAATTCTCGCCATCGGAGGGTTCTTCATCCGCCTGGCCGGGCAGAAGGATCCCAAAGCTTCGGAAGCCGGGCGCAGGTTTTTCCTCGGCGGGATGATCCTGGCCATCGTATTCGGATGCGCCTATTTGCTGGTCCCCGCCGGCGTTTTCCAGGCAGTCCGCGGCGGACCGGCGCTATGGACGCTCACCCTGGCCGTTCTTCTGGCTTTGGCCGCCATGCACCTTTCCCGAAACCGCAGCCCGCTTTGGGCCGGGCTTTTCCTCTTTCTATCCATGCTGGGAATGGTGGCCACGCGCCACTTCGTCCGGCTGGCACTGCTGGAAAAGCACTTCCGGCCCGACTCGGTCCCGGTTTCCCCGCAATGGGTCGTCTTCGGCCTGTTCCTGGTGTGCTTCGTGCTGGCTCTCGGCACGCTGTATTACATGACCGCCCTGTTTTTCCGGGCAACGAAAGCCACCTCCAAATGAAAGGAACTACCGCCGTCACGCTGTTGGTGGTCCTTTTCTGCCTGCTTTGGAATGCTCCGGCGGCAGGCGCGGCCGAAAGCCCGCTGCGCCCGAACATCCTCTTTGTCGTTTCGGATGACCAGTCCTGGCGCGACACCGGCATCAGCGGGAGCTCCCTGGTACACACCCCGGCGTTCGACCGTGTGGCCCGCGAGGGGGTGCTCTTCACCCACTCTTTTTCCGCCAGCCCCTCCTGCACCCCGTCGCGCAGCTCCATCCTGACCGGGCGTCACCTCTGGCAGACCGGGGAAGGCGGTGTTCTGTACGGTACTTTCCCCAGGGAATTTCCGCCGTTTACGCATGCCCTCGAGGATGCCGGCTATTTCGTCGGCTGGACCGGAAAGGGCTGGGGGCCGGGCGAGTGGGAGCCGGGCGGGCTGGCCCGCCATCCCATCGGAAGGGAATACAACCGGCGGCTCCGGACGCCGCCGGTTTCCGCGGCCCTGGATGCGCGCGACTACGTCGCCAACTTCGAAGATTTCCTGCGGGACCGGCCGTCGGGCACCCCCTTCTTTTTCTGGTTCGGAGCCACCGAGCCGCACCGGGCCTACGACAAGGGTTCCGGGGTGCGCGCCGGCAAGCGGCTCCAGGATGTCAAGGTGCCTCCCTGCTGGCCCGACACGGAAGAAATCCGCAGCGATCTGCTGGACTACGCCCTGGAAATCGAGTGGTATGATGCCCAGCTGGCCGGGTTTCTGACCCGGCTGGAAGCTGCCGGGGAAGCGGCCAACACAATCGTCGTGGTGACCAGCGACAACGGCATGCCGTGGCCGCGCTCCAAGGTCAGCCTCTACGACCCCGGGGTGCGCATGCCCCTGGCTATCCGCTGGCCGCAGAGGGTGAAGGGCGGCCGGGGGATCGACGATTTTGTATGGCACACCGACTTCGCTCCGACCTTCCTCGAGGCGGCCGGCATATCTATTTCCGGGCGGTTTTCGGGCCGCAGCCTTCTGCCGATGCTGACCTCGGGCCGCTCCGGAAGGGTGGAGCCGCAGCGGGATCGCGCTTATGCCGCGCTGGAGCGCCACACCTGGTGCCGCCCGGACGGGGCCACCTATCCGATCCGCTCCCTGCGCACCTACGATTTCCTCTACCTGCGCAACTTCGAGCCGGACCGCTGGCCTACGGGCGGACCGGATTTCATTTCCTCCAATAAAACATTCCATGGGGATGTCGACGGCGGGGCCACCAAGGATTTCATGGAGGACCCTTCCTGCCGGCTCAGATTCCCGCAGGAGTTCGAGCTCTGCTACGGCAAGCGGCCCCTGGAAGAGCTTTATGACGTCCGCGCCGATCCGGACGAAAGGAAGAACCTGGCCACCGATCCGCGCTATGCCGCCGTGAAGAAAAAGCTCTGGCAGGAGCTGAAGGCCTACCTGCAGCAGACCGGAGATCCCCGGATCGAGGGGAAAGATCCCTGGCAGGCTTACCCTTACCGGCAGACCGTCGGGTTCGGGGCGACGTTCAACCGCACTTTGAGCCCGGCGGAGCGCGAGGTCGCCGCCGGCCAGGGTGCCCACAAACCGCAGTAGACGGATTGATACATCGACCGATCCGCCGAATCCATCATCCCGGGATGAAGCGGCAACAGGTCTGCCTTGTTATGTTCTGCCGTCCCTGACGGGACTTGGGTGTGCGCCGCGCGGGGCGAAATAGCGGACAGCGTACCGCTGTGCTCCGTCATGGCCTTGTTCGACAAGCCTTTCCGCTTCTCTTCCCGCTCCTCCTTTCTTCCTGTAAGCCCGATTCCCCACAGGAAGAGGAGAAGATCAGGAAAGTACTAAAACTCGCGGATCCGGAGGTTGCGCCAGCGGACCTGGAGGGGCTTGAAGCGGTCCTTGCCGATGGCGTGGACCTGCAGGCCGATGATCCCGCGAACGGTCATCGAATCGCGGAAGTCGGCGCAGGCAATTCCGTTCACCCAGGTTTTGATGGAATCTCCCCGGCATTCAATCCGGTATTTGTTCCATTGCCCGTCCCGGAAAGCGTTCTGCGCCTTGGGCCGCTTGGAAAAATCGTCCAGGAAGCGGCCCAGCCGGGCCTCGTCGTACACATTGCCGGAAGCCTTGCTGCTGGCATCGGCAATCTCCACCTGGTAGCCGTAGACACGGTCGACGGGCAGTTTCTCGCCCACCTCCGCGCCGTTGCGGCTGCGCTTGAAGCTGACGTTCCCGTCGGCGATCCGGCTGCGAAACTGCACGCCCGAGTTGAGGCCGGGATCGACCTTCACCTCGAATTCCAGGACGAAATCCCCGTATTCCTTTTGCGTGCAAAGAAAGGAATTCGGACTGCCGAGCACCGCGGTACCGACGATCATCCCGTTTTCCGCCTTATAGTCCGCCGTGCCGCTGTGCCGCTCCCAGCCGCTCAGCGTTTTTCCGTCAAAAAGCCGCTCCCAGCCGGCAGCGGACAGGAGCCACGAATTCAAAAGCAGGACCGACAAAACCAACAACGATTTTTTTCTCATGGAAGCGCACCTTTCTATCCGGTTCACACTCAAACTCTCCGTTTCTCGTTCCGACCGGCTTTGATCTTACCGGCCTTTGCACCGACCGTCAAGAATGGCACGGAAAGGGCGCGGGCGCGCTTTCCGCCACTCCTTTTCCGGGCGGGTTGCGCCCCCTGCCTCCCCTGAGGTATAACCTAATTTTCCTGGAGGTATTGTTCCAGGTCCGCCCGGCCGGGAGCACGGCGGGCTCAGCAAACGAATCAACCTTTTTTCAGGGAGTTTCCATCATGAAAAACAAATCGAACGTTTTCATCTGGGTTCTGGCGGCGTGCCTGATTCTGGGCGGCCTGATGCCGCTGGTTTCCGCAGAAGTGAACATGCCTAAAACCATCATCCACCATGTCACTCTGAAGTGGAAAGCAGGCTGTACGGACGCCGATAAAGCCAAGGTGATCAGCGACCTCAAAGCCATTCTCTCCGAAGTCCAGGGGGTCAGGAATTTCTGGGCCAAGTCGACCAAGGTGCAGCCGCAGGATTACTCGCAGACTTTCGTGATCGAATTCGAAAACGATGCGGCGCTGAAAGCCTACGCCGCGCACCCGAAAAAGAAGGCCTGGAATGACTTTTACTACAGCATTCGCGAGACCAGCTACAACAGCGTGACCACCAACTGATTCCAGGACACCCTGCGGGAGCTGCGCGCCGCACCGACGTGCGGTTCCCGCAGGCTTTATTCCGGAGGTTCCCATGCGACTCCTTCTCATTCTCAGCCTGCCATTTCTTGCCTGGGCCTCCTGGGACGGGAGTGCCGAAGCGCAAGGCATCCCCGCAAAGCCCCACGGCCGGATGGAGCAGATGCGCCCCGACGACCTGGAGGAGGTCCTGAAACGGGCTCCCGCGGCCTTTGTGCCGCTCGGGACCTTCGAACATCACGGATTTCATCTTCCGGTCTGCTTTGACGGGATCAAAGCGCACGCCCTCTGCATCAAGGTTTCGGAAAAGACCGGCGGCGCGGTGCTGCCCACTTTCTTTTACGGGACCGGAGGCGGCCATATCGGTTACAAATGGACCAACATCGTTGCCGAGGAGCAGATCGTTCCCCTTCTCTCCGGCACCCTCGATTTTCTGGCCCGGCAGGGTTTCCGGGTCATCGTACTGCTCACCGGCCACTATCCGGGGGAACAGACCCGCATGGTAAAGCGGCTGGTGCAGGAGGCCGGGCAGAGACATCCGCAGGTGAAATTCCTGGGCTTGGCCGAACCTGAAATTACCACCCCCCTGCCGGGCGACAAATCCTCGGGCGACCATGCCGCCAAATACGAAACCAGCATCGCCCTGGCCCTGCATCCCGATTGGGTGCGCCTGGACAAGCTGGTGGAAGGCCGGGACCCGGACGGGATCACCCTGCCGGAAACGCCTCGGAAGGAGGGAACGCCCTACGATCCGCGCCATCCCCTGTATGCCATTCACGGGCAGGATCCCCGTACGGCCGCTTCCCGGGAAACCGGCGAAAAGCTGGTACAGGAAATCGTCCGCCGGCTGGCCCGCCTGGTGGAAGAAGCCCTGCAATCTCCGGCTCCGGCTGCCGCTCGCTGAGCGGCGTGGGGAGAGACGGCCATGGCCTGGATCCAGCTCATCCTCACCGTTCTCCTGGTGAACGTCATTCCGGCCTTTGCCCCGCCGACCTGGGCCGTGCTGGTCTATTTTCTGGTACGCCACGATCTCTGGCTTCCCGGTGTGGTCCTGGCCGGGGTTACCGCAGCCACACTGGGGCGCTATTTTCTTTCTTTATATATTCACGCCATTTCCCGGCGGATACTGACGGATAGGCAAACCGAAAGCATCCGCTACCTGACCGGCCGCCTGGGGAAAAGCCGGATGCTGAACTTCCTGTTTGTTTTCCTGTATTCCCTGACCCCGCTGTCCACCTCGGCCCTGTTTATCGCCGTGGGGATCGCCAGGATTCATATCCAGGTGGTGCTGGCCGGCTTCTTTTGCGGGCGGCTGATCAGCTACACCATCCTGAGCCTCTCCGCCGAAGCCCTGGCGCATAAAGTCTCGGACTTTGCCCTGGAGGGATTTTCGTGGGAAGGAGCCGTCACCGCCCTGGCGGCCCTTTTCATCCTGCTGCTGTTTACTTTTCTGGACTGGCGATCCCTTCTGGAGGACCGCCGGATCCGATGGAACCTGCCTTTTCAATGAGCGCAATGACCTAAACCGTATCCACTTTTTTTTGGGAGTTATCATGAGTCAAACACCAGTCCTGAATCGCCGGGAGATCGTCAAAACCGCGGTCGGAGCCGGAACCACCCTGGGATTGCTGGGACAGCCCCGCCCCGCCCAGGCCCGCGTCCTTGGGGCCAACGACCGCATCAGCCTGGCGGTCATCGGCGTCGGCGGACGCGGCAATTCCCTGGCCCGGTCCTTCGCCGCCCTGAAAGATAAACAGAACGCCCAGATCGTCACGGTCTGCGACGTTTATGAAAAGCGTAAGAGGCTTGCCGCGGAGCAGCACCAGTGCAAAGGGACGCTGGACTATCGCGAAGTCATTGCCGACCCGGCGGTCGATGCGGTGATTATCGCCACTCCCGACCACTGGCACGCCCCGATCGCCATCCAGGCGATGAACGCCGGCAAGGATGTCTACCTGGAAAAGCCGATGACCCGCACGGCGGAAGAAGCCAGGCTGGTCTACCAGACCTCGGTCAAGACTAAAAAGGTGCTGCAGATCGGTTCCCAGACCACCTCGGCGGACCAGTGGTGGAAAGCACGCAAAGCTATCCAGGACGGCATGATCGGCAAAATGATCATGAGCCAGGGCTCCTACCACCGCAACTGGAACGGCAAGACCAACCCCCCGGGAGAATGGAATTACGTGATCGACCCCCATGCCGGCCCGCAGGGCAAGGGCGACAATTACGTCGACTGGAAAATGTGGCTGGGCGCCGCCCCGAAACGCGACTGGTCGGCAGAGCGCTTTTTTCGCTTCCGCAAGTACTGGGATTATTCCGGCGGAATCGCCACCGATCTTTTTTATCACGTGATGGCCCCCCTGAACCTGGTTTGGGGCGGAGGTGAATTCCCCTACCGCGTGGCGGGCACCGGCGGCATTTACGTTTTCAAGGACGGGCGCGAAGTGCCGGACACCTTCATGCTGACCGCCGACTACCCCAGCGGCCACAGCGTAGTGCTCTCCTCCTCGATGGCCAACAGCCACCACATACCCGGGCTGATCCGCGGGTATGACGGAACCATCATGATGGTGGAGCACGGGATGTTCGAAGGAAAAACGGAATACATCACCGTGACCCCGGAGCGGCACGCTGCGGAAGCTTTCACCAAAAAGTACGGATCCGCCGAGGTGCGCATCCCGATCGAACCCCGCCCCTCCCACTATGAAAACTTCCTGCAATGCCTGCGCACCCGGGAAAAGCCGGTGCTTGACGGCCTTACCGCCTATAAGGCCATGGTGGCCATCGCCATGTCGGTAGAATCCTATCGCAGCGGACAGCTGCTCTACTTCGACGCCAAGGCCGAGAAGGTAACCGCCCGTCCGCCGAAAAAGGCCTGACCGGGCTTCGATCCGGAACCCCTGTGAGGTTCCTTTTTACACTTGCCTGGCACAAGCGGAAACCTGCTTGCATCACGCAGCCTGAAGGCTGTACTCCAAACGGTTTTCGCTTGTAAGTTTGTTTTCGGGTGTTTTTAGGACTTTTTGCGAGATTGTCAAACGGGATGGCCCGGCAAAAAGTCCTACAGCTGTGGACTTCCGTTGGGGGAAGCCCTGAAAGGGTTGCGCAAAATCCAGCCATACCAGGTGTTTGCACAGCCCTTACAGGGCTGATTTTCAAACAAATCCGCATACCCGGGGTAGCGCCTGCGGCGCAACCCCGGGCTGTGTTCCGAAACCCCGTTGGGGTTCCTTGGGGCACCTTCCTCCAACGTGCGAAGGATCGGACAACGGTTGCGTGATCCCGCAGCTTTGGGCAGCGGATTCCCGCTAGCTCTTTTCCTCGATGCCGCTCTCGGCGTAAACCACCCGGTTGCGGCCGGATGCCTTGGCACGATAGAGTGCGGCATCGGCCACCGCCAGGATTTCGTCCACGGAAGTCCCCACCGCCGCCCAGGCCACACCGATGCTGGTGGTGATGGAGAGGGTTCCGGCACGGGTGGCGATTTTTCGGTCGGCCACCTGCAGGCAAAGCCGGCCATACAGGGAAGGGCAGTCCTCCTTGGCTTTCATGGGGGCCACCACCAGGAATTCCTCTCCGCCCATTCGTCCCACACAGTCGTAGTCGCGAAGGCTTTCGCTCAGAATCCGGCTGAACTCGCAGAGGACGTCGTCCCCGGCCTGGTGCCCGTAAGTGTCGTTCACCTGCTTAAAATGATCGATGTCGCAAACCCCGACGGTGAGCAGACCTCCGGTCCGCGCGGTGCGCGCCAGCTCCTGCTGCAGGCGGTCGAGGATGGCCCGCCGGTTCAGGAGGCCGGTCAGAGAATCATGGGTGGCCTGCTGGGCCATCAGTTCGCGGCTTTCGATCAGCGCATCCTGGATCTCGATCAGCCTCCGGCCCACCTCCACGCGGGCGCGCAGCTCGCCGGGGTCGAAGGGCTTGGACAGGTAATCATTGGCCCCGGCATCCAGTCCGGCGATTATGTCCGCCTTGTCTCCCTTCGCCGTCAACATGATGATATAGGGCGGACGTTCCGTTGGCAGCAGGCGCAGGCGGCGGACAATTTCCGGCCCGTCCATTTCAGGCATCATCCAGTCGAGAATGGCCAGCGGAGGAGCATCCGCCCGCTGCAGAGCTTCCCATGCAGCCTGGCCGTTTACGGTTTCCAACACCTCATGGCCGCTTTTTCGCAGTACCGCGGCCAGAATACTGCGCGAAGTCGTATCATCTTCGGCAATCAGGATACGCATAAACCCCCTCTGTGAAAAACCAATCCTAGAAAATCATGCCGTCTAATTTTGTTACCGCCGTCACAAGTTGCAGGTTTTCTTAACGGCTTCCTGCAGGGCATCAAACTGCCTTCCCATTTCCCCCAGGAGGTCCCTCATGGCATGGAGGTCTCCGGCCTTGCCGGCCATTTCCATGTCCAGGGAGACGCGGCGCAGCACCTCACCGCCGACATTGGCGGAGGCCCCTTTGATGGTATGGGCCTGGCGCATCGCCGCGCTGACTTCGCCGGCCTCCAGCATATCCGTCAGCGCCCGTATCTGCCTGGGTATGTCGGCCAGAAATCCGCCCAGAACGACCCGGACCAGCTCCTCGTCCCCCATCATCCGGTTCTGTATGGCGGCATAATCGAACACCGGCACGGCCGTCGATTCCGCGGCGGGGGCAGGGACCGCCGGCGGCGGGGATTCCTGGGAACGCTCCCCTGGTGGCTCCGGTTGGCCTTCCCCCTGCTGTTCGGCGATTTCCCGATACTCCCGGGGAAGCCATTTTTCCATGACATCCGCCAGGATCACCGGAGAAACCGGTTTGGTAATATAGTCATCCATTCCGGCCGCCAGACATTTCTCGCGGTCCCCCTGCATGGCGTGCGCCGTCATGGCAATAATCGGAATATGCCGGGCCTTTGGGGAACCCGGTTCGCGGGAAAAGCCGGAACGGTCCGGGGCGAGAGCCCTTTCCCTTTCCATGGCTTTGCGCCATTCCTCTTCGTCGGCCCGAATCTGAAGGCAGGCGCTCAGCCCGTCCATCACCGGCATCTGCACGTCCATCAGCACCAGGTCATAGGGGAGCGTCTTGACCGCATTCACCGCCTCCGCCCCATTGGCTACGGCATCGGCGCGCAGGCCCATTTTCTTCAGGATCCCCAGTGCCACCTGCTGGTTGGTAATGTTGTCCTCCGCCAGCAGAATGCGTGTCCGACGCCCGATAAAAAGATTCATGGTCTCCCGCACCTTGTGGCGCGTGGTGATCTCCTGCGGTTTTTTCCTATCCCCGGCAGGCTCCGCCAGAACGGTAGATAAAATCGCCTTGAGCTCCTGGGCTCGCACCGGCTTGGTAGCGTAAGCCGCAAAACCGATCTTTTCGAAGCGCCTGGCATCTCCCCGGGTTCCGAGGGAAGTAAGCATGACCATGCGCGTCGAGGCCAGCTGCGGATCGGCCATGATGCTCCGTCCCAGGGTTTCGCCGTCCATGCCCGGCATCTGCATGTCAATGACCGCGACCCGCACCGGATCCTTCTCCGCCAGCGCCGTATAAAGCTTCTGCAGGGCGGTCGGGCCGTCCTGGGCTTCCTCGGGGCGCAGGCCCCAGGCCAGAAAATGGGTGGTGAGGATTTCCCGGCCGGTGCCATTGTCGTCCACGATCAAAGCACGAACCTGCCGAAGATTGGCCGAAGTGGGGCTTTCCGCCGGAGCCTCCCGGATGGCCTTCCCGAGCCTCACCGTGAACCAGAACTCGGAGCCGCGTCCCTCCTGGCTGACCACGCCGATCTTTCCGCCCATCAGCTCCGCCAGCTGCTTGGAAATGGCCAGACCCAATCCGGTGCCCCCATATTGCCGCGTGGTGGAAGCATCCACCTGGCGAAACTTGTCGAAGAGCAAACCAATCTTGTCCTCGGGGATGCCGATCCCGGTGTCGCGGATGGAGAAGCGGAGCAGGCAGTCCATTTCCCGGATCTCCACCGGCTGGACGCGGATGGCCACTTCCCCCATCTGGGTAAACTTGATGGCGTTGCCCACCAGGTTGTTCAGGATCTGTCGGAGACGGCCCGGATCGCCTCGCAGCTGGGTGGGCAGCGCAGAGTCCATGGAGCAGAACAACTCCAGCCTTTTTTCATGGGCCCGCACCGCCAGGGTGGTGGCCAGATCGTCCAGCATGCTGCCCAGATCGAAATCCAGAAGCTCCAGGTCCAGCTTTTTGGCTTCGATTTTCGAAAAGTCGAGAATGTCGTTGATCAGGCTGAGCAGGGCTTCCCCGCTGGCGCGAACGATTTCGGCAAAATGCCGCTGCTCCTTGTCCAGGTTGGTATCCAGTAGAAGTCCGGTCATGCCGATCACCCCGTTCATCGGCGTGCGAATTTCGTGGCTCATGTTGGCCAGGAATTCGCTTTTGGCGATGCTGGCCAGCTCGGCCTGCACGGCCATGGCATTGGCCCGACCGGTGGCCTCCTCGAGCTGGCGGTTGGTCTCGATCAGCTCCTCTTCGGCCTGCTTTCGCTCGGACACGTCCACGAAGCACTCCAGGAGTTTTTCCTGGCCATATAACTGGATCCGCTTGACGGTTTTCAGGATCGCCAGCCGGCTTCCGTCTGCGCGGAGCATCTCCCGCTCGGAGTTGTCGATGGTCTTACCCTGATCGCAGACCGGGCAGGAGCCCTCCTCCGCGGGACACATCAGCGTGTGGCACCGGCGGCCGATCAGAAGGTCGGCGGGGGCTCCGAACATCTGCGCGGCGTGGGCGTTGACCCGCTCGATGACCCGGGTGGCGGGATCCACAATCATCACCCCGGTTGGCAGGTTATCCAGGAGAGTGCGCTGCAGGGCCTCATTTTCCCGCAGCTGCTCCCGGCGGCGGACTTCTTCAGTGATATCGCGGAAGGTCAACACCGCTCCGAGGACTGCTCCGCTTGGGTCCTGGATGGGAGCGTAGCTCGCCGAGATGGTTTTTTCGGAACCGTCCCGGGCCTTCAGGAGCAGCATGGGAGGCAGGTCGGCCGAATGACCGGCCGCGAGCAGATCGAGGCCCGGGATGATCACCGCCTGTCGCGCCTGAGCGTCGGCAATCGGGAATACCTCCGGCAGGGTCCGCCGGCTGGCCTGCTCGCTGCTCCATCCGGTCAGCCTTTCCGCCGCGGCATTCAGGCTGACAATTCGCCCTTCCGCGTCACAGGCGACCACCCCGTCTCCGATCGAGCGCAAGGTCGCCGTCAGGCGCCCTTCGCTGGCCCTCAGGGATGCGGTTCGCTCGGCGATCCGACGCTCCAGGTCCGAGCGGCGGCGGCTCAACACCCCCACGGCGAAGGAAAGCGCCATGGTGATGGAAAGGCCGGTCAGCACGGTCATCCAGCCGGCACGCACCGGGTACAGCTCTTCAAAAACGGCGGAGGGGAGAACCTCCAGGCAGTAGGCCTTATCGAATACCAGGATGGGATAGGAAAGCAGATAAGAGGAGCCCGGCGCAAAATTTCCGGCAGGAGGCAAAGTGGAGGTAATCTGTATCTTGGGCTGGCTGGGAGACAGCTGCAGCAGATTCAGGAAAACGGCGTCGCGTCCCGCCTCGTTTCCAAAGGAGCTCTCCAGCACGGATTCCAGTCGGAGGAGAGCCAGCAGAAATCCGCGCAGCGCATGAGCGCCCTCCTTCTCAAATACCGGCTTGCACACGTAAGTTCTTTTCCGGCTGAACGAACCCAGAACCGAGGGCAGATCCTCGGTACTGACCGGCTGCCGGGTTTCTTCCGCCTTCTGCAGCAGGGTTCGCAGCAGCGGATCGGATGCGAGATCGAATCCATGCAGCCTTTCGTTGCCCGGCTGGGCAAACAGCAGCGGAAAAAACCGGGAGCGCGCCGGAGCGGAAATCCGCTTCCCTTCCGCATCCAGCTGCCAGATGCGGAAATCGGGCCGGCCGGACTGTCGGACCAGCTGCTCAAAACGATTCCTTCCTTCCCCGGCAACCGCCGGCACCCATTCCCAGGACTGCACAAACGGATTCTCGTTGAGAAAGCCGGAAAACAGTTTGAATTCGCTTTCGCTGACTTCCTGACTGCTTTCGTAGAAGCGCGCCAGGGCTTCCAGCTCGATCTGCGACAGATCCTGGAAAACCTCCGCCACCCGGTTGGCGCGGGAAGTAGCCAGCAGATAAAAAGCGTTGCGCTGGTTTCGAACTCCATCCCTCTGCACCAGCCAGGCGGCAAACAGGGTGATGGAAAGACCCAGAAAAAGCACCAGGACCGCTTCGGCATGCCACACTTTTTCCTGGCGCGAAGCAATCCGGCTGTAAATCCAGAGAAGAGCAATCAATGCCAGGGTAAAAAACCCGGGGGCCAGGGCCGCCCGGCTTTTTTCCCAATTCCAGACGTGGGCTTCGACATCCATCCCTAAAACGGCCACTACGGTATTTCGCTTCGGATCGATCATCGGAACCAGAGCCGTCACCCAGACGCCCCAACGATCCGTCACCGGGCCATCCACCACCTCCGTCGCATTTTCGAAGGCCTGCCGGTATCCGTCCATGGCCTCCGCATAAATCTGCCCGGGGGGAGAGTAATCTTTCGATCCGACCGGCTCGCTGTCCGCATAAAAGAAAATGGTACCGGTCGACTTCCGGCCGGTCAGGTGCAGGAAGCGGCACTTGGGGTAGATCGAGCGGACAGCTGCGAGCTGCTCCTTGAACTTGCGATAATCGGGATCCGATAAATCCTCCCGCGTGCCCTGGAATGACAGGATGCGCTCCAGGCGAACGGCCTGGGCCACCATCCTGGCATCCAGCAGAAGGTCCATACGCATTTCGCGATCGGCCCGCTCCATGGCCCACCAGGAAAGCAGCACCCCGACGGCAAGCAGGAGGAGGGTGAACACGACAGAATGCAGGCCACGAAACCTGGCTTGAGGTGTCACGCCGTACTCCGACTCTTGCGGTAACGGCTTGGAGGGCTGTCGGCAGACAAGTCAGGTCCAGGAACGGGTTCGGCGGCTCCGTCATTTCTCCGGCAGAAATCTCTCCATAATAACTGAGCGCGTGCTCTGCACATCATTTCATAAGAATAGCACAGCGGAACCCGGGCAACAACCCCTCTAATCCGCTGTTTCGAATGGCGAAAACGGCCTTTCTTGGGGTATGATTTCCGGCTTTTAGAGGAATCGATTCCCCATGACCACGGACCGCCGTCTTCCTTTCGTCCTGGAGGCCAGAGACCCGGGCGGGTCGGCTCGCGCCGGCACATTCGCCACCCGGCGCGACCGGGTGGAAACCCCGGTTTTCATGCCCGTGGCCACCTTCGCCGCCCTGCGGAATCAGCTGACCCGGAACGTGGAGCAGGTCGGCTTTCCGGTACTGCTGGCCAACACCTACCACCTGCTGCTCCGGCCGGGCCCGGAGGTGTTCCAGGCCATCGGCGGCATACACCGCTTCATGCACTGGAGCCGGTCCGTGCTCACCGATTCCGGAGGGTTTCAGCTCTTTTCCCTGGCGGAAAAATGCAGAATCGGCACGGAGGAAGCCCGCTTCCAAAGCTATATAGACGGACGGGAAATCCGCCTTAGCCCGGAAACCAGCATCGCCACCCAAAAAGCGATCGGCAGCGATATCATGATGGCTCTGGACCACTGCGTTTCCGCCCGAACCGAGGAATCGCTCTGCGGGCAGGCGGTGGAAAGAACCGCCCGCTGGGCGGAACGCAGCCTGGCAGCGCGAGGAGATTCGGACCAGGCCCTGATGGGAATTGTCCAGGGCGGATGCAGCCCCCGGCTGAGGAAAACCAGCGCCGCCCAGATCACCAGCCTGCCATTCGACGGATACGCCATTGGCGGGCTGGCGGTCGGTGAGTCCGAAGAGCAAAGAAAGGATATCACGGCATTGACGGCCGGACTTCTGCCGGAAGACTGCCCCCGTTACCTCATGGGGGTGGGAACGCCGCTGGACCTCCTCGAAGCGGTGCACCGCGGCATGGACATGTTTGACTGCATCATCCCGGGCGCCCTGGGCCAGCAGGGAACCGCATTTACCTCCCGTGGCCGCCTTCATCTCCGGCGGTCGGTATACCGGATGTCCGGACTGCCCCTGGACGAAGCCTGCAGCTGCCCTACCTGCCGCCATTACTCCCGGGCCTACCTTCACCACCTGATCAAGTCCGGCGAGTTTCTGGGAGCCAGCCTGGTAGGGTTTCACAATCTGACTTTCTATTACGACCTGATGCGCCGTATGAGGGAACAGATTCTGCTGGGGGGCTTTACCTCCTTCCACCGCCGCCAGCAGGAGGAGCTGAAACGGACCGACGAGGAGAATCCTCCGCGCCCCCCCATGCCCCGATTGCGCCGGCAGGCCATGGAGCTGGGGGAGTATGAAATCGTGCAGGCCCGCGACGGCAGCCACCGCATCCGCCACAAGCCTTCCGGCGAGTGGATGCACTCGGTCAACGACCCCCAGGTGGAAGCCCGGGCGCTTTATGCCGAACAGGCCGACCTGGGGATGCGCTCGGCTGAGCCCGGGAGGACCGATCTGGTGATCTGGGACGTCGGGCTGGGTGCGGCCACCAACGCCATGGCTACCCTGATGAAATGGAAGGAAGTCCGGGGCGGGGCAGCCCCCGGCGTCCGGCTGAAACTGATCAGCTTCGAAAAAGACCTGGACTCCCTCCGCTTGTCTCTGCGCCACAATTCGCTCTTCCCCCATCTGCGCCATGGGGCGCCGGCGGCCGTGCTCCGCGAGGGGTGCTGGCTTTCCTCCGCCCTCGGCTGCGAGTGGGTCCTTCGCCAGGGCGATTTTCAGTGCGAAATGGAGACCGCCGATCCGCCGGACTGTATTTTCTATGATCCCTTTTCCTTCCAGACCGACCCGGCTCTCTGGAGCCTGCCGGTCCTGGAACAGGTATTCCGCCGCGCCCGGGGGCCCGATACGTGCCTCTTCACCTATTCCGCGGCCACACGGGTCCGGAGCGTCCTGCTGGCTGCCGGCTTTTTTGTCGCCGCGGGCTGCCCGACCGGGCCGAAGAGCGAAACCACCATCGCCGCCTGCTCCCCCGGAACACCCGGCCGGCCCCTGGCTCTGCTGGGGCGCGACTGGCTGGCCCGCTTCGAACGAAGTCATACCCGCTCCGCACTGGGAAGATCTCCGGAAGAGGCAGAAGAAATCGTCCGCCGGGTTCGAGGCCACGCCCAATTCCAACCGCTTCGGACCGCCTGCGGCCCGGACGGTCCGGCGATCGCCCCTGCCTCTCACCCCTAATCTCTTTTTTCGAGACATCGCCATGGAAACGATCGACATTCCTGCCGCCCGACGCCTGGCACTCTGCTGCGCCGGGCTGCTCAAGCCGGATTGGGCCGGCTTTCCGCGACCCGACGCCACATCGGAGGTTGCCGCACGACAGGCCGCCCATGCGGTAATCGGCCGGTTCGGCTATCTGCAGCTGGATACCGTTTCCATTGCCGGAGCCCGCAGCCACGCTATCGTACTCCTTTCCCGCCTGGGCCCGGACTTTGACCCCATGCTGGCCGAAGAGCTGCTTCAGCCGGGCCAGCCGCTTTTCGAATACTGGGGCCATGAGGTCTGCTGGATCCCGCTGGAGATGTATCCCCTTTTCGATTTCCGCCGCAAGGAGTTCCGGCACCACCCCTGGTGGGGCGACCTGGTCGGCGAGCATCCCAGGGTGGCGGCCGATCTGCTCCGGCGCATCCGCGATGACGGACCGCTCCGGTCGGTCGACATGGAAGGCCGCGGCAGCCGTGGCTGGTGGGACCTGAAGCTGGCCAAGCGTGTGGCTACGGCACTCTGGTCCTCCGGGAAGCTGGCCATCCGCGAGAGGCGGCGGTTTCAGCGCACGTATGACCTGACCGAGCGGGTCATCGATGAAGCCTGGAGAAGTCGTCCGGTACCGAAAAGGGAGGCACTGGAAAGGCTCCTGCAGCTGGCGCTTCAGGGCCACGGATGGGCAACCGCGGGCACCCTGGCCCGCACCTGGAGGCTGTCGCTGGGGCCGGCGGAAAGGAATGCCCTGCTCCGGGACATGGAGGAAAAAGGGCTCATCGCCCCCTGCGCTCTGGCGGTTGGCGGAGGGAAACGGACGCCGGGCTGGATCCTGCCGCACCACCTGAAACTGGCCGAGCGCCTGCGGCGCGTGCGCCCCCGAAGGGAACAGGGCACGCTGCTTTCTCCCTTCGACCCCCTGCTTTGGGATCGCGGGCGGGTGGCCGAACTGTTCGGATTTGACCAGGTGCTGGAAATTTTCAAACCTGCCGCCCGGCGCCGCTACGGCTACTACTGCATGCCGGTCCTGGCCGGTGAGCGGCTGGTGGCCCGCGTGGATCTGAAAGCGGAGCGAAAGCAGGGGATCCTCCGCACCCTGGCCTTGCACTTCGAGGACCCGATGGGAAAAGCAGTCCGGAGGGAGGATCGCGCTGCGGTCGGGCATGCCCTTTCCCGTTATGGAACCGCCCTGCGCCTTTCTGCGGCACCGGAAGCCGGTCGCCGCTGATAATCTCGCCCAAAGTCCCCGTTTCCCGGGGTGACAGACTCCCCGCATTTCTTCCCGCTCTTCCTTTCATCCTGTGAGCCCTAATCTTTTCACAGCAAGACGGGAAGCTCAGGAAGGAAGAAAGAAAGAAAGAAACTATCCGTGTATTTCGGAAGAGAAGAGGGACTTTTTACGAGCTTGTCACCGCGGATAGTATGCAACAACTTCCGGGGCGGGATGCCCGGCGGCAAATAGCGGTGTCGTTGTGCTGTGCACCGCCTGCGCTTTGCGGCGACCTGCCCAAACACCAATGAGATCGTTCTTCCGTGTGGACCCCTATTGACATTCCTTCGGCAAAGCATTTACAATTTTGCCCATTCCGTAAGTGGGAGATTTTACTGGAGAAAGCATAAAAAGATTTCGCCGGCAGCAATCCTCCGGGATTGCCGATCCGAGCCGGCATGCCGGTCCCCGCTTAAGGATTCTCTGTTTTGGCGTGAACCGATGCCACCAGCATGTATGTTGGCAAGGAAGGAGAGAAAGCAATGATAATCGATATCCGACCCCAGCCGCGGCGTTTGGAACTTACCACACATTGTAGGATCATGTCCGCCATATTCCTGCTTCTGTGGGGACTTTTCTGCATATCCTCGGCGATGGCCACCGGCGTAACCGGGACCATTTCCAGCAATCAGCTCTGGACCACGGGCGGGAATCCCTACGTCCTTTCCGGCACGGTTACGGTGGGAGCGGGCGTTACCCTGACTATTCAGCCCGGGGTGGTGGTTCAGTTCGACGGCACGGCCAGCGAACTTGTCGTCCAGGGAAGGCTGCTGGCTCAGGGTACGAGCGCCTCCCGGATCACCTTCACCAGCAATGCGGAAACCAAGAGCAAGGGAAACTGGCTGTCCCTTTATTTTTACGGCTCGGACACGGCAATCAGCACCGGATCAATCCTAGACTATGTCACGGTGGAATACGGCGGCTATCCCAACAACAACTCCAATATACGGGTCAAGTACGCCAGCGTGACCATCAGCAATTCCATCATTCAGAAAAGTATGGCCCAGGGTATTTACGTCGACACCGGCGGATCGGTCGCGGTTTCCGCTACCTCGTTCATCGACAACGGAGTGGCGGACTACGATTACCCCATATACCTCGGAGAGCCCTCCGTGGACTCCTCCTTTTCCAACCTGTCCATGACCGGCCACTACGGAGGCCGGAACAATGCGATCGGTGTCGGCGGCGGCACCATCCGGAACGCCGTACGATGGGAAGTGCCGGGCAGCGGCGTTCCTTACTATATCCTGGCCGGGCTGGTGGTGGGCAACGGCGGGACGCTTTCCATCGATCCGGGCGTCACGGTCAAATTCACCGGAAGTGAACTCGCCGTCGAGGACGGAGGGATTCTGCTGGCCATCGGAACATCCCTGCAGCCGATCACCTTCACCGCCCTGGACATCCCTGTCCCGCCGGCCTATGCCTGGAGCCACATCCGCTTCAGCGGGACCCTGGACCGGATGCTGACCGGGTCGATCATCGAATACGCCAACATCTACTATGCCAACAACGGCATTTACGCGGAGTGGGCCAGCCCGACACTGCGCCATGTGACCATAGCCAACTGCGCCGGCGCCGGCTTTTATGCCTGGCACAATTCCGGGGCGAGTCTTTCAGACTGCCATTCGAACAACAATGGCAGCTGGGCCTACCACTTCCGCTTTGCCAACGGGAATCCTACCCTGGTCGGGCTGACCGCCTCGGGCAACGGCGGTTCGCAGACCGACTTCGATTACAATGCCGTGGCCTTCGACATGGGCGCCATCAGCACCGATGCCACCTGGACATACAGCGGCTTGCCTTATGTGCTGCTCGGGGATGTGGAGATCCAGTACGGAGCTACCCTGACCATCGATCCGGGTACGGAAATCCGGTTCGGCCAGGGGTGTGGATTGCAGGTGCACGGCCGGCTGCTGGCTGCAGGCAGGCCCGCTTCCACCGGAGTCACAGCCTTGCCGATCCTCTTCACCAGCGCGGAGCGGTATACCAGGACCCGCGGCTACTGGGGCGCCATCAACTTCGAGGGATTCGAAGCGGAGCCCAGCCTGGGCTCTGTCCTGGACAATGTCGTCGTGGAGTACGGCGGCAAGGGGAATGAAAACGCCGGAAGCATCACCGCTTTCTGGGGGCAGGCAAACATCTCCCGGAGCACCATCCGGGAGAGCGGGTCCAATGGCATCGTTACCAGCATGGGAGGCGACATGGTTTCGGTCCGATCCAGCCAGATCGTCCTCAACTCGCGGTACGGAATTCTCAACCGTTATCCGACCGGCTACCTGGTTTCCGCCCCGAACAACTGGTGGGGCTCGGCCAGCGGGCCCACCACCTCCTGCAACTCTCAAGGCACGGGCAGCTGGGTTTCCGAGGGAGTCGAGTTTCAGCCCTTTTCCAACAGTTCCGGCACCCCGGGGGTGCTGACGCCGGGCTCCGTACTGACCCTCACCCTGCAGCCCGACCGGTGGTACGTCCCGGCCGACGGCGTGGTTACCTCCGCCATCACCGCCACGCTGCTGGATGGCTCTGGCAGGCCGGTGGCCGGACGGCAGATCCTGGCGGACGCCGCCAATGCGACGGTGACTTCCGGCGCCTACACCGATCTGCTTGGCAAGGCCATGATCGCCGTCCGGTCCACCACGGCCGGCGAGACCACCGTCCGGGCCGGTGTGGCTCCGACCACGGATCCCTGCGAACAGGTCCGCGAAGCCTCCACCATCATCACCTTCACTCCCTATTCCGCGTCCGGCGATCCCGGACTGAACAGCTCCTCCCCCTATACTTCCGCCGATATCGACTGGAGCCCGAAGCCGCTCCTGCGCAACGTGGCTGCCAAGGTAAGGGTCACGGTGCGCAATCCGTCGAACCAGCCGGTGCAGATTAACGGCCTGCTGTTTGTCGCCCAGTCCGGCATCGGCCTGACTACGGGGCCCTATATCGCGCAATGGGAAAAGCAGTCCATCGCCGCCAACAGCTCCGTGACCCTGGTTGCCGACTACACCCCCGGCTTCGAGGGGCACTTCTGCTTCCGCTTCGAATACAGCTGGACGGCCGGCATCGCCGGGGGCCGGTCCTCTGCCACCGCTGCTCCGGCCGGACAGGCCGCCCAGCAGGCCAATACCAATACCAACCCTTCCCCGATGACCCCGATTAACAACAAGCCACGGGTGGATGAAAATCTGAACAAGGAAAAGAAGAAAGTCAATGTCCGGCAGTACGGAACCCAGACGTCCAGCGACAACAAAAAGGAGCAGAGCAAAAAGTCGTGGCGGGATTACCGGGACATGCTGGACGTGACTCACTCCCAGGAAAATTCCATGAAAAAAGATCCGCCGCGCGCGGATTACACGGTGATTGCCGTTCCGGTAAAGCCCGCCGTAACCGTATTCAAGGCGGGCGATGACGAATTTACCGCCGAACAGGCCGCAGCCTTCAATACCCTGATGGATGCCATGGCGGACCGGCTGGCCATCACCCGGGCCCTGCTGCTTTCGGACGATCGCTATGCCGGAGCAGCGCAGGCAGAGGACACCATCTGGATGGCACAGCAGAACGCCGCCTACCTTCACTACCAGAAAGAGCTGGGAAAAGCTCTTCAGCGCTACGCCGCGGCTTTGGACACCTGGCTGGCAGTTTATCCCTATCAGGTGCTGCCCACGGTTGCCGACGTGGTGGAGGTCCAGAACGCTTTAAAATCGACCGGATTCAGTGCGGACCAGGAAGCCCGATACCGGGCGATCGGAGCCACAGATGCGGACATTGCCTGGATCAAACAGGAGATGATCAACGCCGATCCGGCCAGCAAGGCCATTGGTACCCGCGCCGAATTCACCGATTCGGTGGTCAACTGCCGGGATCTCGGCAATCTGCTGGCCAATCCCGAGCCGTCCTTTTCCCAGCAGATCAGCGGCGGGGGAATCCGCTCGCAGGCTGCCTCCTCGGCGAACCTGGCCCTGGCCGGGGCGGTGGAAAGCGCCATCCGCGTCGGCAACACGGAAGCGGACGGATCCAATGTAGTGCTCCGTGTGCGGCGCACGGGCCTGCCGGATAACTGGTCGGTCACGTTGACCCCCCAGACATTGTCCAACATGAAGCACGGCGAGGAGCGCGAGGTCAAAGTACTGATCGCCCCCTCCGGCCCGGTGCCGCAGGGAACCGTGGCCCGCGCTTCCGTCGAAGGATTTGTGGGAACCAAGCTGATCGGCGGCGTCGAATTCAAGGTGCCGGTGCCGAGTTATGCTCCTTTCAGCCTGCGCGTCATGCTCCCGGTGGTCCTGCGATAAGGGGAACCGGCCAGGAGTCACGATCTCCTGGCGCCGGAGCCTTTCGCTGTCCTTCCCGGTCTTCCCTGCTTCCTGTGCGCTCAATCATTTCACAGGAAGAGGAGAAGATCAGGAAGGAAGAAAGAAGAAGGCCCGGCAAAAAGTATGGAACCCCTTTGGGGTTCCTTTTTTGCGAATCTGTCATTCCCTGATAACCCGGCAATAAAGTCCCACATCTTCGAATTTCCGTTGGGGA
>CAINFC010000089.1 GCA_903847975.1 uncultured Acidobacteriota bacterium | reverse complement strand
GTCCCTGACGGGACTATGCCTCGGAATCACAGTCCTGTGCCGGATTATGCAGGGCCTGACAAGGCAAGGCCGGAGTACAACGGTACGGTCTCCGCTATTTCGTCCCGTGCGGTACACACGCAAGTCCCGTAAGGGACGGCAGAACAAAAGGAAATATCGACTTTTTACGAGATTATCAAGAAAGATGCGTTCACAAAAAAGTCTCCTGGCGACAGACCCTTCCGCTTTTCTTCCCGCTCTTCCTTTCTTCCTGTAAGCCTTTTCATTTCACAGGAAGACGGGAAGATCAGGAAGGAAGAAAGAAGCCGTCCGGATATTTCGGAAGGGAAGAGGGACTTTGTACGAACTTGCCAAGAAAGATGGCACGGCAACACGTTTGGATTGTTGTATTCTGCCGTCCCGATGGGACTTGCCCCGTGCGCCGCGCGCTTTCTACGGCTCTTCCTTCCTGCGCTCCCCTGCTCCCTCCGGTCCGGCTTTATCGGTTTTCCGGATCCGGCGGCGCAATCGCCCTTCCAGCAGCGGGGGAAGCTTCTGCTGGCAGACGGTCGGGTGAAGGGACGCGGCACTTTCCGCCGGCGATTCGGATGGCTCCTCCGGCCGGCGGGGCCGGTAGCCGGGAATCTCCAGCAGCTCGTGCAGCAGAACCAGGGTCGCCTCCTTGCTGGGAATGCGGTCGCGCGGTTCCTCGCACAATCCGGGCTGCTGCACCGACCCGGGATGAAGGGTGCCCACGCAGGAAGGACAGCCGGCCTGGCAGGCACACTCCTTGACGATGGCCAGGCAGGCTTGCAGAATCTCCTCGAGCAGCTGGTAGACTTTTTCCGAATAACCCACGCCGCCGACAAACTTGTCATAAAAGAAAAGGGTCGGGCTTCCCAGGTTCGAAGCCTCCACCACCGCCCCAAGGTCCTGCGGATCCCCCATGACGAAGAGGGGGGCCACTTCCAGCAGCAGATTGGAAATCCCGACCATCCCTTCCAGGGGAGTCAGGCCGAACTGCCGGCAGCGGTCCATAGCGGCGGCGGCGGGCAGCAGCCAGAAGGCGATGGTCTCCAGCGTTTCCCGCGGAAGCTGCAGGTTCTCGTAACCGAGCGACTCCCGGGTATGAAACTTGATCTTTTTGAACATGGTCACCAGGTTGTGCACCGTGACCGCTCCGAACGACTTCACCGACTTGCGCCAGTGGGCCGACTCCTCGGTTTCGTCGATCCGAATCAGGCTTTCCGCCACCGCCTGGGTGTAATAATCCACTCCCTGGCGCTCCACGAAGGCAATCTTTTTATCCGTGTCCAGGCGCTGCACAAAATAAGTTTCCCCGGCGTGCAGGTACACGGCGTGGTCGTGGACCTGGGAGTAGGCCGAGGTCTGGTCCATGGTGCCGATGACTTTCTGCTGCTTGTCGGTGACATCCATGATGGTATAGGTCACCGGATCGCTCTGGCGCAAACTGAATTCGGCAGCCGGGAAGCCGTCTTCCGAGGAATACCACCTCTCCTGGCTCCGGGCAGCCCGGGAGGAATCCTGGAGCAGGGCCAGCAGGGCGGCGGTGAAAGGGCCGAAAATGCCGATTTCACCGGGCTCCAGCGGCAGCTCCCGCAGCGCGCAGCGCAGGTGGTTGAGCACCAGGTGGGGATTGTCGGGATCGATGATGGCATGCTCCGGGCTGTGTTCGAACAGGTAGTCGCGATGCTTCATCAGAAACTGGTCGATGGGGGAATTCTGGGCGATCAGGAAAACCACCGAGTCCTCCTTGCCCCGCCCGGCGCGCCCCGCCTGCTGCCAGGTGCTGGCGATCGAACCGGGGTAGCCGACCAGGATCCCGGCGTCCAGGCTGCCGATATCGATCCCCAGCTCCAGGGCATTGGTCGAAGCCACCCCCAGCAGATCCCCCTCGGCCAGGCGCCGTTCGATAGCGCGCCGCTCCTCGGGAAGATACCCGCTGCGATAAGCGCAGACCGACCGGGCCAGAGCCGGTCCGAAGCGCTGCAGCGATTCCTGGCAGTAGCGGGCGATCACTTCCGCACCCAGCCGCGTCCGGGTGAAGGCAATCGACTGCACCCGGTCTTGTACCAGCTTCACCATCAGCCGGTGGGCATCGGTAATCGGGCTGCGACGCTCGGCCATCCCCAGGTCGATCAGCGGCGGATTCCAGAGCACGAACCTTTTCTCCCCGCGGGGAGATCCGTCGCGATCCACCAGCTCTGTGGCCCTTTCCGTCAACCGGGAGGCATGCTCCCCCGGATTGGCAATGGTGGCCGAGGAGCTGATGAATACCGGGCAGGAGCCGTGAAAGGCCGCAATGCGGTTCAGGCGCCGGAAGAGGTTGGCGACATTGGATCCGAATACCCCCCGGTAGCTGTGGATTTCATCGACCACCACGAAGCGCAGCCGATGAAAAAAATGGTCCCAGAGATGGTGGTTGGGCAGAATGCCCTGGTGCAGCATATCCGGGTTGGTGAGCACGAAGCGGGCCTCCTGCCGCAGGCGCCGCCTCATTTCGGCCGGCGTATCTCCGTCGTAGGTTCCGGACAGAAAATTCAGGGCCGGGTCCAGCGCTCCGTATTTCTGGATCACCCGCAGCTGGTCCTGGGCCAGAGCCTTGGTCGGGTAGATCAGCAGCGCGGTGGCCGACGGGTCCTGCAGGCACGCCTCCATCATCGGCAGAAGATAGCAGAGCGTTTTTCCGCTGGCGGTGGAGGTGACGATGACCGTGCTCCGGCCGGCGCGGGCGTGCTCGATGGCTTCCGCCTGATGGCGGTAGAGCTTGCGGATCCCCTGGGCCTGCAACGCGGTGCGAAGGACCTCGGGCAGCGGCGTGTTCAGCTCCGCCGTTTCCGCGGGCCGGCGCGGCAGGCGCTCGACGTGGCAGATCTGGTCCTGGAAATCCCGGCTGTGGCGCAGCTCTTCGATAAGTGGTCCGGCCTTCATAGGGACGAAGCGTCTCCGCCGCTCAGCAGGTGCAGGGTCACCTCGCTGGTGGTGAAAAGGTCCAGGGCATTGTGGTGCACTATGTCGCGCAGCTGCAGGGCATTTCCGGTCTTCACAAAATGGTGGTAGGCCTCCGGGATCAGGGCACCCGGAATGTCTCCGTAGCGCCGGCGCCCGCAGACATGCTGCTCCAGGGTTTGCAGCTTGCAGTTGGGCAGGGCGCCCTTCCACCGCTTGCGGGCGGCGTGCAGCACATCGAAGTGCACGCCGGGATCGTTCAGCACCGCGCCGTAGATCGACCCGCGATCCACCAGAAAGGGCCAGTCGAACGATTTCCCGTTGAAGGTCAGCAGCGCGGAAAACTCCGCAAGGCGAAGGGCCAGGTAGTGCAGGATGGCGGCCTCCTCGCCGTAATCGCGCGCCAGCAGCTGCTCCACGCGAAACTGACCGTCCCGGTAATAAAAAAGGCCGACCAGGAATACCGGGCTGTTGGTCAGCCCGCAGGTTTCGATATCCAGGAATATCCAGGAGGAGAGCGGATGGGAAACCAACGGCAAAAAGTCCGGATTCTCTTCCGACAGGCGGCTTTCTCGCTGGCGGAGGGAGGAACGATAATGGTCCATGAACTGGTCGGCCGTCCGGCAGAGCTCCTGCAGGGGCTTTTCGATCCGCAGAAAGCGGCTCGGGGGCCAGACAAGCTCCTCCCCCTGCACCATCTCCTCCAGGGACAGATGGCGCGGCCGCGAAGGACGGCCTGCCATCCCGGCATCCCAGGGACGCCCGGCGGAAGGCAAGGGATGCTGCCTCCCTGCCGTGCGGTTCATCTCCGAAATGCGCCGTCGTAATTCTTCCGATAACATGCCTGACCAATCTCTGCTACAGCTAATACTATACTCGCCTCCGGCGATTTCCGCCAGACTCCGGAACCGGCGGAGCGGTCCGGCAGCGGCTGTGGCCGTCTCGATCCCGCTCATTTGGGCAATCGGGAAAGGTGGTGTAAAATAGCATTTTATGATCGGTTCCGTGGATTCGCGCTTGTCCCCCTTGTCGTGGAGCGGGTACCTGCCTGGCTCCCGAACCCAGGGTGCGTCATCCGCGCCGGGCGGGGAGTCCTCCGCGACCGATCCGCTGTCCCAGGCCAAGGAGAAGGATCTGAAGCGCCTGGGGCTCAAGGAATGCAAGACCTGCCAGAATCGCACCTACGTCGATGTCTCCAACGATCCGGGGGTTTCGTTCAAAACGCCAACCCGGCTCTCCCCGGCCGCCGCCGACAGTGCCGTCCGAGCGCATGAGGGCGAGCACGTGTCCCGGGAATCCGCCAAAGCGGAAAGCGAAAACCGGAAGGTCATTTCCCAGAGCGTCCAGATCTACACGGATATCTGTCCGGAGTGCGGGCGGATGTATACTTCGGGGGGAAAGACCACTACGGTGACGGCCCCGCAGTCGGGTCAAACCACTTCTGTCCCCAAAGGCCAGCTTTTCGATCAGATCGCCTGACGGGATTCAACTCTTTTAGCGGCAAACGGCAAAAACGAAATGGTACAAATAGATATCGAATATCAGGGCGGCCTGCGGTGCCAGGCGATCCACGGCCCCTCCCGGAACCGGCTTTGCACCGACGCCCCCGTCGACAACATGGGCAAGGGGGAATCCTTTTCCCCCACGGACCTGGTGGCCACCGCCCTGGGAACCTGCATCATGACGATTCTGGGAATTCTGGCCGACCGCCACCAGCGCGACCTTTGCGGATCCAGGGTAACCGTCTGCAAGGAAATGACGGAGGTCGGACCCCGCCGGATTGCCCGATTGCCGGTCACCCTGGCACTGGCCGGAGCCCACCCGGAAGAATTCCAGAAGCGCGTGGAGCGGTCGATTCTCTCCTGCCCGGTGGCCTTGAGCCTGCACCCGGAGGTGCGCGTCCCCGTGGAAGTCCGCTGGGAAGGCCAGCCGCCCCACCACATCGCCCTTTCCTGAAGCAGACCACGCACGATGAAACGAATTCCGTTTGCAGAGATCAAAGATCAGCGCTTCGACCTGGTGGTTATCGGCGGCGGGCTGACCGGCGCCTGCATTGCCCGGGATGCCGCCCTGCGCGGCCTGAAAACCGTCCTCCTGGAAATGCGCGACTTCTGCTCCGGCGACACAGCCTGCGGCTCGCGCCTCCTGGCCGGCGAAGGCGCCTTTCCCATCAAATCCGGGGAACGGCCGGCCAAGAGCGTACTGGCAGAGCTGGAACTGGCGGCGCAGCAGGCACCCCACCTGATTCGCCCGGTCACCAGCCTGTTTCTGTCCGCCGAAGCTCCCGGCAGCCACGCTTTTCTGCTCCACGAGGAGGAGGGCGGGCTGCTCTCCTGGCTGCGAACCCCAAAGTCCTCGATCCGCTCCCGGGTGATTCCGGTCCGCAAGCTGCAGAGCACTTTCGACTACCTGGCCTCCGAAACCCTCTGGGGCGGCTATCAGTCGTCCGACCACCTCATCCCCTCGACGGAGCGGCTTTGCCTGGAAAATCTATTGTCGGCCGACCAGGACGGAGCCGCACTGCTCAATTACGCCCGGGTGATCGGCATTCACCTCCACAACCGCCAGGTCTTCGGCGTTCAGGCCGAGGATCAGATTACGGGAAAAGTATTCAGCCTGCAGACCGAATGCGTGATCAGCGCCTGCGGCACGAGCAATGACCGGATCTGCACCCTGGCCGGGCAGGGTGTCGCCGAAAAGCCGCAGGTCGTGGAAGAAACCTACCTGGTGCTTCCCCAGCTGGACAATCGTGTCGGACTTTCGCTTTTCCTGACGCTCCGGGAACAGGAAGGGCTGCGGTTTTTAAGCCTGTCCCCATGGCACGAGCAGCTCATTTTCGGCCCATCCCGGCCCTACCAGACCGACGGCACGAATCCTTCGCCGGAAGCCGCCCATGCGGCCGCCGGGCTCATGAAAGACCTGGCTCACCTGGTAGAGCCCGGCCTGGCAGCCAAAATAAGGCCCGTTTTTTCGTTTTCCACCCGATACGCTTTGTCCGGGAACGGCTCCTGTTGGAACAGGCCTTTCCGCTACGAAGTCACCGACCACCACCGAACCTCGGGTCCGCGCGGGTTGATCAGCGTTTCCTGCCCCCGGGTATTGCTCTGCCGTCTGGCGGCCAAGGAAGCAGTGGACCTGGCCCACAACTACATCCCATCGGTGAAAACGCGGCACGAAAGCGGCACCCACACCAAGCCGCTTTTCGGGGGGAACATCGCCAACATCGACGAGTACCTCCTGGAGGTCATCCATGCCGCCCGCCAGTTTCAGCTGCAGGACCGTCAGGTCCGCCACCTGGTCGGACTCTATGGAACCAAGGCCCAGGAGCTTTTCCAGCTTTTCCGCAATCACCCGGAACTCCGGGAGCAGATCTGTCCGCACCAGCCGGACATCAAGGCCCAGCTGGTCTACGCCATGGACCAGGAGGCTGCCGTCACCTTGAGCGACATCTTTCTGCGGCGCACGGTCATCGGCTGGACCCGCTGCCGGGGCCGCGACTGCATCCAGCAGGCCGCCTCTTTCCTCGGGGAATTTTCCGGTTGGACTTCTGCCCGGATCAAGGCAGAGCTGGACAACTTTCATCAGGAACTGGGCAGCCTCTGCCGCCCGGTGCTTCCGGCGGAAACGGCCCGGGAACCCGCCGGCTAAGTCCTGATCTTCCTGCAAGCTCTTTATTCACAGGAAGACGGGAAAATCAGAAAGAAGAGGAAGAAAAAGTCGGGGCATTCCTGAAGCGGAACAGGACTTTGTGCAAGCCAATCTTTTCGGAGAAAGCTGCAAAAAGTCCCCCTTCTTCAGGTGTCCTTTGGGGAAAG
>CAINFC010000088.1 GCA_903847975.1 uncultured Acidobacteriota bacterium | reverse complement strand
TTTCCGGCCGCGATCCAACGCCGGCCACAACGCAAATCCGACGACCAGAACCGCTGCCGCCGCGAACACCGCCTTGCAGAGCGGCGATAATTTACGGAGCGGGAAAGGAATGATATCGGGTGCCGATTGCCTGTTCATGGAAATTGCGGTAGATCTTTTTCATTCGTGGTTTCCAGGATGGTTAAGGGGTAGGCCCCGAGTTAATAGAGATTTGATTCGACAGGAAGAATACGAAAACCCTTGAGTCATGTCTATCTTGTTTTCGATTTCAGAACGTGATATCGTCTTACCAGTAAGACAATAGAAAGGAGGATCGAATGCAAACTGTGGCAACAACGCGTATGTCTTCCAAAGGCCAGGTGGTCATTCCTGAAGAAGTCCGAACACGCCTGGGCTTAAAAGAAGGAGCCCATTTTGCGGTCGTCGGGGAAGGAGATGTCGTGATTCTAAAAGCCATTGCACCGCCTTCCATGGAACAATTCAGAGACCTGATTCGCAAAGCCCGTCGACAGGCCAAGAATGCGGGAATGAAATCGTCGGATATTCAGGAAGCCATCTCAAGAGTCAGAAGCCGGAAATGAAAGTTATCCTGGATACCAACGTTTTCCTATCCGGCATATTCTTCGCCGGCGCCCCCGGTGATATTCTGAAAACCTGGATCCAGGGATTAATCACCCTGATTGTGTCGCCTGCAATTCTGGAGGAATATTCTCGGGTAGGACAGGAGCTTAAAGAAGAATTTCCAGCCATTGAATATTCACCTTTTTTGGAACTATTGACTCTTCATGGAGAACTGGTGGATGCACCACCCTTGCCCGAGCGCGTTTGTACGGATGCCGACGACGATATGTTTTTGGCATGCGCCCTGGCCAGCGGGGCAAAGATCATAATCAGCGGGGACAAAGCTTTGCGAAAAACCTCCGGTTACAAGGGAGTGATGGTATTAAGCGCCCGTGACTTTTTGGATACCTACCTTAAAGAAAAGCATCTCACCAACGGCTGAAGACGATTGACTCACGACTTAGGACCTTTTCCGCTGAAAATGAGGGCGGTCAGGGAAGCGTGCCCAGCGGCCACCCCACTCCAGGCCAACGGATTCCCCCAAGGCTCCGACTTTTCCCCACAGGATTTCATCGTTCCAGATGGCCTTGCCATCCAGGACCGGTACGCAGTAGTACAGAGAGAATTTAACAGTAATAAGTGACCAAACAGGCATTGGAGCAAAATATTTACCTGCCACAAGCAGATTCCCTACAAAGATACTCGGCAATGAGAACACTAAAAAACGCAAGGGGGATGCTGTCTTAGAATCACCACATAGTATTCGGCGCAGCACGGCCGTAGCCCTTCTGAAGTCTGGCGTTGACCTGTCGACCATCAGCCACTTATTGCGGCATGCCAATCCGACGACCCCGAATCGTTACGCGAAAGTCGATATCGAAATGAAGCGCAAAGCCATTGCCAAGGTCAAGCGATACGGTCCGGCGTCCGGCCCACCTCATGGTGCACATGAATCCCGCAGCGGTCATCCACCTTCGCTACGGTGGCCAGAACCCCGGCGACCTTGCGGATCTGCTCCAACCCGTCCGTTGCATTCATAATCGGGGACACGAGTTCCAAGCCGACCATTCCGAGCGAGCCGTCCGGTTTCAGCGTCCACTTCTCGCGCTGTCCGACGGTGTGCTCGTAGCCGGTGGAACGGATCGGAATCCCGGCCGATTCCAAGGCGGTAACGATCTACTCGTTGGTCACGCCGGTACGTTTCTGGAACTTGATTTCAATTCCATAGTTTCGATTGCTAACCTGGTATTTGTTCATAACTGCTGCCCTTTCCAAAGTTCTATATTATTGAATAAGAATAAGTTATGTTACAGTCCTATCGTAGCA
>CAINFC010000087.1 GCA_903847975.1 uncultured Acidobacteriota bacterium | reverse complement strand
TTTCCGGCCGCGATCCAACGCCGGCCACAACGCAAATCCGACGACCAGAACCGCTGCCGCCGCGAACACCGCCTTGCAGAGCGGCGATAATTTACGGAGCGGGAAAGGAATGATATCGGGTGCCGATTGCCTGTTCATGGAGTTAGACACGTCCGTCTCAGGCTTCGCGGCGCGCCCCTGCTGCCAGGTCAACAAGGCATGAATCTGCATCTGCTCGGCGTAAGCCTTGCGGGCCTCCGCACTGCTGCGCAACTGCTCCCGGAGCTGCTCGAGGTCGGCCGCGCCGGCCTTCTCTTCCAACACCGCATGACACAGACGCCGGAAAGATTCGTGTTCCGTGGTCATGTTCTTGCCTCCTTCTCGAGGAGCGACTGCATACAATCGGACAGCATTTTACGCAGACGATAAAAGCGGGCGGCCATCGCATTCTCCGGCCGGGAATACCGGGCGGCAATGTCCTGCACCGCCTCGCCTCGTCCGTAGCGGGCAGCGATGAGTTCACGCTGCTCGAGGCTCAGCCGGTCGATGCAGTTTTCCAACCGTGTGAGCCGTTGGTCCGCTGCCGCTGCCGATTCCTCCAGTTCCACCGCAACCGTCTCCAGCAATTCATCGTCCAGAACCAGTCTCGACCGCTGCCGGCCCTTCCGCCAGGCCAGGACCTCAAAGCGGGCAAAAACATAGGCCCAACGCAGAAAGGGCTGGTCGGGATCGTAGATGCTCCACTTGCGGCACAGCTTCATGTTCGTCTCCTGCAGCACATCGTTGGCATCGCTCACTCCGCCGAGGAGCGATACGATGAAAGCATACAAAGCGCTTTGGGAGGCCGTCAGCCGCTGCACGAATTCGGGCGTCGGTCCGCCTGTATTTGGGTGATTCGGTTCCATGCCGCAATTAAAAAATGTACTTCAGCGCGAACTGCATCTGCCGGCCCGGGTAAACCCCGCTGATCGCTCCCGCCGTGGAAACATCGACATCATTTTCCACAGCCTGGAAGTTTACCATGTTCGGCACATTGAATATCTCCCAGCGGAACTGGAGCCGGTGCCCTTCCCACTGCATCCGGAAATTCCGCATCACCGAAAAATCCAGCTTCTTCCGGTTGGGACCGTGGATGACATTGCGCCCGGAATTTCCGAAGCGGTAGGACCCCACCGGTACCCTGGGAAAATCACGGACCTTAAACCACATTTCCGGCGTGGGATTTTGCAGCACACCGCTGCCGATCCGGTCCGGCCGAATGGCCTCACCAATGCCAGGTCCGCATTGGCGATATTGGGCGAGATCGGCGTGCCGGAATAGTAGGCGAGGATGGATTGGATGGTGCTAAAGCTGGGGAAGGCCCGGGTCGAAGTAACCGTCCCGTCGGGCTGCTTGGTGAAATAAGTCTGTTTGATGTTGTAGCGCCGCCCGAGATGCGTCCCCTTGGACCCCACGTACCCCGCCTCCCAAACCAGATCGCGAGCCAGTTCCTGTTCGAGGGTCAGGCTGTACTGATACATGTTGGCGGCCTTGGGATGACCTTCATACCCGGTGGGGCTGGAAATTCCGTCGACGGTTAATCTCTCTTGCGGGAAGGGGCTGTCCCAGGTCAGCAGCGCCGGCTTGGAGGCCAGTCGGGAGTAGTTTTCACGGACCGAAAAGGGTGGACTCGTTCCCATGGAGTCATTGAGCGGCCCTTGAATGCTCATCCCGAAAAACTGCCCGATCCCGGCCCGAAGGACCGTATTGTTTCGCACTTTCCAGGCCAGGCCCAACCGCGGGGCCAGGTTGGCTTTGGTGGCATGGACCAGCGACCTGGGGAAACCGCTTTCCCCCGCAAGGACCAGCCTTCCCAGCTCGGGATCGAAGTTGGACCAGTTGTTCCGCTTCTCCGTCGGCGGCGAAAAATAATCCCTGCGCATGCCGTAACTCAAGGTCAGGGTGCGTCTCAGTTTCCAGTCGTCCTGAACGAAGGCGGCCCAGGTGGTGCTGAACATATAGTTCTTGGCCACTTTGATGCGGCGGACGGTGTTGTTCAGATAGCCCATCATGAAGTCGGCCATGGGAGCCCCGGTCCAGCGGTCCTGGAAATTAAAGAACCCCCGGCTGTGATCGGGAATGAGTTCGAAGAACTGGGTGCGCACGGACTGTCCGCCGAAGCGGATACTGTGCAGCCCCTTCACCAGTGACGTGGTATTGCTGATATCGTAGTCGTTTTCGGTCCACTCCTCGGGATTGCCGTTGGCCTCCCCGATATCCCCGATTCCCTTGATGGTGACGCGCGGGAATCCGATGAGTCCGGGATCCTGCGTGCAGCCGTCGATGCCCAGGCGGGCGCAATAATTGGTTCCCTGGGTGTAGCCGGTATAAAGGGTGTTCCTCCGGGTGAAGCTGAACACCAGCTGATTGATCATGCGTGGCGTCAGGGTGTGCGTCCAGTTGATCCCGGCGCCCAGGAACTTCGAGGGGCCGCGACGGCCAAAACCGGGGAAAGCGCTCCCGTTGAACGGCTGATTGATGATCCGGTTGTTGTACAGATAACGCACCGACAGCGAATCGGCATGCCCGAAGTGGTGGTCGAGCTTTACGACGCAATCATGATAGTCGTCCGCATCGGTCCTGTTCGAGGTGTAGTTGAAATCGCCCCTTTGCACGTTGGGCAGCGGGAAAAACTCCAGAATCCGGAGCGAGACAGGGTGAAACTGGGTCTTCGGGATGAGGTTGTTGGCGAAGATCTTCCCGGTGAGAGGGTCCTTGATCTTGATGCCCGGAAGCAGCGACGAGAAGTCCCCTTCCCTCTCCGCCAGTGTCGGCGTGCGCTCCAAGCGGGTAACCCCTTCGCGGAGATACCAGCCTTCATAATTGGCAAAGAAAAACGCCTTTCCCCGCACCACCGGACCGCCCAGATTGGCGCCGAAGTTATTGCGCACCAATAGCGATTTTTCCTGATCGAAGAAATTCCGCGCATCGAAGACAGAGTTGCGGTGAAACTCGAATAGCGAACCATGAAAGTTGTTCGTGCCCGAGCGCAGCACGACGTTGATCACTCCGGTGCTCCGGCGCCCGTACTCGGCCGAATAGTTGCTGGTTTGAACCTTGAATTCCTGAACGGCGTCCATGGACGGACGCACCGCGGCATCCCCGGCTCGGATGGCGTAACCTCCCTGGCCGCCTTCCGGTTCGGGGATGGCACCGACGGTCAACAAGACCAGGGCGGAAAAGTCCCGCGATTCCACCGGCAGATCGACGATTTCCTGATTGTAGATCACCGACCCTTTGGCGGCGTTTTGGGAGTTCAGGGTGGGAGCCTCCCCGAGCACATGCACGACCTCCGTGGGCTGGCCGAGCTGCATCGAAATGTCGATCCGCGCCTCCTGATCGACATCCAGCGTGATGTCGGCTTGCACATGCCTCTTGAATGCAGGCAATTCGGCCTCGAGCTGGTAAACCGAGGGGCTGAGGCGCAGGAAGCTGTAGTAACCTTGATCGCCGGCGAGCACAAAATTCCTGATATTGGTCCGCTGGTTCACCATCCAAACCGTGACCCCCGGCAGAACAGCGCCGCTGGGATCGGTGACCAGATCGGTGATGCCGGCCGTTTGCGAAAGCGTCGCCGGCGCGAGCCGCAGCAGGCTTAAGACGCAACCCGGGATCATTTTAACAATTCGCATGCCGGAATCTCCCCACCGTCTTTTTGTTGTTTGGCTTTCCCCCGCAGAGCACGCTCCGACCGGAGCGTAATGGACAATGGAACACCCCGCGGCGAACCCGCCGGGGCGATTGGCCCGAGCGGCCGGCGCGGATGCAAGCGTCCGGGACCGCCTGAAATCCAGGGATTGTCCTCCGCCGACCTGTACCGGTGGTTTCTGAGGGAGTCTTGGCTCACATGGTTCACATCTTCTTCAGCCGAACGGCGAAAATATGACGGAAAAGAATGATCCGTTCCGGCAGAAAAAGACGGTGAGGGGACCGGAGGAAAGGGGAATTGGGTGCTCTTCGAAATGCGGGCCGTACGGCGCTTGTTTCCGTGTTTCCGGGGCAGCAACCCTCCTGCGTGCGGCGGCCTTACTCCAAACGGATCCCGCCGGGAGAGCTCTCCCGGCGGAAATCCCGATCTCCATCCGCCGCCTGCTGCGCCGCACCCGGCGCTTCTAAATGGGCGCCGGCGCCACTTAAAAAAGCAGCTTGGCGCCGATATAGATGCGTCTTGCCTCTCCGACGATGCCCGTGATCGTTCCAAAGAGCGTGTTGGTGGGGACCATATTGGGCGTGCTGAACTGTGGATGATTCATGGCTCCCTCCCACTGGGTTCGGACCTGCAGCTTCAGGCCCTCGGTGATTTCGAGGGTTTTGCTCAGCGACATGTCCCAGTAATTGTCGCCAGGGCCGCGCAGCCCGCTCAGCCGCGAGGGGAAGGTGCGGATGTTCGATCCCAGCTGTTTGGTGGAATCCTTTTCGAAGGGGGCGCCGGTATTAAACCAACGGGATATGCTGCGCTCTCCGGCCGGCAGCACGATGTCGTGAAGGTTTCCCCGGTAAATGATGTTGCCGAAAGCCAGCGGTGGGCCGCTCTGCCCCTGATAGATCGCCTGGAGCTGCCAGCCGCCCAGGACGGCATCGAGCACCCGGTTCATGTTCCCACCGAGCAGGCGCCCCCGGCCGAAGGGCAGCTCATAGACGGTGGCCACCGTGATGCGGTGCGCGCGGTCCTGCGCTCCAATTACCTTTTCCGGCCGGGTGTCCGACTCGTTCAGGAAGCTCATGGCCTCCATCATCTTGGACCAGGTGTAGGAGCCATTGACTGCGATTCCATTTCCGAAGCGCTTTTCCACCCGAGCGAGAAGAGCGTGATACCAGGTGTAACCGACGGGCTGACTCTTCAGCAGAGAGGTGAAGTGCGGATAGGGCAGCAGCAGGCTGGACCGGTTGATGGTTTGCGCGGTAAGACCGCTGCCTTCGAATTCCTTCATGCCGTAAAACGGATTTTTCACCTTGTAGGTCAGATGATCGATGGTCGTTTGATCGCGCTCCGCCGATTTGCTCAGGTACGGGGCGGGCACATAATTGAGTTGGCGGATAATTTCTAGGCGCGTGCCGCGGTTGCCGAGATAGCCCACTTCGAGCAGAATCCGTCTCGGAAATTCGCGCTGTATGGAGAAGCTCCACCGTTGCATGTAGGGGTTGGGACGATGTTCCGGCGAAGCCGTGACCGCCCGCCCCAGATAGGTGGTTAATCCGACCTCCGACGGCTTCTGCAACCCGGAGGGGAAAGGATTCGCCAGCGAGGCAATGTAGGTCTGCCCGTTATCGTTGCTGGAAATCAGGTTGGTGCGCATGCTGAATCCCGCCTGATTGACGCCGATCTGGTCCGCGCCGACCGGGCTGAAGAATATCCCGTAGCCGGCGCGCAGGACCATCCGGGAATTGAGCTGATAGGCAAATCCGACGCGCGGCGCGAAGTTCCGGGAGGAGGTCTCGAAGGTGCTGCGCGCATTCCCGTTGCGTCCCGCAAAAGTCGGCCCACCCATGGTGCGAAACTGGTCGACGGGCACCTCCGGAATGGGTGAGGTGGCATAGTTGGCCCGGGCCGTCGACTGGATGGGATTGGCGGTGGTGAAATCGTAGGCACCGACGGCACGGTCGAACCGCTCGGTAATCGGGGAGTCGTGCTCCCAGCGCAACCCGATGTTGGCGGTCAGTTTTCGACTTACCTTCCAATCGTCCTGGATAAAAAGACCGAAAAACTTGGACTGTATGGCGTAGGAGGCGTTGTTATCGAGCCCGCCGCCCGTTGGAATCCCGAGCAGAAACGAGGCCATATCCTGACCGATGGGCGAGGCGGTCGAGTTGTCCAGAGGTCCGCGGGTATAGGTGGTACTGAAACTCTCGTTGGGCGAAGCGTTGGCGTAATTGTAGCCGTTTCCCTGCTGTACGCGAAATTCACCGCCCATCCGGATGCTGTGGTTCCCTCGGGTCCAGGAAAGGGTGCTGCCGAAATTGTGGTAATTGGTGGCGGTCAGGGTGTTGGTGCTTTCGCCGAGCGTGGTGTACTGGTCGAAGGAGATCATCGGGAAGGCGGCCGCGCTCTTGTCCAGCTGCGAGACCAGCCCCGCGGGAAACCCCAGGGAGGCCAGATCGAAACCGATGCTTTCCGGCTGATCGGTTTGGATGAAGCGGGTAAATCCGTAGCGGCTGTTGAGCACCATGGTCGGAGACAGCACATACACATCGTCGAAGCCCAGGCCGCGCTGCTTGCGATAGCGGCTCAGCCCGCGGGCCTCGTTCTGGAAAAAGTTGTTCCTGTAAAAATGCAGCCAGGACTGAGTCACCCGCACGAACATCCGGTGCTTCTCGCTGAATTCGTGGTCGACGCGGCCCATGTTCTGATAAAAGTCATTGTTGTTCGCGGAGACCACATTGAAGTTGTTCCGCCCGTCGACTGTGCCCGCGGCGTTGGGCATGGGATAGTAGGTGAGCAGCTTTTTGGCCATGGGATCGATCCGGTTGGACGGGATTTTGTTGCCGTCGAACGGCTGGCGGCTCAGCCGGCCGGCCGTGGCGGGCCGGGTGGTAGCCGGATCGTAGATCTGGTAACTCTTGTTCACCGCCAGCAGCGCGGAAAAGTCCCCGTTGCGCTGCGCCTCGGTGGGAACGGTGAGGAAATCGTTGTTGCGCTGCTTCCGGTTGAACCCCTGCAGGGCATACATCCAGAACGTCTTGCTCCGGCCGTTGTAAAGGTGAGGGAGAACCACCGGTCCGCCCACCGTGGCGGAGTATCTCGAAACTTTGCGCGGCGGCAGCATGGCAGCCTTCTTCTCTTCCGTCACCGGTCCGGTGGCGGGATTCCAGAGCTGCCCGTTGGTGAAGAAGTCGACGGCCTGAAGGGAAGGCGCCGCATAGTCCCAGTTGGCGGTGCCGTGCAGCTTGTTGGTTCCGGACTTCATGCTCATGTTGACGTTGGCACCGGAGGCGTGACCTACCGAAGCGTCGTAGGAGGCCACCTGGACGCGAAATTCCTGCACGGCATCGGGCGGAGGAGCGAAGGAGACGGAGCTTCCCGTCATGTTCGGGATGCCGTCCAGGCTGAACTCGCTGCTGCCGCTGCGCGTGCCGCCCACCGTGATGTTGGACATGACGTCCGTCGCACTCGGCAGCCAGTTATGGCCGGGGGCCTGAGCGGAGGTAACCCCAGTGGAAAAGCGGGCCATGTACATCACGTCTCCGCCCGCCAGCGGCAGATCTTCCAGAAGCTTATGCTCCATGACGGACGACATCCCCGCGTTGCTGGATTCCAGCAGAGGAGCTTCGGCGGTTACCGTAACGATCTCGCTGGCGGAACCGACTTCCAGGGTAATCGGAAGCGAGATGCTGTCTCCGACGCGTACCTCGATCGGTTCCCGGATGTACTTTTTAAATCCGGACACCTCGACTTCGAGGCGATAAATACCCGGCAGCAGGTAAGGCAGCTCGTAGTTACCTGCGGCATTGCTTACGACCGTACTGCTGGTATTCATTTCCAGATGCCTTACCGTGACCGTGGCTGCGGGGATTACGCCGCCTGTCCCGTCGGTAATCAGGCCAAGGATTTTTCCCCGGGCGTCCTGGGCAACGCCGGCAACGCAGAAGGAATATAGCAGGAGAAAGATAACCCCAACGATGAGAATCGGCCGGTGTTCTTTGGAAAAAAACATAGTTGTACTCCTTTTTCGTCGTAAGGCGCAAGGGATATCCTCCGTCGATTTTCAGGCTCCCAAGTCAGTATATACTGACAGGGGCGATTCTACCGCGCGGTACCGGCGCAGTCAAGAATCGTTTCCGATCGCAGGTGCACATCCGGGATTTATACGGGGTTTGAATTCATTTTACGGAAGTACCGTCTTGACTGCCCTTCCCGGGTGGCGTTTAATTAACGGCATGATGCGGAAACATAATACGATTCTCTTCCTTCTTCGACTCGCTCCCCTGGCACTCCTTTTTTCCCTTTCTGCCTTTCCGCAAGGGAAGGTGGAAAGCGAACTCCGCGCGGAAGGACGGGTGGTTGCCGATTTTGAGTCCGATGCCGACCTGGACCTCTGGAAGGGCCTGGCGGTTCAGCCCACGCGCATACATGTCTCCTCCGGCCGGCAGGCCATGACCTTTCGCATTCCGGCAGTCGATGAAAGAAAGGGCGAGGACCCGCGACCGCGGGTGCAGCTTTCGTTTCAGGACGGCCGCGGCTTTCCCGGCCGCGACTGGTCGGGCTACGGGGCGCTGGGCCTGGATTTCTGGATCGACGGCGCGCCCCAGGGGCGCCTGGGCATCAAGCTGCTCGACCGGCGCGGCGTTTCCAGCTGGACCACCCATGTCGAAGCCGCGCCGGGCATGAAATACGAGGCCTGGCTTTCCATGGAGGACGTCGCCGGGGACATCGACCCGAAAAACATCGACGCCGTGGTTATCTATTCCCTGCGCCCGACCATGCCTTTCGAGGTAACTGTCGATCATCTGCGGCTGGCGCCGAGAGCCCTCCGGCCGCCGGCCGAAATGGTGCTTACCTATCCCAATTACCGCGGCTGGATTTTCCCCGGCGCCGGTCCGCTGGAGCTGAGCGTGAAGGAGAACGCCGCCGAATACGGCTATCGGCCCGGCGAATGGGAATGGATTCTGCGCCTGGAGCAGGACCCCATCCTCGAGCAGAAAACCGGCCGCATGGCCCCCGGGGGGCAATCGATACGCCTGGCGGCCGACCGGGTGAAGGCCGGGCCGGTGCGCTTCACCGCGGAAGTGCTGCGCCGCGGCAGCCGCGCGCTTCTTGCGCGCCGCACCTGGGAGCTGAAAAAGCTGTCCGATGCGGAGGTCGCGGCGCTGAACGTCTACGTCGATCGCGGCAACAATACCATCGTGGACGGCAAGCCGTTCTTTCCGATCGGCTTTTACGCCAATACCAGCCGGGAGCAGATGCGGGAGGTGCGGGACAGCCCCTTCAATACCCTGCTGATGTACGGCACCAACCGGAAGCCGCGCCGGGAAATGGAGGCGATCCTCGACGAAATGAATTCCGCGGGCATGAAGCTGATCTACTGCCTGAATGACGTCTACCCCTGGGCCACCTATCTGAAAGAAGCCGGCTGGGAAGGCATCCGGGGAAACGAATCGATCGCCGCCGCGGTGGTGGAGGCCTACCGGAATCATCCGGCCCTGCTGGCCTGGTACCTCAACGACGAACTGCCCCGCGAAAAGAAAGCGGAGCTTACGGACTATTACCGCCAGGTGCGCCTGGCCGATCCCGCGCACCCCACGCTGATCACCCTGTGCCAGAACAAGGATTTTCCCTATCTCTGGGACACCACGGACATCCTCTCGCCCGATCCCTATCCGATCCCCAGAGAGCCCATCACCCGGGTTTCGGACATGATGCGCAAGGCCCGGGCTCCGACGCTCGGCTCGCAGCCGGTCTGGATGGTCCCGCAGTCCTTCGCCTGGTACCAGCACAGCCCCGGGAACAGCGACCGCGCCCGGATCCCCAGCGCGGAGGAGCTGGCCACGGGCCGAGCCCCGACCCGCGAGGAAGCCAGGTGCATGACCTACCTCGGGCTGGTGCACGGGGCCAAGGGGCTGATTTACTGGTGCTACTACAATATGCGCGTGCTGCCGCAGTATCGCGAAATGTGGGCCTGGATGAAATCGATTGCCGCGGAGGTCAAGCAGCTGGCTCCGGTGCTGATGTCCCTCGAGGAGGGCGGCCCGTATCCCGTTCCGCCCGAAGATTCGGGCATTCACGCCCTCTGGAAAAGCCGGCAGAGGGACCGCTATCTTCTGGCCGTCAATACCGAGGCCAGGGCGGTCCGTCTTTCCCTGGCCCTGCCGGACGGGCTGCCGCCTCGGGCGGAAGTCCTTTTTGAAAACCGGAGCCTGGAAATCAGGAGCCGCCGCCTGGAGGATGAATTCCCTCCCCTGGCGGTGCATGTCTACCGTTTCCGGCGGGAGGAAATCCGATGACCCCCGTATCCCAGGGGCCTGCCGGCTCAGGCAACGGGCCAAGGCGGGCCGAGCTGCGGCCGGGGCGGCGGGTGCGGATCGAGCAGAAGCAGGACCAGCGCACCGGCCGGCTCACGGAAGGCATCGTCCGGGACATCCTGACCCGCTCGGCCACCCATCCCCACGGCATCAAAGTGCGCCTGACCAGCGGGCTGGTCGGGCGGGTGAAGCAGATTCTCGACGACGACGGGCCCTGAGCCGCCCGTCCGGCTCCGCCCCCCACACCACCGCTCCCCGACGAACCGGAATCAACCCCCCCGGGGTCCTTGGGGAAACCGGAGGAAAGCTCTATCCGCCAGTAGACCATGGGAAGCATCTCGTCCTTTCTACCATGGTCCCTTGGCGGATTTACTACTCCTCATGTGGAATTGGGGGAATACCTGGTGCATATTTTCAGACGTTCCAGATTCTTTTGGTTATGGCATAAAGCAGTTCGGACCGTTCCTCCAACACATCCCTGGTGAACTGAGTGGCCGGCTTGAACTCCAGACCTGTCGCTTTTATGAAGCTCTGCATGGCCGAGTTTGACTTGTAGAAATCAGGGACAAGCGTCTGAGCCAGGTAGGGCGCGCTGCCCGTGTAGGTCCGAAGTTTGTCGGCATAAAGCTCGTTTCCGGACGACTGGTTGTCCTGGCCCTTGAGAAGCAGCAACCCGCCAAATCGGTTTCGTTCGTTCTCAAACAGCGCCTCATCTACTTCCCCATCCGACGCCTTGAAGTACGCCCGGCTTTCTTCGTTACGAGCAAGGATGTGCTCAACGTGATAAGCGTTTCCGCGCCCCGTGCCGCACACATAGTTATACAAGGTATCCTGAAGTTGGCGCCCCATACCATCCGCAAGGAACACTTCCATTCGAGTCAGGAAGTACCGCAGGAAACGGGTATTGTAGTCGCCATATCCGACCTGTTTGAATTGACCATAGGTCAAAAGTGTATCGGCGTTGGTGTTCCGACGCTCATTGATCTCGGCCAATACCAGTTGGCGAATGCGATTTTCAATCTCGCCGGCCGGGCAGCCGCGGAGGTGGGGATGCAACTTGTACAACAACTCTTGGAACTGGTTACTGTCGTAAGCCCGGTTGAGCTGCAAAACGACGTAGGCGCGATCAAACGCTCTGGCAACGGCCCGTATCTTTGCAGACTCGTCCGGGTCATCGACAATGCAAGCCGCAATGGTCAGCATGACTTGGCCGTCCATCCGATTGAGCTGAGCATTGTAGTAGCATTCCGGAAAGTCGGGGTCCGGATTGTCTCCGAGTTCCCGGACCCGGTGGAACAGCCGGGTATAGTAGCGGAATGGCCCTTTCAGGAAATTCTTCACTCCATGTGGGTTCTGCTTCATGGATAAAGCATCGTTGCACGGCGAATCAAAGATGGCGCGATGGTAGGGCCCGTCATATTTCTGGCCTGCCTGGCGTGTCTCGGAGAAGTGTGCTCTAAGGTAGGTTCGAAAGAAGGTGTCCGCTTCATCTTCGGCTTTTGCCTCAATAGCGCGCAGCGATGTTTCCCATATATCAGCATATTGGTCGACCTCTCCTTTGTCGATCTCGCCCAGGATTTTTCCTTTTAAGATTTCGTATGGTTGGAGACGTACTCCACGGTCATTGATGACCTCAAAGACCATAGGAACATCGGTCCGAGATACCTCCAGATTGATAATCACAACCATGCATAGGAAATAGTAGACGAACGTTTCCAGCTTATGACGTGCCGGCAGCCGGCTCGAAAGCTCCTTTGCAATCATTGTATAGTTTGCGATGATGTGCTTGGCGGTCACGCCATCCTCGACCATGTCTGCGGTCGCCTCGTTGCCGGTAAACAGTGCATTCATCAACCGCTCCCGTTTGTCATGCGCCACCCAGAACTTGTGTTTTCCGCCGATACCAATCCCTGCAATCTTGGCCTTAAGCCAATCGCGAAGTTCGGGCGAATGCAGGCTTTCCGGGCCACACAGGTGGTACAGGGCGATGAGCATCAGTGTCAGTGTCGTAAGCCGCTGCTGGCCATCGACGACGAAGATCCTGCCATCCGTCTTGTTCGTAATGTACGTATTAAGGTAGTACCATGAATAGTTATTGGCAATGTTTTTCTCGGTCACATTCAGATCTGCATGCTCCGCGTAGGATTGCTCGAAATGGTAGAAAATGTCGTCAATCAGACGTTTGACTTCGTCTTCTTTCCACTTATACTCCCGCTGGTAGAAGTCGATGTAGTAGTTCGTAGTTGAAAACAGCGTATTGATGTTTTGCTTTTCCGGATTAACTTCCATTGTCGCTTTTCTCCACGGGGAATGATTGCTGTGACGTGTGTTTTAAATCAGGTATGGCGTGTTGCCTTAGGAATTTATTTTTGCTGACTACGTGTTGGGGGCGCCAGCCTACGTCTTGTCGGTCTTTATACCTCTGCATGCCATCAAAAATATCAATAAGTCTCTATCTCTTCGACCAATAGGTATCTTTGCCTGCTTAACCTTATGGATTCCTCCGGAAAACCGGCGGCGATCCTTTATTGGCCGAACAAAGTCAGGCAAACACCAGGATAATTTAATGACCGGCAGGCTGCTCCCTACTCGCTGAGGGCTTTGAGGAGGGCGTCGCGGGCGTCGGCGTAAAAGACGATGGCGATTCGGGTGGCCAGCTCGTCGGGGATTTCGAAGAGCTGCTTGCGGGCGCTGACCGGCATCAGGATCTTCTGGGCCCCCTTGTCGGCGGCGATCTCGACAATGCTCACCGCATTATAGAGAGGTTCGATCGAGCCACCCAGGTTCAGTCCGCCGACCACTACCAGCCCGCCTTCCAGACTTCGTTCCACCAGTGCCGAACTCATGGCCAGCAGAATGGGAATTCCCGTGGACGCGGCGCTTTTGGAAGCGTCGAAGGCCCGGAATTGGATCGTGAATTCGTGGAAACGCGGATCGCGATCTCCGACC
>CAINFC010000086.1 GCA_903847975.1 uncultured Acidobacteriota bacterium | reverse complement strand
CCTGTAAGGGCTGCGCAAGCACCTGGTATGGCTGGATTTTGCGCAACCCTTTCCGGGTTGTTACCTACGGGTGTCCCTACCCGGGGTAGGCGCGAAGCGCGCCAACCCCGGGCTGTGTTACGAAGCCCTTTCAGGGCTATCCCCAACGGAAATTCGAAGATGTGGGACTTTTTGCCGGGTCATCTCTTTTGATAATCTCGCAAAAAGTCCCACATTTTATTTTCGGAAAAAGCCAAGGGCCAAAGGCCCGGCACATAATAGCCTGGGGTGGAGCGCAGCGGAACCCCAGGCTATTATGTCAGCGGGCCCTGCGCCCGCCTTGCTGAATACAAATTCTTGACGGTCCACACGTCCTTCCCCGGAGATAGAAAGGCCTCTTCCGGAAGGCACCCGTCCGATTTTTTGCGAAGCTATCTCTTTTGACGGTTTTTCAAAAAAACGTTTTTTCGTCCGGTTCTGCCGTCCGGCTTACGGAGGGCCTCGCCACGCAATGGCGGATAGCAACGCAGCGCTATCCGATATTTTGAGCCGGTCAGGGGCGGCTCGCCTTCAGGAGGAGGTCGATCTTCGATATGTATTTGCGGGCTTCCGCCGCTTCGACAATGTCCGGGTTGATCTCCAGCACCGACTGAAAATGGGCGCGCGCCTCCTGCAGGGTTTCCGCCAGGGCTTTTCCTTCCGGAAGGTACTCCGCCCTGGTGCAAAGGACCCGTGCCATCTTGTGGTGTACCTGGGCATCCTGCGGATAGACCGCCAGAGATTTTTTATAATACTGCAGAGCCGGATCGGTCTGGCCGAGAAGAAATTCACAATCCCCGAGGCCGAAGTAGGCCAGGCTCCGAAGGCTTTTCCAGATGTCCCGCTGGCTGGAGCTTCGGGTCCGGCTGTGGCCGAGGAGGAAAAAAGAGAGATAGGCGGCCGCCTTTTCTCCCGCTTTGCTTTCAAACTCGCTTTGCTGCAGATAGGTCAGGTATTCCTTCCGGGCCTCCTGGAGAAGCGGTTTCTGAAGGGTGCCGGTTCCTCCGCTCATCCGCAGGCTTTCCGCCAGCCAGAAGTGGGACTCACCCAGCTGGGGGTTGATCTCTATGGCTTTGCGGGCATGGGAGATGGAGGGTCCGAAATCGTTTTTCATTCGGTAGGCTTGGGCCAGATGGTAGTACACCTGGGCATTCCGGGGTTCTCTCCGGAGAACCAGGCTGTACTGACGGATGGACTCGTCGATATTGCCCATGCCCAGAAGCATTCCGCCGAAGCCGATTCGGGCTTCCAGAAAGTCGGGATCGATTTCCACCGCCCGGCGGAAAAACACTTCCGCTTTCTCCATTTCGCCGGAGGCATGATAGACGCGCCCCAGGTGGAGGGCTGCCTGGCTGTCGGCGGCGTCGGCCGCCAGAACCTTTTCCAGCTGCCGGGCGGCGGCGGCATATCGGGCGTGAAGGTATTCCTGCACTCCCCGGCTGAATGCCGCCTCGGCGTCGGAAGAGCGTTTCTTTTTGGGAACCAGGCTTCGAATCCGGATCCGGGTTTCCTGCCCCGGATAGACCGTTTCTTCCCGGGGGCCGTCCGGTTCAAAGCCCATTTTCACCGCCTTGATCCGGTAGGGCCCCGGACGGAAACCGGGCAGGCGCAAGGGACGGTCCCGGAAAACCAGGCCCCTGGATTCTTCGCCGACAAAAACCTCCAATTCGTCCATGTCGGCTTCGATCAGCAGGGTTCCTGTTTCCGGAGCGCTTCCTCTGCCCGGGCTGCCCGGAAAGGAACGGGAAAGGGAAGCCAGCGGGAGATTCGGATCGAAGCTGCCCCGGTCGGAGGTCGGATTCTGCTTTCCGCCGGTGGCAGTCCGCACATGGCGGTGTACGAACTCCGCCAGCTCGTCCGCGGTTATGACTGCATCCCCGTTTTCGTCCGCCTGGCCCTGCAGGCCGTTCACCAGGAAATAGGTGAAAAAGCCATGTCCCCCTCCCAGCTGCGGGGATTCGAAGGACTGTTCCCGGTCGCGGCTGGCGGTGAGCGAGAAGACCGAGCGGCTCATCTGCAGCAGGCTGCTGGCCAGGGATTGAGAATCGGAGCCCGGAAAAATGGCGCCGCTGTGGCAGGCATCGGTGAGCAGGATCCTGTTTTTGGCCCGGATGCTTTCTCCCAGGATTTTGCCCAGGGATTGCATAGGATAAGCGGTTTCTTTCCAGTCGCGGATTCGAAAATCGAAAGGAGCCAGGTAGCCGCCCCCCTCCAGGAGAAAGCCATGCCCGGCAAAGTAGATCAGGACCGTGTCCTCGGACCGGGCCTTCGAAGGAAGCCACTCCTCCAGGGCGGTGTGGATGTTTTTCCGGGTGGCCTCCGAATCGATCAGCAATCGGATGTTTTCCGCGGGGAAATTTCCTCCTCCCTCCGGAATTAAAACCGAATAGACCGATTCCGCGTCGCGGACCGTGTACTGCAGCTGCTGCTCCTCCTTCAGATCCGGGTATTTTCCAATGCCGATGATCAGGGCATAATAGTTCGGGGTTGCGCCCGGGCGATCCGGCTTGTCCGGGAGCGTGGATGCAGGGACATCAAGCCGCAGGTCCCGCTGCTGCTTCTGCGCAAACCCGCCGGAGAGCAGGGGGATACAGCAAAGCCAGACCCAGAGGAGAGTTTTATGCCGAGCCTTGTCCATCCGGCTTGATTTCCCTGAAGCTCATTGTACCGGCTCCCGCGGGATGCGTCAATTCGATCCTTTGAGGTCGGCCATGCGGTAAGCCCAAGGGATCGGGACGTCATTCTTCTGCTTCCGGCCGGGAGTGCTGCGGCCGCTTTCCACCAGCTTTTCCATCTGTCGGCTGAGTTTTCGGACCGTTCCCGGCTGCTCGGCAAAAAGATTGATGGTTTCCCCCGGGTCCCTGTCAAGATTATAAAGCTGCCCGGGAAGACCGTCGTCCCCTTGGGTCCACCCGCCGGACCCCTTGCCGAAAATCAGCTTCCATGAGCCGAAGCGAAGGGCCAGCAAGCCTCGAATGGACTGGCTGACCATATGATCGCGCAGCGGCTTGTCCTTGCCGCGCAGCAGAGGGAGGAGGCTGAAGCTGTCTTCCCCGGCGGCGGCCGGAAGTCGCTGTCCCAGAATTTCAGCCAGGGTGGCCATCCAGTCCGCCTGGTGCACCGGCTGCCGGCTGACCCCGCCCGGTCGGACCACGCCGGGCCAGCGGACCAGAAAGGGTACCCGGTGTCCGCCCTCCCACACATCCGACTTGTAGCCGCGAAAAGGACCGCTCGGAAAATGGCCCTGCTTCTCCAGGTCGGCGGCGCCGATGTTGGGCGAACAGCCGTTGTCGCTGGTGAATAAAACCAGGGTGCGGTCCGCCGCCCCGCTCTCCTCGAGCGCCGCCAGAACACGGCCCACGACGGCATCGGTTTCCATGACCAGGTCGGCATAGGGATTGTTTAATCCGCTCTTTCCGCGCCAGTCCCTGTTGACGGCCAGCGGAGTGTGCGGAGAGGTCAGCGGGAGGTAGAGAAAAAAGGGCTCCGGCCGCCGGGCGGCATCCCGCAGGAAGTCGCAGGCCCGGTCGGCCAGCGCGGGCAGGATGTCTTCCAGCATCCAGCCCGGCAGAGCGGGCCCCTGGAGGGAAGCCATGTTTCCGCCGATCAGGCGTTTGGGCAGGAAAACGGACGGAATGCCGATGGTCCGGTCGTTTTCGATGAAGCAGTAGGGCGGCCAGTTGGGCACGTCGGTGCCGAAATAGCTCTGGAAGCCGCGGGTCGTAGGACCGCCCGGCAGTGTCCGGGAAAAGACCGACTGCCAAAGCAGCCGCTGTCGATCTTCCGGCGCTTCGGATTCATCCCCGGGTACCGCTTTGAAGGCCTCCGCCTCCCCGGGAGGAATCGGCCAGTTCCAGCCGAGATGCCATTTTCCGACCGCCGCCGTACGGTAGCCGTGCTGCTGCAGGAGTCGGGGAAGCGTAAGCCGTTCGGCGGCAATCATCGGCGGACCAAACAGCCCGACGATACCGGCCTTGCCGGTGCGCCAGTGATAGCGTCCGGTTAAAAGCGCATACCGTGACGGAGAGCAGACCCCGCTGCTGGAATGGGCATCCGTGAACCGAAATCCCTGGGCGGCCAGGCGGTCGATGTTCGGCGTGGAAATTTTTCCCCGCCGGGGATTGTAGCAGGATACGTCTCCGTATCCCAGGTCGTCGGCGAGGATCATGAGGATATTGGGCTTTACGGCTCCCGCCGCATCCCGGCCCGCCAGGAAGAGGACGGCCAGGAGGCAGGTCCGCAGCGCAGGGATGGCTCCGGTCATCCTATTCTGTTTTTTCATATTTTCCCCGAGTCTCCGGATTTTTCTTTCAGCAGGTACAGGAAAAACAGGCAGCCCAGCACCCCGGTGACCAGGCCGATCGGAATTTCCCGTCCCGGCAGCATCATCCGCGCGGCTAGGTCGGACCACAGCAGCAGAATGGATCCGCCGAGCAGGCAGGCCGGAAGAAGCACGGCATAATCGGCGCCCGTGAACCGCCGCATCCAGTGCGGGACCATCAGGCCGACGAAGCCGATGATGCCTCCCGCGGCTACGGCCGAAGCGGCCAGCAGCGAGGCGGCCAGCAGAAGAATGGCCTTGGCGCGCACCACGGGCACGCCCAGGTAGAGAGCGGCTTCCTCGCCGCAGGCCAGGCGGTTGAGCATCTTCCAGGAGCCCTGGGCGATGACCGCCCCCAGCAGCGTATAGGGCAGCAGCATCAGCACATAGTTCCAGTCCCGGTAGGCCAGGTTGCCCATCAGCCATGAAAGCACGGGCAAAGTCTGGTTCGGCGAGGAGTGCAGGATCAGCAGGGAAGTCAGCGCCTGCATCAGCCCGCCCACGGCGACCCCGGCCAGAAGCAGCGTGTTGGATGCCAGGCCCCCGGTGCGGCGGGCCACCGCCAGGACCAGAAAGGTGGCTGCCAGGGCGCCCAGAAAGGCGGCCACCGCCATGATGTTCAGGCCGTACACCATGGTCTGGGCTCCGAGAGCCGCGGCCAGCACGGCACCCAGCGAGGCCCCGGAAGAAGCCCCGACGATATAGGGCTCGGCCAGCGGATTGTTGAACAGCGATTGCATCAGGGCGCCGGCCAGCGCCAGGTTGGCGCCGATCAGCACCGCCAGCAGGACTCGCGGCAGGCGCAGATAGAAAAGGATGGTGGCCGATTCCGTCAGGGACTCCCCGGGGGTGGCCGAACCCGCCCACTGCCGCAAGGTCTGCAGGATGTCCAGCGGTCCGTAAATTCCCCCCTGGCCGGTGCTCAGGGAGATCAGGCCGGAAGCCAGCAGAATGGCCAGCAGAAGAGCGAGCATGCCGGCTTTCCGCCCTCGTGCCGGGGCCCTCATACCGTCCTCCTTTCCGTGATGCCCGCGCCGGGGCCCGCGTCCGGCACGTCATGGAACCGGCTGCCGGAAAGCAGGATCAGCGGCCGGCCGGTCTGCGGGTGAGGGATGATCCTGGTTTCCAGGCGGTACACCCGGTACAGGCTGGACTCGACCAGAACCACTTCCGGGCGGCCCTCGGCATAAATCGATCCCCGGCTGAGCAGCACGATGCGGTGGGCATAGTGGGCGGCCAGGTTCAGGTCGTGGGAGACGCAGAGAATTCCAAGGTTCTCCGACGATGCCAGGGAGGAAAGCAGCTCGAAAATCTGGATCTGGCGTCCGGGGTCCAGATGCAGCATCGGCTCATCCAGCAGCAGGGCCTGGGAGCGCTGGGCCAGGGCGCGCGCCAGGATGACCCGCTGCAGCTCGCCGCCGCTCAGGCAGTCGGCGCGGCGGGAAGCCAGGCCGGCCACACCTGCCAGCTCCATAGCCTCGTCCACTCTTTGGCGATCCTCGGGCCGGAGAGTTTCCCAAAGCCCGGTAAAGGGATAGCGTCCCATTTCCACGATCTGGCGGGCGGTGAAGGAAAAAAGCATGGCGGTGGTTTGGGGAACCACGGCCAGGAGCCGGGACAATTTCGTGCGCGAATAACCGGCCAGGGGGGCACCCAGCAGCTGCACCGTTCCTCTTTTCAAAGGGAGAATCCCGGTCAGCGCTTTGACCAGCGTGCTTTTCCCCGAGCCGTTGGGGCCGACCACGCAGAGAAGTTCCCCGCGGCGCAGGGAAATGTTCACGGCCTGCAGCGCCGGGTGAGGGCCGTACCACACTTCCAGGCCGGCTCCTTCCAGGATCGGATCTTGCGCCGGATCGGCCATTCAGGAAAGTTTCCTTTCCGGGTGAAGGACGGCGAAAACCTTTTCGGCGGCTTCGATCATCCTCGGGCCGGGTATGGATAGCAGCTGGTTCTCCACAAGGTGGACGCGGCCGGATTGAACCGCGGAAACAAGCTGCCAGGAGGGATTCTCACGGATCTGACGCATGGCCTGTTCCATGTTCCCTCGCGCGCCTTTCCCGTATCCCTCCGCCAGCAGGAGGACCTCGGGGTTCTCGCGGATGATGAACTCCATGGAAAGCTGCGGCCAGTCCCCGGATACGGCCGCGGCGATATTCCTGCCTCCGGCAAATTCAAGAATTTCTCCGGCGAAGCTGGTTTTTCCGGCGCTGAACAGGCCGTCCATTCCATAGAGAAGCAGCGCCCGGGGCCGCGCTGCGGTCCGCAGAGTGGAGGCTACCCGGGCCTGCAGCTTTTGCTGCCTTCGGTTCAGCTCACGCAGCAGCTCCTCGGCGGCGGCGCTGCCCACCCGGCTTCCAATGGCCCGGATGTCCTCCAGGGTTCCCTTCATGCCGGCATGCTGGAAGGCCAGCACCGTAATTCCCGAGGACCGGATCGCCTGGACGGTGTCTGCGGGCACGATGACCGAAGCCAGCACCAGGTCGGGATTCAGCTTCCGCAAAAATTCGATATTCCAGCCGCTTTCGCCTCCGACCCTGGGAAGCTTCTGCGCCTCCGGGGGGTACTCGCAGAAAGGGGTAACAGCAATCAGCCGGTTTCCCGCCCCGATGGCAAAAAGAATTTCCGTAATGCTCGGAGAAAGGGAAACGATCCGTTGCGGAAGGCGTCCCGGCTCAAGGGGCCGGTTCGGGGCGGAGGCATCCCGGGACCCTCCCGGCGGATTCGGGAGCCGGAGCCACAGCAACAGCAGCGCGGCGGCCAGCAGCAGCCCCGACAAAAGCCGTAAGGAGCTCATCCTGCCGGATTGTGATCTGTCCCAAGAACGTAAAAAGCCCATAATTCCTGCCTCTCCTGAATAATAGCAATATTCCGGGATTTAAGAGGCGGCTTTTTCAGGATGCCGCCTGGCAGCCCGGCAGGAGGAAAGCGGAAAAGACCCTTTCTTTCTTCCCGGTCTTCCTGTGGGTTTCCACAGGAAGACGGGAAGGGGCGGAGGGCAAAACGGAAGATCGGGGAGAGGGAAGCTCTCGGAATCAGCGGGCTTTGATGTTGTAGGCGGTCAGGGTTCCCTGGTTGCGGATATAGAGTTTGCCGTCGCAAATCACCGGGTGGGCCCAGCTCGGCTTCCCCTGGTCCTCGATCGGAAACCGGCTGATTTCCTTGTATGCAGCCGGAGCAGCCTCGGCCAGTCCGACTTTGTTGGCCTCGCCCAGCAGGTAGAGATTACCTTCGGCATAGGCCACGGAGCCCTTGCCCACGCTGCGGTCGCGCCACATCACCTTGCCGGTCTCCCATTCCATACAGGTCAGGTTGGCATTGGAAAACCCGTACAGGTAGCCGTTGACCAGGACGACTCCGCCGTGGTGGTTCATCATATCCGTGCTGAAGTAGACTTCCTGCGCAGTCACCATTCCGTTTTCGGCTTTCAGCTGCAGCAGGGCGCACCCGGTATTGTAAGCGGTGGTGAAGAAAACCTTGTTCTTGTAAAAAATGGCCGTGGTGATATTGGCGGTCCGGTTGGCTACTTTTTCGTAGCGCCACATGAGCTTGCCGTCCGCGGCCCGGACTCCGACGGCGGCTTTGGCGGTCATGGTCATCAGGGTGGGCACGCCATCGACGTCCGCCAGAATGCTGGAGCAGTACCCGGTGGGATCGCTCAGCTCCGCGGTGGTCCACACCACCTTGCCGGTCATTTTGTCCAGGGCGACGATTCCGGCTTTGGCGCCCCCCGGGGTCACGATGAGGCGGCTGCCGTCCACCAGCGGGGATTCGCTGAGCAGCCAGTTGGGATTGGACCCTTTGAATTCCTTGAGAATATTCAGGCTCCAGACGACGGAGCCGTCCCTGATTTTCAGGCAGGAGAGATCGCCGGCCTCCGACAGGGCATAGACCCGGTCACCGTCCACGGTGGGGGTTCCCCGCGGCCCGCCGCCCCGGTCCTGGTCCAGGCTGGGACCCAGCGCCCGGGTCCAGACCGTTTTGCCGTCGGAGCGCTTCAGGCAAAAGACGACGCTATCGTTTCCCTGTGTCCCCTGCACATAGATAAAGTCGTCCTGTATGGCCACGGTTCCGTACCCTTTGCCGATACCGGTAATACCCCAGGACTTCGGCGGACCCTCCGGGGGCCACTGCTTGAGCAGCCCGGTCTCCGAAGAAATTCCGCTACGGTCGGCACCCCGCCACTGCGGCCAGTTTTTGTCCGCGGCCGGCCCGACCATACAGCTGCTCAGGAAAAAACAGAACAGAATAAATAGGCGCATACTTTCCCTCCCGGGTCTTTCTCTTTTATATTCTGGGGTTTTGCAGGCCGAGCCGGGCTCCGCCAGGGAGTCCGCTCGGGATTTTCGGTTCTGATACAGCCACTATTGTAAGGAAAGCCCGCAGGGCTGTCAAGGCTCCTCTGTTTTCCTCCTTCGTTTGCAGGAAGGAGAAAGTAAGCGATAATATGGGTCGGGTAAAAACAAAATGCCAACCACACCACAAACCGAAAAGCCGGCCGAAGCGCCATGCCTGTACCTGGTGGACGGGATGTCCCAGCTCTATCGGGCCTTTTACGCCATTCGCGGGCTAAGCAATTCCCGCGGCCTGCCGACCAATGCCATCTACGGCTTCATCACCATGCTACGCCGTCTGTTGGAGCAGAAGTCTCCCGGGTACCTGGGAGTGGTCCTGGATCCGCCCGGGCCCACCGTGAGGCACCAGCAGTTCGAGCAGTACAAAGCCAACCGCAAGCCGACTCCGGAGGAGCTGGTGGCGCAGATTCCTTACATACACCGGCTTTGCCAGGCAATGAACCTTCCGCTGCTGCAGCTTCCCGGATATGAGGCCGACGATGTGATCGGCACCCTGACCGCCAAAGCAGAAGCCGTGGGGATACCGACCTATGTGGTCAGCCTGGACAAGGACATGTGCCAGCTGGTCAGCGGCCTCACCCGGCTGCTGGACACCCGCGGCGAATACGCGGTGCTGGATCGGGAAAAGGTCATCGAGAAAATGGGAGTTCCTCCCGAAAAAGTGATCGACCTGCTCAGCCTGTGGGGAGATTCTTCGGACAACATTCCCGGGGCTCCGGGGATCGGCGAAAAAGGGGCCCTGGAGCTGATCCGGAGGTTCCAGACCCTGGATGAGTGCCTGGCCCGCTGGGCGGAGGTCGAGAAGAAAACCTATCGCGAAAGCCTTCGGGACCACGCGGATCTGATCCGGCAGAGCCGGGAGCTGGTGACCATTCACCGCAATCTGCCTGTTCCTCTGGACCTGGCTCAGCTGGCGGTCGGCCCGCCGGACTATCCGAAGCTGGCGGAGCTTTACCGCGAGCTGGAGTTTCACTCCCTTCTGGAATCGATCCCTCAGAAGGGCCCGGAAGTGACCGATTTGCAGGCCGTTGCCGTGCAGGGCCTGGAGGATCTGGAGGATTTTTTCCGGGCGGCGAGGGAGCGCGGGCGGTTTTCCTTTTATTTGACCTCTGGGGAGGAGGTCCCGGTCCTCTGCTGCGCCGTCCCGCCCGCCCGTGTCTATAGCCTGCCGTGCTCTTCGGACTCGGAGCCCTGGGCTGCCTTCCACCGCTTTTTGCGGGAAACGGACCTCCCTTCCGCCACCTTCGACCTGAAGGCCTTCTGGCTGGCCTCCGGCCTCCCGATTCCCGGGCGGCCGCTTCCGGTCGAAGACGTAATGCTGATGGGGTACCTGGCCAATCCGTCCACCGGCGGACTTTCCCTGCAGAGCCTCGCCGAAGCCCGCCTCGGCGGGAAAATGCAAACCGGCACGCCCAATTCCGTTCTGGCCATCGACCGGCTGTCGGAGGAACTGACCCGGGACCTGGAGCAGCTCCGGTTGCGCTCTCTCTACGAGGAGTTGGAAAAGCCCCTGATTCCGGTCCTGGCCCATATGGAATCGGTTGGCATCGAGCTGGATGTGCCCATGCTTCGCGAGTTTTCCGCCCAGGTGGAGCAGGACATTCAGGTGCTTCGGCGAAAAATCGTCGACCTGGCAGGGATGGAATTCAATCTCGATTCCCCCAAACAGGTGGGAGAAGTTCTTTTCGAAAAGCTGAAACTGCCGGTTCTCAAGCGCACCCGGGTGACCAAAAGCCACTCCACGGACCAGGAGGTCCTCGAGGAACTGGCAGGAGCCTATGAGGCTCCCCGGCTGCTGTTGGAATACCGCCAGCTTGCCAAGCTGAAATCGACGTACATCGATGCCCTGCCGCGGATGGTTTCGGCAGAAACCGGACGGGTTCACACCACCTTCAACCAGACCGTCGCTGCTACCGGCCGTCTTTCCAGCAGCAATCCCAATCTCCAGAATATTCCGATCCGCACCGCCCTGGGGCGGAAGATACGCCACGCGTTCCGTGCCGCGGACGGCTGGAGCCTGCTGGCTGCCGACTATTCCCAGATCGAGCTCCGGGTGATGGCCCACCTGTCGGATGACGAAGCCATGCTGCAGGCCTTCCGCTCGGGCGAGGACATCCACGCCCGGACCGCCCGCGAGGTTTTCGGGATGACCGCCCAGCTCTATCCCGACGAATGCCGACGGCGCGCCAAGGTCATCAACTTCGGTATCCTCTACGGATTGAGCGCCTTCGGCCTGGCCAAGGAGCTGCAGATTTCCCGGCCCGAGGCCCAGCGGTTTATCGACCAGTATTTCATGCGGTATCCCGGCGTCCGGAACTGGATCGACGCCACCATGCAGCAGGCCAGGGAGGAAGGGCAGGTACGCACCCTGCTGGGCCGCATACGGCCTATCCCCGAACTGAAAAGCCCGGACAAGAATGTCCGATCCTTCGGCGAGCGCGCTGCCATCAATGCCCCGGTGCAGGGGACGGCCGCCGACCTGATCAAGCTGGCCATGGTCCGGCTGCACCGGGCACTGGGGGAGCAGGGATACCGCAGCCGGATCCTTCTCCAGGTTCACGATGAACTGGTCCTGGAGGTTCCGACGGAGGAGCTGACCCCGGTCTGTTGCCTGGTGAAAGAAATCATGGAAACGGTTTACCCGCTGAAAGTTCCCCTGCTGGTGGAGACCGGCCATGGCAGGAACTGGAAGGAAACCAAAGGGTAGGAAAAAGAAGCGCAGGCTACTTTCGGGAACCGGACCCGGGGGTCGGACGTAAAAGCCCAAGAAAGCTCAAGGTGCGGATGCAAGACAGTGACAACGAGTTGGTACAAAGATATCTGGCCGGGGAGGAAGATGCGTTTTACAGCCTGGTAAGCAAGTACAAAAATCCGATCACCAATTTCATTACCAGGATTATCGGAAATTACGATCAGGCAGTGGACCTGACCCAGGAAACTTTTTTACGGGTATACAAAAGCCTGGGAAGCTACCGAAGCGATTACCAGTTCTCCACGTGGATTTACCGGATTGCTTCCAACCTGGCTATCGACGAGCTTCGCTGGAGGAAGAGAAGAGGCCTTTTCGGCAGACAGAACGCATCCCGGGAAGAGCCGGAAAAAGAGACGGCCCCGGAAGAGCAGCTCGCCGACACACGGCGATCCGCGGATGAGGTGCTGGCCGATATGCAATACCGGAAGCTGATTCAGGAAGCGATCCAAACACTGCCGCCGGCCTATCGGACGGTTTTTGTCCTGAACGCGGTGGAAGAGATGGATTACGAAAAGATCGGTCAGGTTCTGGGCTGTTCCCTGGGAACGGTCAAGTCGAGGCTGCATCGCGCCAAGAGTCTTTTACAGAAGAAACTGGCTCCTTATTGGAAGAAAATATGAACTGTCGAATATTCCGCGAGAATATCCTGGAGTACCAGGATGCAAAGCCGGAGGATCCGCTGGTCCGGGAAATGAAGCAGCACCTGGAGGTGTGCCCGGATTGCAGCGGTTTTCTCCTGCAATGGCAATGGGTTAGCCGGCTGGCCAAAGGGCTGCCACGGGTGGAGGCTCCGGGGGATTTCGAAATCCGCCTGCGGAAGCGCCTCCGTGAGGAGCAGGCCGAAGTCCGATCCGGCTGGTTTTCCTTTATCCCGGTCACCTGGCGCTATGCCATGGTGGGGGCCATGTCTCTCTGTATCTGCTTTTCGGCCCTTTATCTGTACCAGCCGGGCGGGGGCGGCGGATCTATCGATCGGACCGCTTCACAGGCAAAGGCGATTCCTGTCGAACCGGGCCAGCCGCAGGGGGAAAGGCCGGATTCTGCCGTGGAAGACCCGGGCGCCTACCCGGCGGCCCTTCCCGTTTCCACACGCACCGCCGGGTATGGCGGACCGCGGAATCCGGGCGAATGGCCTCCCGATATAGAGGTTCACGGAGAGGGGGGCGAATACGTGGAATACCTGCTGAAGGGAACGGGACAGGATGAAATCGTGGTTCGAATGCCGAAAACCATCCGGGTGAGGCCGCCCGGTGAAAACGATCCCTCTTATTTCCGATATATCAGCCACTGATATGCATGAATGATTATGAAAGATCGCACCTTTAAATATTTGTTGTCCGGAATTGTTTTGCTCCTGGTCGATTTTCTTCCGGCACAGCCGGTATCGCAGGAGCTCTGGTCCAGAATACAGTCTTCCGTGGCGGAGATCCACATCCAGAAGCAGCTGAACGATCCCAAGAATCCCGATTCCCTGCGGCAGATTCTCCTCAATGGCGCGCTGGTGGATGCGCGGATGGTCCCTACGATTTACAAGAGCTTCCGAAGCCAGGCGGTGGGAAGCCAGCTCCCGGGATACGCCGTCGCCTACGTGGGGCTCAGCTGGAACTGGCTTCTGCAGGATGCCAAAGACCGCCAGGTGGCCATCGAGATCGTGCGTGCCGACGGACAGATCACGCCGGCTTCCCTGGTGGGGATCGACCAGCGCGTCGGAATTGTGGTACTGAAAACTGCCTCCGCCGGAACGCTTTCCGCGGCAACGCCGGTCCGGAATGCGGAGTCGAGGGCCTCCCTGGATTTTTATCCCGTGGACCTGCAGGGGCGGGAGCCCCTGGGGCAAAAACTGTCCCTGAAAAAAACCCGGAGCGGAGCCGCCACCGAGTATTGGACATCCGCCCATCCCCGGCTATCCCAGGGGCAGCTTCTGTTTAGTGCCGATGGGGAATTCTGGGGCTTTCTGACCGGGACGCGAAAAGATTCGGAAAACCAGGTGGTGCTGAACGCTCTGCCGGTCGATCCGGCGCTGGCTACGATCAGGGAAATCATCGATACCGGGAAAGACATCTCCGCCGGCTGGGTGGGGGTCTTTCTCGATGAGGCGGTTAGTCCGTCCGGTCGCCACCGGATTCTGATCACCCGGGTGGAACCGAACAGCCCGGCGCTGGAAGCCGGCCTGCAGCCCGGCGATCAGGTGGTGGAAGTCAACCGGCAAGCGGTGCAAAGCGCACAGGAATTCATCTCCCGGGTTCGCTGGAGTCCCCCGGGAAGTCGAATGCAGTTCCGGGTGGAGCGCCAGAACAAAACGATCGACCTTCCGGTGGTCATTTCCGAGCGCAAGTCCGCAATGAAATCCGAGCGGCCCAGCTATTACCTCCAGTTTTCCCCCGCCGGTCCCGGAGCAGGCGAGGCCTCTTTGCAGATAGCGGAAATCAGTCCGCCGCAAATTCCGGAAGAGTCCGGTCCCGAGCCCAGGCGGGGCCCGGTTCTCGGCTTCGTGGGCGATGATTTGACCCCGCAGCTGGGATCCTTTTTCGGAGTTCAGGGAGGAAAGGGCGTTCTGGTCAACACCGTTCTTCCGGGAGGCCTGGCGGAAAAAAGCGGGATGAAAGCCGGCGACGTCATCGTATCGCTGAACGGCATGGAAGTGGTCAATCAGCTGGGACTGGCCCAGGAGTTCTCGAGCCAGGCGAATGTCCCTGTATGGCTTTTCCGGGTGATGAGAGAACGCAAGCCCCTGGAAATCAAGGTTAGCCTGCCGCCGCGCCGGTAGGCTGCCGGCCTGTTTTCTCCGAAATCGTTGTCCGGGCGACATGCCTTTGTCTTGACCGGCAAGGCGAAGCGGTATATATTTGCTGTGGCTGGCTGGGTAGCTCAGATGGTTAGAGCGACGGATTCATAACCCGTAGGTCGGCGGTTCGACTCCGCCCCCAGCTACCATTATCGCCCTTTTCCTTCACCAGCCTATGACTCTTCGCTTCGGAACCGCCGGGTGGAGCTATCCCGACTGGGCAGGCATCGTTTATCCGCATCCCCGGCCCAGGGGATTCGACGAGCTGTCTTTTCTGGCGCAGACATTTTCCGCGCTGGAGATCAACAGTACTTTTTACCGTCCGGCTACGGCCAGGATGTCTCAGAGCTGGGTCCGCCGCGTGGCCGCCTGCCCGGATTTCCGTTTCACCGCCAAGCTCTGGAGCCGCTTCACCCATGAAGCCGCGCCGCTGCACAAGGAGGACGTCCATCTTTTTCGGGAAGGGATTGCCCCGCTGGCGGAAGCGGGCTTGCTGGGGGCTCTGCTGCTGCAGTTTCCCTGGTCTTTTCGCAAGGGGAAACCGGAAGGAATCCGGCTGCTGCGGATCTTTGAAGCCTTTCAGGATTATCCCCTGGTGCTGGAAGTGCGCCACTCCTCCTGGCAGGACGAGGCGGTGTTCGGATTCCTGAAAAAACACCGGGTGGGCTTCTGCAACGTGGACCAGCCGGTCATCGGGGAATCCCTGCCGCCTACCAGCCAGGTTACTTCTCCAGTCGGCTATTTTCGACTGCACGGGCGCAATTACCGGGACTGGTTCCGGGAAGGGGCCGGCCGCGACCAGCGCTACGATTATCTGTATGCCAAAGAGGAGCTGGAGACCATCGCCGGCCTGGTCGAGGAGATAGCCCGAAAAACCGAGGACAGCTACGTGATTGCCAACAACCACTTCCGTGGCCAGGCGCCCTGCAATGCCCTGGAGCTGCAGCAGATCCTCACCGGGGAGCAGCCGTCCGTCCCTCCCCTTCTGGCGCAGCAGTATCCCCGGCTGGCGGCCCCGGCCGGAAGTCGGGAACCTTTATAGGTTTGCGGATTGCTTCCCGGGGCAGGCGCGAAGCGCGCCAACCCCGGGCTGGAATCATTTCGCCCCTTCAGGGCTAGTTAATACTTTTTGCCGGATTGTCAGAAAAGGTGAAGGTGCAATCGGTCGCGCTTTTTCCTTCCGCGGCCCTTTCGCTGTATCTTCCTGTCCTTCATTTTCTTCCTGTGGAGTCTTTTTTAACAGGAATACGGAAAGCGCAGGAAGAATCCATCTTTACCAAGGCGAGGGTGTTGCGCTATTCTTTACGGTTCCACCATGTTGACCAAAAGCCAAAAGACAACCATTGCCGCCATATCGGCCGGGCATTTCGTTAACGATTCCTATTCGAACATGCTCGGGCCCCTTCTCCCGCTGCTGATGGCCAAGCTCGGTTTTTCGCTGAGTCAGGCGGGCTTCCTGGGCAGCCTGCTGGTGTTTTCCTCCAGCCTGACACAGCCGCTGTACGGCTACCTCGGGGACCGCTACGTACACCGGGCTTTTGCCGTTTATGGTCCGCTGGTGACGGCGGTATTCATGTCCATGATCGGAATCGCCCCCGGCTATTACACGCTGGCTGTATTTCTTCTCCTGGGGGGAGTGGGCATTGCGGCGTTTCACCCGCAGGCCGCCGCGCTGGTCAGCTCGGCGGCCAAAGGGCGCCAGGGTTTCAGCATGTCTGTTTTTGTCACCTGCGGCAGCCTGGGATATGCCTTTGGCCCGACGTTGGCGACGCTTTTCATTCTTTCCTTTGGCCTGGAGCGCTCCTATCTGACGGCCGTACCGGGCATTCTGATCGGGTTGTGGCTGATGCGCCTGGTGCCAGGAAATCTCTCCAGCGTGAAGAGCCACCAGGAACGGGCGGAAGGAATTCAATTGCGCCGCCTGTGGCGGCCGCTCCTGGTCCTTTACCTCCTGGTGGTGATCCGGTCGGCCGTGCAGTTTACCCTGAGCCAGTTTCTGCCTCTTTATTACACCGCACAGGGATATTCCGTAAAGCAGGGGGCTTTTTTCCTGACCCTCTTCCTGGTGAGCGGCGGGGTGGGCGGCTTCTTTGGCGGACACCTGGCCGATCGTTTCGGCGGGAGAAAAGTCATGGCGGCTTCCATGCTGGGAACCACGCCGCTGCTTCTGGCTTTCCTGTTTCTTCCCGGCCTGTGGTCCGTGATCGCCCTGGTGTGCACCGGGCTTTTTCTGTTGTCCACGATTCCGGTCAACGTGGTCATTGCCCAGCAGCTGGCTCCGAACCACTCCTCCACCGTTTCGGCGATGATGATGGGCTTTGCCTGGGGAGCGGGCGGCATCCTGGTCCTTCCCCTGGCGGGCCTGCTGGCCGAAAACTACGGGTTTACATTCACCTACGCGGTCCTGTCGGTTCTGCCGCTGCTGGGATTTCTGCTGACCCTGCAGCTGCCGTCGGCCGTGGGATCCCGGCCGGCACCGGAATCGGTGGACCTTTCCGAGGGCTTTTGAGCCATGATCTCCATGACCGGAAAAGCGGTTCTCGTGACCGGCGCTTCCCGGGGTATCGGAGCGGCCTGTGCCCGGCTGTTTGCGGCAGCCGGCGCCGATGTGGTTTTGAATTATTTACGCTCCGACGGTCCCGCCAGGGATCTGCTCCAGGAACTCCCCGGGCCCGGGAACCATCTTCTGGCCCAGGCCGATGTTTCCTCCGAAGCCGGAGTGCAAGGCCTGTTCGATGCCGTCCTGGGCACCTATCGGAAGCTTGACGTGCTGGTGGCCAATGCTGGAATCTGGGAGGGAAGCCCGATCCAGGACATGACCGAAAGCGACTGGGAGCGGACCATGCGCATCAACCTGAAGTCCGTTTTTCTTTGCTGCCGGGCGGCGGCCCGGATCATGCGGGAGCAAAAGGAAGGAAGGATCATCACCGTCAGCTCCACCGCCGGACAGCGCGGCGAGGCCTTTTTCAGCAGCTATGCCGCATCCAAAGGGGCAATCATCAGCTTCACCAAGAGCCTGGCGTCGGAACTCGGCCCGCTGGGCATAGTCGTCAATTGCGTGGCTCCGGGCTGGGTGGATACCGACATGGCCGCCTCCGCCCTGCGCTCCGATGCGGAAGCCCGGCAAACCATCGAAAAAGCCATCCCTCTGGGCCGGGTGGCCTCGGCGGAGGATGTTGCCGGGCCCATCCTGTTCCTGGCATCACCCCTGGCCCGGCACATTCAGGGCGAGGTCTTGAATGTGAACGGCGGCTCCGTCCTTTGCGGGTAGTACAATTAGAGGCGGAACATCGGCCGGACCGCCCAGGCGAAAAAGGAAATGAAAATGAAAGAAAAAAAGGAAGAAGGACACGACGGCGACCGGGGCTCGGAAGCCTTGCGCCAGGCCATCGGCACCCTGCTCGGCGAACTGGGAGAAGACCCCTTGCGCGAGGGGCTGCAAAACACGCCGGCGCGCGTGGCCAAGTCGCTGCGCTATCTGACCCGCGGGTACCGGCAGAGCGCGGAGAAGATCCTCAACAATGCGCTTTACACGGTCCCGCACGATGAAATGGTGATCATCAAGGACATCGACTTTTTCTCTCTTTGCGAGCACCACCTGCTCCCTTTTTTCGGCAAATGCCACATCGCCTATCTGCCCAACCGGAAGGTCATCGGGCTGAGCAAGATTCCCCGGCTGGTAGAAATGTACAGCCGCCGACTGCAGATTCAGGAACGGCTCACTTCCGAAATTGCGCATGCCATCGAGGAAAATATTTCCCCGCTGGGCGTGGCGGTGGTGATGGAGGCCAGGCACATGTGCATGGTCATGCGCGGGGTGGAAAAGATCAACTCGGTGGCCACCACCAGTGCCATGCTGGGGGGATTCCGCTCCCACACCGCAACCCGCATGGAGTTCCTCACCCTGATTCAGAGCTCCCTGATCAAGTAGGCGCCCGGACCGGGCGCCGCAGAGCCTAGCGCGCTCAGGAAAAGCCGCCGGAGGAGGGTCCGCAGCCGGAAGAAGAGGAGGGCCCGGCCGAACCCCGGGCGGAAAATGTCGAAAGGGTTCTCTCTGCCTTGGCGTTCTGGCAGCGGGGGCAGACCTCCGGGAAGTCGGCCTGACTTACCGATTTTATTTTTTCAAAGCGATGGTCGCAGTCGGGGCACCGATACTCATAAAGGGGCATTTTAATTCTCCCGGTTCGAAACATCCGTTGAGGAGGGGGAAGATTTCTTTCCCGGCGGATCCACCGGGCACGAAGGGCTCATTCAGGTAGGTATCCCGAACCTCGGCAGGATCCATCGCTGCAGCGCAATCCAGGCTGCCAGTATGCCTAAAAATAAAATTGCCTCGCTCATACGCTCCGATTATAACCGTCCTTTCCAGGGAAGCAAAATTTATTAAAAAAAAACTTGTCATTACCCAGGCGGTAGGGTATAAATCTTTTCCGTCCAGCCCGTGTATGCCGGGGTAGCTCAGTCGGTAGAGCAACGGACTGAAAATCCGTGTGTCGGCAGTTCGATTCTGTCCCCCGGCATTCCCCTAACTCAAAAAAGCGAGAGGGGGAATATCGTGCATCCAGGTGACGTAATGGAACGTTAATTCCTGGATTTCCTTTTCCTTGATCTCCTCGACGTCGCTACGGTTCCTTTCCGGCAGGATCACCTCGCGGATTCCCGCGCGCCTGGCAGCCAGTACCTTTTCCTTGATCCCTCCGACGGGGAGGACCAGCCCCCGAAGGGTGATTTCTCCCGTCATGGCGATTTCGCTGCGAACCCGCCGGCCGCTCAGCAGCGAAAGCAGGGCGGTAAAAAGGGTGACCCCGGCGGAGGGGCCGTCCTTGGGAACGGCGCCGGCCGGAGCGTGGATGTGAATGTCGGTATTGCGGAACACATCCTTGGGAATCTGGAATTCCTCAGCCTTGGAACGGACGTAGCTCAGCGCGGCCTGCGCCGACTCCTTCATGACATCGCCGAGCTGGCCGGTCAGGGTAAGCTGCCCGCGCCCCTTCATCTGCGTGGCCTCCACGAAAAGGATGTCGCCGCCGTAGGGCGTAAAGGCCAGCCCCGTGGCGACTCCGGTGGTCAGGGTCCGTTCCGCCACCTCCGAGTAGTATTTTGCCGCCCCCAGCAGTTTCGGCAGATTTTCGGCCTCCAGGACCACTTTCTCCGCCTGCCCGGAAACCACCATGCTGGCCGTAGCCCGACAAATCTTGGCGATCTCCCTTTCCAGATTTCGAACCCCGGCTTCCCGGGTGTAGGAGCGAACCATTTCCTGCAGCGCTTCCCGCTGGAACTGCAGCTGGTCCTCCTTCAGGCCGTGCCCCTCGATCTGCTTGCGGAGCAGATGCCGCTGGGCGATGGCCATCTTTTCCTCCTCGGTGTATCCGGGAATTTCGATCGTTTCCATGCGGTCGCGCAGGGGAGGAAGAATGGGATCCAGCACGTTGGCCGTGCAGAGAAACAGCACCTCCGACAGGTCAAAGGGGACGTTCAGGTAGTGGTCTGTAAAGTTCTGGTTCTGCTCCGGGTCGAGAACCTCGAGCAAGGCGGAAGCGGGGTCGCCGCGGAAATCCCTTCCGAGCTTGTCGATTTCGTCGAGCATGAACACCGGATTCTTGGAGCCGCATTTCTTCAGCTCCTGAATGATTTTTCCCGGCAGGGCGCCAATGTAGGTGCGGCGGTGGCCCCGGATTTCCGCCTCGTCGTGCATTCCACCCAGGGAAACGCGCACGAACTTGCGTCCCAGGGCCCGGGCAATGCTTTTCCCCAGGGAGGTTTTGCCGACCCCGGGTGGTCCCACCAGGCACTGAATCGGTCCGCGGGAGTCGGCCTTCAGCTTACGAACTGCCAGGAATTCGATGATGCGCTTTTTTACCTTTTCCAGCCCGTAATGGTCTTCGTCGAGAACCCGGGCGGCCTGTGCCAGGTCCAGGTTGTCTTCGGTGCGGCTGTCCCAGGGCAGCTCCACGATCCAGTCCAGGTAAGTACGGGACACGGTGTGCTCCGCCGAGTCGGGGTTCATTTTGGAAAGGCGCTTCAGCTCGCGGGCGGTTTCCTTCCGGACGTCTTCGGACAGCGGCAGCTTCAGCAGTTTTTCCCGCAGTTCCTGGATTTCCGAGTCCCGGTCATCCGTTTCACCCAGCTCCTGCTTGATGGCCTTCAGCTGCTCCCGAAGGTAGTATTCGCGCTGGTTCTTGCTGATTTCCCCCGCCACCTGGCTCTGAATTTTGCTGCTCAGCTCCAGGATCTGGATCTCCTTGGCCAGAAAAATAGTCAGATTTTCCAGGCGTTCCTTGAGATCGAAGCCCTCCAGGATGGTTTGGCGGTCGCCGGTTTTCAGATTGATCACCGACGACATGGCGTCCGCAAAGTGACCCGGGCTCTCGATGTTCAGCACATGCGTGGAGGATTCCTCGTTGATATAGGGTGCCAGCTCGGAAGCTTTCTGAAACTGGCCGCGCAGATTGGCTACCAGGGCTTCGATGGCCACGCTGGTGGATTCATCCTGGGGGATGGGCTCGATTCCCGCCATCATGTAAGGCTGGGTGTGCAGGTATTCGAGAATTCGGAAGCGCATCAGGCCGTGCACAATGGATCGGTAGCTGCCGTCGGGCAGCCGGATCGACTTGACCACCAGCACCAGGGTTCCCACCCGGTATAAGTCGTCCGGCTGGGGTTCATTCACGCTGGGATCTTTCTGGGTGACGATGCCGATGATCTTTTCTCCCGACTGGGTGGCCTCGATCACCCGCAAACTGGCTTCACGCCCGATGGCCAGGGGGACAATATCGTCCGGGAACACCACCGTCCCGCGCATGGGCAGAATCGGCACATGGGTGGGCAGTACCGTGGCGGAAAGCGACTTTTCCGAATCGACTGGGGAAATATTGATCGTTACCATATTTTTAAACCATCCCGCTCCAGCTCAACCCGCACCTGGGAACCTTCCCGGATCTTTCCCTCCAGGATTTGACGGGCCAGTTCGTTTTGCAGTTCCCGCTGGATGATCCTCTTCAGCGGGCGAGCTCCATAGCTCGGGTCAAACCCTTTCCGGGCTAGATAAGTCAAGGCTTCCGGCTGCAGAACCAGGGTGATGGATCTGTCCGACAGCATCTTCTCCAGCTTTTTAAGCTGAACTTTTACAATCTCCTGCAGGTTCGGCAGACTCAGGCTGTTAAAGAGAATGATATCATCAACCCGGTTCAGAAATTCAGGCCGGAAATAATCGCGAAGCGCCGCCATGACTTTCTGCCTGGTTTTATCGAAATCCTTCGGGCCCGTGTCGGAGAGCAGCTGCCCCCCGATGTTGGAGGTCATGATGATCACCGTGTTCTTGAAGTCCACGGTGCGGCCCTTTCCGTCGGTCAGCCGTCCGTCGTCCAGCACCTGCAGCAGGATATGGAAAACCTCGGGGTGCGCTTTTTCAATCTCATCGAACAGGATGACCGCATAAGGCCTGCGCCGGATGGCCTCGGTCAGGAAGCCGCCCTCGTCATAGCCGACGTACCCCGGGGGCGCTCCGATCAGTCGGGCGACGGAGTGTTTTTCCATGTATTCCGACATATCGATGCGAGTCATGGCGTGCTCGTCGTCGAATAGAAATTCGGCCAGCGCCCGGGCCAATTCGGTCTTACCCACTCCGGTGGGCCCCAGAAAAATGAAGGATCCCACCGGCCGGTTGGGATCCTGCAGCCGTGCCCGGGAGCGCCGCACGGCATCGGCCACCGACTGGATAGCCAGATCCTGGCCGATAACCCGGCTGCACAGGCGCTCTTCCATGTGCAGCAGTTTTTGCATCTCCCCCTCCAGCATGCGGGATAGGGGAATCCCGGTCCACCGGGAGATCACCTCAGCCACATCTTCTTCATCGACTTCCTCTTTGAGCATTTTCTGCTCTTTCTGCATGGTTTCCAGGTCGGCGTTCGCCTTTTCCAGCCTGCGGTTCAGCTCTCCGATCTTTCCGTAGCGCAGTTCGGCAGCCCGCCCGAGGTCTCCCTCCCGCTCGGCTTTCTGCTCTTCGGTGCGAACCTGGTCCATCTGTTCCTTGATCGCTCGGATTTCCTGGATTTTTTCCTTTTCCCCTCGCCAGTGAAGCTTCATGGCTTTGGACTTTTCGCGCAGATCGGCCAGATCGCGGTCCAGCTCGGCCCGGCGCTCCCGGGAGCTTTCATCCGCCTCGCGGGATAAAGCCCGGCGCTCGATTTCCAGCTGGGTAATGCGCCGGTCCACCTGGTCGATCCCGGTGGGCATGCTGTCGATTTCGATCCGCAGCCGCGAAGCCGCCTCGTCGATCAGGTCGATGGCCTTGTCCGGGAGAAACCGGTCGCTGATGTAGCGCTGCGACAACACCGCGGCGCTGACCAGGGCCGCATCCTGAATGCGCACGCCGTGGTGAAGCTCGTAGCGCTCCTTCAGCCCCCGCAGGATGGCAATGGTGTCCTGCAATCCGGGCTCTCCAACGTAGACCGGCTGGAAGCGGCGTTCCAGGGCGGCGTCCTTTTCGATGTATTTCTGGTACTCGTTCAGGGTGGTGGCCCCGATGCAGCGCAGCTCTCCGCGGGCCAGGGCCGGTTTGAGCATGTTGGAGGCATCCAGGGCTCCTTCCGCAGCGCCCACTCCCACCAGGGTGTGGAGCTCATCGATGAAGAGGATGACCGAGCCTTCCGCCTGCTGCACATCCTTGAGGACCGCCTTCAGCCGGTCTTCAAATTCGCCGCGGTACTTGGAGCCGGCCACCAGGGCCGCCAGGTCCAGAGAAACCAGGCGCCGGTGCTTGAGGCTTTCGGGAACATCCCCGTGAATGATACGCTGCGCCAGTCCTTCCACGATGGCGGTCTTGCCGACGCCCGGCTCGCCGATCAGCACCGGATTGTTCTTGGTGCGGCGGGAGAGAACCTGGACGACGCGGCGAATTTCCTCGTCCCGGCCGATGACCGGATCCAGTTTTCCCTTGCGGGCTTCCTCGGTAAGATCCCGGGAATAACGCGTCAGGGCCTGGTACTTGTCCTCCGGGTTCTGGTCGGTGATCCGCTGTCCTCCGCGGATTTCCTGCAGGGAGCGTAGGAGGCTGTCCCGGTCCACGCCGTTTTCCCGGAAAAAACGGGCTATTTTTTCTTCCCGGGCAAGGATGGAAAGGATCAGGTGTTCGCTGCTGACGTATTCGTCTTTGAACTGATCCGCCTCCTGGAAGGCTCCTTCCAGCACCTTGTTCAGCCTTGGGGTGATATATTCGCCGGCGCTTGCCCCGTTCACCCTGGGAAACTTTTCCAGCTCTTTGCCGATGAATCCGGACAAGGCCGGAAGGTTGGCCCCGAGCTTGGAGAGGACAGCACGAACAACGCCATCGCCCTGATCGAGAAGAGCCAGGGTTAAGTGTTCCACATCCAGGCCCTGGTGGCTGTAGTCGGATGCTTTTTGCTTTGCATCCTGCAGCGCTTCCTGGGCTTTGATAGTAAATCGGTCCAATCTCATTTATAAGCCTCTAAAAGTTGACAATGTTTTTGTCAAAAAAAATATAACATCCATTGTGGGGTTTGCCAAGAATCCTGAAAAGCTGCGCCTCACGTCACTCTCCTTGAAAAAAATAGAATACCTGTCCGGGATTCCTGTGATAGATTCATAAGGGTAAGGCAACGATATGTTTATTCCGGGCGGGAAACGCGGGCAAATCGCCCGCCTGATACTGTGGGCAATACTGAGCTTCCAGGCCAGGGCGGCGATCATCTTTGACAAGCCGCCGCAGCTTACCCGCCCGGATCCCTCGCAGGCGGAGGTTCTTCGGGAAAATGGCCTCTTCTTCAGCATTCTCACAGGGATATGCCTTTCTCTTTCCATCTCGGAACCGGCATTCGGATTCCGGGTGGAACATGTCAACCTGAACCTGATCACCCGGGACCGCAAGGACCCGCAGGGGCGGCAGCAGGTGGTGGTGAGGGTCGGGGGAGTCGTACGGTCCAACTATAATGTGGAAATGGATCTGCTGAGTCCGGACGGCACGCCGGTCGGGCGGTTTTTTTACGGGAGCCGCTCGGGGGACCTCATTGCCTTTGGTCCCGATGGGAAAGAAGTGATTCGCGGGGCCATCGACGGCTGGGGATATTTTGCGCTCCGTGACTTGCGCCTGGATTCGAAAAGCCAGCCGATCGCCTCCGGGTATTTCAACTACTGCATGTTTTGTCCCGGCTTTGAATACCTCTTTCAGGATGCGGGAAAATCGACGGTGGCCTCCGGCTTCATGTATTTCTGGCCGGAAGGCGGATTCCCGAACGGCTTCGACCGGATGCGAACCTATTGGAAAAACGATAAGGGCTTTTTACAGCCGGATGTGCCCACCGTGCTGGAAGCGGAATTTGACCTGCGCAAGGAGTCGACCGGAGCGGTCAACGGCAATCTGTTTGACCGCCGGGCCAGCGCCGCCTCTTTCTTTGCCATGGCGGAGAACCCCGTACCCGCTTCGACGTTGTGGCTCCCGCGAGCCGGGAAAAAAACCGCCCTGACCATCATAAACAACAGCGCTGCCGCTTCCAAGGTGACGCTTGCCGCCTACCGTTTCGACGGGCAGATGCTGGAAGGGGATGGAATCCGCAATCCCGCTGTTTATTCCTTCGAGCCTCAATCGGCCTGGTCCGCCGCTCTGGCCGACTTTATCCAGGGCACTCCGGCTGCTTCCTCTCCGGGTACGGCATCCGGCTGGCCGGGCGATTCTCCGGTGTGGGTCGAATTTCAGTCCGGGCAGGCCGGCATGCAGGTCATGGCAACGGACCGGGCGGAGAGCGATTTTGAAACCGGCCCGGCCCTTTCCCCCCAGCAAGCGGGTGCCGTTCAGTACCTGTACCGTCTCGGCGCCCGGCCGGACTCTTCCCCGACGTATACTCTGCTTAACCCCGGCACGCAGGCGGTCCTGGCTCGCCTGTCTTTGTTGGATGAAGCCGGGACGGTTCTCGGGCAAATCCCTGATTTTTACGTGCCGGCCCGCGGATTCCGTCTTTTTGACCGGGGCTGGCTTTCCATCGAAATGCCGAAGGCTGATCTGCTCCGCACCGCAGCCCTGAAAGCGGAGTCCTTTTCCGAAAAAATCCCCCTGATCTTGTGGGGCCGGGAGCAGACGCCTCCCGGAGGACTTGCTGCTTTTGTCGGGGACAATCCGACCCTGGCGGAAGAAAAACTCTGGTTTCCCTTTTTCACCGTCGGAAGCCAGGGCGGCGTTTCCTGGAGCTCGCGCGTGGAGCTGCAGGAGACCACCGGTCGGGAAACACGATACCGCTGGAAGTCTTTTACGCTGGAGGGCGTTCCCGTGCAGGAGCAGGAAGGACGGATTGCCGCCTTCGGCAGCGTGGACCTGGGCCTCGAACTGCCTGCCGTGGCCGACACCGATCCGGTCTTCCGCGGATATCTCCTGGTGGAAGCGACGGACGGCAGGCTTGGCGGAAATCTGCTTTGTACTTCCGTGTCGGGAAATGCCGCCGGCCGTTCCCGATTCAAACCGCCCGCTCCTGCGGCAAAGTCGTTTCAGATCCTTTGGCCCGGATATCCCTCCGGGGAAAATTCCACCTTCCGCTATCTGGGGGTAGCTATCCTGAACCGCCAGGAGCATGAGGTTTCCGTCACCCTGGAGCTGGCATCCGGCGGTCGTCCGCCGGTGCGTCGCCAGCTGGTCCTGCCCGCGGGAAAAAGCGATGTCCGGCTCCTCGACCAGCTGTTTCCGGAAGCGGATTCCATGCCGTCCGCCTTTCAACTGAGCATTACCTCGGGAGAGCCGGTCTTTGTCGCAGCACTTCAGGGGGAGGGGAGTTCGTCCGTTTCCTGGTTTCCCGTCTTTGCTGCTCCCTGAACCGAAAAAGCAAATGATAGATAATGGAGAGAACTGGAAATGAAATTCGTTAAATTCCTGGTCTGTATTCTTCTGCTCGGCACTTCCTGCCTGGCGGTCACCTGGCAAACCACGCCGCTGCGGGAAAACGGGACCATCCAAAAATGGCTGATTGCCGGGCCGTTCCCCAACGGAGAGGCCTCCGGATCGCACGGCAAGGACTGCACCGGGTATTTCAAGGATTACCTTGCCGCTCACGGCGGGGAAACCGGAGTGCAGCCCGGGGAAGGGACCGCCATAAACAACAGCGGCCTGTCTCCTTCGAGCTGGCTGCGGACTTCCAGCGAAGGGAGCGGGCTGGTCGATTTCATTTCCAACCTGGCCGTGGATTCCCAGACGGCGTATGTCGCCTACGCCTACTGCCAGCTCTTTTCCGACAGCGAGCAGAAGGCGCTGCTCAGGGTGCGCAGCAACGACGGGGTGCGTGTCTGGCTCAACGGGACCATGGTGCACGACCGCCATATCGGCCGCCGGGTTGAAGCCGAAGAAGACCGCGTTCCGGTGCTGCTTCGGAAAGGGGAAAACCGGCTGCTCGCCAAGGTCGACCAGAGTGGCGGCGCCTGGGGGTTGCTGGTCTCGGCGGTTACCCCCGACGGCCAGCCCCTCCGAGGGGTGGAAAGCCGGATTCCCACCGACCCGAACATTTCCGGCCGGATTGTATCCGCGGAATTTCAGGCCGCCCCGGTGGTGGTGCGCACCGCCGAAGGGGATCGCCAGATCGTGACGGCGGTGATCCGCAGCGGCGGGCTGCGCGAAACCGTATGCACGCTGCGCAAAAACGGCTGGGCACAGCCGCTGCGCATCGAGATCGGCGACGTGACCCCCGGAACCTTCCGCTGTGACCTGAAGATCCCGGTCCTGGAGGAGGACAGCCGTCTCGATATCCTGCTGGAATCGGCCAGCGACCGTAAAAGCCTGGAACAGGTCCTGCTTAAAAAGGTGCGCCCCTGGGTGGTCTACCTGGTCCAGCACACCCACACCGACATCGGCTACACCCGGCCGCAAAACGAGATGCTGGCCGAGTACTTCCGCTATATCGACTGGGCCCTGGATTTTTGCGACCAGACCGACGGCTACCCGGACGACGCCCGGTTCCGCTGGACCTGCGAAACCTCCTGGGCGGTGCGCGAGTACATTCAAAGCCGGCCGCCGGAGCAGGTGGAGCGCCTGCGCCGGCGGGTCCGGGAAGGCCGCATCGAGGTAACCGGCCTGCTGCTGAACTGGTCGGAGCTGGCCGACGAGTCCCTTCTGGCCGCATCTCTGCAGCCGGTCCGGGAGCTGCGCCGGCAAGGAATTCCGGTGGTCGGCACCATGCAGAACGACGTCAACGGGGCTGCCTGGTGCCTGGTGGACTATTTCAGCGACAGCGGCATCCGCTACCTGAGCATGGGTATCAATCACGATCATTCCGCCCTGCAGTTTCCGCGCCCCACCCCTTTCTGGTGGGAGTCCCCCTCCGGAAAGCGCGTTCTGGCCTTCCAGGCCGATCATTACATGACGGCCAACGCTTTCGTCAGCGCGGACGGCAACCTGGATGTCTCCCGGCTGGCAGTCATCTCATATCTTAGTACTCTGGAAAAGAAGCAGTATCCTTTTGACCGGATTGCCGTGCAGTACGGCGGCTATCATACCGACAACTCGCCCCCCGCCGTACGGGGCTGCGATCTGATCCGCCGATGGAACGAGGCCCATGTCTGGCCCAGGATGCGGGTGGCTGTGGCCGGCGAATTCCTGCAGTACGTGGAAAAGCAGCATGGCCGGGATCTGCCGGCCCACCGCCTGGGGTGGCCCGACTGGTGGACCGACGGGGTGGCCACCGCCGCCCGGGAAACGGCTGCGGTTCGCGGAGCGCAGGCCGGACTGACAGCGACGGAGAGCGCCTTCGCCCTGGCCCGGTGGCTGGGTTCCGGGCTGTATCCGGGCCTGGAGTCCCAGATGCAGTCGGTCCAGGACGCTCTCTTATTTTATGACGAGCACACTTACGGGGCCGCGGAAAGCGTCACCGATCCGGATGCCGAGAACAGCATGGTCCAGTGGGCGCAAAAGGCGGCCTACGCGTGGCAGGCGGTCAAGGAGGGCGGCATCGCCCAGGAAGCGGCGCTGGGGCAGCTGCAGCCCTATCTTCCCCGGCTGGAGGCCCCGTCCCTGGCGGTGATCAATACCCTCAACTGGAACCGCTCCGCCCTGGTCAAGGTCTTCATCGACCGGGAAATCCTTTCTCCCGACCAGCCGGCGGTGCTGGTCGATCCCGAGGGCCAGACCGCTCCGCTTCGCCTGGCCGGCTCGCGCGCGGAGGGGAGCTACTGGATTTTCTGGGCCCGGGATGTGCCGGCGCTGGGATACAAGCTCTACCGCTTCCGGAAAAATAGCCCGGCTCCGCTGCCGGCGCCCGCGCTGCCGGAGCTGGAGAACGAGTTCTATAAAATCGTCCTCGATCCGGCCACCGGCGCGGTGCGCAGCCTTTTCGACAAGCAGCTCGCCGGGGAGTGGGTGGACGCCAAGGGGCCCTGGCAGCTGGCCCAGTTCGTCTACGAAAAGGCGGTGGATCGCAGCATGCTCACCCGCGAGGCTTTCCAGCGCAGCGGCCTGAAAAATGTGCGCATCGAACCCGGTCCGGCCGGGCCGATCTGGCAGAGCCTGCAGGTGCTGGCCGATGCCGAGGGCTGCGTGCCGACGGCCTCCGGGCGTCCGGGCGGAGTTGCCATGGAAATCCGCCTCTACTCCGTCGAAAAACGGATTGAACTTCTGTTTGCCATCCGCAAGCAGCCGGTGGTTACCCCGGAAGCGGTCTATGTGCTTTTTCCCTTTCAGATGCCGGGAGCGCGCATCGTGTATGAAGCCCAGGGCGGATTCATTACGCCGGGGAAAAACCAGATTTCCGGGTCCTCCACCGACTACCACACGGTGCAGAACTTCGCCGCGGTGCGCGGGGCCGACCGGCAGCTGATTTTCTGCAGCGACCAGGCACCCATGGTCATGTTCGGCGGCTTCAACTTCGGAAACTTCGGTAAAAAGGAGGACATGAGCCACCTCGGGAAGCCGCACTTCTTTTCCTATGTGCTCAGCAACTACTGGCATACCAATTTCCCGGCCCGCCAGGAAGGGGAGATCAAGTGGAGCTATCAGCTGACCTCCGACCGGGGCGTCGGCAACACCGCGGCCACCCGCTTTGGCTGGGGATCGAGGGTTCCGCTGCTGGCCCGGGTTCTGCCGCCCGGAAAGAAATCGGCCGAGCCCGGGGCACGATCCTTTCTTCGCATTGCGCCGGACAATGTCCTGCTGGTCGGCGCCCGGCCGGCTCACGACGGCCGGGGAGTGGTCCTTCAGCTGCGGGAGATCGAAGGCCGGCCGGCGGCGGTTGCCGTGGAAAGCCTCCTTCCTGGGAAAAAAATCTCTTCCCTGGAGGAGGTTAACGTTCTGCAGGAGGCCATTCCACAGCGCAGCGGGACAGTTACCCTGGCCCCTTATGAAGTCAAATTTGTAAGGATCCTCTAAGCAACAGCAACCGGTTTCCGGGGAGTGGTCTATGAAGGAAAAGAAGAGTAAAGCGGGCCGCCGCGCCTTTATCCGGCAGGTAGCCTGGGCCGGCGGGATGGCTTCGGCGCCGGCTTCGGCCGCGGTGCCGACGGCTGCCGCCGAAGCGGCACCCGGGAGCGAAAACCCGGCTTATCCGTGGGTGGAATTCCCGCGCCGCTTTGCGGGGCGGCAGCTGGCCCGGATCGCCTTCCCCCTGGGTGGCGTGGCCGCGGGTAGCATCAGCCTGGGCGGCCGCGGCCAGCTTCGCGACTGGGAGGTCTTCAACCGGCCCGACAAGGGCAACGCGCCGGCGTATGCTTTCCCGGCTATCTGGGCGCAGAAGGGGAACGGCGTGCCAGTGGCCCGTATCCTGGAATCGGCCATTCTGCCGCCCTTTGAAGGCAGCTCCGGGCTGGGATCCAACAACGTACCCGGACTTCCCCGATTGCACGCCGCAATTTTTACCGGGGAGTTCCCGCTGGCGCGCATCGATTTTCAGGATCCGGACCTGCCGGTGCAGGTGGTCCTGGAGGCGTTCACCCCGTTTGTTCCCCTGCGGGCGGACGATTCCGGCCTGCCGGCGGCGATGCTGCGCTACCGGGTTTCCAATCCGGGCGGAGAGACGGTGAAGGTATCCATCGTCTGGTGTGTCGACAATCCGGCGGGACCGGAGAGCCGGCCTTCCTCCCGGCAGCCGCCGAAGGATACCCGGCAAAACGAGATCCGCCAGGGGAAAGGGATCGAGGGTATCCTGATGAGCAATCCCGGCCTGGCGGCGGCGGATCCGATGCGGGGCGAATTCGCGCTGACCACGCCTTCCGCCGCGGGGCTGGAAGTGCGGGCCTGGCGCGGCTGGCCCAAGGGCCGCTGGTGGAATTCGCCGATGCTCTTCTGGGACGACTTTCGCGCCGACGGCCGTCTGGGGGAGGAGCCGGAGGCCCGCAACCAGGTCGGATCGCTATGCCTTTCGGGGACCCTGGCTCCTGCGGCGCAGGCCGAATTCACCTTTCTGCTCTCCTGGCATTTTCCCAACCGGACGCCGGAGCGCTGCGGATGGCGGGCCCCGAAGGGGGACGAAAGCAGCCTGATCGGGAACCACTACTGCCGTCGATTTTCCGGAGCCTTTGCGGCCGCCGAGCATCTGGCTGCCGAACTGCCCCGGCTGGAAAAATACACCCGCGCCTTTGTGGCCGGCCTGCGGGCCTCCACCCTGCCTGCGGCGCTGAAAGAGGCAGCCTCGGCCAATCTCTCCACCCTGGTGTCCACCACCTGCTTCCGCACAGCCGACGGGGAGTTTCACGGCTTCGAGGGGGTGAACGACCAAGCCGGCTGCTGCTTCGGAAACTGCACCCACGTCTGGAACTACGAAACCGCCACCGACTTTCTGTTTCCCGAACTGGCCCGCTCCCTGCGCCGGGCGGCCTTCGGCTATTCGATGGATGACGCCGGCGCGATCCATTTCCGCCAGCTGCTGCCCGACGGCAAGGAGCGCTCCGGTTTTGCCGCTGCCGACGGCCAGATGGGGCAGATCGTCAAGGTCTACCTGGACTGGAGGCTTTCCGGGGACGGCGCCTGGCTTCGGGCCCTGTGGCCGCGGGTCAGGAAAGCCCTGGAGTTCGCCTGGGTCCCGGGGGGCTGGGATGCCGACCGCGACGGGGTGCTCGAGGGCGTGCAGCACAACACCTACGACGTGGAGTTTTTCGGGCCCAACCCGCAGTGCGGAATCTATTACCTGGCCGCGCTGCGGGCCGCCGAGGAAATGGCCCGCGAGGTCGGGGAAGAGGCCTCCGCCGCGGAATACCGCCGGCTGTTCGAGAGCGGCCGGCAGTGGACCGATGCCCGGCTCTTCAACGGCGAGTATTACGTGCAGCAGATCCGCGGGGTGAAAAAGGAGGCCATCGCTCCCTCGCTGATGAGCAGCATGGGCTCGGAAAATACCGAGCAGCCGGAGTTCCAGCTGGGGGAGGGGTGCCTGGTCGATCAGCTGGTCGGACAGTACCTGGCGGACGTGGCCGGGCTGGGCCCGCTGCTTGCCCCGGGGAACATCCGCAGGGCGCTGGAATCGGTCTACCGCTACAATCACAAGGAGGAGCTGTCCCGGCACGATTCCGTGCAGCGCACTTTTGCCCTCAACGACGAATCGGCCCTGGTCATCTGCGATTACAGCAAGGCGGCCCGGCCGCGAATACCGTTTCCCTACTACGCCGAGGTGATGACCGGCTTCGAATACAGCGCTGCCATTGCCATGATTTACGCCGGGCTGGCCGACGAGGGGATCCGCTGCATCCAGGACATTCGCCGGCGTTACGACGGCGAGCGGCGCAACCCCTGGGACGAAGCCGAATGCGGACATCATTATGCCCGGGCGATGGCCTCCTGGTCCGCCCTGCCGGCCTGGAGCGGATTTCACTATCACGGAGCCCGGGGGCTGCTGTCGCTGCATCCCCGCGGGACCATGCCTTCGTTCACCTGCTTCTGGAGCACCGCCACGGGCTGGGGAACCTTCTCGCTGACCAAACAGGCCGGGGGGATGCAGCTGGCTCTGCGAACGGATTACGGCCGACTGCCCCTGAGAATCCTGGAGCTGCCGCCGGTCCCGAAAGGAGCCTCGGAGCTTCGCGCCGAAAGCCGCTCCCTGGCGCACACCCGAATCCAGGAGGCAGAAGCCACGCGGATCACCCTGGCGGAGCCGTTCGAGCTTCCGGAAGGGCAGACCCTGCACCTGCGTCTGGGGTGAGGACCCTGACACCAGACAAGCAAAATACTTTACGGAAGGAAAAAGGAATTATGAGGTTCCGGATCGCGCCGCTCCTGCTGTTGATTTTGGCTCTCCCTTTTTGCGGCTTCGGCCAACCGGGCTGGGATCCGCGCTACAAGCCGCTGGACCCGGCCCTCCTCCGGCCCGACCTCCTGACCCAGCGCTGGTCGGCCGGCTGGATTTCGGTGCCGGGGGCTTCCCCGTACGATTACGGGGTCTACCATTTCCGGCGAACCTTCCCGCTCGAAACCGTGCCGGCCTCCTTTATCGTGCATGTCACCGGCGACAACCGCTATGAGCTTTTCGTGAACGGCCGGCGCGCCGCCTGGGGGCCGGCGCGAGGCGACCTGTTCCACTGGCGCTTCGAGTCCCTGGATATTGCCCCTCTGCTTCGTCCCGGCAGGAATGTGCTGGCGGCCGTGGTCTGGAACTTCGGCCCGTATGCCCCTTGCGCCCAGGTGACCAACCAGACCGGCTTCCTGCTGCAGGGAAACTCGGAGGCCGAAAAAACGGTCGACACCGGGCCCTCCTGGAAATGCCTGGCCAATCCGGCCTACCGCCCGCTGCACTTTACCAGCGAGCAGATGCTCGGCTACTTCGTCGCCGGGCCGGGCGACCAGGTCGACGGGGCCGCCTATCCCTGGGGCTGGGAGTTGCCGGACTTCGACGACTCCTCCTGGCCGGCGGCGCTGCGCGACTCCCGCGGTGCGGGAAGCCCCTACGGAATACGGGATGCCGGCAATCCCTGGATGCTGGTTCCGCGGACCATCCCCTTCATGGAGGAGGTGCCGCAGAGGCTGGCGGCCCTGCGGGCCGGCACGGGAATCACCGCGCCGGCCGGCTTTCCGGAGAACCGGGTTGCTTTCACCATTCCTTCCCGCACCTCGATCCGGCTGCTCCTGGACCAGTCCTTCCTGACCACGGCTTATCCGGAGCTGACGGTCAGCGGGGGCCGCGGGGCGCGCCTCTCGCTGGGCTATGCCGAAGCGCTGTACAATGCCGGCGCCCGGCGCGGAGACAAGGCCGACCGGAATACGGTGGAAGGAAAGGAATTCGTGGGCTATTACGATTTGTTTGTCACCGACGGCGGGCCTTACCGCTCCTTCCGCCCGCTCTGGTGGCGCACCTACCGCTACCTGGAGCTGAAGGTGCAGACCGCCGAGGAGCCGCTGCGCCTGGACGATCTGCGCGCCGTGGCCGTGGGCTATCCGTTTCAAAGAAAAGCCCGGCTGGAAGCGGACGACACCCGCATCGGCAAGTTCCTGGATATCGGCTGGCGAACCGCCCGCCTCTGCGCCCACGAGACCTACATGGACTGCCCCTACTACGAACAGCTGCAATATGCCGGCGACACCCGCATTCAGGGGCTGATCTCGATTTACAATGCCGGCGACGGCCGGTTGCTGCGCAACGCCATCTCCCAGCTGGACGATTCCCGCACGCCCGAAGGGCTGACCCAGAGCCGGGCTCCCACCCGCCAGCCGCAGTACATCCCTCCCTTTTCGCTGTGGTGGATCGGGATGCTCCATGACTACTGGATGTACCTGGAGGACCCGGAGTTCGTGCGCCAGACCCTGCCCGGAACCCGGGCGGTGCTTTCCTACTACCAGCGCTTCCAGCAGGAGAACGGCTCGCTGCGCCGCATGCCCTTCTGGAACTACGCCGACTGGACTGCGGAGTGGCAGAACGGAACGCCGCCGGTGGAGGAAGCGGGCCACTCGGCGGTTCTCGACCTGCAGCTGCTCCTGGCCCTGGACTGGGCGGCGGCCATGGAAAAAGCGTTCGGCTCCGCCGCCCTGGTCGCCGAATACCGGCAGCGGGCACTCCAGCTGCGCAGCACCATCCGGACGCTTTACTGGGATCCGGGCCGGCAGATGTTTGCCGACACCTCCGCACGGAAGCAGTTCGCCCAGTTCACCAACGCCCTGGCAGTTCTGTCCGGACTTTCCAAGGGGGCGGAAGCGCGCGCCCTGGTGACCAGGATTCTGGCGGACCGGTCGATCATTCCGTGCACCTACTACTCGGCTTTTTATCTGCACGCCGCGCTCCGCCAGGTGGGGGAAGGGGACCGCTACATGGATCTGCTCGGCGAATGGGACGAAATGGTGAAAGTCGGCCTGACCACCTGGGCGGAGCGCCCGGCGCGGGCCGGCAATCCGCCGCGCTCCGACTGCCATGCCTGGAGCGCCCATCCGAACGTCGACTTCTTCCGGATCATGCTGGGCATCGACTCCGAGGCTCCCGGCTTCCGCAAGGTGGTCATCCGGCCCTTCCTGGGGAAGCTGGAGCGGCTGTCCGGCTCCATTCCGCATCCCCAGGGGGAAATTGCCGTGAAGCTGCAGAAGGGCTCCGGCGGCCTGGAGGCGAACGTATCCCTTCCGGCCGGGGTCCAGGGGCGGTTTGTATGGCAGGGACAGAGCCGGCCGCTGGCCCCGGGCGAGAGCCGCCTGGTTTTCCCGGCAAAGCGCTGAGCCCGGTCTCTGGGATTTTCCTGCATAGGGGTTAGGCCGGCCGACCCATTGTCGGCATACCGTTTTGGAACCCGGCATGCCAGGCGTTTTCTCCTTTTATTCGGTGCTGCGACGGCGAAAGCAGGTGGAAACAGAGCCGTCCGGAGGCAAGAAGAGATCGTTCAGGGGGTCGTGCGAGATAAAGGAGCCGCGTAGGCCTCGCCGCTCACCTTTCACGAAGGAAGAAGGTGAGTGGCCTGTTTCCGGCAGGCTCCATGAGGGCGCGACCGGGAAAGAATGCCGGCACGGGTCGCCGGCAGCGCCCATGTCCCCGGGACGATTCTCTGACCGTGGCTCAGGCACCGACTCAGGAACAGACGCAACACAGCCCGCTCTCCCGATATCCTTTTGACGTTCGGTTCTCTCCGTCGGGGCGTTCCGCCCCCCCTATATCCGCTTCGACCGCAAGGATTATTCCATCCCCGCCGAGATCCCCGTTACCGGGTAAAGTCCGCTCTCCCCGTTCATCCCGTATTCCATTTTTTACGCTTTGGGCAGATAACGGAGAGCCAAACAGGTGATGTCATCGTGCTGCTCGGCACCGCGGGAATATTCCTGAACGTCCCGGATCAACCGCTGTACCAGGGAAGTTGTGTCCAGAGAATGATGGCGCTGGAGTGCATTCTCAAGTCTCTGCTCTTCAAACATCTCCTCCTGACAGTTATTGGCTTCGGTAATCCCGTCTGTATAGAGAAAAAGGGTGTCTCCCGGCTGAAGAGTTATGAGGTTGGCCTCATACTCAAAATCGGCCAGGATTCCCAAAACCAGGCCGCCTTTTGCTTTGAGCTGCCGGACTTCGCCTGCCCGGCTGATCACATATCCGGGACAGTGTCCGCCGCTGCAATATTCCAGCACCCCGTTTCGGGTGTCGAATACCCCGTAGAAAACGGTGACAAACATGGAAGGCAGGCTTTCTTCCACGAGAATGTTATTCACCAGTCCCAGGCAGGTATCGGCGGAGATTCCTTTGATGGCTGTAGCTTTCAGCAGCGTTTTGCTGACAGCCATAAACATGGCGGCCGGGATTCCTTTTCCGGAAACATCTCCGATAATCAACCCGATGCGGTTTTTGTCGATGGGAAAGAAATCGTACAAATCTCCGCCGACTTCCCGGGCCGGGATCATCTGGGCAAAGATATCGAACTCTTGGCGGTCGGGGAAGGCAGGAAAGTTCCTGGGTAAAATCGAGGTCTGAATTTCGTTGGCGATGGAAAGCTCGTTTTTGATCACCGTCAGCTGATCGCGCGAACGGATGGCGTCCTTGAGAACAGCCAGATCCTGCAGGGACTTTCGGATGGTAATTTCCAGATCGGTCAGGTCGATCGGCTTGATGACGAAATCGAAGGCTCCGCGATTCATGGCGGTGCGTATGTTGTCGATATCTCCGTAGGCCGAGACGATGATGGAGCGGAAAAGAGGATTCTCCCGCTCCCGGATGCGGCTCAACAGGGTCAAACCATCCATTTCCGGCATATTGATGTCGGTCAGAATCAGCTCGATGGCCTCGTCCCGCTCCAGCTTCTGCAGAGCTTCCAGCCCGTTGCGGGCAAAGACAAAACGGAATTCGCCGTCGGCAATCTGCCGTCGGAAGTTCAGTTCGATCAGCAGCTCCAAATCGGGCTCATCGTCGACTACCAGGATTTTTACCGCCATTTCTCTTTCCCCGCTCTCGATTTATTTGACCGGCAATTGGATAATGAACTCGGTGTAGCTACCCTCCTCGCTCTCAAAAAAGAGCTGGCCGTGATGCTGATGAACGATGATGTCATAGCTGATCGATAGCCCCAGACCGGTTCCCTGGCCCGTAGGCTTGGTCGTGAAGAAGGGAGTGAACAATTTATCACGAATCGATGCCGGAACCCCATCCCCGTTGTCCCGGATACGAATTTCCACGCGATCGCCCAGGCTGCGGCTGCGCACCTGGAGCCTGGGAGTGAATCCGGCTCCAGCCGCAGACTTCTTTCGGTCGGCTTCATAGCAGGCATTGGAGATGATGTTCAGAAAAACCCGGCTGATTTCCTGCGGCACCACCTTGATCTTGCCGATGCCCGGGTCGAAATCCGTCTCGATGGCAATATTAAAGCGGCTGTCCTGGGCTCGCATGCCGTGATAGGCCAGCTGGACGTCTTCCGCAAGAAGTGCGTTCAGGTCCGTTTCCTGGCGGTCCCCTGATTTGCCGCGGGAGTGCTGCAGCATGCTGCGCACGATGCTGTCGGCCCTTTTGCCGTGCTCACCGATCTTTTCCGCATTCTGATCCAGGATTTTCAGAATTTCCCGGATGGCATTCCTGTCCGGTGAATCCCGTTCCAGCTCCCGTTCGAGCTCCCGGAGGAATTTCTGCAACAGGGCGGCAAAGTTGTTGACGAAATTCAGGGGGTTCTTGATCTCATGGGCAATCCCGGCGGTAAGCGCCCCCAGCGCCGCCAGCTTGGACTGGGTGATCAGCTTTTGCTGCGTGGCCTGCAGATCCTGCAGCAGCTGGTTGACCTTGCCGAAGGCCTCGGCGTTTTCCAGGGCGATGGCGCTGTAGGTGGCCAGGTTCCGGAGGATGTTCCGATGGTATTCGGTGTAGGAATTTTTCAGAAAGCTCTGTGCGGTAATCACTCCGATCACCCGGTCCTTGTGCTGCAGCGGAAGGTAAAGGATCGATTCGGGATTCTCGCCGGCAACCGCCGGCAGGATTTGATGGATGTAGCGCGAAAAATCACGGCGGTAATCGTTGATAAAAACCTCTTCCCGGTTCCGGAAGCACCAGACCGCCAGCCGGTTTTCGTCGCGGAGAGGAACGGAGAATTCCTCCAGGCTTTGCCCCTTTTCCCTGGTGGCCGGGAAGATCAGGGCCTGCGTTTCGGGGGAATGCAGCCCGATTCCGAACACCGAAGCGTCCATGAGTTTATTGACATTCTCATAGACCGTATCGATGATGTCCTTGCTGGAAAGCTTATCGGTGATGTTGCGGCCGATTATGCTGAGCTGCTCGATATTCTCCTTCTGTGCCTGGATTTCCGCCGTGCGCTCCCGGACCGTTCGTTCCAGAGCCTCGCTTTTCTCCTGCAACCGGCGGGTCCGCAGCCGCACCACTCCCAGGAACAGCATCAGCACTCCGACGACGTAAGCCGCATAGGCGATCCAGGTCCGGTACCAGGGCGAGCGGATCGTGAAGGCAAAATCCGCCGGGGCGCTCTCCTGGCCGCTTATATTTCTGGCCCGGACGAGAAAGCGGTAGGAACCCGCAGGGAGATTGGTGTAATAGCGTTTTGTTTCCCGGCTCCACTCCGAAAAGCGGGTGTCGAATCCCTCCAGCTTGCTTTGGAACTCGTTGGCCTTCGAATTCAGATAGGAGGGCAAGGCGAATTCGAAATGCAATTCATTGGAAGAATAGGGCAGATCCCACTGGTCGGGGAAGAGTGGGAAGCGGGAACCGGAAAAGACAGGAGCGCCGTCTGCCAGAGCAATACGCCGGAGCAGGGTGGGGTTGGGCGGAACGGCTTGCGGCGATGCCTGCGGTATATAGCGGAAGACGTGGTTCAGGGTTCCGAACCAGACGGTGTGGTTCGGTTCCGCGTAGATCGAAAAAACCGTGTCCTCCCCGAATCGGGATAAAACCTGTTTATCGAGCCGAAAGCCGCCATCCGGCATTTTTTTCAACAGAGCCGTCTCTCGGCCGAGATTGACCCAGATGTTTCCTGCGGCATCCCCCGCCAGGATACCTTCCGCCGGATTGGCTCCCAGGCCGATGCCGGCAAACAGCGGGTCGGGTTCGAATTTTTTCCGGGACTCGTCGAAGCGATAGACTCCCTGCATGGTAGTGAAACAAAGGCGCCCGGATACAAGGTAGGTAAATACCGAACCGGCCGGGAGATTGTGCGCCGTCCCGAACCGGTCGATATTGGCATCGCGAAAATCGGATCCTTTCTTTCGGAGGCGGATGGTCCCCTCATCGAATGTCCCCAGCCAGAAAGTACCCGGTTCCGGTTCTGCAACGGTATAGATATATTCGTGCAGTCCCTGGATTCGTTCCTTCAGGGTCAACCGGTTCGGATGTGTGGGATCGTAGCGCAGAACACAGGCTCCATTTCCGGCTCCGGCCAGGATGTCCTCGCCGATCGTTCGGGAATGAAACAAAGCAGTAAAGGCAACGTTATCCTTCGTAGTTGGTAAAACCAGCCTGGCCTTCCGGTCGTCCACCTGACAAATCCCCAGTCCGGTGGTTACGAAAAGCTCCTGTTTTATCTGCAGAAACTGAAAAGACTGGGCCATTTCGGATGTTCCGGCCAGCAGCTTGAATTGCGCATTCGGCTCCAGGGAAAACAGGCCTCCGTTCGATCCGATATAAAAAACATCCTTGAACCGGATAAAGGTCGAGGGGAAGGAAGGCGAGGTAAATTGAGAAAGGGAAGAGTTGTATTCCACGATGGTCGTGCCGCCGTCGCCGGCCCCCCAGAGGTTTTTTTGACGGTCCAGATACAGGGCGGTAACGCCATTGGATACCAATCCGGAGTTTTGGGTGAGGTGCAGGCGGACGACTCCGGCCGGATCGAGGATGAAAATGCCTTTTGCTGCCGTTCCTACAGCAAGACAGCCGTCCGGAAGCCAGAAGCCCGACGTGAGCAGACCCTTGTGCAGGGATTCGTCGACTTCGGTGCGAAAAGGGGAAAAAACTCCATTGTGCCAGAGAAAAAGACCGTTCATCACACCAGCGGCCAGGTAGGTGTCCGGCCGCCCGGGGTATGGAAGCAGAAATGGCATTCGCTGCTCGGCAAACAGCTCGCTGCCCGGAACTTTCACCAGGGAATCGTTTTGCATTTTCATCAGGCCGGAGCCGGACTGCTGGACGTACAAAGTCCCGTCCACCCAAAAAAGACTTCGGAAAGTACTCGGCGGCTGCCAGGTTTTTACCGTCCATGCAGAGGTTCGGCCTTCCTGATCCGCGGGATCTTTACGGGCTTGAAAACGAAACAGCTTTTCCTGTGATAGAAAATATATTCCTTCCGGAGTGGAGCGGGTGCAAAGAACGCCGGTAAAGTTCCGGTCCTTTTCCTCCACCCGATTCAACAGGGAGACAAACTGCATCCGGCCCGAGAGGTCCGGCTCCAGAAACCCGATTTCTCCTCCTCCCCCCACATAGATGCGGCCGTCCCTGTCCTTGGCAAAGGAGCGGGCAAAAGACCGGTTGGTCAGCAGAATCATCCGCCAGGTGGATCCGTCGAATTCCTGAACTCCCGTTCCGTTGCCGATGTACATGACGCCGCGGTCATCCTGGATGATGTCCCAGTGCTGCGGATGCCCGCCGGTTTCCTTGCAGGAATAGGCGGTCATGAGGGGAGTACCGGTTTCCGCGCCCGAAACAGCCCGGCCCCCGGCCAGGATGAGGATCAGAAAAAGCAGAGTGCATTTCATCGTTTTTCCTGTTCCGAAATTCATGTTTGGCCCCTGTTACTGCTTTGATGGATGGGCGATCGCTTTTTCCATTTTTCTTCCCACTCGGCAATGATAAGGCGCTGTGGCAGCGAAAGCAAGTAGAAACGGGGGGGTCAGGAGGGAGGCGGGAAACTGTCGGGAGCAGAATCCGGGGAGGAGGGTGATCCTCCGGTGGCTTTGCGGCGGGTCAGGGCAGATCCGGCTTGCGCCGGCAGACGAATCTTGTAGCCTTCAAAGGCAACGGAAGGTAATGGTCGCGCACCTGCCGCTACCTGGAGCATAAGGTGCGCGACCGCCGAGGAGCCGCTGCGCCTGGACGATCTGCGCGCCGTGGCCGTGGGCGATCCGTTTCAAAGAAAGGCCCGGACGGAGGCGGACGACTCCCGCATCGGCAGGTTTCTGGATATCGGCTGGCGCACCGCCCGCCTCTCTGCGCCCACGAGACCTACATGGACTGCCCCTGCTATGAACCGCTGCAATATATCGGCGACACCCGCATTCCGTTATTTCCGCCATGCAACAAGGAAATCCATGGGAAAGAAACATGTAATGCGGATGGCTCTCTTTTTCAGGCCGGACCCCTAGCCGCCCCGAAACAGTGCGATCAGAGCCTCGGATACTGCCGTAAGCCAGGAATGGATGGCTTTTACTTTTTCCAGCATCGGCGGGATGGTCGGACCGAGATTGGTATCGTTGATCTGGTTTTCAATGGAGAAGAGCACGTTCAACACGATGTTGACGGAGGCCGATGCCGTCAAAACCATGTTCACCAGGGAATTCCCGGGTCGGGTGCTCAGGCCAATTACCCCAAGGCCACCGGCAAGGATGAAAAACAAAACGTACTCGTGGTAATAACGGTAGGAGAGGTAAATGAAAAAGAGCAGACCGGCCGGCCCCAGCAAAGAACAAAGGAGCAGGACGGAGAAAGCCAACCGATGCCGACCCTGCCGGTAAAGCGTCCAAAGACCGAAAAGGGATAACAGCAACAGCGCCGTCATACCCACCGGCAGGCTCATGAACCCCTCCACGTCATCAATTTTCGCTCCTGGAAAACGCTGCCGGGCCTCTGCTGTCGGCGACGTATCGCGCCGCTTCGCCACACCGATATCCGGTCCATGCCACCCGAAGTAGTTGTCCACATTCCAGAAAAAGTTCTCCAGGTGAAGCGCTTTCCCTCCGAATACTTTTTGACGTTCCGGCGTGTAGGCGGAGCTGTAGCGCAGGGGATTGGACTCGAAGACTCCGAATTTGGCGTAGGCGATCCCGTAGAAGGAAAGTACGGACAGCAGGCCTATCGCCAGGCCCAGCCAGTTCGCTTTATGACGTAAAAAGGAAAAAGGAGATCCTTTTTCTTTCCCTGGAGCAAGGTCCCTTTTCGAAAAAGAATCCAGTAACGGGACCAGGCTGCAGGCGGTCACCGCTGCCATTCCGGCAAGCAATCGCGAGTGAATTGCAAGAAGGGCCATCCCGCCGGCGGCCAACAGCCAGAGAGTGCGCCGGCTTTCGAGAAAGCGGAGTAAAAAGAAGAAACATCCCGCGGCGAATGTGCAGGACCAGAGAATTGCCTCGTGATAAAGAACCGTTCGACTCTGAAGGAAAATGGTCGGGCTTCCCAGACCCAAAACCAGCAGGAATAAAAAGAGGTAACGCGGATCGCCGGTCCCGGGGAACGACGGCGTCGTGAAGGCGAGTCGCAGCAAGGCAAGCAGCATGGCATACGCCAGACACAACAATCCGGTACTTGCCGTCAGCATGGATAGGGTTTCCCATTGTCCGTAATATCGGGGAAAAAGAAGGTTCAGCGGAATCCGCAGAAGCGAAGGAGCGATTCCGAAATAGCCATAACATCGATCTTCCACAACGAAGGCCTCGGGCTGAATGCTTTCGCAGGGGACATCCAGGCGCCCCGCAAGAATGGCTTTCCCCTGGTCGTCATAGTAGCGGTTCATCTGCGGATAGAAAACCTGTGAACTGGTAAACTGCACCAGGGAGGGGCCCAGCAAAACCCATGTCCCGGCGCTTGCCACCCACACGGCTGCAAGCAGCGACAAAAGAATGGCGGCCCCGGGCGGACCATGCCGTCTTACAAACGGGAGGATGGTCTGGGGGGTGGTTTGCATCGATGTTTCCCGATAGATCCGTACCTGCAGACAGACATGTCTTCGTGCGCAACAAACCGGATAGCCCGGCCGCCCGGATCCGGCCGCGCTGCTTCTAAAAGAGATTTTTCAAATAGTGGAAAATGGTCCGAGGCGATTTCAGAATGCCGGAATCCCGCACGAAATAGAAATAAAAGAGGGGGCGCCGGAAGAAATCAAAGCGCAGATTCCTTTTATTATGTCGGGAGAACCTCTGCAAAATATGGTCGATAAGCTGCTCTTTTTCTTCCTCCGGGATGTTCTGGGTGAGTCCCATTTTCGGGCTGGTGTGCGAGAAGGAGGAAAGATCCAGGTGGTGTGGGATCAACTCCATCTGTTGGGCGATCTTATTCAACTCCGTACCGTACGCCGGGGTGACAATGTAGGGAAAGGCAATAAACGGGTCGATCTCCTCCATGAGGTCGAGAGTTTTCGTCATGTGCTCTTTGGTTTCCCATGGAAAACCAAACATGAAAAACCCGGACATCCGAAGGCCGTGGGCCCGGATCATGGTGGAGGCCTTCCGCATCTGTTCCACCGTGTTTCCCTTCTTGATTTTCTTCCGAATCTCTTCGTCCCCAACCTCAACACCCACGGCGATATGCTGGCATCCGGCTTTTTTCAGCGAGGCCAGAAGTTCGCTGTCCATCATTTCGCCGCGTGTCTGCAAAGAAAAATACAATCGGGGCCGGGCACTGCCAAGCAGCCGGCAAAATTCCAGAACGCGCTGGCGATCATATAAAAACAGGTCATCACAGATATAAAAATACTTGGTACCAAACTGCCGGTGGACCTGTCTCATTTCCCGGACGATACTAGCCGCCGATCGCAGCCGGGGCTTCCTGCCGAACAAATTGAAAGAGGCGCAGAAAATACACTGATAGGGGCAGCCGCGGAAGCCGTAGATCGCCTGATGAGCTGCGGGAGGCATTTGGTCGACATCGATCATTAAATGCCGGGCGGGAAACGGTATGTTGTCCAGGGTTGGTTCGATTTCCGCCGGTTCGGTTTTCACGATTTGATCCGCCCAATAGGCAATGCCCTTTATGGAGGCAAGGCCTTCCTGCCGCAGCCCATGTTCGATCAGGTAGGAGAAAAGGGAAACGACATTCTTTTCCGATTCCCCAAGAGCGAGAACATCGAAAAGCCGTGTGGCGGAGAGGATTTCATCCACGGCGATGGTGGGGTGAATACCACCCAGAACGACAGGAAGCTGCGGATAGGCTCTCTTAATGACCCGGGCGAGGTTGCAGGCCGATTTGTAGGAAGCCGTATAGGAAGAAATCCCGATCGCTTTGGGCTGTACGATTTGGATAATCGAAAGAACCTCGGACCAAATGGGATGCTGGAGGTTCTCCAGCACCGTAAGGTAATGGGTGTGTGCCTGGACCAATTCCCGGGTATTGATAAGATTGGTGCCCCCCATGCTCATCACGGGTTGGAAATCGTAGTCGCCATTCCAGACCAGGGAGGAAATTCCCGCTTTTTCCAGGACGGCGGCAATGTGGCAGGGGCCGGCAGGAAATGGGATCAAGTTCGACCCCTGCAACCGAAACCAGGGTGGGTGGATCAGTAAAACGTCCGCTTGACGACGATTGTTGGTTGGCTTCATGAGGGAAATCTAAACCTGTTTTTCTTTGGACCAATTGACTTTTTCCGGCTTATCGTGCTGGAAAAAGAACCAGTAACTCAGAACGGAAAAAAATAAAATGAAATTGGTGTACAGGAAGGAGGTGATCATGCCGCCTTTCAATTTTTTGCTGTCGATCTTGCCAAGATTGATTTTCAGCAGAAGGCTGGTGGCCAGCAGATTCGCCAGCATGAAAACCATCATGCAACCGACCAGGGCAAGGTAGGTGAGACCGATCAGGGCGAAATTCAAACTGAGCATGGCCAAAAAAAGCAGCAGAAACGGAATCCATAAGATCTGCAGGATCTTTGTAAAGTAGATGATCTTCCACCGGGTATTAAAAGTGGGAAAGCGGTAACAGAAACGCAAAAGTTCGATGATGTACCCGTTCGACTTTCGGAATTTGTGGCGAAGCAGTTCAAAAATGTCCCGCGGAGTACGGAGTTCGTATCCTTTGGCTTCGAAAAGGTATTTGGCTTTCCACCCGCCGGCATTGGCCCAAAAGCAGGTATAGATATCGTCTGCGGCACAGTCCTCTGGAAATTCCCGGATCAGGCAGCTTCGGAAGGCATAGCAGGGGCCGATCACAATGGAGGTAGAATAGGTATTGCTTTCCAGCCAGCGGATCAGGTTCTGGTAGGCCCAATACTTGGTTTCCAGCGGCGTTGCTTTGAGCGGCTGGATATAAGCACCGACAACCCCGATCTTGGGATCTTTCTGGAATTCATTGATCATCCAGAGAAGGCAGTCTTTTTCAAGAAGCGAGTCGACGTCCGTTTGCACCAGGATATCGGCCTGCACCGTTTGCATGGCCTCATTCAGCTGATGGGTTCTCCCCTGAACGCGGGAACGCATTAATACGAACCTCTCCGGAGACTCTTGCCCGTCAACCAGGCGTTGGATCTTCTCCCGGGAACCGTCCGTAGAGCCACCGTCGATAAAAACAAATGACAAACGGTCCGGCGGGTAGGCGAGCTCTACAAGATTATTGAACTTTTCTTCTATCCATTCGCTTTCATTATAAAAAGGAACAAGAACGGCCAGCTTCGGATAATGTTCGATCTGTAGGCGATTATCGGCGCTGCGACGAAACAGGTTGTATAAAAAGAGGTAGTAGATATAGCCGCAATATACCCACCACAGAAGACCGATGCAGACCAGATATAAGAAAATCATGCTGAACATAGGGTCGAATGAGTTGCAGGCAATTGCTTTTGCCTTATGATTTTATCATTTCGCTGCGGCGAGGAAGCCAGCCTGTCGCCAGGTTTTCCACGTCGGGCGCTGCGTGCCGCCGGGAAGATCAGCGCAGGGCGGTCACCGTGGCCAGCCCGACGTCGGCGAACCGCTCGGGCACGCAGGTGAAGATGACGATCTGGCACTCCCGGGCTGCGCGGGCCAGGACGGCCCCCATCAGGCGCAGCCGCTCCGGGTCGGTGTAGCCCAGGGTGTCGTCCAGCAGGAGGGGAATGCCTTCCTCCCGGCCGACGATCATGCAGCAGGCGGAGCGGAAGATCAGGGAGAGCTGCTCGCGGGTGCCGCCGCTCAGGCCGTCGAACGGCACGGTGACGTCGCCGACCGTGCGGCTGACGATGCGCAGGTCCTCGCTGAGGCTGACCCGGAAGGTTTCGTCGAAAACCAGGCGACCCAGGTATTCGATTTTCTCCTGCAGCGGGGCGACATAGGCGCGCCTCACCCGGTCCCGCTCTTCCCGCATGGTCTCGAAGAGCAGCCGGGCGGCGGCGGCCCGCTGCATCAGGGAAGCGTGCGCGGCCGCGGTTCTCTCCTGGCGGGACCGTGCGGCATGGAGCTGTTCCTGCAGGCCCTCCTCGCCCAGAATTTTCAGCCGCGTCCGGACTTCCGTCAGCTCGGTCTGGGCCGCGCCCCGCCTGGCTTGCGTGGTCTGCAGCGAGCCCCGGGCCGCTTCGGCCAGATCCCTGACCCGGTCGGGATTTTTGCCGCGCAGGGCGGCTTCCGCCTCCTGCCATTCCTTCTCCCGGACGGCCGCCTCCTGCCGGGCCTGTTCCCGGGCCGCGGACAGTGCGGCATCCGAAGTGGCAGCGCGCGCGGCTTCCAGGTTGCGGCTTTCCATCTGGAGGCTGCGGTCCAGCATTTCCAGCTGGACCTGCCGTTCGTGGTGCCTGCGCCCGAGCTGGTCCCGCAGGGTGCGGGCCGTTTCCCATTCCTCGCGGGCCGTTTCCCACCGGCGGAGGGCTTCTTCCTGGGCCTGCTCGTTCCGCTCCCATTCCTTCCGTGCGGAAGTCAGGTCGGGAGAGATCGGAGGCTCCGCCGCCCTCCGGTTCAGGTATCCCGAAACGGACTCGGCCAGGCCGCACAGCTTGCGATCCAGCACCTCATAGGTCAGGTCACGCAGATTTTCCTTTTCCACCTGCGACCCGGAATCCCGGTGGCGCATGGCTTCCCGCATCTCTTCCCACGCCAACCGGGCCTCCTCCGGTCCGGCGACGCCCGCCTTGCGGCAAACCTTTTCCAGGGCGGCCCGCGCTTCTTCCACCTTTCGCGCCAAACCTTCCGCGCCGGCGCCGGCGGCGATTTCCACTTCCAGCAGACCGGCGAGGCCAAGCCGCACGGTTTCGGCAACGGGGATATCCCGTATCTCTCCCGGAGCGAGGACCGTCTCGGTGTGATCCACGGTCAGCGCGCACTTGGCCAGGCCGCGCAGCCGCACGCTCGGCGCCCCGACCTGCATCTGCGCGATGGCGGCCAGGACTTCCCGCTCCGACTCCTGGATGGATTCAAACAGACGCGCATTCAGCTTGCGCCCGGCCAGGATTTCCTCTGCCCGGGCCGCCATTTTCCGGGCCAGGTCAATACGCTCCTTTCTTTCCCGCAGCTGGTCCAGGTGCAGCTGATTGGTGTAATAATCGAAATCGGCCCGCCGCAGCGCGGCCCGCTCTGCCGATTCTTTCCGGGCCCGGTCGCTTTCCTGGAAGGCGGCCTGGGCTTCCAGGCGCCTGCTTTCCGCCCGGGTCAGATCCCGGGCCAGCTCCCCGGCGGCTTCTCCGGTGTCGGCGTGGGTCCGGGCGATTTTTTCCACCTTGTCCCTGAGCCCCTGGCGGTCCAGCACATCCCGGCAGCAACCCTGCTCCGATTTCTGTGCGGACTCCCGCTTCCATCGCGCCTCGTGGACGGCACTTTCAAGGGCGGCAAGCTCTTCCAGGGATGCGCTGCAGGCCGCCAGCGCCTTGGACTGCTGCTCCTCCTGCCGCTTCAGCTGCTCCAGCTGGCGCTGCAGGAAGGCGGCCCGTTCGACATCCCTCTCCAGGTCGGCCAGTGCCTTTTCCAGCCGGACGACCTCGTCTGCCGCTGCCTCTCTGGCTTTGGAGGACTCGGCGATTTCCTTTCGCTCCGACCCCCGATCGGTGAAATAGCGGCTATACTCGGCGCGGACCTTTTCAAACAGCCCTTCCTCGGCCGGATCGGCCGGCCGGCCGCCGGCAGAGCGGTCCAGGGCGGCGGAAAGGCTGGTCTGCCGGGTCAGGTCGGGCTGACGGATGGCATCGCCCTGCTGCAGGATCAGTGCTTTCCAAAGATCGACATCCAGCGTTTCCCGCAGGATTTCCGCCACCCGTTCGTGGGCCGGACGTCCGGTGACGCTTTCCGGCCTGGGCCGGGTGACGGTGAGGCGGGTTTCCGGCTTCTTGAGAAAACGCTTGAAATAGGTAAACGCGTAAGGGCCGCTTTCCGCCTGCAGCTCGATTTCCGGTCCTTCGTCCCGATGGACCGGCTTGATGGCCTCGATGTCCCTGTGCCGGCTGGAATCCAGATACTCGAACAGCAGCCCGATGGCTTCCCCCAGGCTGGTTTTGCCGGCTTCGTTGGGGCCCTGCACCAGGGTGATCCCCGCGGAGCCGAACGGCAGATCGGCCTGCCGCACTCCGCGGTAGTTGGCAATCCGCAGCCGGATGAATTTCATAAGGCTCCCCTGGCCAGCCTCAGCAGCAGCAGCAGCGCTTCGCGGGCCGTGGCGGCTTCCTTTCCGTTTTCCGCCGTCCGGGCCCGAAGCCTCTGCACGACGGCATCGGCGAATCCTGTGAAGCCCAGGCCGGCAAAATCCGCATCTTCCGGCAGCACCAGGAGCTCCTCGCTGCGGGCATCCAAAGCGCCCAGGACATCCCCGGCGGCCGCCAGGCATTGTTGAAGCGCATCCCGCAGAGAGAGGGTAAGCGAGCCGACCAGGTTCAGCCGGATCACGGCGCGCTCCTTGCTGTCAATCCCGTCGAGCCATTGGCGCAGCGCCTCCACATCGGCGGCGGTGTTCAGATCCACCCGTTCGCGCTCCAGAAAAAGCCACTGGCCGACCCGGAGGCTCCGAGTCTGGATTTGATTTTCCTCCAGCTCCACCAGCTGGACAAACCCGGATTGTACCTCCCGGAAATCGGTGGGCTCCGGAGTTCCCGAGTACCAGATCCGTCCGCTGCCGCCTACCGGGGTGAGGGAGTGCCGGTCTCCCAGCGCCGCGTAATGAATTTTTCCGCCGGCGATGGCCTGCTCCAGCAATGCCACCGAAACCAGCCCGGCCGGCTCGGATCCCGCGGCGAAAGTGTCGACCGGCCCATGGGCCAGGCAGATCCGGACTCTTCCGTCCTCGACGTTGTCCAGCAGGGCCAGGGCCTCTTCCACCGGATTGCCGACCGGCCGCTTGGAAAGCCACGGCGCCCCCACCAGGGTTACATCCCCATCGACCGGGATGGCGCGGCAATCCTCGATCACCGTCACGTTGGGCGGCTTTCGTTCCTGGAACACGCCGGACCGGTAGACGGAGGCGGCGTGCAGCGGGTCATGGTTGCCGGGCAGAATAAACACCGGTTTCCCGATTTCCCGCAAAGCTTCCAGGGCCCGGGCCACCGTTTTCCGGTCCACCTGGTTGGACTCGAAAGCGTCCCCGCAAACCAGCACAAACCGGCACTGCTCCTGGCAGGCGATGCGGCCCATGGTGCGGATGGCGTCGAACCGGGCCTGGCTGTACCTTTCCTGGGCCCCCTCGCCGAAAAAATGCCGGGTCATCCCCAGCTGCCAGTCGGCGGTATGCAGAAAACGGATCAAACCGCCTCTCCTCAGCGGCTCAGGGTGTAAATAGCCATGTCGGCGTAAAGGTTGGGATGGTCGACAATTTCCACTCCCGCTTCGGTGTCCAGGCAGATGCGCTGGTGGATGATGATGTCCTGCTCGCGGCAGAAGTCCTCAAAGTCGGCGATGGTCAGAAAGCGGATGTTGGGGGTGTTGTACCACTGATAGCGCAGCAGCCCCAGGGAGATGGGTGCCTTCCCCTGCTCGCAGAGCATGGTCCGCAACTTGGCATAGGCAAAGTTGGGGAAGCTGACCACGGCCCGCTGGCCGACCCGCAGCATTTCCATGACCACCCGCTCCACATCCTTGATGGCCTGCAGCGTCTGGGAGAGTATTACGAAATCGAACTGCTGGTCGGTGAAGAGCTTCAGCCCCAGGTTGAGGTCGGCGTGAATTACCGGTACGCCTTTGCGCACGCAGGCCAGGACCGCCTGCTCGTCCAGCTCCACCCCGAGGATCTGCTTGTACCCTTTCTGCTGCAGCAGGGCCAGCAGGGAGCCCCGCCCGCAGCCCAGGTCGAGGACCGAGGCCTGTGCGGGAATCAGCTGGGCCAGCCTCTGGTGGTCCAGCCGCTGGGCGTGAAAAATGCTGGTCGGATGGGTGGCGGACTCTTCCGAGGCGGGCCGGACCGGGGGCGGCGCGGAGTTCAGGTTGTGCAGAAAGGAGCGGATCAGCTCTCCATAGCTGGAAAGATTGTCGGCCAGTAGAAAGGCGTCGTGGCCGCAGCTGCTGGCTACGTTGCAGTAGCTGACCTGCTTGCCGGCAGAGAGCAGGGCATCCACCATACGGCGGGACTGCTCCGGCGGAAAAAGCCAGTCGCTGGTGTAGCTGATCACTATCCATTTGCAGCGGCTGGAGGCCAGGTTGGCCGCCAGGTCGTCTCCGCCCTCCCCGAGGTCGAAAAGATCCATGGCCATGGACAGAGTCAGGTAGCTGTTGGCATCGAAACGCTCCACGAAACGGTCTCCCTGGTAGGCCAGGTAGGAGCCGACGGAAAAGGTCTTTTCAAACTGGGTCTGGATGTCCCGCGGGGACATCCGGTCGGCGCCGAACTTGCTGCGCATGGACTCCGGGGAAAGGTAGGTGATATGCCCCAGCATGCGTGCCAGGGCCAGCCCTACCTGCGGGCCGCTTTCCTGGCTGTAATAGTTGCCGTCGAAAAAGCAGGGATCGCGGCGGATGGCGTTGCGGGCAATGACGTCGAAAGCCAGGCCCTGCGTGGTCAGGCGGGAAGCGGTGGCCACCGCGACCGCTCCCTGTACCCGTTGGGGATAGCGGGTGGCCCACTGCAGGACCTGCATCCCGCCCATGGAGCCGCCGATCACCGCCATCAGCCGGTCAATTCCCAGGCGGTCGATCAGGTTCCTCTGCGCTTCCACCATATCGCCGATGGTGATGGTCGGAAAATCCTGGCCGTAGGGCTGTCCGGTGTCCGGGTTGATGCTGTTGGGGCCGGTGGTTCCCCGGCAGCCGCCCAGAACATTGGGGCAGATCAGGAAATACTTATCGGTATCGATGCATTTCCCGGATCCCACGGCGATATCCCACCAGCCCGGATCGTCGCGCCCGTCGTGCCGCGCCACGTGGGAATCGCCGCTCAGGGCGTGGCAGATCAGGATGGCGTTATCCTTCTTTTCGTTCAGGCATCCATAGGTTTCGAAGCAGAGCGAAAACTCCGGCAGCACCCCGCCCATTTCCAGGGAAAGCGGAAAGGGAAAATGGGCTTCCCTGGCATACTGCAGCGGCCGGGCGCTGCGCACGCTGTCGCTGCTTTGAAAAGTGCGTTCCGTCATGCCAAATCCTTTACGCGGCGGTTGTGCCGTTCCCGGGGTACCGGGTTCCGGTATTTATTCGACTTTCCTGGCCAGCCATTCTATCGTTCGGCCGGCGTCGGGAATTTCGGCGGTCAGCTTTATTTCCTTTCCGTTTATTTTCCCCTTGTAGTGCACCTTCATTTCGTTGTCCTGGTATTTGATGCGCAGGATAAAAGAAAGAGAATCGCCCTCGATCTTGCCGTCGGCGATCGTCGACTTGCCGAACAGAGAGCTGGTGGTTTCGCCGGTAAGCTTGCTGCCGTCCGCTTTAAAAACAAACGTTCTTTCCATGGAGCCGTTCGGTCCCTCGGCGGTCGCCTTCCATGTGCCGTCGATGTCGGCCGCGAAAGCGGCGGCGGTGAACAGAGCCAGAACGATCAGGAAGTGCTTCATAACCATAGATCCTTTCCGGAAAGGTTTAAACTCCGTACAGGTCGCCGGTGTCGACCGGATGCCCCTGCAGTTTCAAATAATAAAAAAGCTGACCCTTATGCTGCCGGAGGTGATCGACCATCTGGAGGAGCCGGTGTCCCAGCACGATAGGGGTGGGGTCCCAGGGCGCGGGGGTGATTTTTTCAGCCAGATCCTCCTCGCTGCAGGTGTCCACCATTTGCAGGGCCAGGATCCGATCCCTTTCCAGGAGCCGGCGGGCTTCCGCCACGCTGCCGATGGCCGGCAGCTTTTCCGCGGGGGGGAGCATTTCCGATGGCGGCAGGTCTTCCCACTTCACGCCTTCGGGCAGGCCCCAGTCTCCGGTGATAAAGCCGCGGCAGGCGGCCCCACAGGCTTCGGTCAGGTGCTTCAGGAGCTGTCCGGTGGTCATCCAATTGTTTTCCGCGGACGGCTTCCAGTCCAGGCTCTCGTCGCGGATGCGGGCCATTAATTTATCGGTGACGGCAAAAGTCGTTTCAATTTCCGCGCGGAGCAGCTGATGCCAGTTCATACGGTCTCCTTCCTCCCGAAACAGACACTTAATATTTCTCTTGCCATGCTCATTATAGCAAAATGGTAACTTCGAATCGCTGCCGCAGGCAAGAGGCAAGCCGGTCTTTTCTCGGAGGCGGGCGGCCGGCGATAATATCGCTTTATTTCCTGTCCTTCCATGCTTGGGATTGACACGATATATATCATGATATATATTAACGGCGAGGTGCAGCATGCAAACGGCCAAGCTATTCCAAAACGGCAGGAGTCAGGCGGTTCGTCTACCCAAAAAATTCCAGTTTGAAGGTACGGATGTGTTCATCCAAAAAGTGGGTGATTCTGTGATCCTGTTCCCCAAGAACCGCACGTGGGAAACTTTTCTTCACGGCCTTTACGGCTTCACGGAGGATTTCATGGCGGAAGGTCGGCAGCAGCCCGAAATACAGGACAGAGAAGAGCTGTAGTGTATCTGCTGGACACGAATACGTGCATCTTCCTGATAAACAAAAAGCCGGTGCACGTCCTGGATCGCTTAAGAAAAGCTTTGGATCATAAGAATTACCTGTCCAGTATCACCGTCGCGGAATTGCAGTTTGGCGTATACAACAGCCGGCATGTCGAAAAAAACAGGATATCGCTGACCGAATTTCTCGTCCCTTTTGAAATTCTTGCTTTCGATGATCAGGATGCGGAAGTATACGGCATTATCCATTCCCAGCTGAAAAAGGAAGGAAAGCTGATTGGCTCCTACGACATGCTTATTGCAGCGCAGGCTCTTGCCAAAGGTCTCATTCTGGTCACAAACAATACCGTTGAATTCCGAAGAATCAGGAATCTTAAATTGGAGGACTGGAAGGAATAGCCGGAAAAAGGGAGTGATTTCTAAGATTTCAGGTGTTCCCGACCGGGTCCGACCCCGGGGGCCAGGTGCTCCCGGAGGTGCCTCCCGGTATGGGAGTGCTCCGCGAGGGCCAGCTCCTCCGGGGTTCCTTCGGCGACCAGGCATCCGCCGTTTTCGCCCCCCTCCGGACCCAGGTCGATGATCCAGTCGGCCGACTTCAATACGTCCAGGTTGTGCTCGATCACCAGGAGCGAGGCCCCGGCTTCGATCAGCCGGTCGAACGTTTTCAGCAGCTTGCCGATATCCTCGAAATGCAACCCGGTGGTGGGCTCGTCGAAGATGTACAGGACATCCCCGGCGTTCTGCTCCGTCAGGTATCCGCAAAGCTTGAGGCGCTGCGCTTCCCCGCCGGAAAGCGTGGTCGTGGACTGCCCCAGGCCCAGGTAGCCGAGCCCCACGTCCTCCAGAGTCTGCAGCCGGGAGGTGATTTTAGGCGAGCCGGCAAAAAAGCGCAGCGCCTCGGCCACGGTCAGATCGAGCACTTCCGCCAGGTTCAGCCCCTTGTAGCGAACCTCCAGCACCTCGGGGCGAAAGCGCTTCCCCTTGCACTCCTCGCAGGTCACTTCCACATCCGCCAGGAACTGCATGGAAATGATTTCCACCCCGGTCCCCTGGCAGGTGTCGCAGCGCCCGCCTTCCACGTTGAACGAAAAGTGCTTGGGCTGCAGGTGCCGCTGCCGGGCCTCCGGCTGAACGGCAAAGATGGCCCGGACCTCGTCGAAGACCTTGAGGTAGGTCACCGGATTGGAGCGGGACGTGCGGCCGATCGGGGACTGGTCCACCAGGATCACTTCGCTGAGCAGGGCCGCTCCGTGCATGGCCCGATGCTCGCCCACCTCCTCGTGCCATTGGCTGCGGAGCCGTTTCCACCCGGCAAAGACCACCTCGTGGGCCAGGGTGGATTTGCCGGATCCCGAAACCCCGCTCAGACAGACAAAAAGGCCCAGCGGGATGCGCAGGTCCAGGTTTTTCAGGTTGTGGGCCCGGGCGCCGATCACCTCGAGATACTTGTCCCGGCAGGGGCGGCGCCGTGCCGGGACCGGGATGGATTTTCCGCCCTGCAGGTAGAGGCCGGTCAGGGAGGCGCCGGCCGCGGGAATCCGGTCCGGTGGCCCCTGATAGAGCACCTCTCCGCCGGCCCGCCCGGCTCCCGGGCCCAGGTCCACCAGGTAGTCGGCGCTGTTCATGATCTGCCGGTCGTGCTCCACGACCAGCACGGTGTTGCCGAGGTCCCGCAGCCGGTACAGGATCTGGATCAGCCGCTGGCTGTCCCGCGGGTGCAGCCCGATGCTGGGCTCGTCGAGCACATAAAGGGCCCCGACCAGGGAGCTGCCGATGGCGGATGAAAGCTGAATGCGCTGGGACTCCCCTCCCGAAAGCGTGGAGGCCAGGCGATCCAGGCTGAGGTAATCCAGTCCGACCTGGTCCAGGAGATCCAGCCGGTGCAGGATCTCCGCCAGCAGCCGCTCCGCGATTTCCTGCTGCATGGGGCTAAGCGGCAGGCTTCGGAAAAAGGGGAGCGCCTGGCGGATATTCATGGCCAGCAGGTCGGCGATATTCCTGCCGCCGACATACACATCCAGGGCTTCGGGGCGCAGCCGCCTTCCGCCGCAGGCCTTGCAGCGGGTATAGCCGCGGTAGCGGCTCATGAAAATGCGGACGTGCATTTTGTATTTCTTGCTTTCCAGGTATTCGAAAAAGCCCTTGACTCCCGGGAAGCCGTCTTCTTCCGAGCCCTGAAAAACCAGACGGCGGTCCTCTTCGGAAAGGTCGGAAAACGGAATGTCCAGCGGTATGCCGGCATCCTGGGCGAAGGCCAGAAACTCCTCCTGGAAAGGCTGATAGGCCGGCTTGGTCCAGGGATCGATGGCCCCTTCCCGCAGGGTCTTGGAAAAATCGGGTACCACCAGGTTCACATCCCAGGTCATGGTGTTCCCGAATCCCTGGCATTCCGGGCAGGCGCCGAAGGGGTTGTTAAAGGAAAAAAGGCGCGGTTCCGGCGATTCGTAGACCAGGTTGCAGTGGTCGCACTGGTGCTGCTCGCTGAACCGGTAGAGGATTCCCTCCGGGGCGGAGAGCAGCGAGCGGGAGCCGAGATCGGCGGCCCAGGCTTCCGGAATTCCGTCCGGGGAGAGAAGGAAAACCGCGGCACGGCCGTTCCCCTCGCGCAGCGCGGTTTCCAGGCTGTCCACCAGCCGGGAATGGATCTCCTCGCCGACCGCCAGGCGATCCACGATGACGAAGCTGCCGTCATCGAGCGGGCGTCGGGTTACCGCAGAGGGATCGCTCAGGTCGATGACCTGAAAGTGGTGAAAAAGCCGCGCAAACCCGTCGCTGCGCAATTTTTCCGCCAGTGCCGGGTCCAGCACCGGGCCGCCGGGTTGCTTCTTTCTGCCGCGGGTGCTTTTCTTTTCCACCGGCGGCGGTGCCTCCTCCGGCGGGGAATCGGCGGCGGCGCCCAGCAGCTGCAGGAGGGGGAACAGCACGTAAAACCGGGTCCCGGCGGGCAGCTCCAGGATCCGGCCGGCCACCTTCTCCGAATGGTCCTTCTGCACCTCCCGCCCGCACTGGCGACAGAGGGTGATTCCGGCACGGGCGAAAAGCAGCCGCAGGTAATCGTATATCTCGGTGACCGTGGCCACCGTGGATCTCGGGTTCCGGGTGCTGGTCTTCTGTCGGATGGCCAGCGCCGGGCAGATTCCCAGGATTTCGTCGACATCCGGCTTGTCGATTCTCTCCAGGAACTGGCGGGCATAGGCGGAGAGGGATTCCACATAGCGCCGCTGCCCTTCGGCGTACAGGGTGTCGAATGCCAGGCTGGACTTTCCCGATCCACTGACCCCGGTGACCACCGTCAGCCGGTTCAGCGGGATTTTTACATCGATATTCTTCAGGTTGTGCACCCGGACCCCATGCAGCTCGATGAATTCCCGGGTCTCGGGCCCGGCCGCGGGCGGGCGGGATTGGGAGCGGGATTCCGGCGCTTCGCTCTGCCGGGATGGAGAGGGACGCCGCGACCCGGGCGTCCCGCCTACGCTCTGCTTCCTCTTCTTTTCTTTTCGGGCCGTCATGGCAGCGGATGCAGCCTGTTCACCGGACCAGCAGCCCGCGGATCCGCTCCTCGGCGATCCGGGCTTCCGTGGCAACCGCCGGGTCGCCGGTCGAGGCTTTGGCCAGAGCCAAAGCTTCCGGACAAGGATAATTGGGCAGGTTGCCGAGAATGGTCTTCTTTTCCTCCGGCTGCCGGGCCAGGCGCATGGCGCTTTGCAGCATTTTCACGGTCTGCGCCTCGGGGCGCACGGAAAGTAGGGTCACCAGCCGGATATACCCCCGCAGAGCAAGAACGGTATGGCTTTCGGCCGACGGGCCGGAGGCCACCGCCAGCAGGTCGGCGGCCGGCGCGTCATTCGGCCAGAGGGTCAGGGCCAGGATGGCCGCACGGCGAATTTCCGCATCATTGTCCTTAAGCGCGTTTCGGAGCAGGGGAAGCCCGTCGCGGTTCCAGGCTTCTCCCAGGGCCTGCAGCAGCGCGATCCGGACCGCGGAGCTGCCGGCGGCCTCATACGCTTTCTGAACCTGCCCCAGCGGCGGCGGGTCGCTCCTTTTCAAAACCAGAGCCAGGGCGTGGGCGGCTTCCTCGCGGTCGGAGGCGTCGCCCAGCAGCGGCAGGATTTCCAGCAGGGCCGGAACATGCTCCGCTCCCGCGGTTTCCCGCAGGGCGCGTACCGATTCCCGGCGCACCGCACCGTCTGCCCGGCGGGCCATCCGCAGCAGGGCATCCGCCGCCGAGCGGATGCCTCTTTGCCCCACCGCGCGGATCATCTCCAACTGCACGGCGGCTTCGGCTTCTTCCATCTGCCGGAGGATCGTGCCATCGATATCGGCGCCCGTCAGCCGGTAAAGAGCCTCGCGGGCCGCGGCCTGCTCGGCATCCTTCGACTGTGCTGCGGCCCGGGCCAGCAGTAGAACACAGGAGGAATCTCCCAGCCGGGCCAGTGCCGAGTAGGCCGCGGCGCGCACCGCCGGATCGGCGCTGCGTGCCGCCGCCAGCGCGGCGGTGGCGGCCTTCCGGTCGGCGCGGTCGGCGAGAGCGGCCAGGACCCGCACCTGGGCGGCAGGGGACAGATTCGGCATTTCATCCGCCAGCAGGAGGGTAAAGCGCTCCCCCGGGAATTCGGCCACCAACCGAATGGCGGCCGCCTGGACCAGGCGGTCTTTTCCACGCAAGGCCTCCCGGAGGCGGTCGAGGGAATCCGGCCCGGCGGCCCGGGCCAGTCCTTTCAAAGCGGCGGCCTGCAAGGGAGGGGCTTCGCTGCCATCCAGCAGGGAGAGGAAGATTTCCGCCGCCGCCTTTTTTTCGCCGCGGGCCAGCCGCTCCTCTCCACCGCGCAGGCAGGCTTCCGAGACGGCTTTTTTCAGGTCTCCCTGTGTCCGGGAGCGTGCGGCGGTCAGGGCGGCGAGGGCTTCCGGAGTGGCGATGCCGCCCAGGGCGGCGGCCGCTGCCACGGCGGTTTCCCGGTCGGGATCGGCCAGCAGGGGAAGAAGCATGGGAACCGCCTCCGGATCCTTCCGCCCGCCGAGCGTCCGGAGGATGTCGGCTTTCCGGCGGCCCGACGAGCGGCCTGACGCCTGGCGCAGGGCTGCGTTTACCTCGCTGCCGGGTATTCTTGCCAGAGTATAGCGCGCCATTTCGGCCAGCTCCGGATCCGAAAGCTTTTCCAGGAGGACCGGCACCGAGCCGCTGCCTCCAAACAGGCTCAGCAGCCGGCAGGCCTGTTCTTTGCCGGCACGTGTGGCTTCACCCTGGAGCAGCCGGATCAGCCCGGATTCCAGCTCCTTCCGCCCGGCCTCCGTGCCCTGGGGGTGAAAGCCGTATTCCGTCAGGGCTACCACCGGGGCGCGGCTGGCGCCGTACTCGAAGGCGGCAAGCTGCTTCAGGGCGGATGGGAGGTCGGCGGGAGTCTGCCCCGGGACCGCAAAGCCGGCACCCGCAGCATGGACCCCGACCAGGAACAGAAGCGGGAAGAAAAGATAGAATTTTGTTTTCATAGGAATTTCTCCCGGACAGGGAAGGAAAAGCAGCCTACAAGTGCCACGGACTCCGCATTTCGCGCACCAGGTAGCGATTGGCGGTTTCGCTGTTGGTGAACCTCTCCTTCTCCGGGTCCCAGATCAGTTTCTGACGGGTGCGGGCGGCGATATCGCCTACATGGCAGATCGTGTCCCCCCAGACCGATTCTTCGATCGGGCTGACGGTTCGCGAGCGGGAGCGCACGCAGTCCAGGAGGTTCCGGGCATGGTTGGTGCTGACCGGCAGATGCACTTCGCCGGCCCCGGGATGCTCGCCCAGGATCTTTTTAGGATAGGCTTCGATCCCCGAGCGCCGCACCTGGACCCAGCCCTCCGTGCCTTCGAACGCGGTGCCGTGGTTGGAAATGTTGATGTACCGCCGCCTCCATTCCTCCGGAACCGGGTAGCCGGTGAAGTTCATGACCACCCCGCTCGCAAACCGGTACTGCAGATCCCAGTCCAGGGCGGTGTCGGCCACCCCTTCGGGCGTCGGATAGTCGCCGGTTCCCTGCACCTCCATGGGGCCCTGGAGCAGGTCGGCTCCGCCCCACAGGGCGATATCGACGGGGTGAATCCCCCAGCCGGCGATGAATCCGAGAGCGTAGTCGGAAATGAACCACCACCACTTGTTCTCGCAGCGGTCTTCGGTATAGGGGGCATAGGGAGCCGGCCCCAGCCAGAGGTCATAGTCGATGTAGTCCGGGGGAATGGGGACCGGCTGGCGCGGCCCGCCCGCCGAGCTGCCCGGACTCCAGACGTTGATGGTCTGCAGCCTGCCGATCCGCCCGTTGCGGACCAGTTCGCAGGCCTGCCGGAAAATGGCCGTGCTGCGCTGCTGCGTGCCGAACTGGAAAATGGTCCCGCGACGCTGGCATTCGGCCCGCAGAACCTGGTCTTCCTGCAAGCTGAGACCCATGGGCTTTTCCAGGTAAATGTCCTTGCCGGCCCGCACGGCCGCCAGCGCTACCAGCACGTGCCAGTGGTCCGGAGGGGCCACGGTGACCACGTCGATGTCCGGGCGGGCCAGAAGCTCCCGGAAATCATGGTAGGGAGTGCACCCCTTTTCCCCGTAGAACGCGTCGACCTTGTTGCGGACCGCCTCCAGGACCTTTTTCTTTACATCGCAGACGGCGACCACCCGGCAGTCGCTTTGCGCCAGGAAGTTGGACATGACTCCCGCGCCCTGCGGCCCGACCCCGACGGATCCCACCAGGATCCGGTCGCTCGGGGGAAGGTTCCCGGCGCGACCCAGGGCGGAGGCGGGAATCAGCCAGGGGGCCGCGGAGGCGGCCTGACGCAGGAAATGCCGGCGGGAAGAGAAAATGGGATGGTTCATCGATGCCCTCTCTGCTAATACCAAATCGTTATCATCCTGGTGCGGGATTACTTCCCTTCGGCCAGCTCCTGGAAGCGGTTGGCGATGGCCAGGGCCGGATCCAGGGGAACGTCCACCGGGCGGACATCCGCCGGAATAAAAACCGACGGGCAGGTCCGCAGCGATTTTCCCTGAAACTGCGGCAGCCAGGCCTTTTCGGCGGCCAGCATGGCGGCGGTCATTTCCCGGATTTCCCGCAGGGTGCATACCGCCGAGGTCAGGGGATCCATGGCCATGGCCTGCATGACCCGCTCCGGGTCGCCGGCCAGGGAGGCCTCCACCGTCAGCTGCTGGACGGTGATATTGCTCTGGTTCAGTGCGGCGCACTGTGCCGGCAGGCTGCCGACATGAAGCGGGTGAAGCCCCAGGCCGTCGACATAAACCGGCACCTCGACGCAGGCCCCCGCCGGCAAATTGGCGATGTACCCTTCGTTGCGGATGTTGCCGTTCAGCCGGAAAGGAACCCCGCTCTCGCAGGCTTCCAGGATGTAGGAGCAGTATTCGACGCTTCGCTTCCGGATGAGGGCCGACTCGCGGGCCAGGTAATCGACCCCGTGGTACTTGTCCTCCAGCATGCGCGAATACTTGTAGTAGGCTCCGGAGGCCCCTCCGAAATCGGGCTGGTCGCAATACTCTTCGAGAGCCCGGCGGCTGCTGCGGAACCAGGGGATATATTCCGAAAGGTGTCCGGTGCTTTCGGTCATGAAGTAGCCGAAGTGGCGCATCACCTCGCAGCGCACCTTTTCGTTGAGATAGTATTCCGGTTTTTCGATGTTTTCCCGCAGGACCGGATTGAGATCGCGTCCGTCGGCCCGGTCCCGGAGCTCCAGAAACCAGGCCATGTGATTGATTCCCGCGCAGAGATATTCGATGCGCTCCCTGGGGACCCCGACATAGCGGCTGATCAGGTCCAGGGTGGTCTGTACTCCGTGGCACAGGCCGATGTAGGGAATATCCGTGATTTGCCCCAGGGCGTGGCAGTTGGCCCCCATGGGATTGGCGTAGTTCAGGATCAGGGCCCGAGGGCAGAGCCGGTGCATGTCGCCGACGATTTCCTCGAGGGCCGGGATGGTGCGCAGGGCGCGGAATATGCCGCCCGGCCCGAGCGAATCGCCGATGCACTGGTCGACGCCGTACCGCAGCGGAATCTCATAATCGATCCCGAAGGCCTCCAGCCCGCCCACCTGGATCAGGATGATGACGTAGTCGGCCCCGTCCAGGGCCTCGGCCCGGTCGGTGGTAGCCGTCAGGGTGGCCGGCAGCCGGTTTTCCCCGATCACCCGCCGCACGAAGGCTTCCGACATGTCGAGCCGGCTCCGGGAGAGGTCCATCAGGCAGATATGGCTGCCTTGCAGGATATCCACCGCCAGGATGTCCATCACCAGCGTCTTGGAAAAGATGAGGCTTCCCGCCCCGATCAGGGTTATCTTGGCCATATTTCCCGCCTTTCATTTTTTCCGGTCGATGAGTTCATTGATGAAAAGGTACAGGCCGCTCTTTCCCGGAGCGAGGATGTCGATATCCCCGTCCTTGTCGATGTCCGCGGCCACGGTGGAGATGCCGAAGGCCGCCGGCCCTCCCGGCTGGCTGACGGGATACTTGCTCCAATTTTTGGATGCCGGATCGAAGCGATAGTAATAGATGACCCGGGGATCGGTCTCGCCGGGATCCCGGCCGTTGTGCGCCCGGTAGCGTTTGCCGGTCACCAGCTCCTGCTGCCCGTCTTTGTTCAGGTCGGCCAGCAGCAGGAAGTGAGGCTGGGACCAGGATTTGTCGATTTCATGCGTTGTCCAGCTGCGTTTTCCGTCCGGTCCCTTGGCCTGCTCCATCCAGAAAAGACCGTAGTTGTGCCCCAGCCCGTAGATCAGGTCGGCATCCCCGTCGCGGTCCACATCGCTGACCAGCATCGGAACGCTCGTCGACCCCAGGTTGAAATCCTTGTGGAACACCCAGGGATCGGAGGCCTGGGCCGGCTGCTGCAGCCAGCCCTTGGGGACGACGATGTCGGTGCGCCGGTCTCCGTCGATGTCGCCGGTTCCCAGGCCGTGGCCGGCCGCTTCTTTGGAAACCTCGTGCCGGGTCCAGCGGGCCCCGGAGGGATCGGACTTGTCTTTCTTATATTCGTACCAGACCACGACATTCATGGCGTTGGGAAGAAAGTCGGTCTGCCCGTCCCCGTTGATGTCGGCGGCAATGGCCGTTTCGATGTTTCCCGGGGTATCGATGGTAAAAACCTCGAAGCCTTTACCGCTCCTGCCGGGATTCCGGATCCAGAAAATGGCCTTGTTATGCCATGCGGCGTTGACGATATCCGTCCACCCGTCTCCGTTGATGTCGGCCGGCAGGGCTCCGAAATCCACGTAGTACTCGTCTTTTTCCTCGATTTCGCGAACGAAATGTTTTTTCCAGGTCGGGGCCTCGTACCAGAATCCCCCGCTGAAAATGTCCAGGCGGCCGTCTTTATTGATGTCGGCCATGGTGGCCGCTTCATACCTGGAATCCGGATTAATGGCCTGCATGCGGAAGGTCGGCTCTTTTCCCGCGCCCCCCGCTTTCGGGGCCTGTGCCGCGGCGGAGGCGGCGGAAATAATAACAAGTGCGATTAAAAACCCCATGCGTATGCCTTTCATTGGCGTTCTCCTCTCTGATACCGGTGGATGCGGACCAACATCTGCTCACGAAGAATATACAATGCTTTTTCCTCAAAAAAATATTATTCTATTTGCGCCGGCGGAAGAACTCAATGGATAATTCCCGGCATCGGCAAATCGGCAAAAGGAACCATATCGCGGAAAGGGCCTGAACTATGCAACTTCAGCTGATCGACTGGATCATCGTAGCGGCGTCGCTGCTCATATGTTTTGTCCCGGCGCTGTTTTTCGGGAAGAGGGCAGGAAAGAACACCTCCGAGTTTTTTGTCTCCGGGAGGTCGGTCCCCTGGTGGCTGGCGGGGCTGTCCATGGTGGCCACCACGTTTTCGAGCGACACCCCGAACCTGGTCACGGATATCGTCCGCCGGAACGGGGTGGCCGGGAACTGGGTCTGGTGGGCTTTCGTGCTGACCGGGGTCTCCACGGTCTTTTTCTATGCACGGCTCTGGCGCCGGTCCGGGGTGATGACCGACCTGGAGTTTTACGAGATACGCTATTCGGGCAAGGCGGCCAGCGTGGTGCGCGGCTTTCGGTCCATTTATCTCGGCTTGCTGTTCAACTGCATGATCATGGCGACGGTGAACCTGGCGGCCTGCAAGATCGCCGGGGTTCTGTTCGGGCTGGACCGCTGGCAGACGCTGCTGGCCGTGGGGCTGCTGAACGTGGTTTTTGCCGCCCACTCCGGGCTGTGGGGCGTGCTGGTGATCGACATGATCCAGTTCTTCATCAAGATGACCGCGGTCATCGCCGCCGCCTACTTTGCGGTCAACCTGCCGCAGGTCGGCGGCCTGTCGGGCATGATCGAAAAGCTCTCCGCGATGAAGGGTCCGGGAGGGCTGAACTACCTGGACGTCCTGCCGGATTTCACCAGCAACTGGGACCTGGCCATCGCGGTATTTATCATGCCCATCGCCGTGCAGTGGTGGGCGGTATGGTATCCGGGGGCCGAGCCGGGGGGCGGCAGCTATATCGCCCAGCGCATGCTGGCTTCCAAATCGGAAAAGGATTCCCTCGGGGCGGTGCTTTTTTTCAACGTGGCCCATTATGTCCTGCGCCCCTGGCCCTGGATTCTGGTGGGGCTCTGCTCGCTGATCGTCTACCCGCAGCTGTCCGACATCCAGAAGGCCTTTCCCCATCTGGACCCCAGCCTGATCGGCCATGATATCGGCTATCCGGCCATGCTGAAGTTCCTGCCGGTGGGCTTCATCGGGCTGATGGTCGGCGGCCTGATTGCCGCCAATTCCTCCACCATCCTGACCCACCTCAACTGGGGAGCCTCCTACCTGGTGCACGATTTCTATCGGCGCTTCCTGTGCAAGGACGGCACGGAAAAGCATTACGTGCTGGCGGGCCGGCTGACCACCATCCTGCTCTTCTTCTGCTCTTCCGGAATGGTTTTTCTGCTGGATACCGCCAAGGATGCCTTCGACGTGATCCTGCAGATCGGCGCCGGCACCGGCTTGCTGTACCTGATCCGCTGGTTCTGGTGGCGGGTCAACGCCTGGTGCGAAGTGGTAGCCATGATCAGCTCGTTTCTGATTTCCGTGGTTTTTCTGGTTCTCAACAAGAACGGGGTGGCGTTCAGCACCCATATTGCCCTGCTGACCACCGTGGTCTTCACTTCGGTCTGCTGGATCGCCACGGCCTTTCTGGGTCCGGCGACCGATCGCCGCGTGCTGATCGAGTTTTACAAGAAGGTCCGCCCCTTCGGGCCCGGCTGGACCTGCATCCGGGAGGAGGCCGGCATTTCGCTGGAGGAAGCCAGGGCAACCCACGAAAACATCCCGCTGGCGCTGCTCGGCTGGGTGTCCGGGTCCATGGTGATCTGGTCCTCCCTGTTCTGCGTGGGCAATTTCCTCTACGGGAGGACGGGCTATGCCCTGGGCATGCTGGCGGTATTCGTCGTCTGCAGCGCCGTGCTGCTGTATGTCATACGGCAGCTCTGGTCGGACCGCAAAGCCGAGGCCTGAGGCGGGTCTTCGCCAGGATGGGATCGGGCAGGCATTTGCTGATGGTGTTTGTGGACGGCCTGGGCTGGGGGGACGGAGACCCGGAGCGCAACCCCCTGGCGGCCATCGGCTCGCGGCTGTTCCCGTGCTGCGGGGCGGACAGCGCCCCGGTGGAAACCGCCTTCGGGGGATGGGCCTTTGCCGCCGATGCCTGCCTGGGGATTCCGGGGCTCCCGCAAAGCGCCACGGGACAGACGGCCCTCTTGACCGGCGTCAATGCGGCCGCCCGGCTGGGGTATCACCTGAGCGGTTTTCCGAACCGGGAGCTGAAAGGGATCCTGGAGCAGGAGTCCGTTTTTGTGCAGCTGCAGAAAAGGGGAGTTCGCTGTACCTTTGCCAATGCCTACCAGCCCTCTTTTTTCACCCGGACCCCGAGAAGAATTTCGGTGACCACCGCCGCCTGCCAGTCCGCGAATATACCGCTGAAAACCCTGGAAGACCTTCAGGCCGGGGAGGCGGTCTACCAGGATTTTACCCACCGCTACCTGCAGAAGCTGGGCTACCCGGTCGGCGAGCTGTCGCCGGCGCAGTCGGGCGAGCATCTGGCCCGGATCAGCCGCTGCCAGGAATTCACTCTTTATGAGCACTTCCTGACCGACTGCGCCGGCCACAGCGGCGACCGGGCCTGGGCCCGGCTCATCGCCGGGGAGCTGGAGATGTTTCTGACCGCCGTCCTGGAAAAACTGGACCTGCGGACGGAATCGTTGCTCCTGGCCAGCGATCACGGGAACCTGGAAGATCTTTCCCTGGCCACCCACACCCTCAACCCGGTGTACCTGGTTGCCTGGGGGCCCGTCAAGGAATATGTGGCGGTATCGAACCGTTCCATTACGGATGTGGTTCCAGCCATCCTGCGCTACATGGAACCGCCCGCCGAAAGCTGAAAGGAGAGAAGGCATGGGGGAAGACCGTTTGTCGCGGCAGATTTCTTTTGTGCTGGAAGTCGACCGCCTGAAGAACGTTCTGCGCCGCACCTATCTGGTGGATGGCGGGCGCCGGGAAAACTCCGCAGAGCATAGCTGGCATGTGGCCCTGATGGCCATGCTACTGGCCGAACATGCCAATGAGCCGGTCGATCTCCTGCGGGTTCTGCAGATGCTTCTGGTGCACGACATCGTCGAAGTGGATGCCGGGGACACCTATTGCTACGATCCGCATGGGGAAACGGACAAGGAGGCCCGGGAAAAGCAGGCCGCGGACCGGCTGTTCGGCATGCTTCCGCCGGACCAGGGAAAATATTTTCGCGCGCTGTGGGAGGAATTCGATGCCCGACGGACGCCGGAGTCACGGCTGGCCAACTCCTGCGACCGGCTGCTGCCGGTGATGCACAACTACTATTCCGGGGGCATTTCCTGGAAGGAGCACGGGATTCGCAGCGCGCAGGTTTACGAGCGCAACGGCTGCATTGCGGAAGGCTCCGCCGCCCTGTGGGAGGTGGCGGCCGAACTGATCCGCAAGGGCGAATCGGAAAAACTCCTGCGACCCGGGGAGTGAGGGTTTATTTGTCGTAAGGGAAGTGGTTCAGCCGCGCCAGGGCCCGGAAAAGCTGCTCCAGCAGAACGACCCGGGCCAGCTCATGCGGCAGTGTCAGCCGGGACAGGCTCCAGCGGTAATGGGCGCGGCTCCTCACCGCTTCGGACCAGCCCCAGGGCCCGGCCGCCAGAAAATCGATGCGCCGCAGCCCCTGCTGCATGCGCTCTTCCAGGAAGCCGCTGACTGCCGGGGAGTCGAGCTCCCGGCCTCCCACGTCGAGGAGAACGGAGCAGGGGCTTTCCTGGAGAAGGGAGAGGAGCGGCTTTTCCTCTGCGGCGGACGCGGCATCCGGCAACCCCTTGCCCTTCCGCTGTCCTTCCTTTATTTCCTGGATTTCGCAGGGAACAAAGCGGCGGATCCGCTCCAGGTAGTCCTGTATGGCTCCTTCGAAAAGCGGATTGCGGGTCCGGCCGACAAACACCAGCCGGAGCTTCATTCGGTCTTGGGTTTACGGGTTCGCCTGGCGGGGCTGCGCAGCGCTTCCGGCTCCAGGCGGGGGGCATCGCGCCACAGACGCTCCAGGTCGTAAAACCGGCGGGTGGTCGGGGTGAAAATGTGGACCACCAGGTCCAGGAAATCCATCAGGATCCAGTCGCCGCCGGTATAGCCTTCCACGTGTGCGGCCCGTTCTCCGAGCCCGGCAGCGGCCTCCTCAACGGCGTCGCAGATGGCTTGCGTCTGGCGGGAGGTGTTGCCCGTGCAGAGAATGAAGTAATCGGTAAAGGAGCAGATTTCGCTCAGGTGCAGCACGGCCACCTCCTGCCCCTTCTTGTCGTCGATCGCTTTTAAAACCGCGGATAATAGTTTATTGGTCATACATAGAGCCGGTATTTTCGAATGTAGTCATGAACCTTCTCCGGAACCAGGGGGAGAATGTCCTCCCCCTGGGAAACCCGCTTCCGTATTTCCGACGAGGAGATGGAAGGGGCCCCGGTATCAAGCAGAAAAACGGCCGGAGAAAACGAGGGGACTTCGCCTGGCGCGGACCGAACATCCACGATTCGCCGGCGGATGGCTGCGGAAAGGTGGGAAAAATCCTGCCCGATTTCCGCCTCCGGCCGCTCGAAGAAGGCGAAATTGTAGGTGCGGAGCAGCGGTTCGTAGTTCTTCCAGGAATTGACCGTTAAAAAGGAATCGCCGCCGGCAATAAAAAAGAGCCCTTCGGGGGGAAGATGGTTCTCGCGGCAGATGGCCTGCAGCGTGTCCCAGGTATAGTTGCTGGCGTTGCCCTCCAGTTCCAGTTCGGCGGTGGAGGCATGAAAGCAGGGAAACGGCTCCAGGGCGGCCGCTGTCAGGGCAAACCGGTGATAGGCGCTGGTGATCGATCCGGGCGACTTGTGCGGCGGCCTGCGGGAGACCAGGAAGTGCACCTGATCGAGCAGGAAAAAGTCGAGGCTTCTGCGGGCCAGATGAAGGTGGCCCAGGTGGATGGGATCGAATGTGCCTCCCAGGACACCAATCCTTTTAGCCGTCCTCTCTCCCTGGACGGGAGCGTCCGGGTTATTCCGGCTCTCGGACATGGTCCTCCGGAAGAGGGGTGGCGGCCGGCGGGGTGGATCCTTTTTCCAGGCCCGGCTTCGGCGTTGCCAGCAGCTTTTTCAGCACCAGGCGCCTGAACTCGGGAATTCCCTGGCGGGTCACGGCGGATATGGCCAGAAAAGGAAGGCGCCTGCGCCGGCAGTAGCTTTTCAGCCGCTCCAGGGCCCCGGCGTCTTCCAGGGCATCGATTTTGGTGGCAATCACCACCTGCTTTTTCCTGGCCAGGCCCGCGTCGTAAAGGGCCAGCTCCCGGTTGATGGCTTCCAGTCGCTCGACCGGATCCCCTTCCGTAGCGCCGGAAACGTCCACCAGGTGGGCCAGCAGGCGGGTCCGCTCCACATGGCGAAGAAAGCGGTCTCCCAGGCCTTTGCCCTCATGGGCGCCGACGATCAGGCCGGGAATGTCCGCCACGACGAAGCTGCCGGCCTTGCCACAGTCCACCACCCCCAGGTGCGGCGTCAGGGTGGTGAAGGGATAATCGGCAATTTTCGGCCTGGCGGCCGAGATGGCGGAGATCAGAGTGGATTTTCCTGCGTTGGGGAATCCGAGCAATCCCAGATCGGCCAGCAGTTTCAGTTCGATGCGAAGAGAAATCTCCTCTCCGGCTTCGCCGTCTTCGGCAATACGGGGAGCCTGCTGGGTGGAGGTGGCAAAGCGCGCGTTGCCCCGCCCGCCGCGGCCGCCGGAGGCGATCAGAAAGCGCTCGTTTTCGTGCTGGAAGTCGTAAAGAACGGTCGAGGAATCTTTGAGATAAACGATGGAGCCCACCGGGACCTCGAGGACCAGATCTTCTCCGTTTTTCCCGTGGCAGTTGCTGCCCATGCCGTGCTGCCCCCGCCCGGCATGGAAGGATCTCTTGAATCGGAACGGAAGGAGAGTATTCAGATGGAAGGTGCTTTGCAGGTAGACGTTTCCGCCTTTTCCGCCGTCGCCGCCGCTGGGCCCTCCGTGGGGAACATACTTTTCTCTACGGAAAGCTACACAACCTCTTCCGCCATCCCCTGCTTTAACGTCAATCTGGGCGGAGTCAATGAACATCAGCAGTCCCGGGCGGCCCCGAGGAAGGCGGGGAGCATGCCAACCCCCTTAGGGTTCGATGTGGATGAACCGCCCCTTGGCTCCACGGCTGACAAACTTGACCTTGCCGGGAATTTTGGCGTAAAGGGTGTGGTCTTTCCCCATGCCGACATTGGGACCCGGATAGAACTTGGTTCCCCGCTGGCGTACGATGATCGAACCGCCGGTCACGGTCTGGCCGTCGAAGCATTTGACTCCAAGCCGCTGAGAATGGCTGTCACGACCGTTCCGTGAGCTGCCGACGCCTTTTTTATGTGCCATATCGCTGAACTCCCTATGATAATCCCAAATAGCCTATTCATGTTCCGGTCCCCGGCGCAGGGCCGGAAAACCCGGAAAAAGGGGACGGGTTATAAATGAGGATAGCCGGATCAGGCTTCCACTCCCTGCGGGGCCTGAATCTTTTCGATTTCAACTTCCAGGAACAGCTGGCGATGCCCGCGCGTTCTCCGGTATTGCTTGCGTCTTTTCTTTTTGAAAATGAGAACTTTATCCTCTTTACCGTGCTGCACGACCCGGCCGACTACCTGGGCGCCGGACACCAGGGGTTTTCCAATCAAACAGTTTTCGCCCAGTTGAAGGAGGAGTACCTGATCGGTAACAAATTGGTCCCCTTCGGGAAGAGGCATCTCTTCCAAGCGAACTTTGCTTCCTTCCTCTACCCGGTATTGCTTCCCGCCGTTTTCAATAATTGCGTACAAAGTCGTATCCTCCTGAAAAGCCTTATATCATACAACAAAAAGTTTTATTGGTCAACGTGAATCCGTTCACTTTTCGTCTTTGTCTTCGAAAAGTGCCGGTGGATGGGCTTTTTCGGGATCGTGAAAGGATCCTAAAAGCGACTGGGCTTCTTCCCTGGAAAGGCTTTGGACTTTTTCCAGCTTTTGAGACAGCCGGAAAAGCTGTTCCAGGTATTTCTGCCGCTCCGGCCGGGATCCTTGGGATTTCTCAAAGGCTGTCTGAAAAAACTGCCGGATCTCCTCTGCAGAAAATGTCCGGGGGGCCTTTTGCTGAAAGGCCTGGCAGACGACATAGTTGACCAGCGGCAGCGTAAAGCTGCGCATGACGAAATAGATAGCCGCACCCAGCAAAAGCAGGGTGAGCGAAAACAGGACCCGGATTTTCATCCGGATAGTATACCCCTGCGCCGCATAAAACCAGAAGTCCGGTTCCGTGTCTAGTTAGAAAAAGTTATTAAATATAATGGTTTTTGTTGACTTGGATAATGTGCTTTGTTAATATGTTTTCACCGCACATAAAAACGGTTGAGCAAAAGAATGCTGCATGAAGTCGATAATGTAATCCGCTTTCCGACCAAGGTTGGCGTACCGGTTCCTCTGTCGGATGTGGAGGAAAAAAAAGAGCCGGAGTGGGTGCAGGAGGTTACCCGCAAGCTGCAGGCTGCGCGCCTGGCCCGCCAGGCAAAACAGGCGGAAAAAGCATCGGTGCCGCCTGAGGAAGCTGCGACTCCCGTCATCCACAGCAGCCATGATGAGCGGCGCCGCAAGATTATCGCCTCTTTGAATTTTACCTCCCAGGAAAAAGAACCGGAACCGGAAAAAGCGGAATCGCCGCCGCCGGAGAAAACCCTGGTGCTGGAAGCCGTCGCCGGGTCGTCCCTTCCGATTCCTTCCGTGCCGGCGCGCTCCGCGGTCCCGGAAGTCGCAAGTGCGGCTGCCGTTCCTGAACCGCCGATTCCGCTGTTCGAACTGGAGCCGGAGCCGCCGGCGGTGGTCCCGCTGGACCTGGATGAAGTCCTTCACCTCCGGGAGGAGGATTTTGCGCCTGCCCTGGAGAACAAAGCTCCGGGTCCCGACCGTAGCATTTTGCTGTCGCGAATCCTGGCCGGCCTGGTTGATTTTGTCATCGTGCTGATCTGCTCCACGCCCTTCTTTTTCACACTGAACTATCTGTCTTCCTATGAGGAAATCAACCGGTTTACCCTGGTGATTCTGGGCGGCATCAGCATCCTGATTTACCACCTTTATTCCCTTTTTTTTCTTGGGTTTTCCGGGCAGACCATCGGAATGATGATTGCCGAAATCCAGGTAGTGGATACCCGCGGAGATATGCCCGGGCATCACCAGGCCCTGGGCCGGACCTTCTTTTTCCTTCTTTCTTTTATTCTATTGGGCCTGGGCCTCGGCTGGTCCCTGTTCGACCGGCGCTGCCGCTGCCTCCAGGATATCCTTTCGGCCACGGAAGTTGTCCGGATCAATGAACCTTTTCAGCCGGCCAACGCAACCGGATAAACCCCACTCCCCTTCCGTGATCCGGAAACCGGATCCCCCCTGCCAAATCGAAAAGGAAGCGGCAATGAGCCCTTCTCTCCGTCCGAAATGCCCTGACTGTTACTTTCTTCCTTCCCGATCTTCCCGTCTCCCTGCGCAAAGATAGGGCTTACAGGAAGAAAGGAAGAGCGGGAAGAAAAGCGGAAGAGTCTGTCGCCGGGAGACTTTTAACCGGGTTACGCCGCAAACCCGCTTGGGTTGGCCGTGGACCCGCTGGTCACAATCCGCTGGTGAAGGAGGGCCCACTCCTTTACAATCCGAGCCGAAGAGCATTCGGAAAAAAACAATGAGAAAAACGGAGACGAATCAAGTGGAACCGGAGCGAAGAGGCGTGCGTTATCATTCCCTGGATGCCCTGCGGGCTTTTGTCCTGCTGCTGGGCATCGTCTTTCATGCCGCCGAATCGTTCTGTCCGGGAAGGCGGTCATGGGCCATCATCGACCTCCGCGCCCACATTTTTTTCGACATGTTCCAGCACGTATGTCACAGCTTCCGCATGGAGGTCTTCTTTCTGATCGCCGGATTTTTCGCCCACCGCATGCTGCAGCGCTCCGGAACCGGGGGATTTGTGCGGAACCGGGCCCGGCGCATCCTGGTTCCCCTGGTCGGAGGCTGGTTCCTCCTTTACCCGACCATTATGCTGATCTGGGTGTGGGGAAAATGGACAACCGGTTCGCTCAGCGATCTGCGCATCCCTGCGGAGATGCAATCCATGAATCCTTTTGCTCTTACCGCCGGGGTGATTCTGAGCGGTGCCCCTTTTCGGGAAGCCTTCAACCTGGCTCACCTCTGGTTCCTTTACTACCTGATCCTGCTTTATCTGCTCCTGCTGGCTTTCCGCTGGACCCTCGGCCGCTTTGCCGCGGCAGGCCGGCTGCTCGCCCTGCTGGACGGCGGGTTTGACCGCGTTCTGCACTCCGGCTGGAGGATTCCCTTTTTTGCGCTGCTCTGTCTGCCGCTGACCACATGGATGGGGGGCGGGGTGGATACTCCCAACCAGACGCTCGTTCCGAACCTGCCGGTCGTGGCGCTTTACGGCCTCTTTTTCGGGTTCGGCTGCCTCCTGCACCGCCGCCCGGAAAGGCTGGATCTTCTGGCCCGGAACTGGGGAACCGGTCTGATTTTCGGGCTGGCCGTCCTCTGGCCGGTCTGCTCGCCCCGGACGCTCCTCTCCTTTCTTTTTCCGGGCGGCGGGTTCGCCTCCTGGGCCAGAACCTTACACCTCCTGCTGTATCCCGTCATGATGTGGTCGCTGGCCCTGGCGCTGACCGGCTTTTTCCTGGCGGTCTGCCGCCGGGAAAGCCGCATCTGGCGCTACCTGGCGGACAGCTCCTACTGGCTCTACCTGGTTCACCATACGGTCGTGGTGCCGATTCAGATCCTGATCGCCGGATGGGATTTCCACCCCTTTCTCAAACTCCTTCTGATTCTGGCGCTGGCCTTCCCGGTCCTTCTGGCCAGCTACCACTACCTGGTGCGGCCCACCTTCCTGGGCCTGCTTCTCAACGGCCGCCGGCATCCTCGAAGCAATGTCGGTCAAAATGGAGTATTATCAGCCGCGGCCCTGCAGACCGAACCGCCGATCCGCGCATGAAGGGTGGCCGGCGGACTCGCACAGAGGAATAGCGGAACGGCGGCTTTACGGAGGAGGCTCATGCCAGACATCAATTTTCGGAGAGGATTGGCGATCGTGGGAGCCTGTTTCCTGGGGGCCAACATGATTGCCCTGCTCAACTTCACCATCTACGTCAGCGGGGACCTGGCGGAAAGGAAGCCGGTGGAGTACGGGAAGGTGCTGGCCCAGGAAATCACCGGCACCTATGCCTTGCTTTGCCTTTTTCCGGCCATGCTCTGGCTGATGACCTACCGACGCATAGAAGCCGGCAACTGGAGAAGCCGGGTGCCGCTTCACCTGCTGGCTACCCTGGTTTTCGGCGCCTGCCACACCCTGCTGATGTGGGGCTCGCGAGTGATCTTGTTTCGCCTGGCCGGCTGGGGGGAATACAACTACGGCCAGATGATCTACCGCTTTCCCATGGAGTACGGCAAGCAGTTCCTGATGTACGGATTCATGTACGCCATTGTCAGTGCGGTCCTCCACGCCCGCCGGAGCCGCACCCAGGAGCTCCGCGCTTCCCTGCTCGAAAAAAAGCTGGCGGAAGCCCGGCTGGAAACCCTGAAGATGCAGCTGAATCCTCACTTTCTTTTCAATACCCTGAACATGATCTCCTCCTTCATTTATGAAGATCCTCCCACTGCGGAGCGCATGATCGCCCGGCTCAGCGACCTGCTGCGGCTGACGCTGCACTCTGCCGAGGGACAGGAAATCCGGCTGGAAAAAGAGCTGCAGCTCCTGGACTGCTACCTTTCCATTATGAAGATGCGCTTCCAGGAGCAGCTCCAGGTGCAGCTGGACGTGCAGCCCGGCACGCGGTCCTGCCTGGTGCCCTTTTTGATCCTGCAGCCCCTGGTCGAAAATTCCATCAAGCACTGCACAGCGGCGATCCACAGGCCGGGCGCCATTCGCATTTCGGCTGCGGCTTCCGGAGACCACCTCCGCCTGACGGTGGAGGACGAGGGGCCGGGGCTGCCGGCGGACGCGGCAGAGGGAAAAAACAGCGCGGATGGCGGAATCGGGCTGAGCAACATGCAAAAGCGGCTGGAGCAGTTGTACGGGAGCGGCTGCCGGCTTCAGCTGTCCAACAGGGCTGACGGCGGCCTTCGGGTGACCGTGGATTTGCCCTGGCGGGATGCCGGGTGTCCGGGGAGCAAGTTTCGATGAGCCTTCGGGTGTTGATCGCCGATGACGAGAAGCCGGCCCGGACAAAGATCCGCCAGCACCTGCGCGGCGAGGAGGGAGTGGAGGTGGTGGGAGAGGCGCAAAATGGCCTGGAGGCGGTGGATGTCATCCGCAACCTGCGTCCGGACATCGTTCTGCTCGACATTCAGATGCCCGGCCTGAACGGCTTTGAGGTTCTGGAGGCGGTCGGTGAGGACCTGCTTCCGGCGGTCATTTTCATAACCGCTTTCGACGAGTTCGCCGTTCGCGCTTTTGAGGTGGAGGCGGTCGATTACCTGCTCAAGCCTTTCGACGGCGAGCGCTTTCACCGGGCTTTCGAGAAATGCCGGCAGAGGGTTGGTCCGGAAGCCGAGGGCAGCGGGCAGGTGGCCCATCTGCTGGAAAAAGTCCTGCCGGCGCAGCCCTATTTGCAGCGGATCGTGGTGCGGGAAGCCGACCGCCTTTTTTTTGTCGAGGTGCGAACGGTGCTGTGCTTTTCGGCCCAGGAGAACTACGTGGAGCTGCACACCGCGAAGGGGAAGTATCTGATCCGGGAAACCCTGACGCATCTGGAGCAGCGCCTCGATCCCGCGCGGTTTGCGCGGGTGCACCGCAGCGAAATCGTCAATATTGAAGGGATCCGGGAGCTGCAGCCCTGGTCGCACGGCGACTATCAGATTCTGCTGCTGGACGGGACCAAGCTGCGCCTGAGCCGCCGGTACCAGCAGAACTTCTTCGATCGTTTTCAGTAACGACCGCCCCGCAATAAGTCGCCTTCTCGCGGAAACCCTGCAAGGGGTTCATGGGAATTCTCACGATTATTACGGTTCGCATCCCGGACTTTTGCCGAGCCGGCAGGAAAGATAGCTTCGCAAAAAATCGTTTTGTCGTCCGTTTCTGCCGTCCCGATAGGGACTTGCCTCGTGCGGAAGCCAACCCGGCAATAAATTGCCGGGCTACAATCTTGCCGTCCCTGACGGGACTTTGCCTCGGGAAAACAGTCCTGTG
>CAINFC010000085.1 GCA_903847975.1 uncultured Acidobacteriota bacterium | reverse complement strand
CGATTTCCTTGCTGAGGATCGGTGGGGTCCCTTATCCCCCCCCAATAAATAAAATAGGCGCCTGCGGCGCCGATGATATTGCTATTTATCCGTCTTTTCTTTCAACTTATTAGATGGAAATTACCCGCCTCCCCTCACATATCGTGACTATTTTCCCCTGCTAATTCCCTCATTTTTCTCGCCCACTCTCAGGCAGAATCCTCCGAGGATCAAAGATCACCGCCACTTTCACTTCGTGCCACTGGAGTCGATGCTCTACCACATCCGCCAATCCGGGAATCATGACCCCATCGATGGCAATACAATAATGGCTCTTGGTCGGCAGGGGCTTCCGGATTGCCGAGGATGCCGCCCAACCTCTCTCCTTTTGCTGTTTCTCTAAATCCGCACCATGCCAACGGCAAATCCGTTCTACTTCCCGAGTCGAACAAGGTTCAAACCCCAAGCTGTCCGTTAAAAGCTGTTGAGACGATTGATACGCTAATTCCAAAGAAGTTCGACAGATCAACCGTCGCAATCCCGCGGTCACTTCTCCAATTCCAACCCCTAACCGTCGATCCAGCGGCGCCTCCGTCTGCCGACAACGCGGACAATAAAATACCTGCCGTTGTAACGCGATTGGACCACAGAGGGAATGAATCCTTTTCGCCCGCCTCCCCAGGGCTTTCATCTTCTGTTTACACTGGGAACAATGAGCCTCCTTGGTCTGATCGGCTGCTTGCCACCGTTGGCCCAGTTTTTGGCATACCACTTGCTGGCCCATCCGACGAAACAGCTCTTCTTCGGCTCCCGCATCGACCTCTTGTAACTGCTCGGCTTCCGGTAATTCAAATTCCTGCAAATGTTGTTCTAAGACTTCGGCAATTTCCATCTGAAGTTTTTTTTAGTAGCCCCCATCCAAGCTCGATCCGGCTCTAAAACTCGGTTTTCATCCTCCAGCAACACCTGGCCCAAATAGGTTTGTAACAACTGGTAGTTGGCAATGCCTTTTCGTACCTTTTCCAGTTCCGGCCCGGGTTTAAGAGTTCGATTCACTTGCTTGCCGTTCAAACGACGAACCCATAGATAATAAGGACCGTGCCGTTGGGGATGTTGGGAATTTTTGCATTGACAATTGGATTTTCCACAAGGCAAATACTGCTCATGAAGGGAACCGGAACAGATCGGATCTAAAGCAATTATCTTTTGCCAAAGCAAGGCTTTTGAAGAGAGAGACATGTAACCTCCTATCCTAGTATATATACTATACTAGGATATCACGCACCTCTCCTATTCTCAAGTATTAGCGTAATTTTTCAGGCCTGCACCCCAAGCATAGGAACATTAAAGAAAGCGTCAGGGGAGAACAGGTGGTATGTCGAGGACCGGATGCTCTACGAGTCCAAAGCGCAGGGGCGAAATCGCGTTCGCTACCACCGTCTCTAGCCTGCTTTGACCACGGGGCGCTGTTTTGCTGAGTACGGATCAACGCGCCGTAAAGGGCAGATAGATGAGGGTTGAAGACAAAGGGACGAGCAAAAGGACTGCACCGGAAGCCGGGGTTGGATTCCCGGGGCCTCCCCCATCCCCTGGGGCGGCGGCAGCCAGTTTTCGGGCGCTGGCGTTCACCGTCGATCCAAAACGATAGTCGGTTTGCTGGCCGGAGGCATGCAGGATCCCGACCTGGCCCCAGTTGTCCGCCCCGCCCCGGTTGCGGGCGAACACATAAACGGCGCCGGCATCGGCTGTGGAGTCGCCGCTCTCGCCGTCTTCGTAGGGTGCTCCTACGGGCAGGAAATCTCCATCGAGGCCGAGGGCCCAACCAAACCGGTCGCCGGCCTGCAAGTCGCCGGCGTGGAGGTTCCGAATCTGGCCCCAGTTGTCCGCTCCGCCCCGATTGCGGGTGAACATATAAACGGTACCGGCATCGGCTACCGAATCACCGGGCCCCCCGTCCTCGTATGGAGCGCCAATGGCTAAGGCATCTCCGTTGAGGCTGATGGCCAGGCCAAACCGGTCACCAGCCTGCTGATCGGCAGCATGCAGGCTTCGGATAGAATCCCAGCTATCGGCACCTCCCTGGTTGCGGGTGAACATATAAACGGCGCCGGCATCCGCGGCGGAATCGCCGGCCCCGCCATCTTCGTAGGGCGCGCTGACAGCCAGAGTATCGCCATCCAGGCTGACCGCTGTTCCAAACCAGTCATTGGCCTGCAGGTCGGGGGCATGTAACCGCCGGACTTCACCCCAAGCGTCGGCCCCGCCCTGATTTCGGGCGAATACATAGGCGGCTCCGGCGTCCGTTGTTGGGTTACCAGCGCCTCCGTCTTCACCAGGCGCACCAACCGCCAGGGTATCGCCGTTGAGACCGATTGCCGAACCGAAACGGTCGCCGACCTGCATATCCGCGGCGTGTAGAGTCCGAACCAAACCCCAGTTGTCGGCCCCGCCCTGATTTCGGGCGAATACATAGGCGGCTCCGGCATCCGCTGTTGGGTCACCAGCGCCTCCGTCTTCACCAGGCGCACCGACCGCCAGGGTATCGCCGTTGAGACTAACCGCCGAGCCAAACCGGTCGTTGGTCTGGCCGTCATCGGGGCGCACGATCCGGATCTGCCCCCAGGTGTCGGCGCCACCTTGATTGCGGGTGAACACATAGACCGTCCCGGTATCCATGGAGGGATCGCCAGGGCCTCCATCTTCGCCGGGCGCACCTACGGCCAGAGTGTCTCCGTTGAGGCTGATAGCGCTCCCGAAAAGATCGTTCGCTTGTCTTTCGGAAGCGCGTAGCGAGTTGCTTTCTTCCCAACGGCCCGTGTTCAGCGTGAGCGCACAGACCGCTCCTGCAAAAAGGATTGGGCTGCCGGTATCGCTGTGCATGAGAGGTGCGGCAACGATCAACATGGGGCCGTTGAGATTCACCATCGCCCCAAACTGGCTGTTGGTCTGCTTATCAGGAGCGTGTATATTTTGCACCTCATTCCATTGGTCGGCACCGCCCGCGTTTCGCCGGAAGATATAGGCCGAGCCGGCATCCGGAAAGGCGTTATTCGGACCGCCATCTTCGTAGGGCGCGCCGACAGCAAGGGTGTCGCCATCCAGACTGAGTGCCCAGCCAAACCGATCGCTGGCCTGCCGATCGGAAGCTTGCAGACTCCTGACCTGACCCCAAAGGTCGGCGCCGCCCTGGTTACGGGAAAACACATAAGCCGCTCCCGTTCCCACGGAAGGTGCGCTACAAGGTGCACTGGCGGCTAAGGTGTTTTCATCGAGGCTGACGGCCCAGCCGAAATTATCATTGGCCTGCTGGTTGGATGCGTGGAGAATTCGAGCCTCACCCCAATGATTGGCGCCGCCCTGGTTACGGGCGAACAAATAAACCGCTCCGGCATTGGAAGCGGGGTCACCTGCTCCTCCGTCTTCGTAGGGCGCGCCGACGGCCAATGTGTCGCCGCGGATGCTGACCGCGGTGCCAAAATAATCCCCTTGCTGTGCATCGGAGGCACGCAGGATCTGGATCTGGCCCCAATTGTCTGCTCCATTCTGGTTACGGGCAAACACATAGGAGGCGCCGGAAAAAAGCAGTGAGTTTCCGGCACCACCATTTTCTTTAGGGGAACCCACGGCTAGAGTATCTCCGCTCAGGCTGACGGTCGAGCCAAAACCGTCCCCAGCTTGGCCATCGGAGGCGTAGAGGATTTTTACCTGGCCCCAGTTGTCCGCACCGCCCTTATTCCGGGAGAACACATAGACGGCACCCGCCGCTAGCGTGAGACCGCCCGGGCCACCCTTTTCCTGTGGCGCACCGACGGTTAGCGTGTCGGCACTGAGGCTGACCGCTAAACCGAACCAGCCGTAAGCCTGGATTTCACTAGCTCGTATCACCTTTACCTGGCCCCAAGCGTTGGCTCCACCCTGGTTGCGGGAGAACAGATAAGCCGCCCCGGCTTCCGTGGCCAGCTCGTTGCCACCCCCACCTTCATGAGGCGCTCCAACCGCCAAAGTGCTGCCGTCCAGACTGAGCGACCAGCCGAATAAATCCCCGGTCTGTGCATCGGAGGCACGCAGGATAGTGGTTGCGGTGTAAAGCAAAGGGTTGACCGTGAGTGGATATCGAGCCGCTGCGGTATCTATCACCAGATTAAGCACGTCCCCACTGGGGGACAGGGCAAAATGCGCGGGGATCGATCGGCCTTCGGCATCCGACACCTGCAATCGTTCGTAGCGTAGCGATATGCCTCCGGTGGCATCGGGCGCCATCAGGATCAGGGATTGGCCTTCCTTGTCGAGTAAGGGCCTTAAATTGGTATGGACCGCCATGGCAAGCACAACTTGAGTGGCATATGGCTTGGGTGGCTCGGCCAGGGTAAAGCCATGTTCCACGCCCTCCGGGCCATTGCGATACCACTCGGTGACCGGGTCGCTCCAGCGATAGGTTACCTTGGCTCGGTCCGCCTGTAGGCGTTCCCGCGGCATGATCGACGGAAGGGGCCAGCCTGCATAGGCCATCGGGCGCAGGGCAAAGTGCCAGTCTTTGCCGCGCGCCGAAAATCCTGTCTCGGCAAAAGTCACGCCGAAGCCCTGGGCGGGGTTGGGAGCGCGGTATGCCGGGGCCTGATCTTTAAGAGTTTGCCAAGTCACCTGGTAACGGGCTGTGCGTATCTGCTCACGGATCGAATTCCAGTCCGCGGCGGCAACACCATCTGGAGTCGTTTTATTGTGTAGACCCACGGAGGGTCGAGTGCCACCGGCAAGCAGGGAAACCCCAAGTAGAGCGAGGGACAGAAGGCGGATCCAGAAGGAATCAGTTGAAAAAAAACGGATTTTCATGGGATGGACCTCAAGGAATCGTGAAGGATCGAGTTTCCCCGGCTCCAACTTGGCAGCTCCGCGGAAAATTTTGCAAAAAGGCACCATGGATAGGCACCATGGATAGCGATTGCTTTTTCATCGCTCGGTTAGTCAACGATAGATAGGCATTCGCTTTTCCACGTTATCTTACCACTTCGCAAGTATACGACCCGATACCGGCGAAAGCAAGCATAAAAGGAAAAAAAAGAGGTCGTCAGGCAAGGATCATCTTTCCGTGGAAGGGCAAACGAGAACAAAGGAGCAGCGGGAGGCTTGCTGCTGATAATCATCTTAAATTTCAAAGGAGAGTTTAACGCATTAAGCGAAAGAAATTATTGGAGCAAGAGGCATACAATTAAAGGGTCCCAAGGAGGATAGGGCAACGCTGGAGAGCGACCCGAGCGCCGAGGGATGCGGG
>CAINFC010000084.1 GCA_903847975.1 uncultured Acidobacteriota bacterium | reverse complement strand
TTCCAGGAACCCATCCGCCCCGGACTGCCCCGCCAGCAGAGCCTCGACCTCCACACGCAGCGCCTCATCCCCGGCGCAGGCCTTGCGCACGTAATCCTCGCGCTCCGCGGGGGCCCGCTCCATCGCCAGGTTGTAAATCCGCTCGATCCGCTGCCAGCGCTCCGCGTTCATTCCTTGTTCCACCCAAAACCATCAGCGGCTCAGTTTTGCACTTGCCATGCGATTGAGACTCACACCGGCTTCCGCTGCCTGCAGGATCAGATTGCGGTGCACCTCGGGTGGTACGCGCACCATAAACCGGCCGCTATACTGTTTCATGGCTAAGGGTTCGGGTATGGATTCTCCATTGCGCTTCAAGTCGAGGATCACCCCGGCTACCAGCTTTCGGATTCCCCTCAAAGCCGCCTCCGGAGATTTGGACAGCCAGTTCAGGCTTGGAAATTCGGCGCAAAGGCCTACATATTCGTCGTCCTCTTCCGACCAGGTCACGCGATAGGTATATTTGTCATTTTCTCGAGCCATGTTCTACCTCCAACCGTTCGATGGCCTTGATGATTTGCCTTACCTGGTAGGCCTTCGCCTTCCCATGGCAGTTCTGGATATGGACCCGCGGGTCGCCCGCCCAAGGAGTACGGTATACACGGTGGCTGCCACCGGTTTGACGAGCGGGCCCGAAAAAATGCTCGCACACCCTGCAAAGATCGTGGTAACGAATATCGGCAGGCTGGGCGTGCATCTTTCCCAGAAGTTCGTCGATTTGGGTCATGCAGCAATAATATCAATAATGATACTACCAGTCCATGGCTTATCGGAAGTTCTCGATCAGCATCAGGTTCGATTCCTCCCGGTCGGTCTGCTTCCAGGCCATCCAGCGGCCGTCGCGGATGACGGTAAAAGCGATATGGTTCGAAGAACGAATTTTCTCGATGGTCGCCACTTGATTCACTTTCCCATTTTGAAAGGCGAAAAATTTCACCGGTACGGGCTTGCCGGGCGGAGCATCGGAAAAATCGACGAAGCAGATGCCCTGTTCGGTCACAGACCAGTGACCGGGCTGAAGAGCAGAGAGCGGAACAAGGCGATTTTCTTCTCCCCCTTGCACAGACATACTCCAAAGACCCCGGGAATTCAGTCCACCCTTGGTGTAAAACACAGTTTTGCCATCAGGCGATTCCAAGGCTTCGGTTCCGCCGTTCCGGGTGAGCTGGCGGGGGGCCTCCCCCTCGGCCGATACTTTCCATACCTGCGTGAACCCGGATCGGTTGGAACCGAAGTAGATCCAGCGGCCATCCTGCGACCAGCTCGGCCTGAAGTCCATCCAGTGTCCTTCGAGCAACTGGCGGCATGCCCCTCCCTGGGAATCGACCACAAACAGGTTGACGCCGTTGGGCCCCTGGCTGTCGAAGGCGATCCGGCGTCCGTCCGGCGACCAGCGGGGAGCTCCGGCATGACGCTCGCCACGAAAGTTGGTCAGGGCGATCGGGTTGGACCCGTCTCTGTTGCAGACCATGATTTCGAGAAAGCCGGAGCGATTGGAGGTAAAGGTAATCCGGCTTCCATCGGGGGAAAACTGAGGGTTGCTTTCCATACCTTGAGAGGCGATGATTCTTTCCGCTGTGTCCGTGCTGTTGGGAAGGCCCGATATCGGCAACCGATAGATGTTTTCATTGCGCCGAAAGCGCGAAAAAACCAGGCGGCCGGGAGGTGCCGCCGAAACGGCAAGCCCTGCGGACGCATCGTCCGTGCCCGGGATTCTCCGGGTTTCCGCGCCGGGAGAAACGGCAATCCTCCACAGACAATCCCGACCGCTGCGGTTGGAAGAAAAGATGAGTTCCCGGCTGTCTGCGGTCCATTGAACCGTGTGAACGAAACGATTGTCATTGGTGAGACGCCAGGTTTCTCCATCCGGCTCGTTGGCGAGCAAAGGCTGGATAAAGATATCCCACAAATAGCCTGCCTGGCCATCTCCTCCAGGTCGGCGAAGGAAAGCCATGCTTCTTCCGTCCGGAGAAACGACCGGGTGACGACGCGGGATCGAAAAATTCAACCGGGCGGCATTCAGGGGAAGGGAAATTTCTCCTTTATCGACGGAAACGAAATGATGCCCGTCCTGGGCTTCGATGACCAGGTATTTACCGTCGCGGGTCCAGGAGGAAGGGATCCCGGCCATGATTTTCCGCTCCGGCCCGCCTTCCGGAGACATTACATAAGTGGTCATGTTCCGGCAAAAGGCGATCCAGCTCCCGTCCGGAGACCATTGCGGATCCGAATCCTCGGCGGGATCATAAGTCAGCCGGCGGGCCGGACCCGGGCCGATGGGTTTGATGTAAACGTCGAAATTGTCTTCTTTTTCCCCGTTCCACTCGAATGCTACCCGGCTGCCCTCCGGCGAAAAGCTTGGATTAGCCTGTACGCCGGGATAGCTCGTCAGGGGAACGACGCTCAGCGATGGCCCTTCCAGCGGGGCACGCTGGAAATACACATAGGCCGAAGCGGCGGCCAGGAGTGCCAGGACGGCTGCCAAGCCCAGCAGGGCCAGGACGTACCAGGATCGGGATCGCTGGGCTTTTCCCGATTTCTCCGATTCTTCCCGCAGTTCTTCGAGGGCCACTTTCAGGTCGCCCATTCCCTGAGCGCGGCGGGCCGGATCCTTGCGCAAACAGCGGGCCACCAGCTTTTCGAATCCCGCCGGCAATCGGCCGTCAAGCGGCGGGGGTTCCTGGTTGAGGATGGCGGCCAGGGTCGAGATGTGGCTGTCGCCCTGGAAGGCCCGTCGGCCGGTGGCCATCTCGTAGAGGATGCAGCCGAAGGAGAAGATATCCGAACGGGCATCGGTCGGCTTGCCTTCGGCCTGCTCCGGGGACATGTAGGCCGGAGTGCCCAGGATGCGCC
>CAINFC010000083.1 GCA_903847975.1 uncultured Acidobacteriota bacterium | reverse complement strand
TCGTGCCCAACGCTTTCTATTCGCGAAGCAAGCCTGCGGAGGTTCAGAAATACCTGCAGGAGTACAACCGGTGAGAAGGGCAGCATGACCTCGGCCGGCGAACCGGTGCTCCGTACCGAGCAGGTCTGTAAATCCTATCCCGGGGTGCAGGCCCTGGCGGATTTCGACTTCGAGCTGAGGGCCGGGGAAGTCCGCGCCCTGCTGGGAAAAAACGGCGCCGGAAAGTCCACGCTGGTCAAGATCCTGAGCGGAGCCACGGCCCCCGACCGGGGGCGCATCTATCTCGACGGGAAGCCGGTGGAGCTGGATACTCCCTCCACGGCACTGCAGGCGGGGATTGCCACCGTTTACCAGGAAATCAGCCTGGTCGACAGCCTGACGGTGGCGGAGAACATCCTCCTGGGTCGGTGGCCGCAGCGCCGCTGCCTCGGGTTTCGGCTGATCGACCGCTGCGCGGCCCGGAGCCGGGCCTGCTCCGCGCTCGACCGGATGGCCATCGCCCTGGATCCCGACACGCCGGTCCGCCGGCTGAGCGTGGCCCAGCGGCAGATGGTGGAAATCGCCCGGGTCTTATCGTTCCATCCGCGGGTGCTGATCCTGGATGAGCCGACCAGCGCGCTGCCCCAGTCGGAGGTAGACCATCTGCTGACTCTGGTCCGGCGCCTGGCGGAGACGGGGGTGGCCATCATCTACGTCAGCCACCGTCTTCCGGAAGTCCTGCGGGTCGCCGACCGTCTGACGGTTCTGCGCGACGGGCGGGCCGTGGGGACCATCCCGGCGGAAGGGGCCTCTGCCGGGTGCCTGGCCGAGATGGTGGTCGGCGGGGAGTGGCGCCCGCGGGAGCGGGCCGCCTCCGAAGGCCGGGGTGAGGCGGTCCTTAGCGTGCGAAACCTCCACAGCTGCGGCCGGCTGCGGGAGATCCGCTTCGATCTGCACCGGGGAGAAGTCCTGGGCCTGGCCGGACTGCTGGGGTCGGGCCGCACCGAACTGCTGCGCACCCTCTTCGGGCTGGCGCCGCTGGAGCAGGGCGAAATCCTGGTCTATGGGGAAAAGATCCCGCGTCCCGACCCGATCCGGATGAAGAACCGGGGAGTCGGATTCACCCCGGAGGACCGCAAGGCCGAAGGGCTGGTGCCGATGCTCGACCTGGAGGACAACCTTTCGATGGCCTGCCCCGGGCGGATCAGCCGGCTGCAGGTTCTCTCGACCGGCAGGCGCCGGCGCCTGGCGGAGCATATGTTCCGGCTGCTGCAGATTGCCGCACCCGGACTGAAGACCCGGGCGCGGGCCCTGAGCGGCGGAAATCAGCAGAAGCTGGTGATCGGCAAGTGGCTGAACGCCGAAGTCAGGATTCTGCTGATGGACGAGCCTACCCGCGGCATGGACATACATGCCAAGGAGCAGGTTTACCGGCTGATTGCGGACCTGGCCGGGCAGGGAATCGCCATCCTGCTGGTCTCTTCGGAAATGGAGGAGATCCTGCGGGTGGCCGATCGCATACTGGTGCTCAACCAGGGGCGCCTGACCGCGGAAGTGCCCGCCTGCCAGGCCGGGCTCGAGCAGCTCCTGGCCCTGGTCATGCAGGAGAACCCTTCCTCCAAGCTCATGGGAAAAACAGCATGAATCCAAACCTGCCCCCGGAGACGCCTTTCCTTGCAGGTTCCGAAAGGAACTGGCGGACTTTTCTGGCCCGCAGCGGCCTGCTGCTGGCCCTGGTGCTTCTTTTTCTCATTCTTAGCCTTACTGCTCCCAACTTCCTGACCGCCCGCAACATGCTCAACGTGCTGCGGCAGATCAGCTTCATCGGGATGATCGCCTGCGGCATGACCCTGGCGCTGATTGCCGGGGATGTGGACCTGAGCGTAGGCTCGGTGGTGGCCCTGAGCTCCTCCTTGCTGGCCGTGCTGCATGTCAAGCTGGGACTGCCTCTGTGGACCGCCTGCCTGCTGACCATTGCCGAGGCTACGGCGGTGGGGCTTCTGGCGGGATGGATCCGGGTGCGCTGGAACATTCCCGCCCTGATCGTCACCCTGGCGCTGATGCTCTCGCTTCGCGGCGCGGCCTTTGTACTAACCAACGCCTACCCTATACCGGTGACCGATCCGGCCTTCGCCTTCTGGGGGGGCGGCCATATCCTGGAAGTGCCCGTACCGGTCTGGATCTTTCTGGGAACCGTGGCCTTTTTCTGGTTTCTGAGCACCCGGACGGTATACGGCCGTTCGGTCTACGCCATCGGCGGGAATGCCGAAGCGGCGCGCCTTTCCGGGATTGCCGTGGGGCGCATTCGCGCTTCCCTGCTGGGGATCACCGCCTTTCTTTCCGCCGTGAGCGGCGTGCTGCTCACCTCGCGGCTCACCTCGGGCTATGCCGGCGTCGGCGTGGGCTGGGAGTTTGACGCCATTTCCGCCGCCCTGATCGGCGGCACCAGCCTTTTCGGCGGGGAGGGGAACATCCACGGCACCGTGCTGGGCGTGCTGTTCGTGGGGCTCCTGGGGAACGGCATGGTTCTCCTGGGCGTCAATCCCTACGTGCAGGATGTGATCCGCGGGGGAATCATCCTTCTGGCGGTGCTGCTCAGCACCGTGCAAAAACCCAAAGGGAGTCAATAGCCATGGAACCGCAGGCCGGGGGAAAGGTCATGAACAGCCGGGAGCGCGTGAAGCGCGCCGTTCGATTCCAGGGACCGGACCGCGTGCCCGTCTCCCATGCCGTCCTGCCGGCCGCCCAGATCCGCTACGGCTCCACGCTGGAGGAAATCCTGCGCGAGTTCCGGGACGATTTCGGATGGGACTTCCTTCCCGATCTTCCGCGCGGTTCCTATCCGCCGCCGTACCGCCAGGGGGTGCACGCCGACGATTTCGGGGTTCTCTGGCACTGCGAGTGGGAGGGAGTCTGCGGAATACCGGAAGGCCCCCTGCGGGACCTCGACCGATATTCCGAATACCGCTGGCCGGAGGTTTTTTCGGCCGGTCCCCCGCAGGCCCGCCTCTATTCCGGACACATGTGCGGCTTTGACGACCGCTGGTACGCCCGGGGGGCATGGATCAACTACTTCGAAGCGATCCATTTTCTACACGGGTTCGAGAACGTTTTCATGGAACTTGGCCGGGAATCGGCGGCCTTCGGCCGGCTGCTGGACGACATGCTCCGCTTCAACCTGACCTGGATCGACAAGTGGATCCGGCTGGAGTACGACGGGCTGCATTTTGCCGACGACTGGGGAACCCAGAGCGGCCTGATGATCCGGCCGGAGACCTGGCGCCGGGTCTTCAAGCCGCGCTATGCCGAAATGTTCCGCCGGGTCAAGGAAGCGGGCATGGACGTCTGGTTTCACAGCGACGGCTGCATCCGCGAGATCGTCGGGGACCTGATCGAAATCGGTGTGGATGTCCTCAACTGCCAGGTGGCGCTGCTGGGCTTCGACTGGGTGCGCCGCCACCTGCGCGGCCGGATCGCGGTGCGCACCGATATCGACCGGCAGCATGTCCTGGCGGAAGCCTCCCCGGCAGGAGTGAAGGAAGAGGTGTTTCAGACTCTGGATGCCTGCCGCACGGATCGAGGGGGTGTGATTGCCTGCGGAGAGATCGGCCCCGACGTTTCCCTGGAGAATATCCGGGCCATGTACGAAGCCTTCCGGGATTTTCAATAAAGGAGAATCGATATGCGCCTTATTTCGTGCCGGATTGCCGTGACCCTCTGCCTCGGCGCCGCCCTTTTTTCGGAACCCCGCAGGACGGGGAGCCCGCTGGAGAACCTTCCGAAAAACATAGAGATCCTGACCCGGTTCGGGGAGCGGGCGGACTTTTCGCCCGACAACCGGCGCGTGGCCTTCATGGCCAAGAGTTTCGGGGATGCTTTTGTCATCGACCTCTCCACCCGGGCCATCCGTTGTCTCACCTGCGGAATTCCGGGCGCCGCTTTTCTGCGGGTGATGCACCTGTCCTCCGGCGATTATCTGCTGATCGGTCCGGAGCGGTTCAAGGACCTGAAGACCAGCCGGGGAAACGAAAACGAACTCTGGCTGCTGCGCCAGGCGCCGGGCTCCCGGCCGGTCAAGCTGGGGCAGAAGATGAGCGAAGGGGCGGCGGTGTCCAAGAAGAATCTGACGGTTTCCTTTTCCGAAACCAGCACCCAGAATCCGCAGCTGCCCCCCGGCGCCTCGCGGATCATCCTGGCGGACGTCGACCTGGCGGCCGGGGCGCTCCGTAATCATCGGACCATATATGAGAGCCCGGACAACCGCTGCTCGCTCGAAGCGCAGGATTTCTACGACAACGATACGAAAATGACTTTCACCTGCTACGAGCCGAAAGGGCTGGCCTCCGTCTGGACCGTCGATCTTGCCAGCCGTCAGGTAATGCCGCAGTCGCAGAGCATCGGTAGCTATAACGAGGTCGAGGGAATATTTCCCGACGGCCTGTTTACCTGCGTGGAGTCGGACCAGCAGGCCATCCGCGCCGGATGGTCCGGCCTGTTCCGCAACATCGATATATGGAAGCTGAAGCTCGACGGTACCGGAAAGAGCTTTACCCGCCTGACCCGCTTCAACGACTACGAAGGGTGGAAAGCCTCCAACCCGGTGGTTTCGACCGACGGGAAAAGGATGGCCTTCCAGGTGGCCCGCAGTGCCGATGAAGCCGGCGTGGGTTACGGCATTCTGCTGTATCACCTGGACCGTCCGGCGGCGGGCCGGGTCTACCCGTAATCCCCTGCGGCCCGAAATCCTGCGATGGCGCGGCACAAAGGCAGAATCTGCTAACGACGGGGGCTTTCTCTTTTCTTCCCGGTCTTTCTTAGCTTCCTGTGAGCGCTCTTTTTACACAGGAAGACGGGAAGATCCGGAAGCAAGCAAGCAAGAATGAATTGATGCAGGTGCAGAAAGTTGGAAGCCCTGCAAGGGCTTCGGATCGCAGCCCGGGGTTGGCGCGCTTCGCGCCTACCCCGGGTAGGGATGTTTGGAAACGACAACCCGGAAAGGGTTGCGCATTATCCAACAATGCCAGCTTTTTGCGCAGCCCTTTCCGGGCTGGGTTTTAAACAAATCCGCCCACCCGGGGCAGCGCCTATGCGGCGCAACCCCGGGCTGTGTTCCGGAACCCCTTTGGGGTTCCTGCTTCTTTTTACAATGCCATCTTAATTTGGCCGAAGCTTGACGGCAAGGGTAAAATCTGGGCATGACTTTTTCAACTCCGTTCCGGAAGTGGGAGGGAAACCTGCGGTGGCTGCCGCGCCTGGCCCTGCCTGCCGCTGTGCTCCTTTCCTTCATCCTGCCTCTTTCCGCGGGCGACTGGCCGATGTGGCGCTACGACGCGGGCCGGACCGCCTGCAGTCCGGAACCGCTGCCCGCAGAGCTTCACCTGCAGTGGACCCGGCATTACCCGGCGCGTCAGCCGGTCTGGGATGACCCCCTGAATCATGACCTCATGCCCTACGACCGGGTCTTCGAGCCCATCGTCGTCGGGCGCACGGTTTACATCGGCTTCAACGATCAGGACAAAGTGGTGGCGCTGCAGGCGGATACCGGGAAAGAGCTCTGGTCCTTCTACGCCGACGGCCCGATCCGGCTGCCGCTGGCGCATGCCGGCGGCTTTCTGTACTTCACCAGCGACGACGGCTGCCTTTACTGCCTCTCCGCTGCGAACGGCCAACTGGCCTGGAAGTTCTCCGGGGCCCCCGCGCCGCGGAAATCGCTGGGCAACAAGCGGCTGATCTCCTCCTGGCCGGCCCGCGGCGGAGCGGTTGTCAAGGACGGCGTGGTCTATTTTTCTGCCAGCATCTGGCCCGCCATGGGGGTTTTTCTTTACGCCCTGGATGCCGCCACCGGCCGGGTGATCTGGAAAAACGACGGCACCGGTTCGCAGTATATCAAGCAACCCCATTCCGCTTTTTCCTTCGCCGGCGTCGCTCCGCAGGGAGCTCTGGTGGCCTTGGACCGGAAGCTGCTGGTTCCCGGGGGGCGCTCGGTGCCGGCCTGTTTCGACCGAAACACCGGTGAAATGAGCTACTACTTTCTGAACGAGTACAACAAGGGCGGGGGTGCGTTCGTCTGCGCCAATGAGGAATTTTTCGTCAACCACACCCGGGACCGCAACACCGCCCTGTTCCGGCTGGCAACCGGCGACAAGCTGAAAGCGGAGTTCGAAAAATACCCGGTGCTCGGACCGGAGCTCTTTTATTTCAGCGGCGAGCGGATTACCGCCCGGGATGCCCGCAAGCCGGAGCAGGTGGTCTGGACTCTGCCGGTCGATGCTTCCGGCGACCTGATCCAGGCCGGGCCGGCTCTGTATGCCGGGGGCAAAGGAAGCCTGACGGCCGTCCGGCTCAACGGCCGCGAGATCCCGGAAGTGCTGTGGACCCGGCCGGTCGAGGGAGAGGTCGGGCGGCTGGTGGCGGCCGGAGGGCGGCTGTTTGCGGTTCTGGCCGACGGCCGGATCCTGATGTATTCGGCAGATCGAAAAAATCCGGCGGACTGGCGGGAGTCGCCCAAGGAGGTTCCGGATCCGCCCGCGGCCAGGAAACGGGCGGAAGAAATCCTGGCCCGGAGCGGTGCAGCGGACGGATATGCCCTGATTTTCGGTCCCTGGGAGGAGCAGAGGATTCGGGCTCTGGCGCGGGCTTCGCGGCTGCAGATGGTGGTGGTCGAGCCGGACGCCGCGCGGGTGCAGAGCCTGCGGCGGCAGTTCGATGCCGAGGGCCTGGGGGCCGATCGCCTCGCCTTTCTTCCGGGTACGCCCTCCTCCGTGACGCTGGCACCTTATCTGAGTTCGCTGAGCGTGGTGAACGCGGACCGCATTTCCGACCTTGTGGAAATGGTGCGCCGCGTCGGTGAGGCCGCCCATCCGTACCACGGAAAAATCTGGGTAGAGGGTTCCGCCGAAAAGCGAAAAGCCGTGGAAGAGCAGGTCCGATCGAATTCCTACGAAGGACTGCAGGTGCTTTCCGCGGGAGAGGACTACCTCCTTCTGGCCCGGACCGGCGGGCTGAAGGGAGCTGCCAACTGGACCCACCAGTACGGCAGCATGGCCAACACCGTCAAATCAGATGACCAGCGCGTACAGCTCCCCCTGGGCATTCTCTGGTTCGGCGGCAATTCCAACATGGACGTCCTGCCGCGGCACGGCCACGGTCCACCGGAGCAGATCGTGGACGGGAAGCTGATCATCGAAGGGATCGACTGCCTCAGCGCCCGCGACGTTTACACCGGCCGGGTGCTCTGGAAAACGGAGTTCGGCTCCCTGGGTACCTTCGGGACCTACTACAACGAATCCTATGCCGACGACCCGCTGAATCCCTTCTATAACCAGGAGCATATCCCCGGGGCCAACGCCCGGGGGACCAATTTCGTGGCCACCTCCGACAGTGTCTACCTGCTGCAGGGCGTTTCCTGTCACCGCCTGGACATCCACACCGGCCGGATTCTCAAAACCACGCGGCTGCCGGGCAAGGCCGTTCCGCAATGGGGATATATCGGCGTCGCCGGAGACAGCCTGGTCGCTGGAGCCGGCCTGGTCAAATATTCCACCCTGGTGAGGCAGCGCCTGAAGTCCGTGGAGGAGCTGGCGGAATACCTGAAATCGGTGGAGGCCAACGATAACCGCGACGGCGGGGCCTACGATTTCGACCAGGGCGCCAGCAGCGAGCTGGTGGTCCTGGACCGCATCACTTTCCGGGAGAAATGGCGCGTGGCCTCGAAGTACGGCTTTCTGCACAACGCCATCGTCTCGGACGGCAAACGGCTTTTTCTCCTGGACAAGATGCCGGCAGCGCTCGACAGCCTGCTGCAAAGACGCGGCATCCGGCTGAGCGGAGACTATTCTCTGTCCGCGCTCGATCTGGCCACCGGACAGCCGATCTGGAAAACGACGGAGAACCTGTTCGGCAGCTGGCTGGGCTATTCCGCCCGGCACGACCTCCTGCTGCAGGCCACGCGCCCCTCGCGCGACATGCTGGCCGGCGAGCCCGGAGAGCGGATGATGGTCCATCAGGCCGCGGACGGGCGAATCCTGTGGGACCGGAAAATCAAATACGAAAACCCGCCCATCCTGCACGGGGACAATATCATTGTCGACTACGGCGGCTACGACCTGCGCACCGCCGAGCCGCTGCGGCGCAAGGATCCCATTACCGGGGAGCCGGTCCCCTGGAAGTACACCCGGCTCTACGGGTGCAACTACAATATCGCCAGCGAGCACCTGCTCTCCTTCCGCTCCGGGGCGGCCGGCTTTTACAACCTGCAGAACCTGGGCGGCACCGGCAATTTCGGGGGATTCAAGTCGGGCTGCACCTCCAACCTGATTGCCGCCAACGGGGTTCTGAACGCTCCGGATTACACCCGGACATGCGCCTGCTCCTACCAGAACCAGACATCTCTGGCCTTTGTTTCCATGCCCGAGCTGGAGTACTGGACCAACAACGAATTTGCCTGGAGCGGAAAGCCGGTGGAGCGTATCGGGGTCAACTTCGGTGCGCCCGGGGACCGCATGGCGGATAACGGCACGCTCTGGCTCGACTACCCCAGCGTCGGGGGAATGAGCCCGGATATTCCGGTCCAGGTGAGCTTCCCGGGAACCGAGATCCCCGGAAGCATGGTGGTGCAAACCTCCATTCCCGTTTCCTTATCCCGGGGCCGGGCCGGCTTTGTACGCTCCAATTCCTACGCCATCCGGACGGCGGATCAACCCTGGATCGCCGCTTCGGCGATGGTCGGCTTTTCGGCGCTGGAGCTGACTCTGAGCCGGACTCCCCTGACCGATGCCGCCTACACGGTAAACCTTTATTTTGCGGAAATCGCGCATGCCGCGCCGGGAGAAAGGGTGTTCGACCTGGACCTGCAGGAGCGGCCCGTCCTACGGGATTTCGACATTGCCCGGGAAGCGGGTGGAACAAACCGGCTGCTGGTCCGGACCTTCCGGGGAATTCCGGTACGGGACAAGCTGCGCCTGAGCAGCCGGACGCGGCCGGGAAGCTATCCGGCGCTGCTTTGCGGCATCGAGCTGATCCGGGAAAAATAATCCTTCCCCTTTCACCTGCCCACGGGAGAAACCAATCATGTTGTATCGGTCTTTCGGATCCACGGGAATCGAAGTATCCGCGCTCGGCTTCGGGGCCATGCGTTTTGAGGCGCCGCGGAAAATCGCGGAAATGGCCGAGGTGGTCCACCATGCCTTTCAGAAGGGGATCACCTACTTCGACACCGCTCCCTACTACTGCGAAGACCGAAGCGAGGAAATTGTCGGCACGGCGGTCCGGGAGATGAAAAAAAGCGGGCGGCCCTTTTATATTTCCACCAAGTCGGGCGCCGAAAACCCCTCGGTGATCCGCCAGCAGTGCGAGCGCTCCCTCCAGCGCCTGCAGGTGGAGGCCATCGATTTTTACCATGTCTGGTGCCTGATCCAGCCGGACGAGTTTTCGAGGCGCAAAGCGCGCGGGGCGATCGAGGAGTTCCGCAAATTGAAAGAAGAAGGCCTCGTCCGCCACATCAGCGTATCCACGCACCTGGAGTTCGAGCATACCGTGCGGATGCTGGAGGAGGCGGACGGCCTGTTTGCCGGCATGCTGATCGGCGCCTCGATCCTCAATTACGACCTGCGCGCTCCGGGCATCCGCGAAGCGGCCCGGCGCGGCCTGGCGGTGGTGACCATGAACACCCTCGGCGGAGGGCTGCTGACCGCCCATCCGGGGCGCTTTGCCCTGCTGCGGAGCCCGCAGGCGCCCACGCTGGTGGACGTGGGCCTGCAGTTCAACCTCTCCATCCCCGGAGTCAGCACCGCGCTGGTCGGCTTCCGCAACCGGAAAGATGTCGACACCGCGGTCGAAGCCATGGACCGCCTCCGGCCGCTCGGCGAGGAGGAGAGGCTGGCCTGGAGGGATAAGGTTTCCGGCCTGGGCGCCGACTTCTGCACCCGCTGCGGCTACTGCCGCGACTGCCCCGCGGGGATACCCGTAGTCCGGTTGATGGATACCTACAACGTGCGCATGCTCTCCTCGGCGGCCGCCTCGCAGGAGCACCTGAAATACCACTGGGGGATTTCCGATCTGCCCGCCCTGCTGGAGACCTGCACCCGATGCCGGCGCTGCGAAGAGGAGTGTACCCAGCGGCTGCCGATCCTGGAGCGGTTTGACGAGATGAAGCAGGACGGGCGCAAGGGAAGGCGCTGAGGAAACCCCCGATGATACCGGCCCTCGTCTGGCTGCTGCTGCTCTTTCCCGGCGGCGGCGCGCACGGAGCACCGCCGCCCGCGCGGGACGACGGCTACCGGGGCATCTGGTATTACAACCAGCCCTCGGAGGACGCCTACCGGTACAAGTACAGCGGCGGCTTTGCCACCTACCCGCAGCAGATGCTGCCGTTTGCCTTTTACGCGGCCAAGGCCGGCAAGACCTTCTTCTGCTACGGGGGGCGCTCCCGGGAGAAAAACGAGCTGCTGCACATGGTCAGCTATTACGATCATGCCACCGGGCAGGTCCCGCGCCCGACGATCCTGCTGAACAAAAAGACCGACGATGCCCACGACAACCCGACCATTATGCTGGACGACGACGGGTTCGTCTGGATTTTTTCCGCCTCCCATGGAACCGCCCGCCCCTCCTTTATTCACCGCAGCCGACAGCCTTACTCGGTGGAGGCCTTCGACCGGATCCGGGAGACAAACTTTTCCTACCCGCACCCCTGGTGGGTGCCGGGCAGGGGGTTTCTTTTCCTGCACACTCTGTACGGCACGGGGCGCGGGCTGTTCTGGGCTCTCAGCGAGGACGGAGTGCGCTGGGGCGAACCGCAGCCGCTGGCCCACATCGAAATGGGGGACTACCAGATCACCTGGCGATGCGGCTCGCGCCTGGCATCTGTTTTCGATTATCACCCCAATCCGGTCGGACTGAACCAGCGCTCCAACATCTACTACCTGGAGACATCCGACCAGGGGAAGACCTGGAAGACGATCCAAGGGGAGACGCTGTCGCTGCCGCTCGCCAGCCCCTCCAACCCGGCCCGGGTCTACGATTCCTTCTCCGGGCGGCAGCTGGTCTATCTCAAGGATCTGAACTTCGATGCCGCGGGCCGGCCGGTGATTCTTTTCCTGACCGCATCCGGCTATGAATCCGGACCGCGTCACGGCATGCGCCCCTGGTACACCCTGCGCTGGACCGGCCGGGAATGGGAGCGCCGGCCATTCGCCGCGTCGGACCACAACTATGACCACGGCTCGCTTTACATCGAAGAAGACGGACTCTGGCAGATCGTCGCCCCAACGGACCCCGGGCCTCAGCCCTGGACCACCGGCGGGGAGATGGTGCTCTGGTCCAGCCGCGATCAGGGGGCGCACTGGGGGAGGGTCCGGCCGCTCACCCGCGGCAGCCGCTTCAACCACACCTATGCGCGCCGGCCGGTCCACGCTCACCCGGATTTTTACGCTTTCTGGGCCGACGGCGATACGCTGGCGCCTTCCGAATCCCGCCTCTACTTTACCAACCGGGCCGGAGATGGCGTCTGGCGCCTGCCCGAGCGGATGAGTGCCGAATTCCAGAAGCCGGAACGCCTCCCGTTGAAATAAGCCGGATTTTTCAGACCCCTGTCCCCCTCCTTTGATTTATAATTAGAGGATATGGTCCGCGCCCATTTGCGGCAGGGAGGGCTTTATGGTTGCGGCGAACAAGCTTTTCGTCCGGTTTTCTGCCATCCTGGCAGTACTCCTGGTACTCCTTGCTTTGCGCCATGGGGTAAAGGCAACCGCCGATAGGGTCGCGACCGGCGAAACAAGGGAGCTGTATTTTGCCCAGATGGCCGACGGAGGCGGTTTTTCCAGCCAGATCATGCTGGTCAACCCACTGGCGGCGGAGGTCGCGGTTACCCTGGAGTTTTTCCAGTCGGACGGCTCCCCCCTGGTTTCCACCTGGAACGGGGTCACCGACAGCTCATTTACCTATCCGATTCCCGGATTTGCCTCCCTGTTTCTCCGCAGCGCCGGTTCGAGCGGCAAGGTAACCGTGGGATGGGCCCGCGTCAAGGCAACCGGTGCCATCGGCGGAGCTTTAACCTATTCGTTCCTTTCCGGCGGAAAAGCCGTGGAAGAGGCCGGATTGGATCCCTCCCCGCTGACGGCGAGCTTTCTGCTGACGGTGGATACCCGGGCGGGGTTTTCATCCGGGCTGGCGATTGCCAACCCGAACAGCCGGACCGTACCCCTGACGTTCACCCTGCTGGATACGGAGGGCAGGCAAACAGCCCGGTCGACAAGCGCTCTGCCGCCCATGGGCCATTTTGCCCGACTGATCGGGGAGCTCTTTCCCTTACAGGATCTGGCGGGATTTAAAGGGGTGGTCAGAGTGGAGGCCGGAGGAAGCCAGGTAGCGGCCACCACCCTTCGTTTTGATGAGGCCCTGAACCGGCTGGCCAGCATTCCGGTCATCGACACCGGAAGCAATCCCGGTTCCCGTGTGATCTACTTTCCGCAGGTGGCTGACGGAGGCGGATACCGCAGTACCTTCGCCCTGGTGAATTTGAGCGACTACGCCGTATCCGGAATGATGGAGCTGTTCAAACCGGACGGGACGCCTTTCTCTTTGACCCTGGATGGGGCCACCGCCAGCACGTTCCGGTTCACCCTGGCGGCCAACGGCAGCCTGTTCTGGGAGAGCGGCGGGGTCTCGCCGGAGGTCCGCGCAGGCTGGGCAAGGGTCAGCTCCCTCGGGCTGATCGGCGGGGCCGTGGTGTACTCCTGCCGGCCTGCCGGAAAAAAGGGATCGGAGGCCGGAATCAATCCGGCGATCCCTTCCAACTATTTTCTGCTGCCGATCGATCAGCGGGAAGGCATGCTGGCGGGCCTGGCGTTGGCCAATCCTTCCGAGTCCGGGATGATTGCCCTGGGCATGACTCTTTATAATTCCGCGGGTCAGGCCGTCGGGTACAGCCCCAGTTATTTTTTGGAATCCCGACGCCAGATTGCCCTGCTGGCCGGTGAAATGTTTCCCGGGGTCGATCTTACGGGATTTGCCGGGATGATCGCCGTGCGGGCCGGCAGCCAGGTGATCGGCACAACGCTCCGCTTCAATCCGGATGTATCCGTGCTGGCCAGCATCCCGGTCATCACCGACCTTTCGGCGGGCCCGGCTCCTTCCACCACGCTCGGCCCGCCGAGCACATCCACCAGTTCCACCATTCGCCCCTCCACCAGCACCACCGTACGGCCTTCCACCAGTACGACCGTTCGTCCCTCCACGACCACTTCGAGTACTTCCAGCACCCTCAGCAGCACGACCACCACCTTGCCGAAAGCGGCCGATTCCATTCTGGGCAATATGCGCTTCCTTCCGGCCGGCACTTTCAAGCAGGGCAGCCCCGGTTCCGAAGCGGGGCGCCTCTCCGGCGAGACGCAGTTCAACCATGTCCTCCGCCGGAACCTTCTGGCCATGGAAACGGAAGTAACCCGGGGCATGTGGGCGGCGCTTCGCGAATTGCGGGCGGAGCTGCCGGCCGACCCGTCCATCGTATCCTATGGGGCCGGACCGAATTTTCCGGTGCAGCAGGTTACCTGGTGGGAGGCTGTTCTGTTTGCCAACCTGCGGTCCGGGGAAGCCGGGCTGGCGCCAGTCTACTTTAAGGATGAAGCTTTTACCCGGGTGCTCGATGCCGGTAATTACGGCAGCGGCCTGGTTTTTACCGATTGGCAGTCGGGCGGTTTTCGCCTGCCGACCGAGGGAGAATGGGAATACCTGGCGAGGGCCGGCTCGACCGGTCCATTCACCGCTTCGGTGACGGCCTACAGCCAGAGCAGCAGCGGATCCTGCGTGGCCGGCGCGCTGAAAGCCCTGGAAGGGCTGGCCTGGTTCTGCGCCAACCGCGGCGGTGGGACCCATGAAGTCGGGACGAAGGCAGGTAACGGCTGGAACCTGTCGGACGTTCAGGGGAACGTCTGGGAGTGGGCCTGGGACTGGTACGGCACCTATCCGACCGTGGAAAGCAACGATTATCGCGGTCCTTCCTCGGGACAGGGGCGGGTCAAGCGCGGTGGCTCCTGGCGCAATTTTCCGCGCAACATTCGTCTGGCATCCCGCGCCGGCCTGGACCCGGGCCTGCGCTGCAGCGATCTGGGCTTCCGGCTGGTCCGGAACGCTTCGACGATCGAATCCTTTACCGCCAGCCCGGCTGTGATCCAGAAGGGAGGGGCCGCGCGACTGAGCTGGGCGGTCAGCAGTGCCACGGCTTGCCGCATCGAGCCGGGAATCGGATCGGTGCTCTGCACGGGAAGCCAGTCGGTGTCGCCATCCGTTCCGACGACCTACACGCTGACCGCCGAAGGGGGAATATCGCTGACCCGGAGTGTTACCATCGGGGTTGTCATGACGACCGATTCGATTGTCGGACCGCTGCTGCTCGTGCCGGCCGGCTCTTTCCTGCAGGGATCGCCCCCGACCGAGCCCTGCCGCCTCAGCGTGGAAGGACCGGCGTTTTCGCATGCCATCACCCGGAACCTGGCGGTTATGCAGACCGAGGTGACCCGGCAGATGTGGGCCGACCTGAAAGCGCTGCAGCCCACGCTGGTGGCGGATCCGACGAATACGGCCTACGGGTCCGGGCCGTCCCATCCGGTGCAGTTCCTGACCTGGTACAAAGCGGTGCTGTTCGCCAATCTCCTGTCGCTGCAGCAGGGACTGAAGGTCGCCTATTATACCAATGCCTCCTTCACCCAGCCGGTGGATGCCGCCAATTACAGCACCGGCACCATCTACTGTAATTTCGATGCCGACGGCTACCGCCTGCCCACGGAAGGGGAGTGGGAGTACTTTGCTCGGGCTCTTACCGAAGGACCGTTCTCTGTATCCGAGCCGAAGTATTCCAGCTCAAACTGCACCAGCTCTGCTGCGGGCACGCTTCCGGCCCTGGAGAGCGTCGCCTGGTTCGGCGCCAATGCGGGCGGAACGACCCATCCGGCAGGCGAAAAGCCGGCCAACCCTTGGGGGCTGAAGGATGTGCACGGCAACGTGAGCGAGCACTGCTGGGACCGCTATGCGACCTCCTATCCTGGAACGCCGCAGACGGACTACACCGGGCCCGCCTCCGGGACCAACCGCGTGCGGCGGGGCGGGTCATGGACGTATTCGCCCTACGAACTTCGATCGGCCTGGCGCGGTTCGCTCAGCCCCACGGACAGCAGCGGCTATGTCGGCCTTCGACTGGTGAGAGTCGTCCCATGAAAACGCCGATGGATATCCTGCCCGCCCGCTTCCGGCTGGAAGAGGAGCTTTTTGAAATCCCCCACCGCGGGGATTCGCTGGTGTATGCCCCCCTGCGAAAGGCCGTGGTATATGGCGGCAAAGGTCTGGTCAACCTGCTGGTCGACCTGCAGGAGGGCAGGCCGGTGGACGGGGCCGTTCACGGGAGGACGCTGCGGCGGCTCCGGCGGCTGGGAATCCTGGACGATGACCGATCTCCGCGCCGGAGCCGGCAGGAGAAGAATAAGGACTACCGGCAGCCTTTCCAGCCGACCACGCTGACCCTGTTTTTGACCTCCGACTGCAACCTGGGATGTCCTTACTGCTACGGCGACGGCGGCGACCGTGCAGCGGCCATGCCTGTGGAATTGGGCCTGGAGGCCATCGACCTGCTTTTCCTGAACGCCGCCCGGGCCGGCGCGAAGCAGGTCCAGCTGGGATTTCACGGCGGAGGTGAGCCCATGCTGAAAAAAGCGCGGCTGGTCCGGCTCACGGACCATGCCCAAATGCTTGCCGAGCGGCGCCGGATCGGCCTGCAGACGGGGCTTTCCACCAACGGGGTGATGCCCCCCCGGGCCGCGGCGTGGGTAGCGGACCGGATCGACCACCTGAACGTTTCTTTCGACGGCCCTCCGGAGGTGCAGAACCGCCAGCGCCCACTGAAAAGCGGGGCCCCCAGCTACCACCGGGTGAAAGCCACGCTGGACTACTGGGATGACCGCCACAAAGCGTACGGCATACGCAGCACGGTCACCCGCGAGTCCCAGGCAAGGATCCCGGAAATGGTGGTCCACGTGCAGGAGCGCTTCCGACCGCGCTCAATTCATCTCGAGCCCATGTTCCCTTCCGCCCGGGCCATGCGGCACCGATGGGAGGCTCCGGAGCCGGAGCCTTTCGTAGAGGGCTTTCTCCGCGCCGCTAAAATCCTGGAGTCCGGTGGAATTCCGCTCCATTTTTCCGGAAGCAGCTTTCCGGAGCTCAAGAAGGCATTCTGCGGAATCGGCTGGCGGAATTTTGCGGTGACCCCCGCCGGGGAGGTGACCTCCTGCTTCGAGGTTCTGTCCGGGGCGGACGGGCGCGCGGACCGCTTTATCTACGGACGCCATGTGGCGGGGAAGGGCTTTGTTCTGGATCCAGAGAAAATCGAGGCCCTGCGCCGGCTTTCCGACACGGAGCCGGACGAGTGCCGGAACTGCTTCGCCAAGTATCACTGCGCCGGGGACTGCCGCGCCAAGGCCGCCGTCCGGTCCGGCCGGGAGGACGGACGCGTGCCCGGGCGCTGCGAGATCATACGGGGGATCATCAAGGGCAGGCTGCTGGAGCAGCTGGGGCTGCCGACACAAGGAGAAGGCTCATGAAAAAGGACAGGAACAATTTTCGGCTGCAGCGGGAGGACGCCGGGGACCTGAAGCCGGAGATCAGGAAGGGAAAGAAGATCAAAGCCTACCACCCGCCGGGATTCGAGAAATGGCCCCCGGATCCCGGCAAGGCCGTGGAAGCTTCGGTCGGCAGCAATCAGTGCTGCTGCGATGCCGTCTGTTCCTGCGACACGGTAACCGCGGGGGCCTGCTCCTGCCACGAAGTGTGCACCTGCGATGCGGTCTGCTCCTGCAACGCGGAGTGCTCCTGCGTGGGGAACGTCTGCAGTTGCCAGGTCACCGGAAGCTACTACACCTACTACCAGACCTACTATCAGACTTATTATGTCTACTATTCCTGAGAAGGGCGGACCGCGCGGCGGCGCAGGCTTGCCGCCGGAGGAGCCGGAAGGGGGCTTCCGGTTATTGCCGGGAGGCATCTTTGGAAAGGAGCGGGAGAAAGCCATGCAGAGAAGACATTTCATCCGGGCCTCTCTCGGGATGGCCCTGGGCGCTTTGCCCGGCGTGGGATTTCCGGGATTGGGCCAGGAGAGCCGGCCGGCCGGCCGGGTGGTGGCGGTGGATGATTTTCCCATCCCCCGAAAGGCCGCGGGAATCCGCGAGGTTTCCGACGGAGACTCGGTGATTCTGGTCTCCGCAAACCGTCAGATCCGCCTGAACGAAACGGGGCTGTTGCTCTGGAGGCGCCTGGACGGAAAAACCTGCACCGACCAGCTGTCGGTACTCCTGGCGGAAGAGTACGGGCTCGAAGCCGGCGAGGCCGCGGCGGACGTGGACCTTTTCCTGACCCGGATGCGGCGTCAGGGATTTCTGCAGCTCACCGGTTACAGTCAGCGCATCTCCATGGAAAAGGCCGTCCCCCAAGCCCTGCCCGGGCTTCGTTGAACCGGAAGGCGCCGTGAAAGTATGTCTCGTCCATCCGCCCGTCAATCCGCACTTTGGTACCCTGGATCTGCCGCTGGCCCTGCTCCTGCTGGGCGCCGCGACCAGGGAGACAGGCAGCGTCGCGGAGGTTGTGGACTTCAACCTGCTCACCAAATACGATCCGCATTTTCCCTTGTGCGACTCCTTCTTTGATGCGGCGTCCTCGCGCATCGGCCGGAGCAGGCCGGACCTGATCGGCATTTCCTGCCTCAGCTCTTCCCTGCCCGTGGCGCTGGAAATCGCCGGGCGCTGCCGGGCCGACCATCCGCGGGCCGCGATCCTGCTGGGTGGGCCGCAGGCCACGCTGCTTCACCATCTGCTGCTGCAGCGCTGTCCCTGCGTCGACATGGTTTGCCGGGGAGAGGGGGAGGAGACTCTACGCGAGCTGATCGCTCGGGGCGGCGATCCGCGGGGAGTGGCCGGCCTCAGCTGGCGCGGCGCGGGAGGAGAGGTGGAGGTCAACCCCGAGCGGAAGATGATGGACGACCTGGACCGCTCTCCCCGACCCGATTACAGCCTGATCGATCTGGCTGCCTACCGGCGAGCGGCGCGGCAGATGGGGCTTTCGATCGAGACAGGGAGGGGATGCCCCCATCGCTGCGCTTATTGCGCCACGGCGAAAGTCTGGGGCCGCCGCTTCCGGCAGAAATCGGTCGGCCGGGTCCTGGAGGAGGTCGGTTCTTCCCTGGAGCAGACCGGAATACGGCATGTCCATTTCGTGCACGACCTGTTTTCCTGGAACCGCCCATGGGTCCGCGATCTCTGCCGGGAAATTTCCGACCGGCAGCTCTCTTTCGCCTGGGGCTGCGATGCGAGACTGGATGAAGTGACTCCGGGGCTGCTGAGGGAAATGGCCTCTGCCGGCTGTCGCTATCTCTTCTTCGGAATGGAAAGCCGCTCCCTGCGGATGCAAAAAGAGTTTCGCAAGCCGATCCATCCCGGCCGGGCGCTGAAAATCCTGAAGTATGCGCTGCAGCTCGGGATGGCGCCGACCGTTGCCTTTATTCTGGGGTATCCTTCGGAAACCGCCGAGGACCTGGAAAAGACTGTGGAATTCCTGCTGCTGCTGGCTCTCTTTTACCGCGGAGTCGGGCTGGTGGTCAATGCCTTTCAGCCGGAGTACGGAACGGAAGCATATGAAAAGCATTCCTCCGGCCTGCAGCCGAGCCCTTTCCTGGTCCACAAGGACCTGCCCTTCCAGTCGCCGGCTCTCCTTTCCCGCATCCGGCAGGATCCGGAGCTTTTTTCCCATTTTCATTTTGTGAGGAATCCTTTCTACGATTATGCCTGGGTGGAAAAGGTCTACCGGCTATTGCCCATGGTCTGCCGGTGCGGATGGCTGGTCCGGTTTATCATCGGGCATCCGAAGCTGCGCCTGGTGAAGTTCTTTGCCGAACTGCACGACTTTGTGGAACCGGCCTTCCGCCTGGACGAATACCGTCGGCCCTTTTACGACGATCGGGCCCTGGACCGGTGCCTGCGCGCTTTCCGGCGGCACCTCCGGGCGCAATGGCCCGGCGGGGCGGAGGAAGACGGGGAAACGGCTGCCGTGGACCTGGCCCGTTTTCTTAATCAGAAAGAGGAGTCCGGAAGAGGTGCTTATGAAGCCGATGGCGATAGGATTGAAACCGCAGCTCTCCTGGCGTAAACTCGACCGGCGGATCGTGGTGCTGGATCCGGCCGGCGGAAACCACTACCTGTTTAACGAGCTGGGGGGCAAAGTCTGGATGGGAATGGTGCAGGGAAGGCCGATGGAGCACACCATCCGGGCCATTATGAGGGAATACGCCGTGAGCCGGGATCGGGCGGAGCGCGATGTGGAAGCCTTTCTGGCCGGGCTGGAAGCCGAGCGGATCATCGTCCGGGAAAAAGAGGGCGAGTGAGTCCATGCCGAACCTGCTGATCACCGGCTACTGCAACCGTTCCTGTCCCTATTGCTTCGCGCGAGGAAAGATCCGAAAGAACGGTTCCGGGCGCCGGACCGCCAAAAAGGAAATCAGCCTGGAAAACGCGGCCTATGTCGTCGATTTCCTGAAGCGGTCCGGCCATGAGGTTTATTCGCTCCTGGGCGGAGAGCCGACGCTGCATCCCCGTTTCCGGGAAATCGCCGACCATGCCCTTTCCCGCGGAATGACGGTTCGGATCTTTTCCAACGGGCTGATGGATGCCTCCGTCTGCCGGTACATCTTCCGGAACAACCTGGCGGTGATCCTGAATATCAACGAGCCGGGGGATACGCCTCCGGCCCAGCGGCAGCAGCTGGAGACGGTCTTCGAAAACCTGGGTCCCAATATCTGGCCGGGCTTCAATATCTACCGGGAGGACTTCGACCTCTCCTTCCTCTTTCGCATGATCGACCGTTTCCGGTTCAACCGTGCCGTGCGCATCGGCCTTGCCCAGCCGGTGCACGGCGGGGATAACGAATTCCTTTCCCCGGAAAAATACCGGAGCGTCGGAAAAAGGCTGGCGGCTTTTGCGGCGGAAGCCGATCGGAACGATATCCGCCTCAATTTCGACTGCGGCTTCGTGCCTTGCATGTTCCGGACCGCGGAGATGGGACGCCTGGTCGCGGCCCATGCCGACCTGAAGTTTTCCTGCGGTCCGACCATCGACATCGATCCCGACCTCAACACCTGGTCCTGCTTCCCGCTCTCGTCGATTCAAAATCGCCGGCTGACCGACTTCTCCACCCTCGGCGAAGTGATGGATCACTACGGCAGGTTTCTGGGAAGCTATGCGTCGTCGGGGATCTTTCCCCGATGCGGCCGCTGCCGGTTTCTGCACCGGAGGCAGTGCCCCGGAGGCTGCGTTTCCCATAAACTGGCGTCCGCCGGTGCCGGGCTCCGGTCCGGGAAGGCGGCGGGAGGCGCATGCCGATGAAACGGGCGGTCCTGGTGGCTCTCAACACCCCGGGATATTACAACCTGGCGATTCACTCCCTGCGGCTGTATGCCGCCCGGGACAAAGCTCTGCTGCGCCAGTGCCGGATTTTCACGGCGGAATACGACCTGCGGACCGCCGACAGCGATATCCTCGGCAACCTGGTCCGGCTTCAGCCGGAGCTGATCGCCTTTTCCTGCTATGTCTGGAACATCACCAAGTCGCTGGGCCTGGCCCGGGCACTGAAGAAGCTCCTGCCGGCCAGCCGGCTGCTCTTCGGCGGGCAGGAGGTCACCCACTCCACCCTCTCCTACCTGGAGCAGTACCCGTTCCTGGACATCGTGGCCGACGGGGAAGGAGAGGAAACCTTCCGCCGGATCCTGCTGTCCATGACGGGAGACGATTTTCTGTCCCTGAAGGATATCCCGGGCATCCAGTACCGGTGCGGGGATTCCTGGCACAGCAACCCGCCGGCCGCCGAAATCGGGAACCTGGATCAGCTGCCGTCGCCCTACCTGGAGAATGCCGTTTCCATTCCGCCGGGAAGCCCGCTGGGAGTGATGATCGAGCATGCCCGCGGGTGTCCCGGAAACTGCGCCTTCTGCTTCGAGGCCCTGCGCGCCGGACGCCCCCGGTTTTTTTCCACGGAGAGAGTGGCGGCCGAAATCCGCTGGGCCCTGTTGCAGGGGCATGATTACGTACACCTGCTGGATCCCGTGCTGGCCGGCAACGATCCGCAGCGGCTGGCGTCCCTGCACCGGATTCTGTCGGAGGAAAGGCGCAGAAGTTGCTTCCGGGTTTCGGTGGAGATCGATGCGGAACGGGTTCAGGACGGCAACCGGCCGCTGTTCGACTGCTACCAGGTTTTCGACGTCGGGCTGCAGACCGTCAATCCGGCGGCCAACCGGGCCATCCGGCGGCCTTTCCACCGGGAAGCCTTTGCCGCCGGGTTCGAGCGGCTGCGTTCCCTGGGGCGGAGAATCAACCTGTACCTGATTTACGGGTTGCCGGAAGACGATTACGCGGAGTTCATGAAAGGGATCTGCTTTGCGGAATCGCTGGGGGAAGCGAAAATCTTCCTGAACCGGCTTTGTGTGTTGGACGGCACTCCCCTGCGCCGCGAGGCCCGGAAGCTCGGGTTGGAGTACCGGGACACGCCCCCCTACGAGATCCTGTCCCATCCCACTTATTCCTTTGCGGATATCGCCAAAAGCGAATCCTTTGCCCGCAATTACATGAGGTTTCATGGCACCGCCGCATGGGCAGCCTTCCCGGCGTGAAATCCGGCGGCTGCTGGATACCGGCAGGGCGGACGACCGCCTCCTGCTGTACCGGTTTGTTTCCGGGGAGGTTCCCGCCGAGTTTTATCCGGCCCTTTTCCGGAACCTGCCCATGGCTCCCCTGGCCGACCGGCTGCGCTTCCTGAATCGGCTGCCGCCCCTGCGCCACCCCTGGCAGCTGCGATATTGGACTCCGCTGCTGGCCGATCCGGAGGCCGCCGTGCGGGAGGCGGCCGACCGGGTCATTCAGGAATTTCTGATTTTGCCCCGGATGCCCTCCTGGGGTCCGCCGGAGGAGCGACACTTCGCAGCGGAGGGCCCCGGCGCCTGTCTCGCCGAAGCCAACGAGTCCTTTCTCGGGGAGTTGAAAACCTTCTGGCCGCTGGCGGCTGCCGTTCCGGGGGCCACGGAGAGGCTGCTCGATTCCCTGGGCCGTTTTCATGAAAACGGCAGCCGGATCCTTGCGGCGCTTGCGGAATGCGCATCGGCGACGGATCGCCGGCGGTTCGCGGAAAGGTGCGAGGCCCGGGCGGCTGCCGAGTATCCGCGGCAGCTCATGGTGGCTCTCACCTATGACTGTCAATTGCACTGCAGCTATTGCTTCAACCGTCACCGGGCGGGGGAATCCATGCCGGAGGAAATATTTTCGCTCATCCTGCAGTGGATGCGGCGGGACGGCAGCCGGCGGATCTGCTTCCTGGGAGGGGAGCCCACGTTGTATCCTCATTTTCTTTCCTGTCTGCGGCAGTGCCGGGAAGAGGGCCTGAAAGTGTACTTCAACAGCAACGGACTGTTCGGAAAGAAAATCCTGGAGGCGCTGGAGCCGGAGTCCATTCTACACCTGGGGCTGCACCTGGCTGAGGGGGAAACGTACCGGGGGGATCAGAAGAAGCGCTTCCTGCGAACCCTGGAGGGCCTTGCCGGAAAGGGGATCTCGGTCGCACTGCGGATCAACGCCCATTCCCTGGAAGACAACTACGGCGAGGAGGCCTTGCGACCCTGCGAATCCTTCCGGGTGTCACGGCTCCACTTCGCCCTGCCGTTTCCGGCAGAAGGATGCGGGAACCGCTACGTGGCCCCCGGGGACATCCGTCGCTTCGGCCCGATGATTTCCGGGTTGATTGAGGAATGCACGAGCCGGGGCATCTGCCTGGTCCTGGCCAAGCCGCTGCCCTTCTGCCTGTTTCCCCTCCAGTCCTGGAGGCGCTGGCTGCCGCATCACGACCTTTTTCATTCCTGCGGCATTGCCCGCAGCGACGGCACGCAGAACGCGCTGGTCCATCCGGACGGAAGCGTCACTCCCTGCATGGGGACGGAATCGCCCCGCAGGGCCCTCCTCGATTTCGCCGATCGCCGGGAATTGGGAGCCTGCTTCGGCCCTCCCATCCGCTCCCGGCTGGGGGAACCCTGCCGGCCGGCATGCCGCTCCTGCCTGCTCTTCCGCGAGAGGAAATGCCAGGGACTCTGCCTGGCATACCCCCGAACCCCCGCGCCTGCTGCCGGACCTTTTCGAAAGGGTGACCGGGAGCGCCGTCCCGCCTGGTAACCTTGGCCGGCTTGCTCTTGGTTTCCTCATCGGTCCAATTGTTCTCCAGGTTATGAACCGGAATTCATTACGGAAACGCAAAACAAATGCCGGGATGTTGCAAAAGGTGCGCCGGTTGGGCCGGCACGGCCGGGCGCGGCCAAGTGAGTCTTACGCTCAGACAAACCTCTGCTTGTCGCCTGGAACCGCCGTCATCAGCGCAATGACCGGGAATTTGCACTCTTCCGGCCGGATGAATTCTTACTGGACTGTCTGAGCAACCCGGCGCCGCAGGCCGCTTTTCTGTGCAGGACGACCGGCAGGCGAATGCGGTCGGACTTATGTCAATACCGCCCTTTTCTACCTGCCCCTCGGGCGGGAGCTGCCGGGGGATCCGATAGCTGTTTTTTTCGGTTACGCGGAAACGGCGGATTTTTACGGATCACAGCGGATCGAATCGGCTTTCCTCCTTCCCATCCGCTTTTTGCATGTAACTTTCTGAAACCGGGACACCCAATTATTCTGTGGCGGTTCAGGAAATGGGTATCCTGATTCCTTCTCCGAGCGGCAGCTGGTCTATGTCAAAGATCTGAACTTCGATGCCGCGGGCCGGCGGGTGATTCTTTTCCTGACCGCATCCGGCAAGGAATCCGGACCGCGTCAAGGCATGCGCCCCTGGTACACCCTGCGCTGGCCCGGCCGGGAATGGGAGCGACGGCCATTCGCCCCGACGGATCCCGGGCCTCAGCCCTGGACCACCGGCGGGGAGATGGTGCTCTGGTCCAGCCGCGATCAGGGGGCGCACTGGGTGAGGGTCCGGCCGCTTACCCGCGCCAGCCGCTTCAACCACACCTATGCGCGCCGCCCGGTCCACGCTCACCCGGATTTTTATGCTTTCTGGGCCGACGGCCATACGTTGGCGCCTTCCGAATCCCGCCTCTACTTTACCAACCGTGCCGGAGACGCCGTCTGGCGCCTGCCCGAGCGGATGAGTGCCGAATTCCAGAAGCCGGAACGCCTCCCATCCAAATAAATCAATCTCGCAAAAAGTCGAAATATCATTTTGTTCTGCCGTCCCTTACGGGACTTGCGTGTGTACCGCTGTACTCCGGCCCTGCCTTGTCAGGCCCTGCGTTTGCCGGCACACGACTGTTGTTCCGAGGCATAAGTTCCGTAAGGGACGACAAGATTATGGCGCGGCAATTCATTGCCGGGTTGGCTTCCGTACGGAGCAAGTCCCTATCGGGACGGCAGAACCGGACGAAAGAACGATTTTTTGCGAAGCCATCAAATAATATGGCCCGGCAAAAAGTCCCATACCTGTGGCTTTCCGTTTGGGAAAGCCCTGAAAGGGCTTCGTAACACAGCCCGGGGTTGGCGCGCTTCGCGCCTACCCCGGGTAGGGACACCCGCAGGCGACAACCCGGAAAGGGTTGCGCAAAATCCAGCCATACCAGGTGTTTGCGCAGCCCTTACAGGGCCGATTTTCAAAAAAATCCGCCTACCCGGGGTAGCGCCTGCGGCGCAACCCCGGGCTGTGTTACAGAACCCCTTTGGGGTTCCTGTGGCTTTTTACAGTTTTATCAAATGAGTCCGATCTTTCAAGCTCTCGGCCCTGCTTCCGCAGGAGCCGATCGCCTTATCCTGCTCTGTCCGGATTACAGCATTTTTATTTTTTGGGTGCGTCGATTTTTTCGGAACCTCATGCTTCCTCTTCCGTAAATTGCGGTTCGGGAAAATGTCCGCGACGTGCCCTTGAAATTTACCTATTGTCAAAATATGCTCCAGGAGGGCAGAGGACAGGCAGAACGACATAAGCCGGCACCGAGCCGATGGTCCTCTGTCTTGTTCTGTGCTGTCGGAGGCCAAGCGAGGAGGGGAGGACGTTCACCCATTGATGGATTCAGACCGTTTCATCGTCGTTACTACGATCCACCCGAAATCGGACGGCCTCCGGGCCCTCGAGCGGCAGGACGGATGGCACGTCATCGTCGCCGGCGACCGCATGACGCCGCCGCTGGAATCCGGCGCGCAGTTCACCTGCCTGCCGATCGAGCAGCAGGCGGAAGCAGCCCCTCGCCTTTCACCCTTGCTGCCGGAAAATCACTATGCGAGAAAGAATACCGGTTACCTGGCGGCCATGGCCCGTGGCGCGCGGGTCATTTTCGATACCGATGACGACAACCTGCCGCTGCCGGGCTGGCATCTGCCCGACTTCACCTGCTCTATGCGGGTCGCGGGCCGGTCCCGTTTCGTGAATATGTATGCCTATTTCACGACCGCCTGCATCTGGCCGAGAGGCTTCCCTCTTGACGAGATTGGACGGAGGCGGCGGGAGCAGGTCCGCGCAGAGCCTTCCGAAAAGGTCCGAATCGGCCTTTGGCAAGGTATGGTCCATGGTGATCCGGACGTAGATGCCATTTACCGCCTCATCATCGGCCGGAAGGTCCGCTTCCGGAAGAAGAAACCCTGCTTTCTGCCGCCCGGCCGCTATTCGCCGGTCAATTCCCAGAACACCTTCTGGGGCCGCGAAGCTTTTCCATATCTTTACCTCCCAAGTACCGTGGGCTCGCGTTTTGCCGACATTCTCCGGGGCTATGTGGCGCAGCGCCTCCTCTGGCAGCACGGGCTGCATACCGGATTTCTACCCGCCTGCTTGCGCCAGCTGCGGAATCCCCACGACCTGATGACGGATTTTCGCGAGGAGACGGAGGTTTTTCTGCAGGTCCGGGAAACGGTGCAAGTGCTGGAAAATATTCCCTGTACGGCGGCCTGTCCGTCAGAGAGCCTGCCCCTTGTTTATCGTGAGTTTCATCGCCTGGGAATTGTCAGCAACGGGGAGCTTCTCCGGCTGGAGGCGTGGCTGGCGGACTGGCAGGCGGCTTCTGCGGCGGGAAAGCAGGAACACGAAAGGCGACAGGCATGACCAAACGGTTTCTGTACTTGGTACAGACCGCCGGGGACCTGCCGGAAAAATTGGTGGAGCTGCAGTCCACCGACAGCGATGTGCGCTTTCTCTCCTGGCAGAAGCAATCGTCTGACCCGCGCAGCCTGTTCTACCCGGACAGCTCATGGACGCAGGGGCGGAACCGCCTGCTGCGGGAAGCTCCGGGCACAGGCTACTGTTATTATGTCTTCCTGGATGACGACATTCTTCTGGAAGCCGTCGGAGGCGACTCCGGGCAGAATCCCTGGCGCCTCTTCGAAGAGTTTCTGCTCGACTACGAACCCGCCATCGGGATGGTGCGCTATTCCTGGCAGCTGACGGGCGGTTGGGATGATCCGGCGAAGCCCGTGCAAAGCCTGCGCTTCTTTGACGCCCTGCTGAATGCCTTCCACCGCGAAGCACTGCTTTCCCTGCTCCCCTATTATGACGGGATGGATGAGGAATCGGAGTGTTACGCGCAGGCCATCCTCTGCAGCCTTGCTGCGAGCCTCTACCCCTCCCATCTTCTGCAGACCAACCGGCTGACGGTGAAAAACCTCAAGAGTCGCCGCATGGACCGGGAGTACGCCAACTTCCGGCCGGACGAGTTTATCCTGGCCTGCCTGCGCGATCCACGGGAACAGGCTGCCTTTCTGCGCATGACGGTCGGGGAGGGAGCCCGTCACGTACGTCTGGGGGAACCGAAAAAAAAGGAGGGCCGCTCCTACGTTGTCAGCGCCGCAGAGCTGGAGCGACGGTATCGCACCGACCATCCGTTGTGGCAGCGGAAGCGCGAGCTTCTCGATTTGCCAGCACATTCCGATTTCTGGGGGGAAGGGCCGGACACGGAGCGCGCCCGGCAGTGGCGCGCGGCGACCGCCTTGCGCCGCCGCAGCCTCGTCCAGAGGATCGCGCTGCGCACTGCCCCCTGGCGGGTCCGCTGCGGGCTGACGCGCCATGCGTTCCAATCGGTCTCCCGGCGCCTCGGGAATTGCATTCGCCGCTCGGGGCCGGTCGAGTTCCTGGTCCGGTGCCGCTGGGTTCGGTGGTGGAAATCGGAAGACCTGTTCTTTGCGGTCCGATCCCCGGACCGGCCGGCCCGCTGGCTGGCTTACTGCCTCGGGAAGCTCCCCTGCCGTCACCTTCACTTTCTCGATGCCGGATTTGAAACAGGAGATCCCCTGCAGCTCGCAAAGGCGCTGCTCCCCCCGGAAAAAAGGATCCTGGCGCTGGGTGTCGGCCCCGAAGGCTATTCCCGCTACCGATGCTATTCGGGCTTCGTCGAAACATCCGCTGCCCGGGGGGAGGACACTCCGGTTCCCGATCTGGCGGCCATGGTCCGGCAATTCGCGCTGGAAGGCGAGGTGCTCCACTTCGTTAAAATCGGCCCGGCCTGCGGTCCGGCGGCGAGCACCTTTATGAGCCTCGGCGAAAAAGTACGGGACTGCCTGTTCGTGCAGCTGATCGCTCCGGGTCCTGCCGGGATCCTGCCGGAGGCGGCCGGCTTCCGGCTCCTGGCGGTCGCGAATCCCTCGAAGGGAGAATGCGGTCGGACCTATGTCAATACCGCCCTTTTCCGCCGGATCGGATCGGCTTTCATCTGTCCCATCCGCTGTTTCCGTGTGACTTTCTGAAACCGGGAGATCCAATTATTCTGTGGCGGTTCAGAAAATGGGTGTCCTTTTCTTTCTCCTTTTCTTTCCTCTTTTCTTCTTTCCTTTTCTTCTTTCCTTTTCTTCTTTCCGGTGATACGCTGTTTCTGACTTTTCTGTGCTGAGGTACATAGGGATTCAAAAAAGACGAATCTCCGGGTTAGCCACGGGGAAAATAAATTTATGGCTATTCGCTGCGACTTCGGGAGGAAAAAACTTGTTCACCGGCTTCCGGTTTTTTCCTTGCTCTTCCTTTGCTTTCTGGGGGCGGCCGCTGCGCAGGATCCCCGCGGCAGCATGACCGGCATTGTCCTGGACCCCCAGGGCGGGCGGATTCCCGGCGCAGAGTTGGTGGTCACCGCCGACGATACCGGCGTCGTTCACCGCCTGTTGTCCAACGATGCCGGCGCCTTCGAGCTGCAGCTGCTCAACCCCGGCAAATACTCCGTGTCGGTGGAGATGCAGGGCTTTAAAAAGGCCGTCTACCCGAACCTGGAATTGAGCGTTGCGGACCGCCTCGATCTTGTCTGCCGTCTGGAAATGGGTGAGATGACCGAGAGCGTGGTGGTTACCGACTCTACCCCGCTTCTGGAAACCAGCAGCGCCTCGGGAGGTCGCGTCGTTACCGGTCGCGAACTCCTGCAGCTTCCTTTTAATGACATGAATCCCCTCCGGCTGAGTGTGCTCGGCGCAGGCATGCAGTGGACCGGCAGTCCGGGATTCCTGCGTCCCTTCGACAACGGCGGTATGTCCTCCTTCAATACCATGGGCAACGTCGGCAGCAACATGTACACCCTGGACTCCATCCCGGTGGGCGGCTTTAACCGCCTGGCGGGCTTTGCCCCGCCGGCCGACTCGGTATCCGAGTTCAAACTGGAAACCACTCCCTTCGACGCCAGCTACGGGAACAGCTCCGGGGCGTCCATCAACATCAGCTCCAAGGCGGGTACCAGCGCTCTCCATGGCTCGGTGTTCAACCAGCACTGGCAGCAGCGCTGGAATGCCATGACCCACTTCGCCCGGATCGCCTACGAACAGCAGCTGGCGGCCGGAACAATTTCCAAGGACCAACCCCGCCAGCAGTCCGGCCGGTCCAACAATTTCGGCGGCTCGGTGGGCGGCCCGGTCTATATCCCCAAGCTGTTAAAGCAGAAGGACCGGCTTTTCTTTTTTCTCAGCTACAACGGAATCTACCAGCGGGCTACGGAAGACAGCCTTAACACGGTGCCCGATCCGGCCTGGAACCAGGGCGACTTTTCCAGGCTGCTGGCGGTCGATCTCACCCGCTATACCCTGTACGACCCGCGCACGGCCCGCCTGGAAGGCAGCCGGGTGGTGCGCAGCGCCTTCGCCGGCAACAAGGGCGTCCCGGCTTTAAGCCCGGTGTACAAAGCCTACGCCAAGATGTACCCGACTCCCAACAATATCGCCGGGATCGTCACCGCCGACGGCCGCTACAACTACTTCACCAGTGCCCGGACCATCGAAGATTTCAATTCGATCATCAACCGCTACGATTACAACCTCAACGACCGCCACCGCATGTTCTTCCGCTGGTACCGCAATCAGCGCTGGAACGGCAACGGCGACTGGACCTACACCACCGTACCCGGCCTGCAGGCCGGCGGCGGGGTGCGCAACAACATCGGCGCAGGCGTCAACTGGACCTGGACGGTTACCAGCAAAACGGTGCTCGACGCTTCCCTGGGCTGGAACCGTTACAACCACGGAAATCGCCGCCCGGTCCAGGCGGCCTTCAAGCCCACCGACGTGGGCCTGCCGCAGTATCTTGATACCTATGCCGGCGACTACCACCACCTGCCCGCGCTGGACTTCAACACCATGAACGGCATCAGCCAGGCCTTCCCGGGAAAGATCGCCGTGGCCAGCGCCGCCACCGGCGATCTGAAGATCGGGCTGTACACCATCAAGGGCAACCACTCCCTGAAGTACGGGTGGATCGAGCGCCGCTACTGGTATGCGCAAATTAATCCCGGATACACCGCGGGTCTCTACCAGTTCGACAACCGCTACGTCAAGAAGCAGGACAACGACACGGTTACCGCCCACCTGGGGCTGGAATGGGCGTCCTTCATGATGGGCCTGCCCTATTCCATACAGGTGGACAACAACGACACCGCACTGTGGTCCACCCGCTACCGGTCGCTTTACCTGCAGGACAACTGGCGCATCCGCCAGAAAATCAACCTGAGCTTCGGCCTGCGCTACGAGCGCGAAGGCGGCATCTCCGAGCGGTTCCATCGCGGCATCTCCGGCGCGTTCTTTTATGACGACTCCCTGCCGTTCAGTACGCTGGTCGAGGCGGCCTACGCCGCCAGCCCTCTGGCCGAGCTGCCCGCTTCCCAGTTTAAAGTGCGCGGCGGCATCCGCTACATGGGGAGCCCCGAAAAAGGCTACACCGGCGGGACGCACAACTTCCTGCCGCGCGTCGGCCTGGCCTGGACCGTGACTCCCCGGACCGTCATCCGCGGCGGCTTCGGCATGTACGCCGACACCTTCAACAGCAACAACAACCGGCCCTCGCAGGACGGCTTCAGCCAGTCGACTGTCACGACCGTTTCGAACGACCTGGGCCTGACTTTCTGCTGCGGCACCGGCTCGGCGGCCGGCCTGTCGTCCAGCGCCAACCCGCTGGTGGATCCCTTTCCGATTCGCGCCGATAAAACCCGGTACGACACGCCTTACGGCACAACCCGCGGCGTGGCGGCCTTCGCCGGACGCAGCTACAGCGGCTACCCTCGGGACTTCCGGCCGAGCATGCAGTATCGCGCTTCCCTTGGCGTGCAGCGGCAGTTCTCCCAGGATATTGTCGTCAAGGCGAGCGTCAACAGCTCCTATTCCAATATCTGGGTGGCGGCGCCGATCAACTACCTGCCCGCCCGCTATTGGGCCACCGGCAATGTGCGCGACAACACGGTGGACACCGATATGAACACCAATGTGAAAAATCCTTTCAGTATCGCCGGCCTGGCCTCCCTGCAGCAGAGCGCTCCGGCGCTCTACCGCTACCTTTCGACGCAGAGCACCTTTACCGGCAGCACCATCCGCAAGAACCAGCTGCTGCGCCCCTTTCCGGTCTACAGCAGTTTCACCGGCCTGCGCCCGGGGGTGGATATCCGGAAGGGATACGGCGGCACCTGGTATCACGATATCGAGCTGGAAGTCGAGAAGCGCTTCTCGCATGGCCTGCAGACTTCTCTGTCCTATGCCTACTCCTCCAGCGCCACGCAGGACGTGTACCTGAACGAGTTTGACACGGCCCCTTCCTGGGAAGCCAACTCCTCCATTCGGCCTAACCGGGTGGTTTGGAGCGCCATTTACGAGCTCCCCTTCGGCAAAGACCGCCGCTGGCTGCAGAGCCATCCCCTGCGCCATGTGGCCGGCAACTGGCAGTTGAGCTGGATCTACCAGTTTCAGGACGGGCCGGTACTCGCCTGGGGGAACCGATTCTTTTACGGCGATCAGAGCCAGCTGAAGAAGCTCATGAATCATGACACCGCCCATGCCCAGGATATCCACGTCTGGTTTGATCCCAACATCGCCTACAAAGGCTCCGGAACCATCCCCAGCGGGTTCACCGGCTTCGAAGGGCGATCGGCCAATCAGCCCGGCTCCTACCATGTCCGTGTTTTCCCGACGCGGATCAACGGCATTCAGGCCGACGGCATCCGATTGTGGGACATCAAAGTCATGCGGAAGTTTCCGATTCACGAGTCACTCAAGGCGAACTTCTCGGTCGACTTCCTGAATGCCTTGAACCGCACCAATTTCGGAGCGCCGAACACCAATCCCACCTCTACCAGCTTTGGCAAGGTGACCTCGCAGAACGGCTCCGGCCGCATTCTGCAGTTCAACCTCCGCGTGGACTTCTGAGAGGATTCAAGGACGCCCACTTTCTTTATTGGTTCCGCGGAAACGGGGGATTTTATGGATCCCGGTGGATCGGATCGGCTTTTATCCGTTCCATCCGCTGTTTCCGTGTAACTTTCTGAAACCGGGACAGCCACTTTTTCATTCATTCGCGGGTCGTGAAACGCTTCTTTTCCTCGATCACCGCTGGAGCAATCCCCGGATGCGGATGCTTTCCTCCAGGCATCTCTTCTCATTGGGTGAGGAAGCCAGTACTTTTTCATGGCACGCCAGCGCCTCCTCCAGGCGACCGAGCCTCTCCAGCGAAATAGCCATGTTGGTCTGAAACGTGGGGATGTGGGGATGAAGTTCCGCCGCCCGCCGGAAACAGGCCAGGGCATTTTCGTTCTGGCCCAGAAGAGACCACAGGGTGCCGTAATTATTCCAGATCTCAAAATGGAAAGGATCCAACCGTGTTGCCTGTTCAAAGGCCTGCAGCGCCTCCTGGTATCTTCCGGCCTCCTGAAGCTGGAAGGCAAGAGCCTGGGAAGCTTCCGCCTGCTGCGGATCAAGCTTTCGATCGGGATGCTCCAGCTCCCACTTCATTCGCATGGCTTCGCGGGCACCCGGCGGATTCCCCGGAAGGGCCCAGGCGATATATTTCCCCAGGGATGCGATCGCCGGATCGGTCTGCCCCAGATGACGCTCGGCCTCGGCCTTATACAGCCAGGACTGGCCCAGGTCCGGAGACTGCTCCAGCGCCTTGCCGGCATTGGCCAGGGCTTCCTGCCAGCGTCCCAGGCGCCCGAGAATATAGGCTCTTCGGGACCAGAGCGGGGCCGTTTGTGCGCATTGAAACAGCCCCTGATCCAGAACATCCAGGCATGCCGGAAATCTTCCCATGCGGCCCAGGGTGACGGCTTTGTGGTCATAATTGCGGGGGTCTCCCGGCGCCGCCTGGATCGCCTTGTCGAGGCAGGAGAGAGCCTTATCGAACTGCTTCAGCAGGGCGTATCCGACCCCGGCGTCCCGCCAGGCATCCGCATCGCGGGCATTGCGGGAGACGATCTGCTCATAAACTTCAATCGCCTCTTTTGTCTTTCCCGAGGAGGCCAGCCGGGCCGCCCGGGCATGAAGGAATTCGGTTCGGCTTTCCAGGGCCTGCAGGCGCTGTCCGGCCTGCTGAACCAGCTCGCTCTCCCGGGGTCCGTATTGGAGGATATGACGGTACCATTCGGCGGACTCGGCTAGCTGATTGCTTTTCTCCTGCAGATCGGCGATTCGCATGGCGGCGGCCAGACGGGTGCTTTCCTTTTGCACCGCCTGCTGAAAGGCCTCCAGGGCGCCGGACTGATCCCCCGAGGCCAGGCGGCAGAGGCCCAGGCCTTCCCAGGCTCCGGCGGGGCGCATCCCCCGGGTGGCCTTCTGAAAGGCAGCCGCCGCCTGCGGAATCTCCCCACGGGCCAGCAGCAGTTCTCCGAGCACCTCCTGCAGCTCCAGATGATCGGGAACCGGCTGCAGGGCCTTTTTCGATTCCGCCAAGGCCTCTTCCTCCCTGCCTTTGGATTTCAGATGGCGCACCAGTGCCATCCAGGCCTCGGCAAAGGCAGGATCGATGGAAATGGCGCGTCGGAAGCAGGGGACGGCGGATGCTTCCCCCTCCGCTGTTTCCAGGCACAGCTGCCCGAGACGAAGCCAGGCCATGGGCAGGGAGGGATTCCGTTTCAATGCGGTCTGAATGAACTGGATTCCCACCGCGGGCCATTTCAACCGGAAGCCGAAAGCCTCCCCCTGCTGGAGCCAATCGGCCGGATCGTCGGCCATGTCTGCGATGTCGCCCCGCTCACGAAGGATCTGCCGGCACTGTTCGAATTGTCCATAAATCGAACTCTTCAACCCGGATTCCATACGCTTGGCGATATAGACAAACGGGCAGGTCATAAAGCCGCTGGGCCAGGCGACATGGTAGCACAGGGGATCCCGGGAGGGCTGTCCCGGCATTCCTCCCGGGCGCCAGGCGGCCCCGAAGCGCTGGCAGAAAAGTTCCCCCAGGTAGCAGCCGAGTATCCACTCCCAGGAAATCGGAGGCTTCCCCTTGGAGCTCTCCGTTCCTTTGGGATCTTTCCACTGCTGCATCCAGTAATCGATGGCTGCCAGGCTCGCCGGGCTGTAGTTGGCGACCACTCCGGAGAGCTGCAGGAGGGTTTCTGCCTCCGCGGCACCGACGGCGAAGTCGGGGTGCTCCAGGGTTTCCTGGCTGGAAGCTTTCGGCAAAGAGTTCCGGGATGAATCGTCGGCCATGGCCGCACCTTCCTTTTTCGGGATCTTTTCCCCTGATTCTATCTCACACCTTTTCTTTCGTGGACCGTCTTCATTGAATCACTTCCGCCATACGTTTTGCAATTCCGGCAATCATCAGGACCAGGCCCAGAATACCCAGAACCACGAAAGCGGCATCCGCCACGGTCGCTTCTTTGCCTTCACCCCGCGGCGGACGCTGAAAGGTTCCGGAGCCCCCGTACTGGAAGTGCATGATCCCGTATAAAACCAGACCGGGAAGGGACCACCAGGCCTGGAGAATGACGAAGAACAGGGCGGCCGCAAGTAACATTCCTTGACTGTGATGGTCAAGGGAAAGCCGCCGTCCCACTTTCTTCCACTGTCTGAGCATCGTTCCAAATCCGTCCGGCGGCCGTAGCGGCCGGCCGGCACGGCCATCCTCCCGGTTTCTTTGTACAAGCTTACCACAGCCCGGTCGCCTGTAAAGTATAATCAGAACATGGAAAGCAAGGCTCCGCTGGCGGAAGTCCCCGAATTGCTGGAAGAGGTACGCCGCGGCTGCCGGTATGTGGCGGATCAGTCGGCCTTCGTGCGGATTGACCTCGAGCGGATCCCCGGCTACATCGCCGGCCTGTCCCCGGACACGGACCGGGAAGCGGAGCACGAGCCGGCTTGCCACTTCCTCGGGCAGGGCGAAAGCACCGCCGCCTTTTTTCTGACACTCGATGCCATCAACTTCGGATCGGGCTACTTTCCCTTGCTGAGAAAGCGGACGGGATTATCCGGCTACTTTACGGTCGCTTCCTTGCTGCGCGACGAGTATGACCGGAATGGCCCGCTCTCCGCGGCGTCCCTGGCGGAAATCACGACCGACCAATGCCTGCGCCTCTTCCAGCAGGATCCGGGACAGGCGGTCGTCCGGGAGCTGATGCAGCTCTTTGCCGAAGCCCTGAACGATCTGGGGCGTTGCCTGCTCCAGGACTTCGCCGGCCGCTTTTCCGGACTGATCGAATCGGCCGGCAGCTCTGCGGAGCGTCTGGTCCGGCAGCTGCTGGCCATGCGCTACTTTCGTGACGCCGAAACCTACCGGGGGATGAGGGTTCCTTTCCTCAAGAGAGCCCAGCTGACGGCCGCGGATCTTGCTCTGGCCTTCCACGGTAAAGGACTGGGCCGTTTTCACGACCTGGACCGCCTGACCATCTTTGCCGATAACCTCGTTCCGCACGTCCTGCGGCTGGACGGGATTTTGCGATACGAGGAGTCGCTGGCCCGGCGCATCGACGACGGGGAGCTGATCCAGGCCGGTTCCGAGGAGGAAATCGAAATCCGGGCCTGCGCTCTGCATGCCGTGGAGCAGATGGTGGAAGCGTTCGGCCGCCGGGGCCGGATCGTCACGGCGGTGCAGCTGGACTACCTGCTTTGGAACCGGGGTCAGCAGGCCGGGTACAAACGCGCCAAGCCCCGCCACCGCACACGCACGGTTTTCTATTGATGAAGAGAGTTGCGCGGAAACGGCGGATTGTATGGATCCCGGCGGACCGGATCGGCTTTCACCCGTCCCATCGGCTGTTTCCGTGTAACTTTCTGAAACCGGGATACGCAATCATTATGTGGCAGTTCAGAAAATGGGTATCCTTTTTCCTGTGCTTTTCCCTGGTGATTTTAGGATCGATCATGGGCTGTGCTCTGGGCCAGGGCCCGTTGGCCGATTTCTATTCCCTGTCATCCGGCGCCGCCGGGTTTCATTCCTGGCTGCACCGGTCCGGATCGGTTACAGCCGCGGCATATACGCCGCCGGTGTACAGTCCCTTTGCCAAAACCTGGGGGGGCGCCGGCGCCAGTCTCAGCGCGAATCGAATCGCCGTCGACCGGTGGGGGAATGTTTACGTGGCCGGCCAATTCAAAGGCACAGTGCATTTTGATCCGGCGCACTTGAATCCTTCCGGGCTGGTAACATCTGCCAACAGCACCTTGGATGCCTTTCTCTGCAAATTCGATCCCAATCGCAATTTTTTATGGGTCCGGACCTGGGGCGGCAGCGCGGGGCGCGAATCGGCCAACGGAGTGGATGTGGACGCGGACGGCAATCCGTATGTTGCCGGTCTCTATCAAGGTACGGTCGACTTCGGGTCCGGCTATGTATACACCTCCAATGCCATGCCGCCGCTCCTTTTTGCGCCGGACAACAACATCTTTGTCGTCCGGTTCAATTCCGCGGGAGTGACCCAGTGGGTGCACACCTGGGGCGGCACAACAGGCGGAGAGGCCTACAGCGTTGCCGTGGACCGTCTGAACGGCGCCGTATACGTGCAGGGAGACTGGTCCACCTATAACGAAAAGGTCGCGGTGGATTTCAACCAGAACGATCCGGACCACCCCGCCCTCCGCACCAGCCACGGCTTTTACGATGCCTTCCTGAGCAAGTTCGATCTGAATGGCAAATTTTTATGGAACAACACCTGGGGCGGGCACGGCTACGACGACGGAACATCGGTCGCGGTGGACCTTCTTGGCAATGTCTACGTGTGCGGAATGTACGGAAGCACCGACATCAACTTTGACCCGGAAGGAAGCGCGGCGGGTTTGGGACACGGCCATGGCGCACCGACCCTGGATTGGAACTACGTGAACGTTTTTCTGACCCGGTTCGATTCGCAGGGCAAGTTCCAGTGGGTCAGGACCTGGGGGGGAATGGACAGCGACGACGCCGGAGGGGGCGTGGCTGTCGACCCATCGGGTTATGTCTACGCCGCCGGCCGGTTCAACTGCACGAATTGCAATTTCAACGGCGATCCGCTCGGCACGCCGGTAATCCTGTCGACGACCGGTTTCCATGACGCCTTTATCAGCAAGTATGATCCGGGCGGCACTTTCCAGTGGGTCAAGACATGGGATGGGGTCAACGACGAATCGGCAACCGGCCTGGCGTTTGACTCCGCCGGCCATATCTACGCCACAGGATGGGTTTCGGGGATTCCCGTCAATCCGTCGAATCCGAATTATGGCATCAAGTCCGCCCAGGCCCACATCGCCGCCCTTAATTCGGAGCGCACCACCCTGTGGGCCAGGACCTGGGGCCCGCAAGGGTATTTGACCTTTTGTGCGCCGCCGGTATTTGATTCCGCCGGCCATATTTTCCTGGCCGGCACCTTTCAAAGCACCGCAAATTTCAACTCGGACGGCGGAACCGACCTCCGGACAGCGACGGGCACCAGCGACGCATACCTGATTCAGTTCACCATTCCGCCCGCAGCCCACTCGCTTTATCTGCCGCTCCTCATCCGTTAGGAATTCCTGCCCGTCCGCGGTGACCCGAAAATCGGCCGTTTCCCATGCCGCCCGGGAAACGGCCCGGATGGATTCGCCGGTCGCCCCTTTACCGGGGGCCGCGGCGGCGCAGGAGCTGCGCCACGGTGCTCACGGTGATGACGCCGCCGACCACCAGCAGGGCTCCTCCGCCGGAAAAGCCGTTCGCGTAGTTGTAAGCGCCCAGTCCCAGGACGACCAGGCAAACCAGCAATCGTACCAGCAGACGTGCGTTCATGGCAGCGTCACAGGGCGTTTTTTACCGGCAGAGTTCCCGCCGGCCCGTCCAGCTCCAGCCGGACGATGGTGTCGATGGGGTGTCGCTTCTCCGGCGGTACGCCGATCTCAATCCCTTTCTCCGTCTGCCGGACGGAGGCCTTCCCCCCGGTGAGGACCCGTACCGAGCGGATTTTGCGCTCCAGCGCCGGAAGCGTGATTGTATCGGAAGGCCAGCGGAGAATGTGCACGTAAATCGAATTCCCTTTATGGGTGGTTCCGCCCCACCAGCGGCCGGCGTCGATCTTCAGGTCGCCGGCATTGGCGGCCGACTTGCGGCTCTTTTCGTCCGGGGCGACCACCGGGCCTCCGCGGGTTCCGTAAAGGCTCTCTCCGTATTTCTTCAGGAAGTCTCCGGTCTCCTTCAGCCGGGCCGCCTGGCGCGGCTCGATCCGCCCGTCGGGCATGGGGCCCACATTGAGCAGCAGATTGCCGTCCCCCACGGCACAGGAAACCAGCAGCTGGACGCATTCCGCCAGCGTCCGCATGGTATCGTCGGGCTTGTAGGACCACTGGCGGGTAATGGTGGCGCAGGTTTCCCAGGGCCGCCGGTTCTGGAAAAAGCCGACCCGGTTTTCCGGGGTGTCGTAGTCGGCAGGCATGCCGGCGCGGTTGTTGATCACCAGGTTGGGCATCAGCCCCCTCATCATGGCCAGCAGGGCGGGGGCGTCCCAGTCCTCCGGCTTGCCGCCCAGGCCGTCGAAAAACCAGCTGTCCAGCCTTCCGTAGCCGGTGAGTAGCTCTCGGACCTGGCCGTGCAGGTAGTGGATATAGTCGGCGTGGCGCGCGCCGTTGCGGTAATCCGGGTGGTGCCAGTCCGGCTGCGAGTAGTAGAGGCCGAACAGGATGCCCCCCCGCCGGCAGGCATCCGCCAGCTGCCGGACGATATCCTTGCGGTAGGGCGATTCGGGGCTGGTGATCTTGTAATCGGTCAACCGGGAATCGAACTCGCAGAAGCCGTCATGATGCTTGCTGGTAAAAACCATGTATTTCATTCCAGCCGCCTTGGCGATCCGCACCCATTCGTCAGGATCAAAGCGCACCGGGTTGAACTGCTTATGGAGCTGGTCGTACACTTCCACCGGGGTTTCGCCGGTTTTGGATTCCGGGCGCCCGCGGCGCTCCCCGCCTCGGGACCAGCCGATTTCCTTCCCGGTGATGCTCACCGGACCCCAGTGGATAAACATGCCGAAGCGGGCGTCCTTCCAGTTTTCGATGGCCTGCCGGGGGGCTCCCGGATCGGGCGGGGTCGGGGTTTGAGCGGCGGCCACCAGCATGCCGCCCAGCAGGGCGAAGGCAAAAAAGCGGTTCATGGCGTTCAACCTCCCGGAAAGAGCTGGCGGTTACCAGGTTTCCCAATGAATGTTTTCCCGGCGGAATTTGTCTTTCGGCCGGTCCTCGCCGGTGGGACAGCCGATGGGAATGGCGCATAGCGGCAGGACGGAGTCGGGAATCCGCAGCACCCGGCGGGCGTATTCCATCCGCTCGGTGCGCGGATAGAGCGCGGTCCACACCGCACCCAGACCCAGGGCTTCCGCGGCCAGGAGAATGTTTTCCGTCGCGGCGCAGGTGTCGATCACCGCGTATTCCGGCAGCCGGTCGTGCGCCTTTTCGACCACGGCGCAGACGACGATGGCGGCTCCTGCCTGGTAAAGCATCTTGGCGTAAGGCAGCCCGTCGGCCAGCAGGTCGAGGGTCGGCCGGTCGGTTACAGCCACAAATTCCCAGGGCTGCCGGTTCCGGGCCGAGGGAGCGGCCATTCCGGCTTTCATCAGGGTTTCCAGGTCGGCACGGGCCACGGCTTCCCCGGTAAAGGACCGAACGCTCTTGCGCTCCAGGATCAGGGCAATGGCTTGATCAGGGTTTCTTTTTCCTTCCATAACTTCTCCCTATCGGTAAAACTGGGCCTGCGTTTCGAACATGCGGGCATAAACGCCCTGCCGATCCATCAGATCCTCGTGCGAGCCGGACTCGCAGATCCGGCCCTCCTGCAGCACATAAATGCAATCGGCCAGCCGTACGGTGGAAAACCGGTGGCTGATCAGGATGGCCGTGCGGCCGGCCACCAGCTGCCGGAATTTACAGAATAACTCATACTCCGCCCGGGCGTCGAGAGAGCTGGTCGGCTCGTCGAGAATCACCATCTGGGTGTCCCGCAGAAAGGCGCGGGCCAGAGCCACTTTCTGCCACTCGCCCAGGCTCAATTCCTCTCCCTGGTCGAACCATTTCCCCAAGGGGGTCTGATCGCCGCGGGGCAGTCGGGAAAGCAGTCCGGCGAGTCCGGCTTCCCGGGCCGCGGCTTCGATGCGCGGATCGTCCTCGGGCAGCCGGGTGTCACCGAGGCGGATGTTTTCCCGGATCGTCAGGTGATACTGGGCGAAATCCTGGAAGACCACGCCGATTTCCCGGCGCAGTTCGTCCGGGTCGAACTCGCGCAGATCGGAACCGTCCAGACGAATCGTCCCTCCGGTAGGGTCGTATAGCCGGCAGAGCAGTTTCACCAGGGTGGTCTTGCCGGAGCCGTTCTCCCCGACCAGGGCGACCACCTGTCCGGGCGGGATATGCAGGGAAACGTCGCAGAGAGCCTGGCGCTGGCTTTCGGGATAGCAAAAGCTCACCCGGTCCAGGATCCACCCCTCGCGGATCGGCCGCGGGACGGCCTTCGGCGCGGAGGGGGCCGTCACGGACGGCTGCAGGTCCAGGAACTCCTCCAGGTTGGCCAGGAAGAGATTATCCTCGTACAGGCTGTTCAATCCCCCGAGCATATCCTGAAGGATGGTCTGGGCTCGCTGGAAGGCCTGAAAATACATCACCAGATCCCCCAGGGACATGCGTCCCTCGGCCGTCTGCAAGGCAATGGCGGCATAGGTTCCAAAGATGACCAGGATGCTCAGGATCTGGGCCCCCCAGCCGGCCACAGCCCGGCTCACGTGAAGCGACATTTGCTCCTGGCGAAGGCGGCGCCGCAGCCGGCTGAAGTGGTCCATGAATAAGGGCCCCAGCTGATTGAGCCGGATTTCCTTGGCGTGTGCGGCTCCGGTCAGCAGGAAATCGAAATAGTTCGTCTGCCGTTCCAGCGGGGTGCGCAGCCTTTGCCAGCGGAATACCTTCTTGGAAAAGCCGATCTTCACCAGGAGATCCGGCAGCACTGCCAGCAGCAGGACCAAAGCGATCGACCAGTGAAACAGGGAAAGCAGACCGACCAGCGCCGCCAGCGAAAAAGAGTTCTGCCCGAGGTTCAGCAGGCCCTGCACGACGCTCATCGGCCGGAAGGCCGCCTCGCGCTGCGCCCTCTGGAAGGTGTCATAGTACTGTGGTATCTCGTAGTGGGCCAGATCCAGGGAAATCGATTTGGCATGCACCACCCGGCGCATGAAGTCGCTGACTTCCAGGGTCTGCACCTGGCTGACCAGGGAAGCGGCGCTGTTGGCCAGAGAGCTGAGAAGAGTAACGGCGGCCATCAGGCCGATGGCGTAGGCGGCCGGGGCGAACCGGGACAGGCCCTCTCCGGCAGCTGCCCCGGTCGACAGGCTGTCCACGATTCTTTTCATCAGGTAGAGAGAGACCAGCGGGAGAAACGCCCGGACGGGCATGAGCAGGAGGGTGGCTAGGGTCCAGCGCCGCGAGCTTTGCCAAACGAGGCGGAGCGCTCTCCACAGGCGCAGACTCGTTGTCAGCTTCCGGCTGAATGGGGCGTCAGGTTCCGCCATACGGAAATTTTTATTATAGGAATCCGCCGAAGGGGCTGTCAAGGAAGAGGGCCCGGCAAAAAGTAGCAGGAACCCCATAGGGGTTCCGGATCGCAGCCCGGGGTTGCGCCGCTTAGGCGCTACCC
>CAINFC010000082.1 GCA_903847975.1 uncultured Acidobacteriota bacterium | reverse complement strand
GCAATGGCCGTTGTTTGCGCAGCCCTTACAGGGCTGATTTTAAAACAAATCCGTTTACCCGGGGTAGGCGCGAAGCGCGCCAACCCCGGGCTGTGTTACGGAACCCCTTCAGGGTTCACGGACTTTTTGCGAGATTATCAATCCTTATAACCCGGCGGATTTTTCACAGTCAGATGTCTGAAAGGGCTGCGCAAACACCTGTTATGCCTGGATTTTGCGCAACCCTTTCAGGGTTGTCGCCTACGGCTGTCCCTACCCGGGGTAGCGCCTGCGGCGCAACCCCGGGCTGTGTTACGGAACCCTTTCAGGGCTCTCCCCAACGGAAATCCGAAGATGTGGGACTTTTTGTCCGGCCATCAACCCTGATAGGGCTGCGCGAAAATCGGGTTTCGTTGGATTTTGCGCTACCCTGTAAGAGATATCCCTTCAGGGCGTCCCTGCCCGAAGCGAGTGCAAGGCGGATCTGCACCGGGCTGCGATCCGAACCTCCTTCCGGGCTTCCGCATGGACTCGCTTACAGGGCGTTCTGGTGGACGGTGCGGACCGCGCGGCCGGAGGGATCGGCCATGTTGGCCCAGGCGGCGTCCCAGCGGATGGCGGTCGGCGTGCTGCAGGCGATGCTCGGGCCGTCCGGCACCAGCAGCGGAGCCCCGGCATGCGGGAAGTGGGCTTCGAAGATGCTGCGGTACAGGTAGCCCTCCTTGGTATTCGGGGTCTTCACCGGAAAGCGGTAGGTGGCGTTTTCCATCATCTTGTCGGTGATCTCCCGGTTGGCCCGCGCCTTCAGCGAATCGATCCAGTTGTAGCCCACCCCGTCCGAGAACTGCTCCTTCTGCCGCCAGAGGATCTCGTCGGGGATATAGCCTTCAAACGCCTTGCGCAGCATCCATTTTTCCATCCGCGCTCCGGGCACGCACATCTTCTCCTGCGGGTCGATGTTCATGGCCGTTTCCAGGAACTCCTTGTCCAGGAAGGGAACCCGCGCCTCCAGGCCCCAGGCGGCCGTGGACTTGTTGGCCCGCAGGCAGTCGTACTTGTGCAGCATGAACAGCTTGCGCACCGTCTCCTCGTGAAATTCGCGGGCGTCGGGCGCCTTGTGGAAATAGAGATATCCGCCGAACACCTCATCGGCCCCCTCGCCGGAAAGGATCATCTTGATCCCCATGGCTTTGATCTTGCGGGCCATCAGGTACATGGGAGTGGCGGCCCGTATGGTGGTGATGTCGAACGTTTCCAGGTGATAGATGACGTCGTAAATGGCGTCCATCCCCTCCTGCTCGGTAAAAAAGATTTCGTGGTGCACGGAGCCGATGAAGTCGGCCACCTTGCGCGCCATTTTCAGATCCGGAGAATCCCGCAATCCTACCGAAAAAGAGTGCAGACGCGGCCACCAGGCCGGGCTGGCATCGTGGTCTTCCACCCGCTTCTCCTTGAACTTGGAGGCGATGGCCGCCACCAGCGAGGAGTCCACTCCGCCGCTGATCAGCACGCCGTAGGGAACGTCGCACATCAGCTGGCGCTTGACGGCGGCCTCGAATGCCTCGCGCAGCTGGCCCAGGTCCAGGGGGCGGCTGGGCAGGGTTTCGGTCTCCGCCCAAACCGGGTGGTAATACCGGACCAGGCGTTTTTCCTTGCCGAGATAGTAGTGCCCGGGAGGAAATTCTTCAATTTTCTGGCAGACATCGAGGATGGCTTTCATTTCCGAGGCGACGTGAAGGTTGCCTTCCAGGTCCCACCCCCAGTATAGCGGGCAGATGCCGATGTGGTCGCGGGCGATGTAAAAGTCCTTCGCCACCGGATCGTAGATCACAAAGGCGAAAATGCCGTTCAGCTTGTGGATGAATTCCGGTCCGAATTCGTCGTATAGGAAAAGGATGGGCTCGCAGTCGGAAGCAGTCTGAAAGTCGTGCGGATTCCTCAGCTCCAGGCGCAGCTCCTGGTGGTTGTAAATTTCGCCATTGACAGAGAGAACCCGGCCGGTCAGCCGGTCCTCCAGCGGCTGGGCTCCATGCTCGATATCCACGATGGAAAGACGCTCGTGCAGCAGAATGCCTTCGGAGTCGGAATAGATCCCGCTCCAGTCGGGACCGCGGTGCCGGAGACGCTTGACCCGCACCAGGGCGTCTTTCCGCAGCTGCAGCGGATCTCCTTTAATATCCAGTATTGCCAAGATCCCGCACATATAAACCTCCGAAATTGCGATGGATACCGTTTCTGAAAATCAAAAATCAAGCGGCCGGAGAAAAGTGCTTTCCATCCGGCATTGCGGACCCGAAATGCAGAGTTTTTCTCACCTGTTTCAACGCCGATGTGATATTACAATTTTAGGCAGGCCGCAGACAAGGTGGGAGCGGCCGGCCCCGGGGAAACGTTTTTCTTCTTGACGTACCGTTATGGAAATCGGTAGGATCAAGGGGCAGCAACGCAGAGTCCCATCGGGAGGATAACCATGCGCATTCTGGCAATTGATCCGGGATCCACGACGACCAAAATCGGTATTTTTCAGGAAGGCGGCCTGGTCAAGCAGACGATCCCCCACGCGCGCGATGTCATCCGCAAATTCACGCGCATTTCCGACCAGTTTCCTTTCCGGCTGAAGGAAGTGGAGGAGTTTCTCATCAAGGAAAAGGCGGCAGCCGAAGTATTCGATGCGGTGGTGGGCCGCGGCGGCCTGGTGCGCCCCCTGGAGGGCGGCGTCTACCGGGTCAATGAAGCCATGGTGCGGGACCTGCAGGCGGGCATCAGCGGCCAGCACCCGGCCAACCTGGGCGGGCTGCTGGCGGATTCTTTTGCCGGCCGGTTTCGCTGCCCGGCCTACGTGGTGGATCCGCCGGTGGTCGACGAGCTCTGGCCGGTAGCCCGGATTTCCGGTTTTGCGGAAATCGACCGCGTCAGCCTGTTTCATGCCCTGAACCAGAAAGCGGCCGGGCGGACCGTCGCGGAAGAGCTGGGGAAATCCTACCAGGACTGCCGTCTGATCGTGGCCCACATGGGAGGCGGGATTACCGTCGGGGCTCACTGCCGGGGCAAGGTCGTGGACGTGAACGACGGCCTGAACGGCGACGGCCCTTTTTCCCCCGAAAGGACGGGAGGGCTGCCCGTCGGCGGTGTTCTCCGGCTGTTGAAGGAGGAGAGGTACCGCATCGCCGAGCTGCAGGAGATCGTTTCCCGGCGCGGCGGAGTGTATTCCTACCTGGAGACCGTCGATTTGCAGGAAGTGGAAAGCCGGGTGCAGAAGGGGGACAGGAAATCGCGGCTGGTCCTGGAAGCCATGATTTACCAGATTGCCAAGGAGATCGGAGCCATGGCCGCGGCCCTCGACGGGGAAGTGGACGCCATCGTGCTGACCGGCGGAATCGCCCACAGCGAATATTTGACCGGCCACCTGCACCGCAAGGTACGCTTTATCGCCCCGATTTTCATCAAGCCCGGAGAATATGAGATTGAAGCCCTGGTGGACGGAGTCCGGCGGGTGATGAACGGCAGCGAAAAGGTGAAGGAATACGGGGAGGGCCTGAAATGAAAATCGGACGGAACATGCAGGCCCTGATCCTGAAAAAGGGGATCGATGCCGAGCAACTGCGCGCCGCCATGGGTTGGGATGAGGAAACGCTGAACAGGGTGCTGTCCGACAGGCTTTCTCCCGGAATTTCCGAAATGCTGCGCCTGGCCTCCCTGCTGGGCCTGGATATCTCGTCGCTCCTTTTCGGAAGGGAATCCACCGAACACAGGGCCATCAAGACCACCCCCCAGGAGCGGGCCCGCGTAAACCGCCGCAACCTGATGCAGTATGAAAGCCTGGCTCCAGCTTACACCGGCCGCCATATGGAGCCTTTTGTCGTCGACCTCTATCGCGACGAGGAGGGGCTGGCCGACATCAGCCGCCACAGCGGAGAGGAGTTCCTGTTCCTGATGAGCGGCCGGGTGCAGGTCACGGTGGGAGGGCAGGAATACGAGCTGGAGCCGGGGGACTCCTTCTATTTCGACAGCTCCCAGCCGCATTCCATCCGCTCGCTGGAAGAGCAGTCGCGAATGATGGCGGTCATCTACAACAGCGAATCGATCCTGCATATGACCAAAGGCCACGGAATGAAAAACATCATCGCCGCGGCCAGGCTTCTCGAGCGCCACACCGTCGTGGTGGTCTGTCCGGACAGCGCATCCCTGACCGCGGTGAACAAGGCGATCAACGAGGGCCTGGTCGGCAAGGTCCTGCTGGTCGGCAACGAGGAAGCCGTCAAAAAATCGTGCCGGGAGGACCTGCTTTTCCCGCGGCGCTACGAATTCGTGGACGTGCCCGCCGGCGGCGAGGCGGCCCGGCACGACGCCCAGGCCGCCCTGCTGGGCACCCGGCTGATTCGCGAGGGCCGGGGCGATATGCTGATGAAAGGGAAAATCAACACCGCTCCCTTCATCCGGTCGATCCTGAACCGGGAGACCGGCATCGGCATCCGGCAGCGGCTGTCCTTTGTCAGCCTTTTCGAGCTGCCCGGCGTGGACCGGCTGATTCTGCTGACCGATGCCGGGATCAATCCGGAGCTTTTTCTGCACCAGGAGGCCGAATCGGCGGTGGACATTGTTGAAAACGCCATCGGCCTGGCCCAGAGCCTGGGTATCGAGCGGCCCAAAGTAGCTCTCCTGGAGGCCAACGAGGTGCCCTCCGAGAAAATTCCCACCAGCATGCTGGAAAAGGCTCTCTCCGAGCGGAGCTGGCCTCACGCCGACGTGTATGGCCCGCTTTCCTACGACCTGGCCCTTTATCCGGAGGCGGTGGCCAAGAAGGGGATCCCATCCAACCCGGTGGCCGGAAAGGCGGATATCCTGGTGGTGCCGAATATTTCCGGGGGAAATTTTCTCTACAAGACCTGGGTCATGACGCTCGGAGCGGAGGTGGCCAACGTGGTAGTAGGCGCCAATGTGCCCGTGCTGCTCACCTCCCGGAGCGATACGGAAGTAAATAAGTTTCTGACCCTCTGCGCCGGCATTCTTTACAGCCACTTTCTGAAACAGCGGCAGTCCCCGACGAAGCCGGACGCGGAATGAAAAACGCCGGGCCTCTGCTGCCGGGGCCCTCTGCCTTGATCCGACGAACATGAAATGGAAATGGATTCTTCCGGTTGTTTTGTTTTTTTCGGCGGTTCCCCTTTGTGCCGGCGAGCTGGAGAAGGGGTGGGATAATCCGCCGCGCCAGGCGAGGCTGAGGGCCTACTGGTGGTGGCTCAACGGCAATGTGACCGAAGAGGCCATCACCCGCGACCTGGAGGAGATGAAAGACAAGGGCTTCGGCGGAGCGCTGATCTGCGACGCCGGCGGCGCCGAGCAGCGCGGCAACGACCGCGTTCCCCACGGGCCCACCTTTCTTTCCCCGGAATGGCGGCGGCTTTTGCGCCACACACTTCGCGAGGCGGAGCGCCTCGGCCTGGAAATGAGCCTGAACATTCAGAGCGGGTGGAACCTGGGCGGTCCGATGGTGGCCCCGGAAGATGCCTCCAAAAAGCTGGCCTGGTCGGAAAGCCGGATTTCCGGACCTTCCCGGGGCGAGATCCTGCTGCCCGAGCCCCAGGCGCGCGACGGATTCTTTCGCGACCTTTTTGTCGTGGCCTATCCGGACCGGCAGGCTGGCCGGAATCCGAACGCCCGGCGCCCGATCCGCATGTGGGAGCAGAAGGCGGTCCACAAGGCGCTGAGCTTTTCGGCCCCGGACACCACCCCCCTGCTGCAGGACGATCCCGCGGAGCCGGGAGAGGAGGACGCCCACAGCGCGGAGGTGCTTGATCTGTCCGCGCGGCTGGAGGCGGGAGGCCGTTTGCGCTGGGAAGCTCCCTCCGGGGAGTGGGTGGTGCTGCGTATCGGCTGTACCATCGGCAATCACTCTTATGTTTCCACCTCCAGCGACGGCTGGAGCGGCTATGCTATCGACGCCATGGATCGCGATGCATTCCAGAGGTACTGGAGCCGGGTGGTCGATCCGCTGATTGCCGATGCCAGGCCCTGGATCGGGCGCACCCTGAAGTACCTGCACACCGACAGCTGGGAGGTGGAGGCGGTCAACTGGACGCCCACCCTGCCGGAGGAGTTCCGCCGCCGCCGGGGCTACGATCTGCGGCCCTTCCTTCCGGCGGTGATGGGAAAAATCGTGGACAGCCGCGCGATCAGCAACCGTTTTCTGCACGATTTCCGGAGGACCATCGGGGATCTGGCCGCCGAAAATCACTATGGCTTTTTCCTGGAAAATGCCCACCGCAACGGCCTGCAGATCCATCCGGAATCGGGCGGCCCGCATGCCGTGCCCATCGATGCCCAGCAGTGCCTGGGAGCGGTCGATACGCCCATGTCGGAATTCTGGGCCTGGTCCTGGGAGCACCGCATCGGGGATGCCAACCGGTTCTTCGTCAAACAGCCGGCCTCGGCCGCGCATGTCTACGGCCGCTCCCTGGTGGCGGCGGAAGGCTTTACCACCATCGGCCCCCACTGGCAGGAAACGCTGTGGGACAACCTCAAACCGGCCTTCGACAAAGCGCTGTGTGAGGGGCTGAACCTGCTGGTCTGGCACGCGGTAGTCTGTTCTCCGCGGGAAATGGGAATGCCGGGACAGCAGTATTTTGCCGGGACCCATTTCAATCCCAATACCACCTGGTGGTCCCGGTCCAAACCCTTTCTGGCCTACGTCAACCGCAGCCAGTGGATGCTGCAGCAGGGGCACTTCGTGGCTGACGTAGCCTACTATTACGGGGATCACGTTCCGAATTTTGCCCAGCTGAAAAGCTCCGACCCGGCCCGCATTCTGCCGGGCTACGACTACGATGTGCTCCCTTCCGAAGCCCTGCTGACACGGCTTTCGGTAAAGGACGGCCGGTTGACGCTGCCGGACGGCATGAGCTACCGGCTGCTGGTTCTGCCCGGCCGGACCGTGATTTCCCTGCCGGTGCTGCGCCGGCTCAAGGAGCTGGTCGAGGCCGGGGCCCTGATCCTGGGTCCCAGGCCGGAGGAAGCCTCCGGCCTTTCCGGGTATCCGCAGAGCGATGCTGAAGTACGCCGCCTGGCGGAGGAGCTTTGGGGAAACGGGAGCGGCACGGAGGCCGGCGAGCATTCCCTGGGCCGGGGGCGGGTGGTTTCCGGCCGGGGGGTCCGCGAGCAGCTGGCCCGGGAGGGAGTGGCCCCGGATTTCGAATTCAGCGCAGCCGCTCCCGGGGCTGAAATCGATTATATTCACCGCCGCGACGGTGCTGCCGAAATCTACTTTGTGGCCAACCGCTCGCGGCGCAGCGCGAGCCTGCGCTGCGGGTTCCGGGTGGCGGGGAAGGTTCCGGAAATATGGGATGCGGTCAGCGGCCGGCGCCGCCTGGCGGAGGGCTTTCAGGAAGAGCAGGGACGGACCTTTCTGCCGCTGGAGCTGCCGCCGAGCGGTTCCCGGTTTGTGGTTTTCCGCAAGGCTGTCTCGCGCCCTCCGCGGACTCTTTCCGGCGGGGCGCCGAAAGAGGAGCTGCTGGTCCGATTGGACGGGCCCTGGGTGGTGCGGTTTTCTCCGGAGTGGGGCGGCCCGTCGCAGGCCGAATTTCCGGAGCTCGTCAACTGGGCCACCCATGCGGATCCGGGCATCCGGTACTATTCCGGAACGGCCGTCTATGAAAAGCAGTTCGATGTTTCCCCGGCGCGCCTCGGCCGCGGAGCCAAAGTCTGGCTGGATTTGGGAAATGTCCGGGAGCTTGCCGAAGTCCGGCTGAACGGGAAAAACCTGGGAATCCTCTGGACGCCGCCTTTTCGGGTGGAGGTGACCGGGATGCTGAAACCCAAAGCCAACCGGCTTTCCGTGGAGGTGGTCAATTTCTGGCCCAACCGGATTATCGGGGACCAGTTCCTGCCGGAGGAAAAGAGGTTTACAAAAACCAATATCCGCAAGCTGACCCGCGACAGTCCGCTGATGGAATCCGGACTGCTCGGGCCGGTGCAGCTGCGGAAGGTGGTGCCCTAGTCCGGGCGGCCGGCTTCTTCATTCCTTTCTGACCTTGCCACCTTCCTGCGAGAAGAAAATGTTCACAGGAAGGAAAGGTAGACCGGGAAGAAAGGCGAAAGGACTGTCCTCATGAGATTTGTGGCTTTATGCAAAATTAAGACGACAAGGATTTTTCCGGCGGCGTTATGTTTCTTTTCTTTCGCCCTGGCCGCCGCTCCCGCCGCCGGGCAGCCGGTAGCCCTCTGGGATTGCTGGGAGCATTCCTTCACCGCTTCCGGCACACCCGGTGGAGAGGTCCGGCTGCAGGTCGAGCTGGTATCCCCGCGCGGCCGCCGCGTAACGGCGGACGGTTTCTGGGATGGCGGAGCGGTCTGGAGGATCCGGTTCATGGCCGATGAGCAGGGGCGCTGGAGCTACCGGACGAGCTCGGAGCCGTCCGTGCCCGGTCTCGATCAGCAGTCCGGCTCCTGGGAATGCCGGGGCCGCTCGCGTCGAACCCGCTTCCTGCAGCATGGGCCGCTGACGGTATCCGCCGACCGGCGCTATCTGCAGCACAGGGATGGAACCCCGTTCTTCTGGATGGCCGATACCGCCTGGAACGGGGCGCTGCTTTCCACGGCGGAAGACTGGCGGGCCTACCTCCGGGACCGGGCTGCCAAACATTTTTCGGCCATCCAGTTTGTGGCCACCGCCCCCTGGCGAACGGCGCCGACCGATGCCGAAGGGCAGACTGCTTTTACCGGCACGGATCCGGTCATCCTTCAGCCCCGCTTTTTTCAGAGACTGGACGAGAGGATTCGGGACATATGCGAGCAGGGGCTGCTGCCGGTCCCGGTGATGCTGTGGGCCATCCGCGGGGAGGAAAATCCCGGAGCCTCGCTTTCCGAGCCCCAGGCGCTGCGGGTGCTGCAGTACCTGACGGCGCGCTACGGGGCCTATCCCCTGGTCTGGATCCCGGCCGGAGATGCAACCTACACCGGTCCGGTGGCGGAGCGCTGGCAGCGGCTGGGGCGGGCTCTTTTCGGCCGGGGGGCACACGCCCCGGTGGTGATGCATCCGGGCGGCATGCAGTGGCCCTGGGATGCCTTCCGCGCCGAGTCCTGGGTCGACCTTTTCGGCTACCAGAGCGGGCACGGGGATGATGCCAAAACCCTTGCCTGGATTCATTCCGGGCCGGCTGCCGCCGGTTGGATGGAGGAGCCGGTCCGGCCGATTCTCAACCTGGAGCCGCCCTACGAAGGCCACCTGGCCTACCAGTCCCGGAAGCCGCACAGCGACCAGTCGGTGCGCCGGGCCGCTTACTGGAGCCTGCTGGCCGCACCCCCGGCGGGCCTGACCTACGGCGCGCACGGGATCTGGAGCTGGCAGACGGCGCCGGGCATTCCCCTCAAGCATGCCGGCACGGGAGAAGCTTTGCCCTGGAGCCAAGCCATGCAGTTCCCGGGAAGCCGGCAGATGCAGCACCTGGTCGACTTTTTCCAGTCGCTGCACTGGTGGAAGCTGCGCCCCCGTCCGGAAATTCTTGCCGAGCAGCCGGGGCGGCAGGATGCGGCCGCTTTTATCAGTGCCGCCGAAAGCGACACGGGCGAGGTTCAGGTGTTTTACCTTCCCCGCGGCGGGGAAGTCCGACTGCGCGCCGGAGAGCATTTCCGGGGCCGCAAAGCGGCCTGGTTCGATCCCCGCACCGGGCAAAGCCGGCCGGCGGGCAGCGCAAAATCAATCGTCTACCGCGCTCCCGACCAACAGGACTGGCTGCTGCTGCGAAAGCGCTGAAGCGCTTACCGGGCGGGGGCTCCGCAGCATTTTTTATACTTGCGCCCGCTTCCGCAGGGGCAGGGGTCGTTGCGGCCGGTGCGGCGCACCTCCGGCACGGAGCGCATCCCGTCGCGGACCCAGTCCATCACATTGGCCGGTGGCCGCTGGTGCGCCAGCTCCGCGGCCATGAAGCGCATGTAGGGGTCGATGTGCGCGAAGTAGCGCTTCAGCCCCGGGCACAGGTAGTTGAGCCCTTCCTCTCCGGCAGGGGTCCGCTCGAAGCGGTGCTTGGGGCATTCGCCGTGGCAGGTGAAGAGAAAGCGGCAATCCCGGCAGTATTGCGGCAGCGAGCGGCTTTTGTCTTCTCCGAAGTTTCGCTGCAGCTCGGAGTCGACCATCTGCTCGATCGGGATTTCCAGCAGGTTGCCGAGGCGGTTGGCCGGGTAGACGTAATGATCGCAGGAATACAGGTCGCCGTTGTGCTCCAGCGCCATGGCCGTGCCGCACCGGTCGCTGTAGACGCACAGCGAGGGGTTCATCCCGGTCCAGGCCTCCAGGGCGATGTCGAAGGACTGCACGAAGTAGCGTCCCACATCGTGTCGGACCCACTCATCAAAAATCGCGCACAGAAACGCTCCGTAGTCGTGCGGATCGACCGACCATTCGGCCACCTGGGCCTGCCGGCGGTAGGAAGGGGCGACCAGGGCCAGGCCATCCGGCGGTTCCTCCTCCGAGATGCGTTCCACCACCGGGATGAACTGCATGAACCCGCTCCCCTCCTCCTTGAGAAACCGGTAGACACCCAGGGGCTTGCGGGCGTTGTGGCGCTGGACGCAGGTCAGGGTATTGAATTCCACCCCGTGGCGGCGGAGCACCTGGAGGCCTTCCATCACCCGGGCGAAGGAGGGCTGCCCGCCTTTGTCCACCCGGTAGCGGTCGTGGATCTCCTCCGGGCCGTCGATGGAAAGCCCCAGCAGGAAGTGATGGGCCGCCAGGAACTCTCCCCACGCGTCGTCGATCAGCACCCCGTTGGTCTGCATGGCGTTTTCGATATGCTTTCCCTGGGCATACTGCTTTTGCAGGGTGACGACCTGGCGGAAAAAGTCGACCCCTAAAAGAGTGGGTTCTCCGCCCTGCCAGGCGAACTGGATGACCGGCAGGTCCTGGGACTCGATGTACTGGCGGATGAAGGATTCCAGGACATCCGGGGGCATGGCCCAGGAGTGCGGACCGGCGTAAAGTTTGTCCTTTTCCAGGTAAAAGCAGTAGCGGCAGCCCAGGTTGCAGAGGGGCCCGGTGGGCTTGACCATCACGTGGTAGGACGTTCGTCGCGGGTAAAAGAGATCTGTCATGGCGGGGAGGCTCCGCTGCGCGGCGGAAAAGGACCGGATCCCCTGTGCCGCGCAGCCCGGAGAGCTAATCCGTGGTGCGCAGGCTTTCCCCGGTTGCCGTGGGGAAGTCCGCCGGCACTTTCTGTGTTACCTTTCCGGTCGCTGCCCACTCGGTTCCGCGCTGCAGGGTCACGATGAAGCCGACATCGCGCATGTTGGCCACGGCGTGGCCCAGCACCGTTTGAAAGATTCGTCCTTTGCCGTACTGGATGGTAAAGAGAATCGGTTCCCGCTCTCCGGACCCTTTTTTGGCCGAATCGGAAAAGGCGGTGGCCAGGACCTCCAGGTTTTGTGCCGGCCCGCGCAGCCGGTCGTAGAGTTCATCCTTGCTGTTCATCCACTGCGCGGGAAGTCCCTTCATGACCGGGTGCTTGGGATTCCAGGCCTCGATCAGAAAGGAGCCCTGCGGGCCGTGGCTGCCCCCTTTTCCCGGGGAGGAATCCAGGACCGTCTTGCCGCCCTTGAAGCGCACGTAGGGGCCGGATTTTTCGTCCCGCCCGCGCCAGCCGCCCAGGCCGATAATCTGGTTATAGGCCTGCCATTTGGGGAAAGCGTTATTGGCGGCATGATAGACCACCACGCCTCCCCCCTTGCGCACGAAATTCAGGAAGGCATCCTGCGTCTCCTGGGGCCAGGGTTGATCGTCGTCGTAATTGAGCACCACCACCGCAAACCGGGAAAAATCCGGTTTGAATCCGCTGAGGTCCTGGCCGAGCGGCGGGGCGGTTACGACCTCGACGGCAAACAGGCCGGTCGATTCCAGGTATTTTTTCAACAGCGGCGTGGTGGTCATCCAGTCATGCGACTTGGCCTGGCGCCCGTCCAGGATCATGGCCTGGATCGGCGCTGCCACAGCGCCTCCTGCCAGAGCGATTACCAGAAGGATGACCGGAAAAAGAATGCGAAGGCTATTGCTCATATCGTCTTCTCCCCAATGTAAAAAAAGCCGGTTTCCCAATTCTCAGAAAAAAGCTCAATGATTATACTCGCAATGTCCCCCGTTTTCCGCCGGGTGGCGGACCGACGCGGATTTCCGGGAAGGTCCGGGCCGAAATGGTTCAGCGGGCCTGGTGCAGGGCCTGGTCCAGGTCGGCGATGATGTCGTCGGGGTGCTCCGCGCCCACGCAGAGCCGGATCAGGTTGGAAGGAATGTGCGCCAGCCGGCGTCCCTCCTCTCCCTGCTGCTGGTGGGTGGAAATGGCCGGGATGGTGGCCACGCTCTTGATGCGGCCCAGGTCTGTGGCCCGCCAGATGCGCTGCAGGCCGTCGAACACCTTGCGGGTCTTTTCCACGCCGCCGCGCACGCAGAAGGACATCAGGTGCCCGTAGCGGTTGACCGGCTTTCCGTACAGGTCGTCGTGTTCGGCATCCACCAGCCACAGATAGCGGCTGGCCAGCTCGTGCAGCGGGTGATTCCGCAACCCGAGATACTGCACGCTCTCCACCATGGGGTGCTCTTCCAGGTAACCGGCGACTCTCATCGTGTTCCGGCTCATCAGGTCCACCTTGGAGCGAAGAGTGCGCATGTCGTTCAGCGTGGTGATGGCCTGCATCGGGTGCAGGTTGGGGCCGTAGTCCCGGTTGGGGAGGTACTTGATGTACAGGGCGAAATCGTTTTTCAGCTGCTCGTTGGGGATGCTGGTGACAATCCCCTTGCGGGCGATCACTCCGCCGCAAATGCCGAACCCGCTGGAGCTCAGGGTTTTGGTGGAAGACTGCACCACCAGGTCGGCGCCGTGACAGATCGGGCGAAGCAAGGCCGGGGTGGCTACGGTGCTGTCCACGATCAGCGGCAGGTTGTGAGCATGCGCCAGATCGGCTACGGCACGGATATCGAAAAATCCCAGCTGGGGATTGGAGGGCAGCTCGCCGTAAAGGAAGCGGGTATTTTCGTCGATCTTGGAAGCCCACTCATCCAGGTTGGTGGGATCTTCGATCCAGCGGCATTCGATGTCCCGCTCCTGGGCCAATCGGACATTGAACTGTTGAAAGGTCCCTCCGTAACACTGGGCGGTGGCCAGAAAATTCCGGGATTCGTTGGTATTGTGGCGGATGTGCATCAGGAAGGGCTGCACCGCGGTCATGATCGCAGCCATGCCGGAAGAGGTGGAGCAGCAGGAGGTTTCCCCGTCGAATCCATAGCCTTCCAGCAGGGCCAGGGTCCACTCGTAGTAATAGGTGGAGGGATTGGCGATTCGGCTGTAGGTCCAGCTGGGAATGAGGTAGGCCAGGGCCGCCGCCATTTCATCGGAGTCGCGAAAGGCCTGCGAAGTGGACATGAATATGGGCTCGATGATGGATCCCTGGTAATCCTCGATGGCGTCCTGCACCGAGTAAAGCCCGTGCACGGCAATCGTGTCGAATTTCCATTTCTTGACCACGCTGCGGATATATTCCGTGCGTTGGTCGAGGTATTCCTTGTTCTTCTGAATGTAGTGCCGCATGCCCGGTGTAAGGCTGACTTCGTTATCGTACATGGGATTCCTCCTGTTCCTATAGGATGGCAACTCTCCTTCCTACTCTACCACATTTTCGCGGATTTTCTCTCTTCCTTGCTTGTCTGATTTTAAGTGCGCTAAAATTAAAGTAGTATGGAGAAGAAGCAAAAAAACGGTCTGCTGATTTTTCCCGTCCGGAAGTCCGGCGAGGAGGAAATGCCGGAGGCTTCTTCCGAGAAGGAATCCCCTGCTTCTTCCCGCAGGTGTCTGGAGTCCTGGAAGCAGATTGCCGACTACTTGAACTGCTCGGAAAGGACGGCCAGGAGGTACCAGACCATCGGCCTGCCGGTGTATCGCCGGGCGGCGCTGGACCATCAGCGGGTTTTTGCCTATACCGACGAACTGGACCACTGGCTGCATACCGGAGGAGGGGAAAGCCTTGTCAAAACGGACGCCCGGTATTGGGAAGGTTCCACAGACAAAGACAGGAACAAGCTGGACCAGTTCTCCAAGCGACCGAAAGGGTCGGCTTCCTCATCGGACAGGCAGCTGTGCCTGGAGGTGGTGGGAGGATCCGATGCCGGCAGCCGTTACCCGATGAAGGGCAGTTCGGCTCTGCTGGGACGTGAAATCAGTGCCACGGTGGTTCTTGCCGATATGCGCATCAGCCGCCGCCATGCGGTCGTTGAACGGAGCGGATCCGATTTCCTTCTGGAGGATCTGGGCAGTCGAAACGGCACAACCTTGAACGGCAAGGCGGTTACCGCCCGCGTCGCCCTGAAGCACGGGGACAAGATCAGCCTGGGGGGCGCCGTCTTATTCCAGGTTCAGATCGTGTGCCCCGGCGAGACGGTCGAAATCAGCTGAAACCGGACTTTTTTCCTGCGGACCATCCTCTTTTCCGGGCGAGCGCTTCCCCTTTGTCCTAATTTGTCCTCATTTGTCACGGTCCATTGCCGGCAAAAAAGAAATAAAATTGCCCATCGGACACACGGGTGCGATGGAAGCGGCAAGGCGTTCCTTGCCGGTCCGGCTCTCGGTAATACAAAATGGGAGACTATGAAACGAGGTTTGGAAGTGCAGACGGATTTCACGACAGAGGAATCTGCTTCCGCCGTGAGCCCCAGGCTCCTGCGGAGCTGGAAGGAAGTAGCCGACCGGTTGAACGTCTCGGTACGAACCGCGCAGGCCTGGGAGAAAAAGCTGGGACTCCCGATCCAGAGGCTGGGAAGCGGAAAAAAATCGAGAATTCTGGCAGACCCGGAGCAGCTGGAAAAATGGCTCCGGCAGAATCCGGGAAGCCCGTCCCCGGAGCCGGCCGATTCCGGAACGGCGGTCGAGGCGGAAGCCAACCCCAAAACCGATCTGAATCCTGCGCGGCCCATAGTTCCGCCTCGCATCAACCAGCGAACGTATACGGTTCTGAAGGCGGCCGCCGCTTTGCTGCTTCTGCTCCTCCTGCCCTTTCAGCTTCGACCGGGCGTGGTGGTTTCGCCGAACCGGATCCGACTGGAAAATCGGTTCCTCCTTGCTTTCGACGGGCACAACCGGTTCCTCTGGCAAATGCATCTGGAAGATGTGGATTCGCAATCCGTTTTGTCGCTGTCCTCCAGCCTGGTCCGGGATATCGACGGCGACGGGGGCCGTGAGGTTCTGGTCAGCTATATGCTGGGAAGCGAAAAGAGCGGGAAGCACAAGCTGATTTGCTTATCTTCCCAGGGGAAGAAGCGCTGGGAGTACCTCTCCGACCTGACTCCTGATCCAAAGCGGGCGACGAATTCTTCTTCCCGATCCTCCGCCGACAAGCTGCTCCTGGTTCTCGGACAGGATAAGAATTTTATTCTGTTTGCACCGCAAGGAGAACTCTCGCTGGGCCCGGTTGCCTTGCTGGAGGCGGAGACGGGACGTCTGGCCGAAAAGTATCAGCATTGGGAGCCGACCATTCCCCAGACCTTCGCCAAGGTCAACTGGATTCCGTAAATACCGTTCGGGAACGGATTTAGGACCGGACGTTTACCAGGGCCAGTAGCGAAGCAGAAGCCAGTAGACAGGGCAGGCAAAAAGCAGGCCGTCGATGCGGTCCAGCACTCCGCCGTGGCCGGGGATGATCCGGGAGCTGTCTTTGACCCCCACCGCCCTCTTGAAAAGAGATTCCGCCAGGTCGCTGGCCTGTCCTGCCGCTCCCAGCAGCAGGCCGTAGACCAGTACCGTAACGTGGTCGGCCGCGGGAAAGGCAAACCATCGGATGAGCAGGCTGCCGGCCAGGGCGGCGGCCAGGCCCGCAGCCGCTCCTTCCCAGCTTTTCTTGGGGCTGATGGCCGGGGCCATGCGGTGGCGCCCCCACCGGCTGCCGATAAAAAAAGCAGCGGTGTCCTGCAGCCACTGCGGAACCAGCAGGAAAAACAGCCGGTACTCACCGGCAATCCCCGAAAGCGGATCGAACCGCAAAGGCACCAGCAGGCTCAAGGGTAAAGCCACGTAGATCAGCCCGAAAAGCGCATGGGTCCAGTTGCGGGCCCGGATTTCCAGGCTGCGGGAATCGAGAAGGGAGATGAGCCCCAGCAGCAGGCTCCCGGCCAGGAAAAACTCCGGCCATGGAAACCGGGGATTGCCGCCGGCAAAAGGCAGGCAGGCTCCCAGCAATAGTCCCAGCCACTTCCCGGGAAGAGCCAGGGGTGCGGGCAGCAGGTCGTAAAACTCATGCAATGCCAGCAGAATCAGAGCGGCGATCGCCGCGGAAAAGACGATCGGCTTTCCGGCCAGAATCAGCCAGAGCACCAGGGGGATCATCACTCCGGCGGAAAGAATCCGCTTGAATACCGGTTTCAAAGAGAGCCCTCCGGGGAGAAGGAAACAAGCGGGAAGCGACTCATCGGAATGCTAGCGCACCGCGTTCACGCCACCGAAGCGCCGCTCCCTTTTCTGATAATCCAGGATAGCCTGAAAAAGATCGCGGCGGCGGAAGTCCGGCCATAAGGTTTTGGTTATCCAGAGCTCGCAATAGGCGATTTGCCAGAGCAGAAAATTGCTTACCCGCATCTCCCCGCTGGTGCGGATCAGGAGGTCCGGATCCGGGAGGCCGACGGTATACAGGTGGTTTTCCAGAAGCCGCTCATCAATGTCGTCCGCCGCCAGGCTTCCCTCGCGAACCCGGACGGCGATGCGCCGCACGGCATCGATTATTTCCGTTCGCCCCCCGTAATTCAGGGCGACATTCAGGACGGTTCCGGTATTGGTGCGGGTTTTTTCCATGGCCCGCTTCAGCTCGGACTGCACCGACTGGGCCAGGTTTTCCAGCCGGCCGATGGCCTGGAACCGTATGTTGTGGCTGTGCAGGTGGTCCAGCTCCTTGCGGATGTAGTCTTTGAGCAGCCGCATCAGCGTGCGGACCTCGGCTTGCGGACGCTTCCAGTTCTCCACCGAGAAAGCGTAGAGAGTCAGCACGGAAATTCCCATGCGCGCGGAAATCTCCAGCACTTCGGAAACGGAGTTGACGGCGGCGCGGTGTCCTTCGATGCGCGTCAATCCGCGCGACTGCGCCCAGCGGCCGTTGCCGTCCATGATGACCGCTATGTGCCGCGGCAGCCGCGAGAAGTCGATTTGCTCCACGAACTCCCTTTCCGGTGTTCCGGGGCTGGCAAGTTCATTCAAATTGATCAAAGTGAGTCCGATCCTCAATGTGTCGCCTGGAAATTCAGCCCTGGCATCCAGGCCGGATTTCCGTGCCGTATAAAAAAGTTGTCGTGAATAAAAAATATTATACCTGATGAAGGTGCAAAAAGTATGTATTGTTATGTTCTGCCGTCGGACGGGACTTGCGTGTGAGCCACACGGGGCAAAAAAGCGGAAATCGTACCGTTGTGCTGTGCCATGTCTTTGGGAAGCGCCGCGTAAGGCGGCACAGGGCTGGGATTCCGCTCTTCCTTATCTTCCTGTAAACCATGTCTTTTCAAAGGAAGACGGGAAGTTCAGGAAGGAAGAAAGAAGCCGCCCGTGTGTTGGGGAAGGGGAAAATGTTATTTTCGCCGATAGGAGACACGTTCCAGAAAAAGGCCGCAAGCCGGGGCCGTAGGGCCGGCCCTGCTTCGGTCCCCGGCCTGCAGGATGGCCTGGAAATCATCTGCCGTAAAACGTCCCCGACCTACCTCCAGCAGAGTCCCGACAATCGACCGGACCATGTGCTGCAGGAAACCGTTGGCCTCGATGGTGTAAACCAGCAGCGGCCCCCGGCTGTGGAAAAGGCTCCTGGTTACGATACGGACAAAATTTTTCACCGTTGTGCCCGAAGAGGCGAAGGAGCGCATGTCGTGAGCGCCCAGCAGGCAGTCCGCCGCCCGCTGCATCGCTTCCCGGTCGAGCGGATTCGGCCAGTGGAGGCAATAGGGCGCCTGCCAGGGAGGAAGAACTTTCCCCCGATAGATCTGGTAGGCGTACTTCTTGGAAACCGCATCCTTGCGGGCGTGAAATCCGGCGGAAGCCCGGGTCACGCGGCACACCCGAATGTCGGAGGGCAGCATCCGGTTCAGGGCCCGCATCCATACCGCCGGTTCCAGGATGCGGGCAGTGTGAAAATTGGCCACCTGCCCGCGGGCATGCACGCCGGCGTCCGTTCGCCCCGACCCGGAGGGCGAAACGGGCTCCCCGCAAATCCGCCCGATGGCCTGCGCCAGAGTGCCCTGGATGGTCACTGCGTTCGATTGGATCTGCCAGCCGGCATAGCGGCTGCCGTCATACTGCAGAAGCAGGCGAACGTTGGCCGCTCGCGCCGGAACTACTTTCTGCTCCCGGGCTTTACGCATGGTATTCCTTGCCTGCAGAGCGGGCACTCCGCCGGGTCCCAGGCGGGGAGGGTAAGGTGCCACAGAGAGAAAGTCGGGTATCCCAGGTCGGTGGTTCCCCCGCTGCGGTCCACGAGGGAGGCGGCGCCGATCACCCGGGCTCCGGCCCGCTCGGCCACCTGGGCGCATTCCCGGGTGGAGAGGCCGGTGGTGATCACATCCTCCACGACCACCACCTCTTCCCCGGGCGCCAAGGTAAAGCCGCGGCGAAGGGAAAACGGTCCGTCGGTCCGCTCCACGAAGAGGAACCTGGCCTCGAGGGCACGCGCCACCTCGTGTCCCAGGATCAATCCGCCCAGGGCCGGGCTGATCACCGTAGGAGGACAGAGGCCGGCCCCGCGCAGCCGCTCTCCGATCCGGGCTCCGAGCTGAGCGGCCAGCCCGGGATACTGAAGCACCAGCGCGCACTGCAGATATCCGCTGCTGTGCTTTCCGGAGGCAAGCAGGAAATGCCCCTGAAGAAGTGCTCTCCTTTCGGCAAAGGTTTGTTCCAATTCCAGATCCGCCATAAACGAGGTTCCTTTCTGTCGATCGTCCCGCCAAGCATAACCGAAACAAGCCGCCATTACCAGAAGAATGGCTTTGCTCCCGATTCCCGGTTGTGTTAGTATTCAGAGGTTTGGGGTACCGGGAAATAAGAGTGCGGCCGACCGCAGGATTCCGGGAAACGGGGACTCCGGAAACGGATTTTTCCGGCTTCTTTTTCCCAGGTTGGTTGGAAAGCCGAAAGCGCCGGACCGGCACCCTTCATTATTGAGATTTTTTTACTGGGAGCTATGATATGTCCGGTCATTCAAAATGGCATTCCATCAAGCATAAGAAGGCCGCTACCGATTCCAAGCGCGGCAGGATATTCACCCGCCTGCTGAAAGAAATTACCGTCGCTGCCCGAATGGGCGGAGGGGATCTGGATTCCAATTCACGGCTCCGCACGGTCGTCAATACCGCCAAGGCTGCCAATATGCCCGCGGACAATATCAAGCGGGCCATCCAGCGCGGTACCGGAGAGCTGCCGGGAGTTTCTTACGAAGAGGTGACCTACGAAGGGTACGGCCCGGGCGGCGTTGCGGTTTATTGCGATGTGGTGACGGACAACAAGAATCGCACCGTTGCGGAAATCCGCCACCTCTTCTCCCGCTATGGCGGGAACATGGGGGAGAGCGGCAGCGTGGCCTGGATGTTCCAGAAAAAGGGCTACCTGGTAGTCGAAAAGGCCTCGAAAACGGAAGATGAGCTTATGGAGCTGGTTCTGGAAGCCGGCGCGGACGACATGCGCGACGATGGGGAAAACTTCGAGGTTTTTACCGCACCGGAGAGCTTTTACGCCGTAAAGGAAGAGCTGGAAAAGAAAGCCCTGAAGCTGGCGGCTTCGGAAATCGCCATGGTTCCCCAGAATTACATACAGCTCGAAGGAAAGAGCGCCCAGTCCATGCTGAAACTGATGGAAGCCCTGGAAGAGCACGAAGACGTGCAGCACGTCTGGGCGAACTTTGACATCAGCCCCGCGGAGATGGAAGCGATCAATACCTGACGATCCCTCCCGGATCCTGTCCGCCGGCTTTCCATGATTATATTGGGCATCGATCCGGGCACAGAGACAGCAGGGTACGGCCTGCTGGAATCCAACGGCACAAGGCATTTATTCCTGGATTGCGGTGCGATCCGTCTCCCTTCGCGGCGGAGCCTCCCGGACCGGCTGGCTTTTCTGGCGGAGAAAGTCCGGAAGATATTGGCGGATCATCCCGTTGAGGCCTTGGCTCTGGAGGACCTCTTTTTTGCGGTGAATGTCAAAAGCGCCCTGCGACTGGCGCATGCCCGCGGGGTGGTTATGCTCTGCGCATCGGAAAGGGGAGTGCCGGTTTTCGAGTATTCTCCCCTGGAAGTAAAAAAGTCCGTGACCGGATACGGCCGCGCGGAAAAGCAGCAGGTGCAGGAAATGGTGCGGATCATCCTGAAGCTGGAACAGGCACCCTCGCCCTTCGACGCAGCGGATGCTCTGGCGGTCGCCATCTGCCACGCCCAGAACCAATCCACGCGCCAGGCGATTCTGGCTGCCCGCCAGGAGGGGGAAAGATGAGCGCCGGCAGCCTGAAAGCCCTCCTGGAACAGCGCCGCGTCCGGGCATGGCAGGAAAGCAAGGAAGCGGCTTCCCTGCGGCGCCAGATTGCCGAAGCTTTTCTCCTTTTTCCCGGAAAAATTCCGACCGAAGAGTTTTCGAGGTTTGTCGCCGCTTTGCCCGACGAGTACATACTTCGCTTTCCGCCGCGCGATGTGGTCAAGCATTACATTTCCTTCCGCAACTACCAGTCGGGGCGGCCGGTCACCATTTTGTCCCCCAGGGAGTTCGATTACACCCTGACCGTCCTGACCGGGGACCACCCCTATCTTCTGGCCCAGATCACCCTCTGCCTGGTGCAGTCCTATCTGAACATCCGGGAGGCGGAAGTGTTCACCCATGCCCACGGTCTGGCGCTGGACTGCTTCCTCATTGCCGACACGCATCACCTCCTGGAGACGGATGGACAGAAACGCCAGTTCCAGGCGGGGCTGGAGGAGCAGATCGCCAGGGAGACCGGGCTGCTGTCCCGGGAGGCCGACCGGCTGCACTTTGCGCCTCTTCCGGCCGCCCAGATCCAGATCAGCCACGAACTGCTTCCCAGGGAAGGCACCGGCATTCTCCGGCTGGAGTGCCCGGACCATGTGGGCCTGGTTTTCCGGGCGGCGCTCACCCTTTCGCTGCATGAGGCAAGCATTCATTCCGCCTATATTCAAACGGATGAAAGAAAATTGCGCGCCGAATGCCTTTTTGTGCTTGGCCGCGAGGGAAAGGTCCGGGAAGAAAAGCAGATGTGCCTCCTCGAAGGGGCGCTGCTCCATGAATTGACCTCATGAGTCCGACGAAGGAATCGTTTCCTTGTCTGTCCGGTTTGAGTTAAAATGGAGTGCTTTGGTGCGGATCGCACGCGGGAGCCTTGCAACAAACCTATGGATGCCCAGGAATTACAAAAAAGAATCGAAAAGCTGGTCCTGGAGGCGCTGGAGAAGCGGCTGGGAATGGCGCCTGCTGTCCCGGAGCCCGCCCCGGCGGCTCCCGCTCCCCGAGCGGCTCCGGCGGAGGGGGCTCCCGCTGTCCACCGGGCGATCCCGGTTCCGGCCGCAGATTCCAGCCGTCCGGTGATCCTGACGCGGGAGGATCTGGAGTCGGTCCGCTTCGGGGGGACCTTTCTGCTGCCGCCCAAGGCGATTCTCACGGACCTGGCGCGCGAATTTGCCGCAGACCGGCAGATCTCCCTGATTCCCGCCGGGATGAAGGAGCAGTCGATTGCCCTGGGAGCGGACCATGGCGGATTCGATCTGAAAGAAAATTTGAAAAGCCACCTCCAGGAGGCCGGCTACCCGGTCCGGGACTTCGGGGCTTTCGGCCGTGATCCGGTGGACTACCCGGATCTGGCCCTGGCGGTGGCCATGAGTGTGGCCCGCCGGGAGTGCTTCGCGGGAGTGATGGTCGACGGCGCAGGCATCGGCTCCTGCATGGTGGCCAACAAGGTTCCCGGCATCCGTGCGGCATGCTGCTGGGATGAGGCTTCGGCCCGCAACAGCCGGGAGCACAACTTCGCCAACGTTCTCACTCTCGGAGGCCGGATGCTGGATGCCGCCGCCGCCTGCCGGATTCTGCAAACCTGGCTGGACACTCCCTTCGGCGAAGAACGCCATGCCCGGCGGGTGAAGAAAATCAGCGCCGTGGAAGCCAAGTATCTGCGCAACCTCAATCTTTGAGCCCGAACGCCATGATGGAACCAACCGCACCCCAGTCCGACCTGGTCCGCCAAATCACCGCGGAAGTCTGCCGCCGCCTGCAGCTGCCCGTTTCTCTGGAAACCGGTGCCTGCCAGCACGCCTCGTGCCTCAGCCATTGCTCCGGATGCCTGCAGTTGCTGCTGGACTGCGGAGCCTGCCGGGTGGGGGTGTGCCGTGCCGCCGCCGCGGCGGTTCATGAACTGGCCGGGTTTATCGACCATACCCTGCTCAAGCCGGAAGCCACCGAAACGGATGTCCTGAAGCTCTGCCGCGAAGCCGTGGAGCAGAACTTTGCGGCCGTATGCATCAATCCGGCCTGGGTGCGGCTGGCCGCTGAAGCGGTCCGGGGAAGCCGGGTAGTGGTCTGCAGCGTGGTGGGCTTCCCCCTGGGAGTCTCGGTCACCGACGCCAAGGTATATGAAACGCGCCGGGCCGTTTTCGACGGAGCCGGGGAAATCGACATGGTGATCCACATCGGCGCTCTCAAGTCGGGGAAGGACGCCCTGGTGCGCAAGGATATCCAGGCGGTGGCCGACGCCTGCCGCGAGATGGGGGCCCACAGCAAGGTGATCATTGAAGCCGCGCTGCTGAACGAGGAAGAAAAAGTGAAAGCCTGCCTTCTGGCCCGGGAAGCCGGCGCCGACTTTGTCAAGACCAGCACCGGCTTCGGCCCGGGCGGAGCCACGGTGCAGGATGTCCAGCTGATGCGCCGCGTGGTGGGGCCGGAAATGGGGATCAAGGCGGCCGGCGGCATCCGCGACCAGGCTACAACCCGCGCGATGATTGAAGCCGGAGCCACGCGCATCGGCGCCAGCGCCAGTTTGAAAATCGTGCAGAACGCCGGATGAATCCCTCCCCTGCTGTATTCCCTGCCCGCTCCCGACGCGGAAAGTTTGTTACCTTCGAAGGGATCGAGGGCTCCGGAAAAAGCCTGCAGCTCCGGCTGCTTGGCGAGCAGCTGACCCGCAGCCGGATTCCTTTCATCGCCACCCGGGAGCCCGGAGGAACCCCGTTCGGCCGGGAGGTGCGCGCCATCCTGCTGGCGGAAAAAGGGCCCGGCCGGGTGCCGGAGGCGGAGTTGCTGCTCTACCTGGCCGACCGCATCCAGGACCTGAAGGAGGTCGTCGAGCCTGCCCTGCGGGACGGGATCCATGTGCTCTGCGACCGCTACCAGGATGCCACCCGCGCCTACCAGGGAGCGGCCCGCGGGATTTCGCCCTCGCTGCTGCAGGTTCTCGCCCAAAGCCTGCAATTGCGCAGGCCGGATCTGACCCTGGTTTTCGATCTTCCGGTGGAGGTCGGCCTGGAGAGGGCCCGCCGCAGAAATTCCGAGGAGAATAGCTCCCAGGGGCGGTTCGAAGCGGAATGCCTGGCCTTCCACCGCCGCGTGCGCCGTGCCTACCGCCGGTTTGCTGCGGAAGAACCCGACCGCTTCCGCCTAATTCCGGCGGACGCTCCGCCGGAAAAGGTGCACGACCGGGTCTGGAGGGTGACCCGGACTCTTTGGGAGGCGGTTCCGGCCCGGCCGGCAGTCCGCGGGCGGAGTAGAGGGTAGCGCCGTGCCCTTCGACGAAATTATCGGCCACCGGCGCTGCATCGATATGCTCCGTCGCGGCCTGGAGAGGGACAGGCTTCCCCATGCCATGCTTTTTTGCGGGCCGGACGGGGTCGGCAAGCGGCTGGTGGCCCGGCACCTGGCAGCCGGTTTAAATTGCCGGGAGCGACGTCAGGACGGGGGGTGCGGGCATTGCAAAAACTGCCGCCTGATCCTGGGCGATCAACACCCGGATATTGTTACCCTTCAGCCGGATGGGAATTTTATCCGGATGGAAGCGGTTCGTGCAATGATCCAGGAGGCTGCCGTCGTGCCTTTTTACGCGGACTTTAAGGTATTCATTCTTGAAAAGGCGCATGCGATGAAAGTGGAAACCGCCAACGCGCTGCTCAAGATCCTGGAAGAGCCGCTCCCCTTTTCAAAACTGATTTTGATTTCCCACCATCCGGATGCCCTTTTGCAGACCATCCGGTCGCGCTGCCAGCTGTTTCGTTTTGCTCCTTTGCGGGTGGAGGAAGTGGTCGCCATTCTCCAAAAGACGGGCGGGTTCACGGCCGAAGAGGCTCTGCAGCGGGCCCGTCGGGCCGAAGGGAGAATATCCCGGGCTTCCGGAATCGACCTGCGTGCCAAGGAGGACATGGAGGATTATGCCCGGCGATTTTTGCAAGCGGCCCTGGCCAACGAGCCTTTCTCGGAAGTCGCCAGAATGCTGGAGCGGATGCTGGGAGACAAACGTCTTTTGAATCTGAGCCAGTATGCGGCCCGGAACTCCGATTCTGCGCTGGAAACGGAAATTTCCGCTTCCTCCCAGGCTGTGGCCATCAGTCGGGAGTGGCTTTCCGAGTTTCTGCATGCCTTGCGCGATCGGTTGGCGGATCAGATAGGGGGGGGCGCCGGCGAATCCATGGATATGCGTCCATGGCTGGACATAGCCCGGGAAGCAGGTGAATTATGCCGAAGATTGGATCATAATATCAGATGCCCGATCGCCCTGGAGAACTTTTTCTTGACCTGTCGTGCCATTGCCGGCGGGAAATCGGAATCCTAGTCTTGCCGAAAGGTTTCCGGAAGTCTTGTTGCGGTGGGACGCGCTCCGCGGCGTCCGTACCGGGGCAGCCGTTTTTTGCAGGAGCCATGGCGGAGCATGGCTCCCGGTAAAAACAATTTAGCAAAAGGAGCAAACCAATGTCGTCTATCCTCAACCGCCGCTATCTGTTTCAACTGGCGGGAGCCGCTGCCGGTTCCATGGTCGGGAGCCGTCTTGCGGCAGCCCAGCCGCCCAAAGATGCCCCGCAACAAAGAAACCGTCGAACTTTCGGGCACCCGGATCCCTTCCCTCCGGTGGCGCAGCGTTCCATTGCTTCCCTGGTTCAGGGAGACAGCCGGCGCAAAATTATTTATGACTCCCTGGTGGCCATTGACGACCAGATCCGGCCGAGGCTGAAAAAAAAGAAGTATGTGGTCATCAAGCCGAACAATGTCACGACCACGATTCAGCTCGGTGCCACCCATGCCGACGCGCTGCACGGCATTCTCGATTATCTGGCGCCGCGGTTCAAGGGGCCGGTTTATATTGCGGAGTCTTCGGCGGGAAATACCATGGAGGGGTTCAACAACTTCGGATATCCCGCGGTGGCCAGGGAACATAAATCCCAAAAAGTCAGCCTGATCGACCTGAACGAAGAGGCCAAGTACGTGCTTCTGCCGCTCGTCAATTTCGACCTGCATGTAGCTCCGGTTCGTCTGGCGGCGAGGCTGTTCGATCCCGATGCCTTCATTCTCTGCTCGGCGATCCTGAAGACCCATAATGTAACCGTAGCTACCCTTTCGATCAAAAACATGGTTCTGGGCGCGCCCCTGCACCAGGCCCCCAAGGAGACCACCCGCTGGAACGACAAGCGCCGCTATCATGTGGGTGTTCGCCAGTGCCTCTACAACATGTTCCTGACGGCGCAGAAGATGCAGCCCTTCTGGGGGGCCACGGTCATTGACGGATATGAAGGCATGGAGGGGAACGGGCCGGCCGGAGGGACTCCTGTCGCTTCCCGCATAGCCATTGCCTCCACGGACTACCTGGCCGCGGACCGCGTGGCGGCGGAAACCATGGGGATCGACCACAACTGGCTCGGATGGCTGAAGTACTGCGGCGAAGTGGGTATCGGGCAGTGGGACCTTTCCCGGATTGACATTCGGGGTACCCAAATAGCCGCCGTTCAGAAAAAATACCAGCTGCATGCGGATATCGAACGCCAGCTGAAATGGATGGGCCCGATGGAGGAGCTGCCGCCGAATCTGGGGTGGGTGCGCCCGATCGTCACGGACCACGACTCCTACCCCGTTTAGCGGACCGGGCGGTCGAGGCAAGGGGATGCGCCGTCCGCGGAGCCGCACCGAAGACGTGCAACTTTCTGCGGGGGACCGGTGCGCTGTGCCCCTGCAGGAAGCATCAGGAAGCCGTCCCAAAATGCTGATCGGCGGGAAGAGAGGGAAAAGGAAATGCGAAAACAAGCGAAATACTGGGTGGGATTCGACCTGGGAGCCACCAAAATGCTCGGGCTGGTCTTCGATTCCGAATTCCGGGTTGTGGGGGAAAAACGGCGGAAAACCAAGGCCGGCGGGGGAGGAGCGGAGAACGGCGTGTCGCGCATCATCGAAACCGTGGAGCAGACGCTGGCCGAATGCGGCGTTCCCGGAGAGTCCCTTCTGGGCATCGGCGTGGCAGTTCCCGGTCCTCTGGACCTCAACAAGGGCGTTCTGCTGGAAAGCCCCAATATGGGGTGGAAAAATCTTCCGCTGAAGAGGATTTTGGAGAAACGCTACCCGTGTCCGACGGTGATTTCCAACGATGTGGACGCCGGCGTGTACGGGGAATATAGCTTTGGCGCCGCCCGCGGTGCCCGCTGTGCGATCGGCGTATTTCCGGGCACCGGCATCGGAGGCGGCTGCATCTATGAGGGGCGGATCATTCGGGGAAAGACGGGATCCTGCTTCGAGATAGGCCATTGCCAGGTGCAACCCGACGGGCCTTTATGCGGGTGCGGCCAGCGGGGCTGCCTGGAAGCTCTGGCCAGCCGCCTGGCCATTGCCGCAGCAGCGGCTACGGCGATTTACCGCGGCGATGCCCCTCACCTGGCGCAGGAGGTGGGCACGGACCTGTCGCAGATCCGTAGCTCCTCCCTGGCTCGAGCCATTTCCGCCGGAGACCAGTCGATCCGGTCCATCCTGGAAGAAGCGGCGCGCTGGATCGGCATCGGCGTGGCCAACGCCATCCAGCTGCTGGCTCCGGACGTCGTCCTGCTGGGCGGCGGTCTGGTGGAGGCCATGCCGGACCTCTTCCTCCAGGAAGTGACGCGCACCGCGCGCAGCCGGGTGATGCCTACCTACCGAAATTCCTTCCGGGTGGTAACCGCCCGGCTGGGGGATCACGCCACGGCAACCGGCGCCGCAGCATGGGCCCGGGAAAACGGGCCCAAGTCCAGGAAATAAACAGGAGGACGGATGGAAACGCACACACCGAAGGGCACCGAAGGGCGAGCCCGACCGTCACCGGATATCCGGCCGATCGCGGTGATCGAGCTGGGGACCTCCTCGATCCGCATGGCCATCGCCCAGCTGAGAGGGCGCAACCGTTTCGAAATACTGGATTCCCTGCAGATGGCGGTGGCGGTGGGCAAGGACACCTTTACCCAGGGAAGAATCGAGCACGAAACCACGGAGGATTGCGTCCGGGTGCTGCGGCTGTTCCGGCGCAAGCTGGAAGAATACGATATTGTCAAAGACAGCCAGATCACGGCGGTGGCCACCAGCGCCGTCCGCGAAGCCGCAAACCGGGAGGCCTTTCTGGATCGCATTCTGGTGGCCACCGGGTTTTTCATCCGGGCCATCGACCAGTCGGAAGTGAATCGCTATATCTACCAGGCGATTCGTCCTGCGCTGGTTTCGGAGGATTTCTGGAAAAAGGAAGACATCCTGGTGATCGAGGTGGGCGGAGGAAGCACGGAGGCCCTGCTGTTCCGGCGCGGCAGGGTCAGCAATGCCCATCTCTACCGGCTCGGCTCCCTGCGGCTGCACCAGATCATCACCCAGCTGCACGCCCCGGGCCTGCGGGCCATGGAAATCATGCGCATCCAGGTCGGACAGACCGTGGAGCAGATTCTGGAAAGCATCGCTCCGGTCAAAAAGGTCCGGCTGGTGGCCCTGGGCGGCGACGCGCGGTTTGCCTGCTCGCGGCTCAAGGCGCAGTGGAACGCCAAGGGCCTGGCGCGGCTTTCCCGGGAATCGCTGTCCCGGTTTACCGAAAAGATCCTGGTGAAGTCGACGGACGAGCTGGTCCGGGCCTACCAGATCACCTATTCGGATGCGGAAACGCTGGGTCCGGCCCTGCTGGTCTACGACTACCTGGCCGCCGAGCTGGGGCTGCAGGAGATCCTGGTGGGAGAGGCCAATATCCGCAGCGGCATCCTGGCGGAAATGTCCTCCGGCGGCTCCTGGACCAACGATTTCAAGAAGCAGATCATTCATTCGGCCCGGGCGCTGGGGCGGCGTTACGCGGTCGATGCCGATCACGCCCGCTATGTCGCCGAAGTCAGCGGAAAACTTTTCCGGCTCATGCAGTCGGAGCACCGCCTGGACTCCCGCGACGAGCTGATCCTTTCGGTCGCCGCGCTGCTCCACGAGACCGGGGTTTACATCAACCGCAGCGGGCACCACAAACACTCCTGCTACATCATTTCCAACAGCGGGCTGTTTGGCCTGGGATCCGAGGAGCTCCTGCTGGCCGCCCTGATCGCCCGCTACCACCGGCGCGCCCTGCCCCAGGCGGACCACGAAATGTACGGGGCGCTGTCGCGGGAGATGCGCATCCGGGTGCTGAAGCTGGCGGCCCTCCTGCGGGTTGCAGACGCCATGGACATGCAGCACGCCCAGAGCCTGGATGATCTCCAATTCACCCTGGAACCCGGAAGCCTGGTCATCACCGCCAACGGCGCGGGAAACCTGGACCTGGAGAAGCACCGGCTCAAGGAGAAATCAAACCTGTTTATGCAGGTATACGGCATGGAGATCCAGCTGCAGGGCAGTTAAAGGGTCCGTGGGTTATTCGGGAGGTATATGAACAAAGGCAGACGTAAGGGAGATCGTCCGGTCCAGGAAGCAGCCCTGTTCAACCGTGAACTGAGCTGGATGGAATTCAACCAGCGGGTTCTGGAGGAAGCCAAGGACGTCGCCATCCCTCTTCTGGAGCGGGTGCAGTTCCTTTCGATTACCGCTTCCAACCTGGATGAGTTCTTCATGGTTCGCGTGGCCGGGGTCCGCATGCTGGTGGAAGAAGGGGTCTTCCGGAGAAACGGATCCGGAATAGCCCAGGAGGAGCTGCTGTCCCGGATCCTCAAGCGGGTCCGGGAAATGGTCCTGGAGCAGTACGTCTGCTACCGGGAGCACGTGGAGCCCGAATTGCAGCAGGCCGGCATACGGCGCGCCATGCCGGACAAGCTGCCCACCCCGCAATATGAGTTTTTACAACAGTATTTTCAAAAGGCGGTCCTTCCGGTCCTTTCGCCGATCGGACTGGGGCCGGGGCGATCTTTTCCGCTGCTGATGAATCTGGGGCTGACCCTGGCCATTCGAGTCCGGGGCCGGCGGCCTCCCCGCAAGGAACGCTTTGTCCTTCTTCCTTTGGGAACCCGCCTGGACCGGTTTGTTTTCCTTCCGGAGGAGCGCGGAAACACCTACGTCCTGCTGGAGGACATCCTGGTCCATTTTCTGGAGGAGTATTTTCCCGAGGAGAAGGTTCTGGAGTCCGCTCCTTTCCGAATCACCCGGAATGCGGATCTCAGCGTGGACGAGGATGACGGGGAAGATTTTCTGGAGCAGATGGAATCTCTCCTGCGATCCCGAAAGACCGGGAACTGCGTTCGGCTGGAACTGGACTATTCCGCGTCTTCCACTCTCCATCGTATCTTGTGCCGTCATCTCCGGGTGCGCGAGGAAGATGTGTTCCGCATCGAAGGGCCCTTGGATTTGTCCGCTTTCCGGAGGCTGGCTTCGCTTCCCGGATATGACCGGCTGCACCACGCACCGTGGCCTCCCCAGCCGGTTTCCGGCATGGACCCGCGCAAGACGATTTTTGAGGAAATTACCCGGCGGAATCTGCTGCTCTTCCATCCGTTTCAGAGCTTTGACCCGGTGGTCCGCCTGCTGGAGGAGGCCGCCGAAGACCCGGCGGTGCTGGCCATCAAGCAGATTCTTTACCGGACCAGCGCGGAAAGTCCCATTGTCGCCGCTTTGCGCCGGGCGGCGGAGCAGGGAAAGCACATCACCGTGATCGTGGAGCTGAAGGCCCGGTTTGACGAAGCCCGGAATATCGGTTGGGCGAAGCAGCTGGAAGAGGCGGGGGTGCAGGTGATCTACGGCATCAAGGGACTGAAAACCCACGCCAAGATCTGCATTGTGGTCCGGCGCGAGCCGCAGGGGATTGTGCGCTACATCCATTTCGGAACCGGCAACTACAATGAAAAGACCGCCCGGCAATACAGCGACGTGGGCTACATGACCTGCGATTCCATCCTGGGGGCGGATGCCACCGCTTTTTTCAATGCCGTCTCCGGCTACTCCGTTCCGGTCGGCTTCCAGAAGCTGGAAGCCGCACCCACCGGTTTGCGGCAGAAGATCCTGGATCTGATCGCCAGCGAAACCCAGCGCAAGCAGTCCGGGCAGGACAGCCGGATCATGGCCAAGATGAACTCCCTGGAGGATCCGGAAATCATTCAGGCCCTGTACCAGGCTTCCCAGGCGGGCGTTCCCGTGCTTCTGAACGTCCGCGGTTTCTGCTGCCTCTGCCCGGGAATAAAAGGCCTGAGCGAGAACATCTCGGTGGTCAGCATTGTGGATCGCTTCCTGGAGCACAGCCGGATCTTTTACTTCCACCAGGGAGGGGAGGAAAAGGTTTTTATCTCCAGCGCGGACTGGATGCCGCGCAACCTGGACCGGCGCATCGAGCTGCTGGTGCCCATTGAGGACCTTTCGGCGCGAACGGCTCTTACCGAGGTGCTGAGCTCCTACTTTGAAGATAACCGCAACTCCTGGCAGCTGCAGAAGGACGGTGCCTATGTCCGGCTGCGCCCCGCCCGGCAGATGTCGGCCTTTCGGAGCCAGGAACAGCTTTACCTTCGTTTCAAAGAGGAAGCCAGGCTTTCGCGGCAGCCGAAGCGGACGGTCTTCGAGCCGCACCGTGCCCTGGAAAAAGACGTCTAGAAAGGGAGGAGCGAAATGAGCACAAATCTTTACCTGGTGCGGCACGGAATCGCCGTCAACCTGGGAGAAAACGGCGTCCGTTTCGACGCGGACCGGATGCTCTCCGAAGAAGGCCTGGAGAAGACCAGGATCGTGGCCTGCGGATTGAAGCAGCTGGTCGGTGGGGAGGTGCAGCGCATCGTCAGCAGTCCTTACTGCCGGGCCCGGCAGACGGCCGACATCATTTCCGATGTTTTCGGCAAGGCGATGGAAGTCGAGCTGGCCGACGAGCTGGCTGCCGGGGAGGATGTCCATGGGCAGCTGCGCTGGCTGCGGAAGCAGAAGGCGGTTCCCACCATAGCGGTAGGCCACATGCCGGACCTGGCGCTGATCGCCTCTTTTCTGATTAGCGGCGGGGATCGGGCCTCCGTGGAATTCAAGAAAGCCGCGGTGGCAGGGATCGTTTTTCCCCGGGAATTTGCGGTCGGAGCGGGTTGCCTGCAGTGGCTGCTTCCGCCGCTGGTTCTGCGGCGGCTGGCCCGAAAGGCGGAGTGAGGCTCAGATCTCCAGCAGAAGGGTCACCGGACCGTCATTGACCAGGCCGACCTTCATCTGGGCCTGAAACACGCCCTCCTCCACCTTCAGGCGGGATTGCCGGCAGCGCTCCACAAAGCGGGCATACAGTTCCCTGGCTTCGGCCGCGGGCGCCGCCTGGCTGTAGGAGGGCCGGCGGCCTTTGCGGCAATCTCCGAGAAGGGTGAACTGGGAAACGACCAGCAGGGATCCCTGGATATCTTCCAGGGATAAATTAAGCTTGCCCTCGGAGTCGTCGAAAAAACGGAGCTCCAGGATTTTTTCGCACAGCCGGTCGGCCGCATCCATGGTGTCTCCGCGGGCCACCCCCAGCAAAACGAGGGCTCCTTTGCCGATTTCCGACACCTTTTTTCCCTCGACTTCGACCCAGGCACAGGTCACCCTCTGCACTACGGCTTTCATTGGATCTACCTATTTCCGTCCGGTTGTCTTAAAATATCCGAAACTTTTTAGCTGAAACGGACGTAATCTACCATGTCTTCGGGTGGCATTGGAATTTTATTTTAGGAGTTAATGAAATGATGAAAACTGAAAATGTTGCAAGGCTTTGTCGGACCTTACAGCGGAGCAATTATATGGCTTTAGTGTATTTCATCGCCATTTTTAGTCTTTTTTGTCTGAACCTTGCGGCGCAGCAGCCTGCGGTTCCCGCCACCCCGGCCGACCAGGTGGCTACGCCTCCCTCTCCGCCGCAGCCCAAGGAAATTACCAACCCGGCTCCCAAGCAGGACTCCTTTGTGGCCAAGGCGGAAACCTCCGGAAAGGGGTTTCGGCTCACGCTGCGCGATGCAGTCAAAATGGCCCTGGAGAACAATCTGACCATTGCCATTTCCGACTACGAGTCGGAAAACTATTTTCAGCGCATGCGGGGCGACCAGGGCGTTTACGATCCGGCTCTGGTTTCCTCGGTCACCCTCAATTCGAATGTCACTCCGAACACCAGCCCGTACAACCAGTCGCTGCAGGGCTCCAATCTGACCAGGGGCAATCTGCTTTACAGCTTCGGGCTTCAGCAGGTGATTCCGACCGGCGGGAACTGGTCCCTTTCCTGGGATACCACGCGGGGCACGACGAATTCCAACAGCTCCTTTTTCAGTCCCAGCTACAATGCCGGTTTCACCTTCCGCTTTACCCAGCCTCTGATGAAGAATTTCCGCACCAACAGCGCCGCCCGGCAGATCAAGCTTACCAAGCTGGACGCCAATACCAACGACATTACGTTCGAAGACCAGGTCACCACGGTGATCAAGAACGTGCAGGATGCCTACTGGGACCTGGTTTACGCCATCCGCGATCATGAAATCCGCCGCAACTCCCTGGAGCTGGCCAAGATCCAGCTGGATAACAACCGGCGGAGGGTGGAGATCGGCACCCTGGCCCCGATCGAAATTACCAACGCGGAATCGACGGTCTCCACCCGCGAGCAGACTATGATCTCGGCCCTGGAGCGGATCAGCACCATCCAGAACCGGATGAAGCAGTTCATTTCCCGGGATGCCCACTCTTCGCTCTGGGACAACATTTTGATCCCCACCGATGAGCCGGTTTATATCCAGAGCGACGTCACCCTGGCGGAAGCCGTGGACTCCGCGCTCACCAACCGTCCCGAAATCCGGAAGATGAAAAACGAAATTACCAAGCTGGATGTCAACGAAAATTTCTATCGGAACCAGAAGCGCCCGCAGGTGGACCTGATCACCAGTCTGGGTTCGATCGGGCAGGCGGGGGATGTGACCTCCGTCGGCGAAGGCAAGGTCTTGCCGAGGTTTATCGGCAACATGTTCACCGCCTACGGCCAGATCATGACCTTTGACTTCCGGAACTACTCCGTCGGCCTGCAGGTTACTATTCCTGTGCGCAACCGCAGCGTCGAAGCCAACCTGGCCCAGCAGCTGATTGCCAAGCAGCAGTACCAGAAGCGGCTGCGGGATACCGAGCAGACCATTCAGGTGGATGTCCGCAATGCCTACGAGGCCATTCAGACCAACCGCCAGATGGTGGAGACCGCCAAGAAAGGGTTGCAGCTGGCCCGGGACCAGCTGGATGGAGAGAACAAAAGGTTTGAAGCCGGTCTGACCACCACCTTCATGGTGCTGACCCGTCAGGATCAGTACGAACAGGCGCAGGGTTCCGAACTTCAGTCGCTGGTCAACTACCGAAAATCGCTTTCCGCGCTTTACAAGGCGATGTTCAAAACCCTGGACAAGAACGATATTGAGATCGCCAAGTCCCAGCCTGACGCCGGACCTTCCGCGAAATAAATTCCCCGAACATCGGGTAACCGAAACGTTGCGGCCCCGAATCCGCCCAGGCGGGTTCGGGGCTTTTTGTTTTTGGCCCCCATTGCCTCTTCGCAAGGGGAAAGGAAATGAATTAATATATTCGCATGAATTTCGGAATCGCTTTCATTTTTATTCTCTATGGCCTGGTGGCCGGCAGCTTTCTGAATGCCTGCATCTGGCGGATCCCGCGCCAGGAATCCCTGCTGAAGCGGTCTCATTGCCCTGGCTGCGGTGCCCTGATCCGCTGGTATGACAACATCCCGGTTATAAGCTACCTGCGGCTTCTGGGCTGTTGCCGAACCTGCAAATCCACCATCTCGATTCGCTACCCGCTGGTGGAAACGGGCACAGCCTTCCTTTTTCTGGCGCTGCTGTGGCGCTTTGGTCCTTCCTGGGTTCTGTTGCCCATGGTGCCGCTGACCTGCATGATCGTGGCCCTTATTTTTATCGACCTGGACCACATGATTCTCCCGGACGTGATCACCTTGCCGGGGGCCCTGCTGGGGCTGGTTCTTTCCTTCTGGCAGGATCCGGTCTTCTATTCCGATCCCCTGGCGCAAAGCCTGGCGGCCTGGGCTCTGCCCCCCGATTGGCAAGGGACCGCCCTGCCCTTGGTCGGCTCCGTCCTGGGCCTGATCGTGGGAGGCGGCCTGCTGTGGCTGGTTGCGGAGGTCTATTTCCGGCTTCGCAAGGTGGAGGGATTGGGGTTTGGAGATGTCAAAATGATGGCCATGGTCGGCGCCTTTCTGGGTTGGAAATATGTCCTGCTGACCATTTTTCTGGGCTCCTTTTCCGGTGCCTTGTTCGGGCTGGTTTACATCCGGGTGCGCCGGCTGGACATGCAGTTTCAGCTGCCGTTCGGGGTCTTTCTCGGGCTTTCCGCCCTGGTGGTTCTCCTTTTCGGGCCGGAGATTCTCGACTGGTACCTCGGTTTTTGGGGAAGCAATGGCTAGAGCGGGAATGCCGGTCGCCGTCCGAATCAACCTTACCGCCCCCCTCTGCCTGGCCCTGGCGGTCTTTTTACTTTTTTCCGGATGCACCCCCAGGAAGGCAAAAGTTCCTCTCACTCCCAAAGGGACAGAAACCCCGCCTGCCGCGGGCACGGAACTGGCGAGGCAGCTGGATGCGCTTTTCGATGCGCCCGAATTTCAAAATGCTTTCTGGGGTGTCATGGTTCAGTCGATGGATACCGGAGAAGTCCTCTACCGGCGCAACGCGGAGAAGCTTTTCATGCCGGCCTCGAATATGAAGCTGCTGACCGGAGCGGCTGCGCTTCTCCGCCTGGGGAAAGATTATCGCGTTAAAACCCGGGTTCTGGCGCAGGGGGCTGTCCGCCAGGGAGTGCTGGAAGGCAGCCTGATTGTGGAAGGGGGAGGCGATCCTACTCTCTCCCTCCGGTTTGCCCCGGACGATCTGTATGCCGTCTTCGTAAACTGGGCCGCCCGTCTGAAAGAAGCCGGCATCCGGGAAATTAAGGGAGATATCATCGGCGACGACGATCTTTTGGAAGAGCCTTCTCTGGGGTACGGCTGGGCCTGGGATCAGGCTGGCTATAGCTATAGCGCCGAAGCGGGAGCGCTGCAATTCAATGAGAATGTCGTCGAGATCCGGGTTGCTGCTGGTGGCCGGCAGGGTCAGCTTGCCGGATTCGAAATGTTTCCGGCTCCCGGGCTGATCCAGGTGGAGAACAATGTGCGGACGGTCGAGGCAGGAGCGGAAACGGACATTTCCATCCAAAGGGACGTGGAAGGCAACCGGGTTCGAATGCAGGGACAGATTGCCCTTGGCGAAGCCCCTGCGCGGGTGAAGGTCGCGGTGCACAATCCCACCCTGTTCTTTGCCGATCAGCTGCGGCACATTCTCGCGAGAGAAGGAATCCATGTTTCCGGGAAAGCGGTGGATGCGGATGACCTGAACCCCAAGCCGGACAGGGGTGCCGCCGTGTTGCTGTGGATGCATGAGTCCCCACCGCTGGAAAAGATCCTGGCGGTGCTGCTGAAAGAGAGCCAGAACCTTTATGCGGAAACCCTCCTGCGCATTCTGGGAAAGGAATGCTCCGGTGATGGCTCCTTCCGGGCGGGAAGGCAGGCCGTCCAGGAAATCCTGCAGGGGATGGCGATTCCTCCGGGCGACTATGTAATGATGGATGGTTCCGGATTGTCCCGCTATAACTTTCTGAAGCCGGAAATGCTGCTGCGCCTGTTTCGCTTCCTGGTCCAGGTTCCGGAATTTTCCACTTATTACCAGTCTCTTCCGGTCGGCGGAGTGGATGGCACGCTTGCCTCACGGTTGAAAGGAGGGCCGGCGGAGAATAACGTTCATGCTAAAACGGGCACCCTGGCCAACGTCCGCTCTCTATCCGGTTTTGTGCGTGCCCGGGATGGAGAGCTGTTGGGATTCAGCATGATCGCCAACCATTTTACCGTCCCGCACCGGCAGGCGGAAAAGGTGCAGGACGCCGCCGCGGAACTCCTGGCCGGCCTGGCGCGAGGAAAAAAAGCAGAAGCCCAGGACTGACGCCACGGCAAAAAGTTCCACCCACAGCTCTTACCGATTTTTCCCCGCTCTTCCTTTCTTCCTGTGAGCCCGGTCTTTTCACAGGGAGACGGGAAGAACGGGAAGGGAAAAAGAAGCTGACTGTGCATTTCGGAAGGGAAGAGGGACTTTTTACCTGCTTGTCGGGAAGGATGACCTCGCCAAAAGGGCGGAATCGACCCGGAACTGAATTGAAAAAATCGTATGAGTTCTGAGAAGTCATAATAATGACTTCTGAAAAACAGGTAAGAATCAGCTTTCCTTTTTGGGGATGGGAATATCCAGGCGCCGCATCTTTTCGTAGAGGTAGCTGCGCTCGATTCCCAGGCTGCGCGCCGCACCGGAAATATTGCCTCCGCACTCCCGGATGCGGCGCAGGATGAATTCGCGCTCGAACCCTTCCCGGGCGGTTTTCAGGCTTTCCTCTCCTTCCGCTTCCGCCGCGGAGGGTGCCGTTGCGCTTTGCAGGGTGTAGGGCGGCAGGTCGGAAAGGTCGATGGTGGTTCTCGGAACCATGATCACCACCCGCTCGATAAGGTTCCTCAGCTCGCGGACGTTTCCGGGCCAGGAGTACTGCTGCAGGGCTTCCATGGCCTGGGGGGTGAAGCGGATATGCGGCTTGCCGTACTTTTCGCAGAACTCGCGGGCGAAAAAGCCGGCCAGGGTTTCGATGTCCTCCGTCCGCTCCCGCAGCGGGGGGACCAGGAATGGAATGACCTCCAGGCGATACAGGAGGTCCTCCCGGAAGTTTCCCTTTTCAATCTCGTCGTCCAGATTCTTGTTGGTGGCGGAGATGACCCGCACGTCCACTTTCTGAGAGGCTTTTCCGCCGACGGCTTCGATTTGCAGCTCTTCCAGCACGCGTAAAATCTTGGACTGCGTCCGCAGGCTCATGTCGCCGACCTCGTCCAGGAACAGGGTGCCGCCGTCCGCCAGGACAAATTTTCCGTCCTTGTCTTCGTTGGCTCCGGTGAAGGAGCCCTTGACATGACCGAACAGCTCGCTTTCGATCAGCTCCTCGGGTATGGCGGCACAGTTAACCGCGACGAAACGGTTCTGGCGCCGTTGGCTCCGGTAATGCAGCAAACGAGCTACCAGCTCTTTTCCCGTGCCGTTCTCCCCGAAAATCAGAATCCTGGCGTCCGTGGGAGCGGCAAAGTCGATCTGCTGCCGGAGGGCCTGCATCGGAATGGAATCCCCTATCATCACACAGCCCTTTTCCATCTCTTCGCGCAGCTGAAGGTTCTCCTCTTCCAGCTTTTTCCGGTGCAGGGCGTTCTTGACCACCAACAGGGTTTTTTCCATGGATAAAGGTTTTTCCATGAAATCGAAGGCCCCCAGCTTGGTGGCCCGCACGGCGGTCTCGATGGTTCCGTGCCCGGAAATGATGATCACCTGGCAGTTGGGGCGAATAGCCTTGACCCGGGACAGGGTTTCCAGTCCGTCAATCCCCGGAAGCATGATATCCAGGAGAGCCAGGTCAAACCGGCGCCGGGCCAGGGCTTCCAGTCCATCCTCTCCGCTGGAAACCGCGAGCGTCTCGTATCCTTCCGGCTCCAGGATACCCAGCAAGGACTGGCAGATGTTCTGTTCGTCATCGATAATCAGGATCGACGGTCTCATAGTCTCGGAATATTATCATACCCCGTCGGCCCCCTGCGGGGGGTGAACCGGGAAATGAAGGATGGCCCGGGCTCCCCGAGGATGGTTGGGAAGCAGCCGTATGCTGCCATGGTGCTCGTCGATGATCTGCTTGACGATGGCCAGACCCAGTCCGGTCCCTTTGCGGGTGCGCGAAAAATAGGGAAGGAAAAGGTTTTCCTGGTCTGCCTTCTGAATGCCGCATCCGGTGTCGGCAATCTCCAGGAGGACCCGGCGGTAGCCGGGCTCGTGTTTCGTCAGAAAAGTAAGATTTCTAGTCCCCTCGATATCCGCCAGCGCCGTCAGCGCGTTTTCAACCAGATTGACCAGCGCCCGCTTGATCTGGTCCGGATCCAGCATCAGGGTTGGCAGGCCGGCATCCAGCTTCTTTTCCACAACAATGTCGTCCCACCGCCCCTCGAAGGTAAGCAGCGCGGCCTGGAGGATGGCGTGCAGATCGCTGGGCAACGGGTTGGAGACGGGCATCTGGGCGAATTGGCGGAACTCATTGACCAGCCGGGTCAGAGTGCGCACTTCCTGCAGGATGATGCCGGTACCCTTTTCCAGAATCCCCCCGATCTGTTTCCTTTCCTCTTCCGGTGGCGGCGCGGCCGGCAGCAGGGACGGTTCGGCCGGGGACAGACAGCGCCGGGCCTGGCGTCCGATGATTTCCGCCTGCAGCTGAATCGGAGTCAGCGGATTTTTAAACTCGTGGGCCAGGCGTCTGGCCACCTCCTGCCAGGCAGCCATTTTTTCGGCCCGGATCAGTTCGGTGAAATCATCCACCAGCAGAATGATGCCGCTCATCTTCCCTTCCGGGTCATCCAGCCGGGCGGCGGCGATGGCCAGGTTCCGCTTGCTCTGCCCGTCCAGCCATTCGGTTTCGCCGGTACATTGCCCAGTGTAGTCGGCCCGTTCCGCCAGGGCCTTGCAGGAGCTGTACAGAAGCGGGTCGAGCACGCTTTGCAGGGATTTACCTGCCGAACCCTCCCGCGGAATGTGCAACAGCTCCGAGGCGGCGTGGTTGACGGTGGTTACCTGCAGGGCGGCATCGGTGGAGATGACCCCGGAGGGTATGTGCTCCAGAAGGGTTTCAATATAGCGCCGGCGCTCGTCCAGCTGTGCATAGGCGGACTCGATCTGACGCCGGTTTTCCTGCAGGTCCTCGGTCATGCGGTTGAAGGAGTCCACCAGGCGCTGCAGCTCATCCGAGGTTTCGCAACGGACGCGGTAGCTCAGATCCCCGTTGGCCACCTGAACCGCACCCTCCGCCAGGGCTTGAATGGGAAGGGTGATGCGCTTGGCCACATAAACGGCGAACCAGGAAAATCCGAACAGGATCACCAGGGTGGCCAGGGCCAGAATGAGCATATACATCCAGCGGTACTCGCGCTGGCGCTCCCGCAGGGCCATGTATTTCTGGTAGGCTTCCTTCACGCTGTAGGCCTTGAAGGAAATGCTTTGGGGAATGATGTGCTCCCAAAGCAGGACTCCCGCTACGGATCGCGTGGCGGAAAAAACCGGCGAAGCGCACAGGACCACATCCTGAGCGGTGGATTTTTTCAGGTGGGCGGTGCTCTCCCCGTCGAAGCCGGCGCCGATCGCTTTTTTCAAGTCCTCGGGCAGGGAATTCCAGGGCCGGGAGGGGTCCGGTTGCCAGTCGCGGGACAGAACCAGGAGCACCGTGTCGCCGGAAAAGAACTCCCGGTAGGGCAGCAGAAAGCGCTCCCAGTCGGACCAGGCGCCGTCCTGCCTGGATTCTCGCTTCAATCCTTCGGCGACCTGGTTTGCCAGAAACCGGGACTGCCTTTCCAGGCGGGCCATCATTTCCTGGTAAAAACTGGCGGCCAGAGAATCGGCATAGACCAGCATCTGTTCCGCAGGGGCGCTGAACCAGCGGTCGATGCTTCGGCTGATCAGGCTGTAGGCAAGAAACATCTGCAGCAGCGCCGGCATGAGGGACAGAGCTCCGAAAGCAACCAGAAGCCTTACTTTGAATTTGGTCCCCGGAAGGTGCTGGCGGCTTTCGAAGTACATTTTGACGACCTGCCGCGTCAGCAGCAGGAGCAGGATCAAGACGAAGACCACAACCAGCAGGGTCAGGTACATCAGCAGCATGGTCCCCGGGAGGAAACGCTCGGATCCCACCGAGGTCTGCCTGAGAAAAAGCTGCGTGCCGATCAGGGAGAGCAGAAAAAAGATCAGCAGCCCGAAGCCGATTTTGAAGGAAAGGCCGGCGGATCGTCCCGCGGAAAGCGGGCCGCCTGAATCTGTATTTCCCATAAAAAATAAGGCTGTTTTCCTTGCTGAGGTTGCTTGCCCGCTGCCGGGCAGATATACTTTCGGTTAACCGGTTTCATTTTAATACAAATTCTGTGAGGTGTGCGGTGCGAGTTTTGGTTACGGGAGCAGCGGGGTTTATCGGTTCTTATCTTTGTGAAGAGCTTGTGGCGGAAGGGCATGAGGTCTACGGCCTGGACAACCTGAGCACCGGGTCCCTGTCCAACCTGCAGTCGATTCAGAACCACCGTCATTTCCATTTCGTCCGGGGCTCCGTTCTGCAGAGAAACGTGGTGCTGGAGCTGACGGCTACCTGCGAAAGCGTGGTCCACCTGGCGGCGGCGGTCGGTGTGCAGCTGATCGTGGATAAACCTCTGGAATCCCTGCACACCAATATCCAGGGTACGGAAATCGTGCTGGAATATGCCAATCGCTTCCGAAAAAAGATCTTTATCGCCTCCACATCCGAAGTGTACGGGCGGAACTCCGCGGTGCCGCTCCGCGAGGAGGATGACCGTATCTACGGGTCGACCACTATCTCGCGCTGGAGTTACGCCGGTTCCAAAGCCATGGACGAGTTCTTCGCTCTGGCCTATCATCGAACCACCGGGCTGCCCGTGGTGATCGGCCGGTTTTTCAATACGGTAGGCCCCCGCCAGACGGGCCGCTACGGCATGGTTATTCCCCGATTTGTGCGCCAGGCCCTGCGCGGCGAGACGATCACGGTCTACGGGGACGGCTCCCAGACACGAACGTTTACTTTCGTGGGCGATGTGGCTCCGGCGATCGTCCGGCTTCTTTTCGAGCCTCGGGCGGAAGGACAGATCTTCAATATTGGCGGAGAGCAGGAAGTTTCCATTCTGGAGCTGGCCCAGCGCGTGAAGCGCCTGACGGGCAGCGCCTCGGACATCCAGTGCATTCCCCTGGATCAGGCTTACATGGAGGGCTTCGAAGACATGCAGCGTCGCGTGCCCAACATCGGCAAGCTGAAGTCCGTGATCCGCTACCGGAATTCCCTGAGCCTGGACCAGATCCTGAAGCGGGTGATTGAGTTCGAGCGGACCCGACCGGATGCCGGGCAGTGAAAAACGATGAAATGAAACATTCGTCCATGCTGCCGCGGAATGCAAACGGACGCATCCGTTCGAGCAGCCGTTGTAACCGGTGGCTTGCCCCCTGGGCGGTTCTGGACCGTCCCCGGCCCGCCACCTGGCCGCAGGGATTTCGTCCTACCTGGATCGAGGTGGACTGGTCTTCGCTGGAGTGGAATCTGGGAGTTTTGAAGTCCTTTCTGCCCGAAAACTGCAGTTTGGCGGCGGTAGTCAAGGATAACGCCTATGGCCACGGAATGGTCCCTGTATCCCGCTTCCTTCAGCCGCGAGTGGAAATGTTCGCCGTAGCTATCCTGGAAGAGGGGCTGCTTCTGCGGAAGGCAGGAGTCAAAAAGCCTGTCCTGATCCTGAACGGGCTCTGGCCGGGACAGGAGGCAGCCGCCCTGCAGGCGGATCTGATCCCGTCGGTCAGCGCCACGGAGGCGCTGATCCGGCTTGCTGAAGAATGCGCGCGGAGAGGAAAGCCGGGTTCCTACCATCTCAAGCTGGACACAGGCATGCATCGCCTGGGCCTGCCGGGCGGGGAACTGGGCGACTTTCTGGGAGCGGCGCGCCGGTTTTCCCCTGCGGTACGGTGTGAAGGGGTGTTCAGCCATCTGGCCTGTGCCGATTCCGATGAATCCGGACCAACCCGGCGGCAGATCGATCTTTTCCGGAGCGCTTTGGCCGCGCTGTCAGACTTCGGACTTGCGCCCCGCTGGGTTCACCTGGCCAACAGCGCCGGAGTTCTTTACTGGAAGGAATCGCACTTCAGCCTGGTCCGGCCCGGCATTTCTCTTTACGGGTATGATCCCAAGGGGAAAAACGGACAGGGGAGGCTGCGCCCGGCTCTCTCGCTGAAAAGCCGGATCACCATGGTCAAGGAGGTCAAAGCGGGTCAAGCGGTTGGATATGGCGGCACTTTTGTGGCAGATAAAGACTTGCGGATTGCAGTCATCCCTGTCGGCTATGGAGACGGTTTTTCCCGTTCGTGGTCCAATTGCGGACGGATTTTTGTCCGGGACCTTGCGGCTCCTGTGGTTGGCCGCGTCAGCATGGATACCATCACGGCGGATGTCAGCGCGATTCCCGGTGTGGCCGCCGGGGAGGAAGTGGTCCTTTTCGGCGGAAAAGGATCGGCTTCGGCCGATGCCGGGGATCTTGCCGAACGGCTCCAAACGATTCCCTATGAAATTCTGACGGCATTGAGCCCTCGGATTGTCCGGATCTACGGGTTCCATCCGGACCTGGCAAGCCACGGGCCGGGCTCGTGATCCAGGCCACCAAAAGAACGTTGTTTATTTTTTCGGGATACAATAAAATAACAATTCTCTAGACGTTAGAGATATCCCTTAACGGGTAAGAAAGGAGGTGAGGACGATATGGGGACATGGCTCATTCGTCTGATGATGGTGATTATCCTGGGTTTTTGCGGCCTGATTATTCAGCCGTTTCATCTGAGCCCCGGGAACAGTCTGATTGCCGGTTTGATGACCGGTCTAGCCATTGTTCTGGGGGAAATCCGCGTCAGCACTCTTTCCGTTAAAACCCTGATCGGATCCGCTCTGGGATCCATCGGCGGAATCATCGGGGCGAGCCTGATCAGTCAGGTCATATCGCGCATGGCGCTGGAGCCCGTAACGGCCCAATTTATACAGATGTCCGTTCTGATACTGATGACCTACGTGGGGCTGGTAGTGGGAGCCCAGAAAGGCCAATTCCTGGATGTCTCTGCGCTGGAAGGTCTCTTTTTATTGGATAAAAGCAATAGTCGACGCTTTCATAAGATTTTGGACACCAGTGTTATTATCGACGGCCGGATCGCGGATATTCTGGACACCGGGTTTCTGGAGGGAGTGCTGGTCGTTCCGCAGTTTGTGCTGCGCGAGTTGCAACAGGTAGCCGACTCGACGGATTCCATCAAGCGGAACCGCGGGCGCCGGGGGCTGGACATCCTTCAGAGAATTCAGAAGAAGACCAGCAGTACCGTGGATATCATTGAAACGGATTTCCCTGACATTCGCGAAGTGGATCTGAAGCTTATCGAGCTGGCCAAGAAAATCGGAGGGAAAATCGTAACCAACGATTTCAACCTCAATAAAGTGGCCCAGCTGCGTGGAGTGGAAGTGCTCAATATCAACGAGCTGGCCAATACTTTAAAGCCGGTGGTTCTGCCGGGCGAGCTGATGAAGGTGTTCATCCTGAAAGAAGGGAAGGAGCCCAACCAGGGAATTGCCTACCTGGATGACGGAACCATGGTAGTGGTCGATAACGCCCGGAAGATGATCGGCAAAAATGTGGCCGTTGCTGTGACCAGCGTGCTGCAAACCACGGCCGGTAAAATGATTTTCGGGCGCTTTGATGAATCCGCACTCGATCCGGGAGACAACGAGCGCAGCGACCAGCGCGCCGTTCCGGAACGGTCATTCAAAGCACAAGGCAAGACAGCGTGAAAACCGGGAAAGCGGTGGGGGTCATCATCCCCGCGGCAGGGGCCGGGTCGCGCTTTGGCGGGACCCGGCCGAAGCAGTTTCTTCCCCTGGCAGGCATTCCTGTGCTGATTCACAGCCTCCGCTTTTTCAGCCGGCAGCCGGAGGTGTCACAGATTGTGGTAGCTCTCCCACCTTCCGCCGCCAAAGGCTTTTCGGCCTGGACCCGCCGTTTTTCGCTGCCCGAGGGCGGGATCTGCTGGCTGCAGGGAGGGGAATCCCGCCAGGCCTCGGTGGCCAATGCCTTCGCCGGGATGGCTGCGCAGTGCCAGTGGGTGGCGGTGCATGACGCCGCGCGGCCCCTCCTGGACCGGCCCCTTTTCCTTTCCCTGCTTCGCCGGGCCGGGGAGACCGGGGCGGCCATTCCCGGTCTCCCCTTGACGGACACGCTGAAGCGCAGGCAGCCTGGCTCCGACCTGATCGCGGAGACTATCCCCCGGGAATGCATCGCGGCGGTGCAGACCCCGCAGGTTTTCCGTCGAACCGTTCTCGAGGAAGCGCTGCAAAAAGCGGAATCCGAGGGCTTTCAGGGAACGGATGAGGCTTCTCTGGTCGAGCGCCTGGGCAGGCCGGTTGCCGTGGTTCCCGGATCCCGGCGAAACCTGAAAATAACCGTGCCCAGCGATATGGTTTGGGCCCGATGGCTTCTGGCTCATCCCCGATGGAAATAGCGATGAGAATCGGACAGGGGTATGATATCCATCGCCTGGTTCCCGGCCGCAAGCTGATCCTGGGCGGGGTGGAAATCGCCCATCCCACGGGACTGTTGGGCCATTCCGATGCCGATGCCCTGGTCCATGCCGTTTGCGATGCCCTCCTGGGTGCTGCCGCGCAAGGCGATATCGGCAAGCACTTCCCGGACAACGACCCCTGCTGGCGGGGAACCTGCAGCCTTTATTTTCTGCGGCGCATTCGGGATCTGCTGGCCTCCGCCGGTTGGGAGGTTGTCAATGTGGATTCCACCATTCTGGCGGAAAAACCCCGGCTTGCCCCATTCCTTCTCTCCATGCGCGAGAATATTGCCTCCGCGCTGCAGATATCCCCCGACCAGGTGAGCGTGAAAGCGGGAACCAACGAAAAAATGGATGCGATCGGACGGGAGGAAGCCATCGCCTGCCAGGCGATTGCCTTGGTTCGGAAGCGGCAGCGGATTGAACCCCAGCCGTTGTGATTCCTACCTGCCTGGCCGCGGCTGGCTAATTCCAGAAATAGGTAGGAAAGGAATTCCACCTTTTTCGGGGGAAGGGACGCAGGAGAACCTCCCCCTGGGCTTCAAAGGACTCCGCCTTTTGAAAAAGAAGCCGAATCCGCTGGGGATCCATCCCGGCCTGCTGCAAACAGGAGGCATCCTGGCGAAGCTGGCGGCTGATCCACAAGGCCTGCAAAAGCATCTGCAGGCGCTCTTCCCATTCTTTAAAAGGAGGATCAATCACTTTTTGTTTCCCTGGTACTTGGCTCTTTTTAACACACCATTTTATCGGCTCCTGTCGGAATAACTTTAGATCCGCCTCCCGTTTTGGATTTGCCGCCTGCTCTTTGAGCGGACTCTATCCCTCTATTGACAAGCCTGGCGACATTTGCCATGATGGTGAGTGTCCGAATACTTGGTGCGCAATGGGAATTCCGAGAAAAATCTCTGGTTGAACGGCATGGACATAGATTTCTGGCGAGAGAAGATTGATGCCCTGGATGAGCGCCTGGTGGAGCTGCTGAACGAACGCTGTCGCTGCGCTCTGGAGATCGGCAAGCTGAAAAGAGTTCAGCAGATCGCTCTTTACCAGCCGGACCGGGAGGCTCAGGTGCTTCGGCATGTTCTGCAAAGCAACCGGGGACCGTTGATGGATGAAGCCGTACGGCGGCTTTTCGAGCGCATTATCGATGAATCCCGCCGGGCGGAAAGGCTCACCATGGAAAAGGAAGAAGAACGAAAGTCCGAAGAGGCATGAAGCCGGTAGCCGGGGAAAGGCAGTAAGGAAGCGCCAATGATCGTTGTTATGGAACGAACTGCCACTGTGGAGCAGATCGACAGGGTGATTGCCCTGCTGATCCGGAACGGCTGGGATGTGCACCGCTCCACCGGTGAGGAATTTGTCATCCTGGGGGCGATCGGTCAGGGCGAACCCCTGGATACGGTGGAGGTGGAACTTTCCGGTGGGGTCCGGCAGGTAGTGGAAATTACCCGACCTTATCGCCTGGCGGATAGGCGTGCCTGTCCCTCGGGAACCAGAGTTCTCCTGGGAAAGGTCGAGCTGGGTGGGGCAGAAGCGCCCGTCATCCCCTGCTTATGCGAACCATTGCCAGGGGGAGGAGAAGAGGTGCTCCCGTTCTGTCTCGAGGAAACCGGGTCGGCCATCCTGAGGGTTTGCTCTCCGCAGGCTGCTTCGGTCTGCGATGCTCTGAGGGAAAAAATGAACCGGATGAGTCCGGCCATTTCCTGTTTTCTGCTGGCGGATGTTCTCGACGGGCAATCCTGGCCTCGGGTGCCTGGTTCCGCAGACGGATTTCTGCTGCATCCCTCTGCCTGGCGTACCCGACGTTTCCTGGAGCAACTGGCGGAAACCGGGAAGCCCCTGGTTCTCCGGTCTTCCTCGAACCTGCCGCTGGATGAGATCCTGCTGGCTGCCGACGGGCTGCTTCGTGCCGGCCACCGCCATGTAGCGCTGGCGATTCGGTCCGGAAAAGAAAAAACGGCCCAGCCTTCCCTGGATATCGATTTTCTGATTCGATGGCGGCAATCGACGCACCTCCCCATCGTGGTAGACCTGGTCGGTTCCGGCTTCACCCGTCAAAAAATCCAATGGGTCGCCCGGAGTGCAGCGGCTCTGGGAGTCGAGGGCCTTTCCGTGGAACTGGGCCGGGAATTCAACTGCCGGCGGCTTGAGCCGGAAACATTTCGGGATTTATCTCTCCGGATCCAGCAGATCAGCCGCGCATCTCGCACCCTCTGATTTTCCCGCATTTCTTCCCGCTCTTCCTCATCTTCCTGTGAAACGTTTAGGCGCACAGGAAGGCGGAGAGACCGGGAAGGCAGGAGATTTTTTTCCGCCATCTCTCCTGATTCCCGCCAGGAAATCCAATAAATTGATTTGTTTATTCAACTATTTGGATGCAATGCGTGCGGTTTTTTGAATGTTATTTGTAAGTTATTGTAAAATAATAGTTTAATTAAGTTGAAGGAGTTTTCTTACCGAAAAAATATGGCCCCTGATTTGCATTGTCCGATTCCGGTGAGACGAGCATGTACCACGTAGCAAAAATGAAAATAACCCTGGTGGCCAGTATCGCTTTCATTGCCACCTTTCTGGGAGTGCTTAATCTGGCCGACCGGACAAGATGGAGCGAGCCTACGGACGGTTTTTTCTGGCAGCTCACATCCCGGGGGCTGGAGGCGCAATATGCGGTGGTGAATGCCGCTGATCTGGCGATCGCCCCGGGGGATATTGTTCTGGAGGTGAACGGCAAAACCGTTTCTTCCGAGCGCGATTATTTTGACGTCTTGTACTCCCTGGCGATCGGCTCTTCCGCAGCCTACAAAATCCTGCGTGCGAACCAGCCGGAGCCCGTCATGGTTTCGGTGGCCATCCGCAGAAATCCGACCTTTGCCGCCGCCGATTTTTTCCAGAGCGTTTTGGCTTTCACTTACCTGATCGTCGGTGTTTTTATCGGCATTCGGCACTACCGGTCGCCGGGGGCCCACCATTTTTTTGCCGTCTGCCTGCTTTCCTACATTCTTTATCTGTTTACCTACACCAACAAGCTGTCTGCCCTGGATTATCTGGCCTACTGGTCTTCCTCCGTGACCATTCTGGTTCTGCCGGCGGTTTTTCTTCATTTTTGCCTTAACTTTCCGGACAAGCACATCTGGGCCCGTCGGCGGCCATGGCTCATTCCGATGTGCTACCTGCCATTCGTTCTTTTATCCGGAATCCAGGTGCTCTGGAGTCAGGGAAGAATGACCCGGCTGGGCCTGCCGCTCAACCTGAAGTCCAGCGAATGGCTCGATAAGATACATATTTTTTTCTTTGCGGCCTTCTTTCTTTGTGCGGCGTTTGCTGTGGCCGCCCGCTTTCTGACCGAACAGGACCAGATACGACGCCAGCAGCTTAAATGGATCGCGCTCGGCACCTCGGCCGCCATTTTCCCTTTTCTATTGCTTTACGTGATCCCCTTCCTGACGGGGAAAGAGCCCAACCCCTACCAGGAGGCCTCCAGCCTCTTCTTGATCCTCATTCCCATCAGCTTCGGGTATGCCATCGTCCGCTACAAGCTGATGGATGTCGATATTATTTTCAAGCGCGGGCTCACCTATGCCTTGGCGGCAGGGATCACTCTGGGGGGATATTTCCTGCTGGTGGCACTGGGGAGCCGGTTCCTTTCCCGCCTTCTGCCGGACGGCAGCGCCATCGCCCTGGGTACGGTCGCCCTGCTGATCGCCTTTCTTTTTTCTCCGCTGCAGAAGAAAATCCAGGAGCTGCTGGACCGGGCTTTTTATCGTGAAAAATACGATTACCGCGAGTCGCTGGCTGACTTTGCGCGGGCTCTCACCCGGGAAATCAGCATTGAAAAGCTTACTTCTCAGATCATGACCCGGATCAAATCCACCTTTGAAACGGATGCCGCCGCCCTGCTGACCGCATCGCATGAGGAGCCGGGGCTGTTTACCCTGATGAACAATTCCGGATTCGCCTCCCTGCCGCAGGGATGGACGCTGCGCTACCATCCGGCCGGAACCACTCTCTTCCAGGCCGCGGAAGGCCCGGACCCTTCTTCCCAGGACAAGGTGTCGAGCGATCTGGAAAAAAAGGGGGTCCGTCTCATTCTCCCCTTTTCCAGCCGGGGAAGGGTGGTGGGCGTGCTGCTCCTGGGGAAGCCGTCGAGGGGCGGATTCTATTCCAGCGAGGACATCGAGCTTCTCGAAGCGCTGGGCGGCTATGCGGCCATCGCCCTGGACAACGCTTCGCTGTACCACAGCCTGCAGCGGGAGGCGGAAAAGCTGGAGCAGCTGCGCATTTTCAATGAGAACATCATCGAGAACATTCACATCGGCATTCTGTCCACGGATATCGACGGTCGGGTAAAAGCCTGCAATAACGCCTTCGAATCCATATTGGGGATCAAGCGCCATGCCCTGATCGGCAGCAACCTGAGCGACGTCTTCCCCGCCGATGTCCTGCGAGCCATCCAGGCCGCCACCGGGCCGGGAGATGTCGGCCCGCAGCGCATGGCCCAGCTGTCCCACTACTTTTTGGGCTCGCGCAACGGGCATCCCCTGATCGTGAATATCACGGTGATCCCCTTTAACGACCAGCAGGGAGTGTTGATCGGCTCGCTCATGGTGTTTGAGGAAATTACCGAAAAGGTGCGCCTGGAAAAGCAGCTGCTGCAGGCCGAAAAGCTCAGCTCCATCGGTTTGCTGGCTGCCGGTGTGGCCCACGAGGTCAACACTCCGATTGCCGGGATTTCCAGCTACACCCAGATGCTGCTGAAACAGACTCCGCCCGAGGACACGCGCCATTCGCTGTTGACCAAAATCGAAAAGCAGACCTTTCGTGCCTCGGAGATTGTCAACAACCTGCTCAACTTCTCGCGGTTGAGCGAGGGCCTTTTTGCTCAGGTGGACATCAACATGATCATTTTGGACAGCCTGGCACTACTGGAGCACCAGCTTTTAAAAAGCCAGATTTCCATCCAGAAAAATCTGGAAGACAATCTGCCCGCGGCCTACGGCAACAGCAGCAAGCTGCAGCAGGTGGTGGTCAACCTGCTGCTGAATGCCCGCGACGCCATGCCCTCCGGGGGGCGGATCGAAATCTGCTCCCGCTCGGAACAGAATCATATTTGTATTGATATTATCGATACCGGCCGGGGTATGTCCGAGGAGGTTCTCCGGCACATATACGATCCTTTTTACACCACCAAGGAGATCGGCAAAGGCACCGGTCTGGGACTGGCGGTCAGCTATGGGATCGTCCAGGAGCACTCCGGCCGCATTTTCGTGGAAAGCACGCCGGGAGCCGGTACTCATTTTCAGGTGAAGCTTCCTCTGGCGCACGTGCACTGAGAGCCGTCCGCCGTAATCAGACCATGCAATTACCTATGGAATCATTATGATGAAACCCTCGCTCTTACAAAACGGAAAAGGCTGTGTTCTGGTCGTGGACGACGAAGAAGTGATGCGGGATGTTCTCAAAACCCTGCTGGAAGAAGACGGATATAACGTGCAGCTGGTGGCCACCGCACAGGAGGCCCGGGAGAAAATAACCGATACCTCTTTTGATCTGGTACTGCTGGATCTCATGCTGCCCGACGCCAACGGAATCGACGTCATGCGGGATTTGCAGCGTTCGGACCCTTATCTGGCGGTGGTGATCATTACCGCCTTCGGAACCGTGGAGCAGGCGGTCAAGGCCACCCGGCTGGGAGCTTTCGATTTTATCACCAAGCCGTTCAAGAACGATGAGATCCTTCTGGCGGTGGCCAACGGCATCCAGCGCCGCTGGCTGACTCTGGAAAACCTGCAGCTCAAGGCCAACTTCAAGGAGCGGTTCGATTTTCACAATATCGTGGGTAAAAGCGCCCGCATTCAGACCATCTTCGACTTTATCACCCACGTGGGGCCCAGCCGCAGCACGGTCCTCATCTACGGCGAGAGCGGGACCGGCAAGGAGCTGGTGGCCAAGGCGATTCATGTTTGCAGCCCACGCGCCGACCAGCCGTTCATCGCCGTCAACTGCGGGAACATCCCCAGCGAGCTTCTGGAAAGCGAGCTGTTCGGGCATGTCAAAGGCGCGTTTACCGGTGCGGCCAGCACCAAAAAAGGCCTGTTCGAGATGGCCCACGGCGGCAGCATCTTTCTGGATGAGGTCGGGTCCATCAGTTTTGAAATGCAGGCCAAACTGCTGCGCGTTCTGCAGGAGCGCGAGTTCCGCCGGCTGGGAGGCCTGGAGAGTATTCGCGTGGACGTGCGGATCATTGCCGCCACCAACCTGGATCTGAAGCAGGCCGTCAAGGAAAACCGCTTCCGGGACGACTTGTACTATCGCCTGAATGTCATCAATGTCACCTTGCCGCCGCTCAGGGAGCGGAAGGAAGATATTCCTCTCCTGGCCAGCCACTTCATCAAGAAATACAACGAGGAGAACGGCCGGAGCATCTCCTCCATCAATGAAGAGGCGATGATGCTGCTCATGGAACATGAGTGGCCGGGCAACGTGCGGGAGCTGGAAAACGTAATCGAACGGGCGGTGGTTCTGACCAACGGGACCACCATTACTTCGGGATCTCTGCCCAAGGCCATCCAGACCGGCTCCGAAAAGGAGCTGCTGTCAATGGTCGACCTCAAAAAGGACATTTCCCTGAAAGAGGAAGTGGAGAATTTCGAGCGGAATCTGATTCTTCGGGCCCTGCACCAATGCGACGGAAATCAGAAGAAGGCGGCCCACATTCTCAAAATCAATGCCACCACTCTCAACGAAAAGATTAAACGGCTTCACATCCGCACGCGATAAGACTGCTTCTCCGCTGCCGCCTGGCGGGGCGAAGCTCCGTCTGGAAGCCGTCCGTGTTCATGGTAGAATTGGGGTTTTCAAAGCCAACAAGGGAGATGGTAGCGTTTATGAACGAAGCAACGAATACGTCCAAGCAAAATAACCTGGAAACACAGGCCGGAGGGGGCCTTTACCCGGAGGAGACCTCTGTTTCTTTCGCCGATATCCTGCGCCGCCTGGCCCCCTATCGGAGAATGGTCTTCCGCTCCTTTCTGGCTTCCTGCGGCCTGGTGATCCTCGTCTTCTGCCTTTTATTTCTGCTGGTGCCCACGGAAAACATGGCCTCCATCCGCTTCCGGCTGGAATTTGAAGGAGCCAATACCAACCTTTACCCGAACGGCTCCCCGTTCAGCAGCGCGGATATCATTGCTCCTCCGGTTATCGCGGAAGTCTATGATGCGAATAATCTCAAGGATTATTTCCTTTTTGAGGCTTTCCAGAAATCCCTCTCCGTGATTCAGACCAATATGGAGGTGCAGCTCCTGGAAAAAGAGTACAGCGCCCGGCTCTCCGACACCCGGCTCAACGCCGTGGACCGGCAGCGGATTCAGGAGGAGTTCCAGATGAAGCGCAAAGCCCTGCTGACTCCGACTTTCGATCTGTACATGGTGTTCGATAAAACCTTCTCCCTGGTGCCCCGTCCCCTGGTCAACAAGGTGCTGAGCGACATCCTGGGCGCCTGGGCCATGCAGGCCGACAAAATCAAGGGCGCCCTGCGGTTCAAGACCGATGTCTACAGCACCAACATCTTCCAGAAGGAGACTTTGCTCGGAGAAGATTATCTGATCGCCATCGATATCCTTCGCAACCGCGTGGAAAAGGTCCTGAAAAGCATCGATAAGCTGCAGAAAATTCCCGGCGCTTCCACGCTTCGCGTCGGCGAAAACCAGATTTCGCTGGCGGAGATCCGCAGCCTGCTGGAGGACGCCAACCAGTTCCGCCTGGAGCCGCTTTCCGGCATGATCCGGGCCGCCGGCATCAGCCGCGATCCGGCCCTGACGGTCAACTATCTGCAAAGCCAGTTTTTTCAGAACAACCTGGCCACGGAAACCGCTTCGCAGCGGGTCCGCACCTACGAGGATTCCATGAGGGTCTACATGCAGGAAAAGCCTGCGGCTACTCCCTCGGGGCTCGGCAGCTCCTTCCCCGGCACTTCCGGGAGCCAGAGGGCCTCTTCCGGAGAAATGAACGTTCCGGCCCTGATTCCGCAGTTCGGGGAGTCCTTTCTGGACCGGATCATCAGCATCGCCAACCGGAACGAGGACACCAAATTCAGGCAGAAAATGGTGGAAGACATGAATACCGCCGGCCTGGAAAAGGTGGAGCTTGAGCGAAAAACAAAATACTACGAGACGACCCTGAAGGCTGTCCAGGGGAAGGGCGGCTCCACCCTGAGCAGCGAGGACCGGCAGCAGCTGCTCTCCACCTTCCGTCCGCGGTTTGAAGGAATTCTCAACGACATCATCAAAACCGTCGATCAGCTGCAGCTCTTCTATAATGAGCTTTCCCGGCAGATGCTCAACCCGAAAGCGGTGCTTTACTCTACCGAACCGGCGGTAGTCACCACTTCCCGGGCTCTCGATTACCGGAAGCTGCTGATCGGCGGATTCGTTTTTGTTTTCATGGTGGTGACCATGACGATCATCGGTTGCCTGGTCCATGCCAGCTATGTGGTGCCGTTCCGATCTCCCGTCGCGGCAGGTCGGCTTTGAAATAAAGGAGCGGCATTCCGAGGTGAATAGCCCTTCATGACCCGGGAAATGCGTTTTCAAACCTCCCTTCTTTATGGGGGAGACATGGTGGCAATCGTTGTTTCCTGGGCCACGGCTTACTGGTTACGGTTTCATTCCGGGTGGATTGGCCTGCCCATGGGCAAAGAGGGCCTGGTAGTCCATCCGGCGGATATTTACCTTGCTCCGGTTCTGATTTCGCTGATTGTTTTCAGCTGGGCTCTGCGCAGGAGCGTCTATCCAGCCGCTCTTTCCGAAAAATGGTGGCAGGAGGTCCGGGCCCTGTTTTATGCCTTTTTTACGGCAGGTCCCGTTCTGATTGCTGTAACCTATTTCCTTTACCGGGACCGCTATTCCCGCCTGGTTCTGCTGCTTTTTTTCTGTTTCGCTTTTTTGGGGCTTTTCCTTTTCCACGGCTCCATCCGGTGGATGCGAAGCCGGCGGTGGCTCAAATTCGGGAAAAACCGCCGGGTTCTCATTTTCGGCGGCGGAGAGCCGTCCCGGAAACTGGCGGAGAGTTACCTTTTGCTGCACCCGGGGACCGATCTGGTTGACATTGTCGATCTGGCGGGAGCCGCTCGATTTCCGCTGGAAGAAGCCAGGCCGGACGAGGCGCTGATCCTTTGTCCCCAGCTCGAATATCCTGCCCTTAAAGCTCTGCTGGAGCGCCTGGAGGACGATCTGGTCGACATCAAATTCATCCCGGACTGGGGGGAATTCACCTTTCTGGGTTTCGAGATCGAGCATGCCGGCATTTTTCCGCTGATTCACCTGAGAAGGTCTCCTGTTTATGGCTGGAGCCTGATTATCAAGCGAACCATGGACATCACCCTGTGCCTACTGGCCTTCCTTCTTCTCTCGCCCCTTTTTCTGCTGATTGCCCTTCTCATCCTGCTCGATTCCGGCTGGCCCATCCTTTTCCGGCAGCAGCGCATGAGCCTGGACGGACGGGTGTTTACCATGTTCAAGTTCCGCTCCATGGTTCCGGATGCCGAAAAAAAGGCGGTGACCGCCTGGACCCAAAAGCAGGATCCGCGGCGAACCCGCGTCGGCTCCTGGCTGCGGTCTTCCAGCCTGGACGAGCTTCCGCAGCTTTTCAACATTTTGCGCGGAGACATGTCGTTTGTCGGGCCCCGACCGGAAATGGCTCACCTGATCGAGGATTTCCGCCGGCATATTCCGAATTACTATTTGCGGTATAAGATTAAGTCGGGGTTGACCGGCTGGGCGCAGATTCACGGGCTTCGGGGCAATACCTCGCTGGAGGAGAGGATCCGATACGATCTCTATTACATCCAGCACTTTTCCATCTGGCTCGATATCCGGATTCTGTTCCTGACTCTTTTTCGGGCCTGGCGGAATGCCTACTGAACCTGGCGATCCAAGCAATAAGGACAGAAATGCGGTGATTCCAAGAATTTCCTTAGCCATCCTGCGCTCCCGGTGGAAGACTTCGCTTCTGCTTCTCGGGATTTGTTTTTTCGCATTTTATGGGGGACTTTTTTATACGCTCCCGGCTCCGGGGGAGCCCAGGAATCCGGCCGACCGGATTCTGGATTCTCTGGGGTACAGTTATCATCTGGTTTTGTTTTCCTTTGACATCCGGCAGGGAAGTGCAATCAACGATTATCATGCCCGACAGGCTCTCCAGTACAAACCGGCGGATCAGCTGCTGAAGCAATACATTCGGAATCCCTCATGACGCTCCTCCGGATGCCGATTTCTACTTCCTGGCTGATTCTGGCCCTGATTTTCGTCAAGGGGATCCTTTTTGTGCTGCTGCTTCCCCCCTGGCAGGGGCCGGACGAGCCGACACGCTTTGAAGCCGCCGCCCTCGTCTCGGAAAGTCCTTTCTGGCCGCCGGCTTACGGCCAGGATCCCGCCCTGCAGGGGCGCATCGTATCTTCCATGAGGCAGTTCCAGGCCTGGAAGTTCTATGACCGGAAGGAGCCTCCTCCTTCGGTTTCCACCCTGTCCGAAGCCAATCTGCCTTCCGGGGCCTCGATTCTCTATGAGCCGGCAGCGGCCTACCTCCCTTTTTCCGTGTTGATCCGATGGATTCCCTCGGAAAACCTCCTGGGGCGCCTTTACGCCGGCCGGTTCCTGTCGCTCCTGATGCACATGGCCTGCGTGATCCTCCTCTACCAGCTGGCCGGGGCCATGCTTCCCTCCCGCTCCTCGGAAATTCCACGGCACCTCCTGGTCCTGTTCTACGGACTTCATCCCCAGCTTTCCTTTCTGGCAGCCTCCTTGCATGCCGACAACCTCGGTTTTCTGCTCAGCCTCGGCGCCCTGCTTCTGGTTGTCCGGGCTGCTTTGTGCTTTCGAGACGGCTCCCGAACGGCGGCCGGTTGGGTCTTTCTGCTTACCCTGCTTGCCCTGGCCGGTATTTCCCTTTACCTGCTACGCAAGATGATCGTTCTCCTGCCGTTCGTGTCGCTTTCCGTGCCTCTGATTTTCTGGCCGCGCTGGAAAAGGCAGGGGACCATGGAAGCGGTTTCCGGATTTCTCCTGCTTTTTCTGGCGGTGATCGTTTCGGCTGCCCTTCTTCTGTACCACTACCCGGAACTGCTGGGGTGGCGCCTGCTGAGCAATCCCCATCTGGCCAAGGTGGAGGAATTTGCGCATCTTGATTGGCAGGTCTGGGCCCGCTATGGCCTGATTTTATTCACCACCTTCTGGATGGCCCTGGGATCCCTGGTATATAAATTGAGCCCGGGGTGGCTTTCCTTTCTGGCCCTGTCGCTCGGGGTGGTCTTCCTGGGATGCTTTGGGGCGGTCTGGAATTTTCTGCGTCGCAAAACAAACGGCCAAGCCTTTGCCATCCCCTGTCTTTGGCTTCACGGTTTGTGGTTTTTCTGGATCTTTCTTTCCGTGCTCATCGCCTACGGCCCCCATCGACCGAATCCGGAAGGGCGCTATCTGCTGAGTGCCATGCCGTCGATTGCCGTTCTCTGGCTCTCCGGCCTCTCCGGATGGCAGTGGCTGGAGCGGAACTCGGACGGGCTGTTTGGGGTCCGGTTTTGGGCGGCAGTTTCTCTGCTGTTGTGCTGGAGCGTATTCTTTCAATATCTGATCCCCATTTTTTACCTGTCATGAAGCCATCTGCCGAAAAGCAAACACCTGTAGATCTCTCCATCCTGGTTCTGAATTACAACTCGGGAGACCATCTTCTTTCTTCCCTGTCTGCCGCCCTGGTCAGCGCCTCCGGCCTGGAGTGCGAGCTGTTTGCCATTGACAATGCCTCCAGCGACGACAGCTTTCAGAAAGCCATGAACGTGATCGGAACTTTCCAGAGCATTCACTGGATCCCCAATTCGCGCAACGTCGGGTTCGCCCGGGGGATCAATCCTTCCCTGCGTAGGGCCCGCGGGCGCTGGATCGCGCTGATCAACCCGGACACCCGGGTGCAGAACTCGGCCCTGGCGGACCTGGTTCGTTTTGGCGACAGCCTGAATTCCGCAGGTATTCTGGGGGGAAAGCTGCTGTACCCCGATGGACAGTTTCAGTGGGCCTGCCGCCGCAAGATTCCGACTCCTAAAACCGCACTGGCCCGCCTGCTGGGCCGAAAAGCCCACTACAATTACTCGGAGGATATGAACCAGAGCATGGAGGTGGAAGCCGTGTCCGGCAGCTTCATGCTGATTCGACAGTCGATTCTGAAAAAGGTCGGCTACTTCGACGAGGCGTTTTTCATGTACGGGGAGGATCTGGATTTTTGCCTGCGCTGCCGGGCGGCCGGCTGGAAAATCCGATACCAGCCCCAGGCCGTTGCCGTTCACGCCAAAGGGGAATCCAGCCGACAGGGGAATTATCGTGCACTCTACGAATTTTATCGGGCCATGTACATCTTTCATCGCAAGCATGTTGCCCCCCAGCAATCCTGGCCGGCCAATGCCCTGATACAGGCCGGAATTTTTCTGCTGGGGGCCTGGAACCTGGCACTTTATCCCGTCCGGCGCGACAAGCGGGTCGGTTCCAGGACCTAGAACAATGGTGGTCGAACCGTACAAGACCACGAAGTTGTTTCTGGCGGTTGCCGGAGATCTTCTGGCAGTGTTGCTGGCCTACCTGCTCTGCTTTTATATCCGCTCGCAGGTTCCCTTCCCTTTTGCCATGGGGATCATGCCCTTCAGCCGGTTTCAGCACCTGACACACTATTGGACGGCCCTGTTCCTCTCGCAGCTGCTTTTCCTCTATGTGCTGGGGTTTTACGACCACCTCTGGAACCAGCCCCCCAGGGAAACGCTGCTCCCGGTTTCTTTCGGCGCCGGAATCCAGGTCCTTTTTCTGAGTGTGTTCTACGGGTTGTTCAGCAATACCCTTTTCCCCCGGACCCTATTCCCGATTCTCTGGATTCTGAACACCTTCCTTCTGACCCTCTGGCGTGGTCTGCTCTGGAAGCTGTTTCAGGCGCGGTCCCGTCGCCGCCTGGCGATTATCGGCTGCAACCATGCTTCCGAGCAGCTGATCCGGCTCATCGAAAAGTCCCCGGGTTTGGGCCTGGAGATCGTAGGCCTGGTGAAGACCCCAGGCGATCCTCCGGGAGAGTTGTCTGCCGGGTCCCCGCCGGGGTTCACGGAACAGTTCGCCGGCTATCCGGTGCTCGGTCCGGTCGAAGAGCTGCCCGTCCTCCTGCAGAAGTGCCGGCCGGAGGAGGTGGTGCTCTCCTTCGGAAGGAGCTGGCAGGAGGAAATCCTGGATTCTCTGGCCATCGCCGAGCAGGAAAATATCCGCTGGTCCCTTTTGCCCAACGTGTACGAAATCCTGATCGGCAAGCCCAGGCACCTGAAGATCCAGGATGTTCCCCTGATCGAAGTGGCCGACGACCCGAATCCTCCCTCCCGCATGCTGCTCAAGCGGGTTCTGGACCTGGCCTTCTCGCTGGCCCTGCTGCTGCTGCTCAGCCCTCTGTTCCTGATCCTGGGCGTTTACCTGTGGATTTCCTACGGAAGGCCGGTTTTTTACCTGCAGGAAAGGGTGGGGAAGAACGAAACCCTGTTCCGGATCGTAAAATTCCGCACCATGGTCCGGGACGCCGAAAAGGGGACCGGTGCGGTTCTCACCGGGCAGGATGACCCGCGGATCACGCCCGTCGGGCGTTGGTTGCGAAAAACCAGGCTGGATGAGATTCCGCAGCTGGTGAACGTTTTTCGCGGAGAGATGAGCTTTATCGGCCCCCGGCCGGAGCGGCCGGTTTTTGTCCGGGATTTCCAGCAGCAGGTCCCCGGGTATCGGGAGCGGCTGCGGGTCAAGCCCGGCATTACCGGGCTGGCGCAGGTCAACGGCTATTACGACACGGACGCCTATAACAAGCTAAAGTACGACCTCTACTACATCCACAATTACTCGCTCTGGCTCGATTTTCTGATTCTGGTCGACACCGTAAAAATCATTTTTGCCCGTAAAGGGATGTAGTCCGCAACAGGCGTTCGGTCTCCTCCCGGTCCGGGATCGAGGCCTGGGCTCCCAGCCGTGTGACCGAGAGTGCCGCTGCGGCGTTGGCAAAGGGGATGGCTTCCTCCATCGCTTTGCCTTCCGCCAGGGCAACGGCCAGAGCGCCATTGAAGGTGTCTCCGGCGGCGGTGGCGTCGATGGCCTGCACCGGGATTGCCGGAAAGTGCCGGTCCCGCACCCCGTCGGTCCACCAGGCTCCCTTGGATCCCAGCTTGAGAATGACGCTGCGCGGACCCAGGAGGAGCAGTTCGCGGGCGATTTTTCCGGCTTCGGCCAGGGGCAGGTCGCGGCCCGGGCGGCCCAGCAAGGCGAGGGCTTCGGTTTCGTTCGGGGTGAGCAGGTCGACATGCTCCAGCAGGTTACGGCGGAGGGCCTGCGCCGGAGCCGGGTCCAGGAGGACGGTCATGCCGCGGCTTTTTCCAAGGGCGGCCGCTGCCGCTACGGTTTCCAGGGGCGTCTCCAGCTGCAGCAGAAGCAGCCCGGGCGCAAAGGCCGCCTGGGCAGACAGCAGGTCTTCCGGGGAAAGCTTCCCGTTGGCCCCGGCGGCGATGACGATCATGTTTTGCCCGCCGGATTCCACGAAGATCAGGGCGACTCCGGTGGCGGTGCCCTCCGTGGCCAGGACCATTCCGGCGTCCACTCCCGCGGATTGCAGGCTGAGGCGGAGCTGCTCTCCGAAGATGTCCGCTCCGACCCGGCCGAGCATCCGGACCCGGCCTCCGAGGCGGCCGGCGGCGCAGGCCTGGTTGGCGCCTTTCCCGCCGGGCAGCATCTGAAACCCTTCTCCGCAGAGGGTTTGTCCTCTTTCCGGCAGCCGGGGCATCTGCACAACGAAGTCCATGTTCAGGCTTCCTATGACAACAATCGGTACGGTCATGCGGCTTCTCCTTTCTTTTATCGGGGGCGCAGGGTCAGGCAATCCGGGCGAGAATGAGCAGGGCCAGTCCGGCGGCGTAAGACAGGAACATCCAGGCCAGCAGCCGGCCGGTGCCCCGGGGAGCGCTCTGGAACTCCTTCCAGATGAACACCCCCCAGAAGGCGGCCACCATGGTCGCCCCCTGGCCCAGTCCGTAGGAGATCGCCGGGCCAGCTGCCCCGGAGGCGACGATGCTGAAAGACATGCCGATATTCCAGATGATGCCGCCCAGGATTCCGGTCAGGTGAAGCCGCAGGTCGCCTTTGCGGAAGTAATCGCCCATGGGGACCGGGTCTCCGGTAAAAGGCTTCCACATCACCAGGCTGTTCCACAGGAAATTGGATAGCAGCAGCCCGCCGGAAAAAAGAACCACTGCCGAATACGGGCCCAGCTTTCCGGCCTCGGGATGAGCGAAGTCGGCGGCCATGGCGGCGACTACAAAGCGGTAGAAGAAGCCCATCAGGAAACCGGCCAGCACGGAAATGACGATCCCTTTGGTGGTGGTCTTCTGTCCCGAGGTGAGCCGCCGATAGGCCAGGGCGTCGAGAAGGATGGCCACAACGACTCCGCATACCCCCAAAAAGAGAAGAACCGGATTTCCTTCCGGCTTGGTCCAGTAGGTGCTGATCACCCCCAGGGCCAGAGCCAGGCCGACTCCGATGGGGAAGGCGACCGCCATGCCGGCGATATCGATGGCCGCTACCAGCAGGATGTTGGATAAATTAAAAATCAGGCCGCCCAGGAAGGCGGAGCCCAGCGAGCCGGAATCCGCCTGGGAAAGATCGGCCAGAAAAGACCTTCCCGCACCGCCGGTGCTGCCCATGGTAAAGGCCAGGATCAGGGAAAGCAGGAAAACGCCCAGGGCGTAATCCCAATAGAAGAGCTGGAAAGGCCACTTTTTACCGGCCAGTTTCTGGGTGTTGGCCCAGGAACCCCAGCACAGCATGGTAATGAAGCACATCAGCACCGCGGTCAGGTAAGATTCGACGATAACCATTTCCGTATCCTTCCTCTCTTTGGGATCCTCTATTATCCAGGACGAGCCTGCAAAAAATCAATGCATTCGCCGTAAGAGAAGGAAGTTCGCAGAAAAGGCAAAAAGTGGCCGGCGATCCCCGGGAACTGTCCGGAAATCCTCCTTCCCGGGTGTCCCGGCATTAAGTCACACCAACTCCTGGTGACAGGCCCCTACGCCTCTTTTCCCGCTCTTCCTTTCTTCCTGTGAGCCTGTTTGTTCACAGGAAGACGGGAAGACCGGGAAGACGCCGGGGTTGCCTGCCGCTTCCGGCCTTCAATTCCGGACCCGGATGGGGTAAGCTTGAAAATTTTTGACGAGACCAATGACTGAAGAAGACAAGGAACCGAAGTCCGGTATGCCTGGAGCCGCCTGCGTCCCGCCGGTGGCCCTGCAGATCGAGCGGGTCGTTTCCATTCACGGCGACCGGCGGGAAGACCCCTTTTACTGGCTCCGGGAACGGGACAATCCCAACGTGCGGCTTTACCTGGAGGCCGAAAACCGCTATACCGAAGCGGTGATGAAGCCTACGGAAGCGGTCCGGGAAGAGCTCTACGGGGAAATGCTGGCCCGCATCCGCCAGACCGACCGGAGCGTTCCCTACCGTTTTCGCGGCTATCTCTATTACTCCCGCAGCGAAGAGGGAAAGCAGTATTTGATCCACGCCCGCCGCCGCGGTTCCATGGAGTCTCCCGAGGAGCTGCTGCTCGATCTGAATCAGCTGTCGGAGGGGCGGAAATTCATGGCCATGGAGTGCTTTGCGGTCAGCGATGACAGCCGGCTCCTGGCCTATTCCCTCGATCCGGTCGGATACCGGCAGTACACGCTCCATGTCAAGAACCTGGAAACCGGAGAGGTTTCCAACCCCCTGGCGGAAAGAGTGGGCAGCGCAGCCTGGGCCGCCGACAGCCGGACCCTGTTTTACACGGTCGAGGAGGAGCAGACCAAGCGGCCCTGGCGCCTTTACCGCTATTCGATGTCTTCCGGGGAGCATGATCTTGTATACGAAGAAAAGGACGAGAGCTTCACGGTCGCCGTATTCCGGACCCGCAGCGGCTGCTTTCTGTGCCTGGATATTCACAGCCACACCACCTCGGAAACACGGTTTGTTCCGGCCGGGCAGACCCGGGGCGACTGGAAAACCATCCTGCCGAGGCAACCGGAAGTCGAGTATGAAACCGATCACCACCAGGACCTTTTCTACTTGCGGATCAACGACCGCGGCCGGAACTTCCGGCTGATCTCGGTCCCTGCGGCCGACCCCGGGGAGGGAGGCGTTCGTGAAGTTCTCTCCTGCCGCCCCGGCGTGATGCTGGAAGGGGTGGAGTTCTTTGCCCGGCATTACGCGCGCTGGGAGCGTTCGGAGGGCCTGCCCCGTCTGGTGGTCACCGAATTGGAAAGCGGGGAATCCTTCTCCGTGCCCTTTCCCGAGCCGGCTTACGAAATCACCCCGGCGGTCAACGCGGAGTTCGACACCGGCGCTCTCCGCTACAATTATGTTTCTCTGGTTACTCCCCGCTCGGTCTACGAGCTGGACATGGATGCCCGCAGCTCCCTGCTCCTCAAGCGGGAGGAAGTCCTGGCCGGCTACGACCCGGAGCAGTACGAATCCCGCCGGATTCTGGCACCCGCTGCCGACGGGGCGCAAATCCCCGTGTCCCTGGTGTTTCACCGCAGCACGCCGCTGGACGGCAGCGCCCCCCTGCTCCTGCAGGGCTACGGGGCTTACGGGATTCCCCTGCCGGTCACCTTCCGGTCGCAACGCCTGAGCCTGCTCGACCGCGGAGTTATCTTTGCCCTGGCTCATGTTCGCGGAGGCGGGGACCTGGGAAAGCCGTGGCACGACGCCGGGCGGATGATGCAGAAGCTAAACAGCTTCACGGACTTTATCTCGGTGGCGGAGTGCCTGGCGGAGCGCAGGTACACCCGGGCCGGTAATATCGCCGCCACCGGAGGAAGTGCCGGCGGGCTGCTGGTGGGAGCCGTGGCCCACATGCGCCCCGATCTGTGGAAGGCCATCGTCAGCCATGTCCCTTTTGTCGATGTGCTCAATACCATGCTGGATGCCTCTCTGCCGCTGACCATCGGCGAATATGAAGAGTGGGGGAATCCCAACCTGCGGGAAGACTACGGGTACATGCGACGGTACTGCCCCTACAGCAACCTGGAGGCCAAGGCTTACCCGGCCATGCTGCTGACCACCAGCCTGCACGACAGCCAGGTGATGTACTGGGAGCCGGCCAAGTACGTGGCCCGCCTGCGGACGCTTAAAACCGACGCCGAGCCGCTGCTGCTCAAAACCAACATGGATGCCGGGCACGGAGGCGCTTCCGGCCGCTACGACGCCTGGAAGGAGCTGGCCTTCGAATATGCGTTTCTGCTGGAGCGGTGGGGGCGCTTGCACCGCAAGCCGGCCGGCCAGGGAGCGTAATACGGCGTCATGCCTCCTTCTCTTCTCTCCTATCGCCTGGCCGCCCTGGCGGCGGCCCTGCTTTTTTCCACCGGGGGCGCGGCCATCAAGGCCGCTTCCCTCACCGGCTGGCAGGTAGCCTGCTTCCGGTCGGGAATTGCCGCCGCCACCCTGCTGCTTCTGGTTCCCACATCCCGCCGCCGCTGGAACCCGGAAGTGATCCTTGCCTCCCTGGCCTATGCCGCCACTTTGGTCACCTTCGTGGTGGCTAATAAGTTGACCACCTCGGCCAACGCCATTTTCCTGCAGTGCACCGGCCCGCTATACCTTTTGATCCTGAGCCCCTGGCTGCTCCGCGAGCCGGTCCGGAGGCGGGACCTGGCGGTCATGGCCTTCATGGCGGCAGGAATGGGCATGGTTCTCCTGGCCGGCCAGTCCCAGTCGGCTACCGCCCCGGACCCGGTGAAGGGAAACTGGGTCGGGGTGATTACCGGGATTGCCTGGGCCTTTACGCTGGTGGCCCTGCGCCGGCTGGGCAGCCGGGAGGGCAGCGGCGGCTCCGCGATCGCCGCGGTTTCCGCGGGCAATCTGGTGGCCTGCCTGGCCACCTTGCCGCAGGCCTTCCCTCTGGGAGAGATCGGTGCCGCGGACTGGATGGTGCTGGCTTATCTGGGAACCGTGCAGATCGCGGTGGCCTATCTATTGCTGACCTATGCCGTCCGTCGCCTGTCGGCGCTGGAAACCTCGCTGCTGGTTCTGGCGGAACCGGCCCTCAACCCGGTCTGGACCTTTCTGGTGCACGGCGAAAGACCGGTGCAGCTGGCTTTGCTGGGCGGACTGCTCATCCTGGCCGCCACCCTTTCGAACCTGGTGCAGAGCTCGGCGGCAGGGAAGGCTTCCCCCGCGCAGCACTGAGCCTTGCCGTCGGCAGAGGGGGATCAGGGGTTCGGGGCGGCGGCTCCGGCGGCCAGGAGCGCCTGGATTTCCGTCGGGGCCAGGGCGCGATCGAAAATTCTGACTTCGTCGAGGCTGCCGCGGAAATACTCCGATTCCGCCCAGCCGCGCCCGATTTCGAAGGTGTCCGCCACGGCGGCGCGGGGAGCGATGGTGGAACTCCCCGATTCCGCTCCGTCCACATAAAAGCGATGGGTCTGCCCGTCGTAGGTGTAGGCGAAATGATGCCATTTCCCGGCTGATGGCTGCATTCCCATGACCAGCCAGCTTCCGTTGCGCTGCCATACGCCGGCCATGGAGTCCTTGAATCCGATTTGCAGGGAAAGCGGTTGGGTGCGGCTGAGCAGCGTGACCACCGACTGCCGGGTCATGGCCCGTCCGCTCGTCATAACCCAGAAGGAGATGGTTTGCGGCGCGTTGAATGCCGGAAGCCCCTCGGCCGGGCTTGCGGCATAGCTGTCGCTGCCGTTGAAGCTGAGTCCGTTTCCGGACCGGGCGTTCGGGATCCATTCGGTATGGAAAAGCGTGCCGGTCCGGCCCGGCGGGGCGGAATCGACGGTTGTGCCGCTTCCTTCCTCGAACCCGTAGGAAAGCACCAGGCCGCTCTCCTGCGCGCGGACCGCTTCCGTCCAGCCGCTTGCCGGGCCGGCGAGAAAAGCCGACAGCAGGAGTACGGCGCGGCAAAGCCGGAAATATCTATGATTCCCTTCCGGTTCCATGGGTTCCCTTCTGAGTTCCAGACCTTTATTGTATTCAACCGGGCCTTGGCGAAGCAAGAAATTCCGGGAAAATTGAGGGGGGACATCCCCATGCAACAATCGGATGGCGGATAACCAAACTTTCGTTGCAGCATTCCGGAGGGGTCCGAAACCGGTCAGGGGGTGCGGAGGACGGCCGGAAGATACGTCTTTACCGAGAGGGTGGGGGGGCGGTCCCTTTCCAGCGGGCATAGAAATAATTGAGCAGGGGGAGAAACTCCGCCGTGGCCTTCTGGTGTCCTGCAGCCGTCGGATGACTGTCCCCGCTGGGATAGGAAGAGTAGTTGTTGGAAAGGGACTGCGCGTGCTGCTCGGCGCCGTTGTACCAGCGGTGGTGATTGCCCGAGGCCGAGCTGGTGTCGTTGGTGTCGACATCCCCTCCGTTGCTCGTCAGGACGTTGTAGTAGTCAAAGACAGCCACGTTGAAGAAAGTGTAATTCTTCAGCCAGCCGCTGCTGCGGTCGAAAAGCCAGTTGTTGAAAGCCCGGGCATTGGCCGCGCTTTCCGGGGTGGTTTCCGCCTGGCGCAGGGGAGGGGCGGTGATGACAACGAAAAGCTTGTCCTGCCGGGTCTGAAAGTAGGTCAGGATCTTGATGTAGACCGCCTTGGCATTGGCCACACTCAGCTCATAGGAGTTTTCCTCGGACAGCGGCGGGTCGTCCGGGTTCCCATCCAGGTTGGAGTTGGGGAAGCACGATTTGAAAAGGACGATCTGGTTTTCTCCCCCCGGATCGGTGGCCAGGCGGGACCAGGCGCCGAAGTCCGGGAAAGGGTCCCCGTTGCTCTGCCCGGATTCCAGGAAGAGGTCGTGCAGAATCGCCGTCTTGTTGTGCCCCGTAAACCACTCCGGCCAGTTGTAGATATCCGTGCGGTCGCCTACGGCGTCCGGTCCCCAGTTGTAGTTCGTGGCGCTTGCGAAGTAGCGGTTGTTCATGAGGGCCGTCCCCAGTCCTCCGGAGCCATCCGCCAGCCACTCGCCTCCCGTGGAATGATGGATGAAAATCAGTTTTACCGTACTTGCCGGCGAAACGGGATCCGGGGCATGCAGGGATGCAGCGAAAGAGGCAAGGCTAAAAAAGATCAAACCGGTAACCAGGCGGCCAGGTGTAGACATAGCGATCACCCACGGATAACAGGTTGATAAATAAGGTGCTGGCTACTATGGTATAGCTGCGGCACCGGGAAGTCAAACCGGGAGGTGAAAAAATTGGGCTCATTCCATAAGGTATACTTACCGGATGCGGGAAAGAGGCAGATGCCGCTCCACAAGTCTTGGGAGGAACGTATGTCGGGTGCCGGAAAGATAGCCGCGATCCTTCTGCTGGCGCTTGCCTGCCGGGACCGCGCGGCCGCCTGCACCACGCCGGTCTTCCGATACGCCCTGGAGCGCTGGCCCTCTTCGCCCTATGTGCTGGAAATATCGGGAGACCGGGAACCGGGATCTGTGCCAACCGATGCGATGCAGGCTTTGCAGGCTGCCATCCGGCAGGGGGCCAACCTGCAGATCCGCGAAGTCCCGTCCGCGGAAGCCTCCCCCGGCGCGCCGCTCCGGATCCGGCTTTTTCCTCCGGCGGAGTACCGGTCCAACCGGGCGATCTGGGAAGGGGCTTTGACCACCGAAAATGTGAGGAAGCTGGTGGACTCCCCCGCCCGCCGCCAGGTCATCGACCGGATTCAAAAAGGGGATGCAGCGGTCTGGGTGCTGCTGGTCAGGGGAGATCCGGCCGAAGATGCCCGCCTGACCCGGTTCCTGGAAGAGCAGCTGTCTGCTTTGACACGGGAGCTGAAACTGCCCGAGGAGGCCACCGATGCCGAAGGAAAGCCTCTCGACATTCACGTTCTCAACCGCGGAGTCCGCTTTTCCGCGGTGCCGGTCGCCCAGAACGATCCGGAAGAGGAGATTTTCGTGCGCCTTTTGCGCGATACGGAGCCGGACCTGCTTTTTTACCGGCAGGCGATGGCTTTTCCCGTTTTCGGCAGGGGGAGAGCCATGTACGCCCTGGTCGGCAAGGGAATCGATGCGGAAAATCTGCGCACCGCCTGCGCTTCGATGATCGGCTGGTGCTCCTGCACGGTAAAGGAAAGCAATCCCGGCCGAGATCTTCTTTTTATGGCCGAATGGGAGAAAATTGCGGGCTCCTCTTCCTGGGTATCGGCGGAAGCGCCTCCTCCGATTTCCGGATTGGCAGGATTTTTTCCGGGAAAACCGGAAATAAAATCCCTTCCCGCACCGGTGGCTCCCCCCGCGGCGTTTTCCAAACCCGCCCCGCCCCGCAAGGAGCCGGCGGCAGGCGAACCTGTGCCGCCGGCCGAAAGGCCGCAGGAGCAGAAAGGCAAGGTGGTGGTGATGACCGGCAGCGCCTCTGCTCCGCAGGGAGATGCCGCGCCGCCGCAGGCCGCTTCGCCCCGCTGGACCTGGACGGTACTGGTCACCGTGCTGGTCGGCCTTCTTTCGGTATTCGTCGTATCGCTCTTGTTTCATAGGAAGGAAAAATGAACGTCTGGTGCCTGGTTCGGAAGGAAATCCGCGGAAGGAAGATCCATTTTGCCCTGGCGATTGCTTCGGTGGCCCTGGCGGTGGCCGTTATCTCCGCCGTTACGACCGGCTTGCGGATTCATGACCGGACCACGCAGGAGGTTCTGGCCGCCAAGGAAAAAGAGACGGTCCAAAGGATGGCGCTCCTCGAAGACGATTACCGGAAGATCATGAAGTACCTCGGATTCAACCTGCTCATCCTTCCGGAAAAGCAGAAGCTCGGCGAGCTCTACGAATCGGGGGTTCCCGGGGAGTTCATGCCGGAAGAATACGTGTCCCGGCTGGCGGCTTATCCCAGCCTTTTCATCCGGCACATGATGCCCAGCCTGCAGCAGAAGCTGGTGTGGAAGGAAACCGGCCGGAAGGTAATCCTGGCAGGGGTCCGCGGCGAGGTTCCCGTGTTGCGCGAGACCCTTCGGGAACCCATCATGGTTGCCGTGCCGGCCGGGACCGTCGAGCTGGGCTACGAGCTGCACCGCGGCCTGCGCCTGAAGAAAGGGGATGAGGTTGTCTTTCTGGGGCGGTCGTACCGGGTGGGCGAATGCAATCCGCCGCGCGGCGATCAGGACGACATCACCGTCTGGATGGATTTGCGGGAGGTGCAGCGGCTGCTCCGCCGGCCGGGCCAGGTCAATGCCATCCTGGCGCTGAAGTGCCACTGCCTGAATGACGACCTGGCCAACGTCCGGGCGGAAGTGGCCGGCATCCTGCCCGGGGTGCAGGTCATCGAGAAGGGATCCAATGTTCTGACCCGGGCGGAAGCCAGGGACCGCGCGGCGCGCGAGGCCAGGGAGAGCCTGGCCTCCGAAAAGGAGCACCGCGGGCGCATGAAGGCCGAGCAGGAGCAGCTGGCCGCGGTCCTGATTCCCGCGGTGATCGGCGTCGGTATGGTCTGGATCGCTTTTCTTTTCTTCGGTAACGTCCGCGACCGGAAAAGCGAGATCGGCATTCTGCGGGCGGTCGGCTACGGGCGGGGAAGAATCCGCGTTCTTTTCCTGGGGAAAGCGCTGCTGGCCGGCCTGGGGGGAGCGGTAGCCGGTTATGTCTTCGGTGTGGTGGGGATCGGCGTCTGGACGGGGCGATGGTCTCTCTCCCTTTTTCATTGGGAGTCGTGCCTGGCCGTGACCCTGCTGGCCTCCCTGCTGGCCATGGCGGCGGCCTATCTTCCGGCCACCTGGGCGGCCAACCAGGACCCGGCGGAAATTCTGAGGGAAGAATAACGGATAGCCCGGTGCGCGAGCGGGTTGGGAAGGAAATGGTTCGGGGAAAATGATTTGTCTGGATCTGGTCAGCAAGGTTTACCATAAAGCCGGCCGGGACATCGCTGCGCTGCAGCAGGTTTCCCTGCAGGCGGATCCCGGGGAATTTCTTCTGGTTAAAGGGCCGAGCGGCTGCGGGAAAACGACCCTGCTGCTTTCCGCCGGCGGATTGCTGCGCCCCGACTCCGGGACGGTAACCCTGCAGGGCCGGGATCTCTACGCCATGAACCCCGAAGCGCGCGCTGCCTTCCGGGCCGCGCGGGTCGGATTCGTGTTTCAGCAATATCACCTGATTCCCTATCTCACCGTCCTGGAAAATGTAAGAGTTGCCGCAGTGGCGGATCCGGCGTCGGGTTCGGAAAAAGCCGCGCGGGTCCTGCTATCGGAGCTGGGTCTGGAGGAGCGCGCCTCCCATACCCCGGCCGAGCTCAGTGCCGGCGAGAAGCAGCGGACCGCCCTGGCGCGCGCGCTGCTCTGCCGCCCGGCACTTCTGCTGGCCGACGAGATCACCGGAAATCTGGATGCCGAAAATGCCCGGATGGTTCTGGCCCGGTTGAAGCAGTTTGCCAAAGAGGGGGGAACCGTGCTGCTGGTGACTCATGAGGAAAAAGCGGACGCCCTGGCGGACCGGATTCTCACCATGAAGCAGGGGAAAATCGAATCGGACTGCCGCGCCGCGAAATGACCGGAAACGGCAGCTCCTGCCGACCGGAGCCCGCGCCACGGAAAACCTGGTCGGCCGGACGGAACGGCAAACCCATCTTAGGTGAAATCGCGAAAATTTCACGGAAGCCCTGACTTTGGGGTTCTCGACGCGTAACCATCTCCCAAACGAAATCTGTTTGGAGTTCGAGCTTTAGCTTGTCTGGTACAAGCGGAATCCTGCTCGCGGCGCGCAGCCTAAAAGGCTGTACTCAAAACGGTTTTCGCTGGTAAGTTTGTTTTCGGATGTTTCTCGGATTTTTTGCACCTTCGATATTCATGGCCGGGTGGGAACCGGGCCCATCCACTGCTATTTGCCGGGCTATCCGCTCTGGCCGGCCAGCAGCGTCTGAAGATTTTCGGACTCGCTTTCCAGGAAGTGATTATAGGAGTTTTTAAAGTGCTGGCGCACGGCGTGGGTAATGGGATCTGCCTCCCCGCTGCGTAAGGCCTCGAGGATCGGCTTGTGGGTGTCGCTGGGCCGCCTCTCTTCCAGGCCGGCCTGGCGCAGCAGGCCGATGAAGGCAAAGAGCGGAAGGGTCACCTGTTCCAGTGTGGCGCACAGAATCGTGCTTCCCGACTTCTGCCAGAGGTAGCGGTGAAACTGGTAATCGGTCAGGCTCGTCTCGTAGAAACTGTAGTTGGGGCTACGGTGGTCTCTCGAGATTTTGGTCGCCAGGCGGCCGAGATACCGGAAATCATCCCCTTGCAGATGGCCGGCGGCACGGATACAGGCCAAGGGTTCCAGCTGGGAGCGGATTTCCAGCCGGTCGCGGACTTCTCCCGGGGACAGCCGGGTTACAGTGGTGCTGCGATTGGCCAGCCGCACCGCCAGTCCGTGCTGCTCCAGTTCCAGCAGGGCCTCGCGAACGGTGGCCTGGCTCACCTGGAACTTGCGGGCCAGATGCAATTCCCGCAAGGCATCCCCCGGCTTGAGCTGGCCGTTGAAAATCATCTCTTTAATGATGGCGGCCATCTGGGTCTTCAGCGAATCGGCCAGAACGAAAGACCCGGTTTGAACCAGGGGGGCCGACGGTATCGAGGTTTCCATGCGCTTATAGATTCCGGTTTTCATAGGGAGCGTGTGCCTTCCTGGAAAAATTATCGATAATCGATAAAATGCTTGACAAACACAGACAACAGATTTTAACATGGGTTCATGATTATCGATAATTCAAACGACATTCCAACGGAGGAACACCATGGGTAAGCTCTATCGATCAGCCGTGACAACTGCCTGGCTGGCCCTTCTGCTGTCTGCCTTCTTCCTGCTGGCACCGGCTCAGATCGGCGGCGGGTCGCTGGTGGGAACCGTCGTCGATCCGAGCGGAGCAGTGGTGCCGCAGGCGACGGTGAAGGCCACCAACACGTCCACCAATATCAGCCACACGGTTACCACCAACAGTCAGGGGTATTATGAATTTCCCCTGCTGTCTGCCGGACGGTATGTCGTTGAGGTGACCGCCGCAGGCTTTGTACCGCGCCGCAGCGATTCCTTCGAGCTGAATACCGGAACCCGGCCGCGCTTCGATTTCAATCTCACCGTGGGGGGGACCACGGAAACCGTCACGGTGGAAGGCGGCATGCCGCTCATCAACGCCACCACCACCGACCTGGGCGTGGTGATCGACCAGAACAAGACCGACTCGATGCCGCTCAACGGGCGCAACTACCAGCAGCTGGTCGGGTTGCAGGCGGGAGTGGTCAACGCCCCGTCCAGCGGGGCCGGCGGACGCGGCGGCATCGAGTTCAACGGTTCGCCCGCCCTGGGGAACAATCTGCTCCTGGATGGCGTGGATATGTCGTTCGGGGAGGTCAACGCCACCGGCGGCGCCGCGGCCGGCGCCAGCGGCGTGCTGATCAATGCGGTCAGCGTCGAGGCCATCCAGGAGTTCAAGGCCACCAGCAGCGCCTTTTCCGCCGAATACGGCCGGGCCACCGGCGGGGTATTGAACATCACCACCAAATCGGGCACCAACCAGTGGCACGGAACGGCCTTCGAATATTTCCGCAACGATGCCTTGGATGCCAACAGCTTTTTCTCCAACTTCTCGGGACTGAAGAAGCCGCCGTTGCGCTGGAATCAGTTCGGGGGCAACCTGGGCGGACCCATCCGTCGAGACAAGCTGTTCTTCTTTTTCAACTATGAGGGAGCGATCGTCACCCGCGGAACGACCATCACCGGGAATGTCCCCACGCCTGCCCTGCTGTCGCGGGTTCCGCAGAACATACGCTCCACGCTCGCTTTGCTGCCCACCAGCTATACGGCCACCAGCAATCCCCTGATCGGATTGCACCGCCGGAACGACCAGACCAAAAACAACGAGCACACCTATCTCTCCCGGATCGACTGGATGCTGGGGCAGCACCGCATCAGCGGGCGCTACAGCTACAATCATCAGAACTTCACCAACCCGCAGCTGCTGCCCGGCAACCCGCAGGTTTATCCCAATCGGACCCACAACCTGGCCCTGCAGGACACCTTTGCTCTCTCGCCGGCCATGTTCAACGAAGTCCGGGTGGGCTTCAACCGTGCCGATCTGGATCGCAACTACACCGGCTTCAGCCAGCTTTCCGGCTTTCTGACCGTCACCACCGGCAGTTTGAGCGCCAGCCTGGCCAGCTTTATTCATTTCACCACCAACACCTTCTCCTTCGTCGATAACCTGACCATGATTCGCGGCCGGCACACGCTGAAAGCGGGAGTGGATATCCGCGAAGTGCGCAGCTACCGCATTCAGGGCGGTCTGCCAACCCATACCTACAATACCACCGACGATCTGATCGCCGACAAGGCGGCGCGCATCCAGCTGATTTTCAACACCAGCAAGCACAACTTCACCACCAACTATGCCGGCTATGTGCAGGATGACTGGCGGGTCCACCCCCGGCTGCAGCTGAATACCGGGGTGCGCTACGAATATTACGAGCCGCTCACCGGCGCCTTCAATGTCACCGGATCCGATCCCTTCGGGCCTTTCGGGCCCAGTAACAAGGAAGGCTACTATGCCGGCGACAAAAATAACTGGGCGCCGCGCTTCGGTATGGTCTGGGATACCATCGGCAATCAGAAACTGGTGGTGCGCTTCGGAGCGGGCCTGACCTATGGGCCGCCGCAGCCGATCCTTTATTACGATATGGCTTTTGCCGACCCCCGACTGCCGCTGACCGCCACCTTTGCCCCGACGGATGTGCCCAGCTCGGTTAACATCGCCTTTCCTTTCCCTCAAAGCTATGTGATGGCCATCGTAGCCAATCCCAATCTTCTGCCCGCCAGTTTCATCCTGAGCCGCAGCATTACCGATTTCAATCGCAAGGATGAATACTCCGGGCAATGGAACCTGAGCCTGCAATCGGCGCTGACCTCCACCCTGGCCGCGCAGGCTTCCTATGTCGGCAGCCGCGGGGTGCATCTCTACACCACGCGAACCTTCAATTTGATCGATCCCGCCACCGGCAAGCGGCCGCGGACGGATATGGGCGAAATCGTGTTTCGCGAGAACTCGGCCAGCAGTTCGTACCATGCCCTGCAGCTGTCGCTCAACAAAAGAATGGGCCGCGGGCTGGCCGCGGATATCCATTACACCCTTGCCAAAGCCATGCAGTACGGCGGAGCCGACGGGACCATCACCTACGATACCTCGGTGCAGGACTACAGTAACGTCGCCGGCTCCTACGGGCCGAAAGCCGGCGACACGCGCCACCGGCTGGTTTCCGTATATTCCTACCAGGTGCCGCAAATTCCCTGGGTCCAGGAACACGCCCTGGCCCGGGGCGTGCTGGGCGGATGGGCGTTTCAGGGCATCCTGTCGTGGCGTTCCGGCATGCCGATCAATGTCACCGCGGGGCGCGATCTGATCGGCAACGGTCGCAGCGACGGCGCCCGCCCGGATCGGGTCGCCGGCACCGAACCCTACCTGAAAAACGCCAGCGGCCTGACGTGGCTCAACCCGGCGGCCTTCGATTCGGCCACGCCGGCCAAGCTGAAGCGCTTTGGGACTCTCGGATTCAATACCTTTTACGGTCCTTCCGGCCTGACCTATGACGCCGCCCTGCATAAAACCTTTTCTCTCACCGAGCGCCAGAAGATCAACTTCCGCTTCGAGCTCTTCAACGCACTGAATCACAAGGTCTTGAGTAATCCAGTCAGCGTTCTCAGCAATGCCAACTTCGGAAAAATTCAGGCCGCCAGCGGAGGACGCAACATCCAATTTGCGCTAAAGTATATCTTCTGAGAGGCGTTGCGTGGCCGTCATGACAAAAGGTGCGATCGAATCGGGATATGACCCGGACGGGGTCGGGCGGGAGGAATCTTCCTTTCGGGCCTGGCTGCTCGTCGGCCTTCTGTGGGTGGTGGCCTGCTTCAATTACCTCGACCGGCAGCTCATCATCACCATGGGCGCGCCCATCAAAGGGGAGCTGCAGATCGGCGATGCGGACTTCGGTCTTTTTTCCTCCCTGTTTCTTTGGATTTACGGCCTGCTGAGCCCCTTCTCCGGATTTCTGGCCGACCGTTTCGATCGAAAACGAATCATTATGGGAAGCCTGCTGGTCTGGTCGCTGGTTACCTGGTTGACCGGATATGCCCGGACCTTCGCCGAGATGCTCACCGCCCGGGCCCTGATGGGCATCAGCGAAGCCTTCTACATCCCCGCCGCGGTGGCCATGATCGTGGAATTTCACAGCGGGAGAACCCGCTCCCGGGCCACGGGGCTGCACCTGAGCGGAGCCTATGCCGGAGCGGTATTGGGAGGACTGGGAGGGTGGCTGGCCCAGAACTACGGATGGAGATTCGGGTTTCAGCTGTTTGGCCTGGCGGGAGTGGCCTATACCTTTCTGCTGCTCCTGGCGCTGCCCCGGCCGAGGCGAAGAGATTTCGGTCCGGGGCTGAGCGGACGCCCCGGGGAAAAAGTACGGCTGGGCGCGACTTTGAAAGCTCTGCTTTCCTCGCGAAGCTTTCTGCTGCTGCTGCTGACCAACGCCCTGGTGGGCGCCTCCATCTGGACGATCCGGAACTGGCTGCCGATGTTCTTTAACAGCGAACTCCGGGTGGATCTGGCCCGGGCCGGAATTTATGGCACCGCCTTTTTCAATCTGGCGGCCTTTGCCGGCATGCTGCTGGCCGGATGGACCGCCGACCGCTGGAGCCAGAGCAATCCGCGGGCCCGGTCCCTGGTTCCGGCCATCGGGTTCTGCCTGGCGGCCCCCTGTCTCTTCGGCATCGGGTGGGCGCAGTCGATTCCCTGGATTCTGGCATCCATTGTCATGGTGGGCACCTCCCAGGGCAATCTGGATTCCAACCTGATGCCCGCTGTCTGCAATGTGGTCGATTCCCGTTTCCGGGCCAGCGGATATGGCCTGTTGAATTTTGTAAGCACCCTTACCGGCGGATTCATGATTTATGTGGGCGGAAGGCTAAAGGACGCTCAGGTTCCCTTTCTGACTACCTTTCAGGTAGTGGCCGGGCTCATTTTATTGGCAGGTTTGACTTTGTTCCTGGTCAAGCCATGCCGGAACGATGGTTGAGAGGAGAAAGAATGACACGACTTCGTTTGAAGGGCCTGGTGGCCGCAGCGCATACTCCGTTTCGGCCGGACGGTTCGCTGAATCTTTCGGCCGTGGAAAAGCAGGCGGAGCATTTTCTCAAACAGGACCTGCGTATCACCTTTATCGGCGGTACCACCGGGGAAAGCCATTCCCTGACCCTCGAGGAGCGGCTTGGCCTGGCCCGACGCTGGATGGAGGTGGTGCGCGGCACCGCATTGCAGGTGGTCGTGCATGTGGGCTCCAACTGCCTTTCGGAGGCCAGGCAGCTGGCTTCCCAGGCCGGCGGGCTGGGCGCCCTGGCTTTCGCCGCGCTGACTCCCTGCTATTTCAAGCCGCGCGACCTGGAGGTCCTGGTAGCCTGCTGCGCGGAAATCGCTTCCGCCGCCCCGGAGCTGCCCTTCTATTATTACGACATTCCTTCCATGACCGGGGTGCCGATGCCCATGCCGGAGTTTCTCCTTCGGGGCCGGGAGCGGATCCCGAACCTGGCGGGGATCAAGTTCACCAATCCCGATCTTATGCAGTACCAGCAATGCCTGCGGCTGGAGGACGGGGCCTTCGATATTCCCTGGGGGAATGACGAATTCCTGCTGGCCGCCCTGTCGCTCGGGGCGCAGGGCGCCGTGGGCAGCAGCTACTGCTTTGCCGCCAAAATCTATCATCGGGTGATGGCCGCCGCGGCGGCCGGGGATCTCGCCGCGGCGAGGCGGGAGCAGCTGCGCTCGGTGGACCTGGTCAAGACGCTGGCGGGCTACGGGTACATGGGGGCGGCCAAGGCGCTAATGGACTTTCTGGGCGTGGATGTGGGACCGGCGCGGCTCCCCAACACCAACCTCACCGCCGCCCAGCGTGCGGCGTTACGCTCCGACCTGGAACGGCTCGGCTTTTTTGAATGGCTGTCCTGACCCCGGGTCAAGATCCAGGGATTTACCGAACCGAGAATTGGGAAATTAGAATGAAAAGACATTGGCTCCATTCTCTTGTTTTTCTGTCGTTGCTCACCGGCTGCCCCTGGATTCGAGGAGCCGAGGGGCCCCCGGCATCCATCGATGTCTTCACCTCCGGGGAGGGCGGCTACCACACCTATCGGATTCCGGCCCTGGTGCGTTCGGAAAAGGGGACCCTGCTGGCTTTCTGCGAGGGGCGCCGCGGAGCATCCAGCGACTGGGGCGATATCGATTTGCTGCTGCGGCGCAGCCGGGACGGCGGACGGACCTGGCTGCCGGCCGTTGTCGTGGCGGACTTCGGCGCCGACACCATCGGCAATCCGGCTCCGGTGGTCGATCGCCGCACCAAAACGATCTGGCTGCTGCTGACCCGCAATCCGGGAGACGTTCCCGAAAAGCAGATTGCCGCGGGACTGTCCGGGCCGACGCGCACCGTCTGGGTCACCTCCAGCCGGGATGACGGCCTGACCTGGTCTGCACCGGTCGATATCACCGCAGCAGTGAAGCAGCCGGAATGGTCCTGGTATGCCACCGGTCCGGTCAACGGCATTCAGCTGCGGAGCGGACGCCTGGTAATCCCCTGCGACCACGACTGGAACGGCAGGCACTACTCCCATGTGATTTACAGCGACGACCGAGGCAAGACCTGGCAACTGGGTGGAACTGCCGGCCCGGGCTGCAACGAATCCACGGTTGTCGAACAGGCGGACGGGACCCTGATGCTGAATATGCGCAGTTACGCCGGGCGGAACCGCCGGGCGGTATCGCTCAGCCGGGACAGGGGCTTGACCTGGAGCCCGCCGACGGATGACGAGGCTCTCCTGGAGCCGGTCTGCCAGGCCAGCCTGATCGCCTGCGGCAAGGGGAAGAGCCGGGTGCTCCTGTTCTCCAACCCGGCCGACAGGAAACGGGTCAACATGACCGTGCGCTTGAGCCGCGACGAAGGCCGGAACTGGGTTGCTTCCCGAACCATTTTTTCCGGCCCGTCCGCCTATTCCAACCTGGTCGCGCTTCAAGGAGATGAAGTCGGCCTGCTCTACGAGAAGGGAGAACGCGGACCCTACGAACGAATTACCTTCGTCCGCTTTTTCCTCCGGGATTTCCGTTAGCGGTCCCCAAGCCTCCTTCGAAACTATAAAGGACTCCCTGTCCCGCCACTGCCTCGCGGTTTCCGGATAGGAAAAAGCAGGAACCGGAACCGGCCATGCAACCAGGCCGTGAAAAGTATTTTGCAAAGCTGCGGATAGCCGCCGGTTAAGGGCCGTGGCCGGAGCACAAGTGGGAATATTGCGGGTTTTCGGATCCCCTTAACCCGGAATTCCGGCTTCCGGCGAATGGGGGAAGTCGTACCAAAAGGCAGGAATCCATGCGCTTGCCGGGGGATGGCCCACAACCGCATGGGTTATCAAAAGGCGGTCCCACAAAAGGGCGCTGTCTCCAAAGACAGCGCCCTTTTGTTGCGTGTTGCCTCAGGTTTGCGGTTAGAACTCCAGCCGCGCTCCCAGCTGCAGGACCCGGGCGGCCTGAGCGGTCCCGGTCACCCGGCCGAAGCTGGTGCTGCCGATGTCCTGGGTCTGGCCAGGGGCAAAGTAAACCGAATTGGTCAGGTTAAAGGCTTCGCCGCGGATCTGCAGCTTGATCCGTTCGGTGAAGTTGATATTCTTGTGCAGGGAAAGGTCGAACTGGGTGAACCACGGCCCGTTAAGGATCGCTCTTTCCATCATTCCCGTAGTACCGGGCTCGGCGTTAAAGAACACCTGGCCGGAAAAAGGCGTGGAGCCATATCCTTCGGATGCTCTTCCCGTGGCCTGATTGGTAACGGAAGGGTTAATGAAATAGATGCCGCGGGAAGTTTCGAAGTGGCCGAGCAGCTTCTTGATCTGTTCTTTGTTCAGCGAAGTGTTCGGCGTCTGCCTTCCGGATCGGGTGCCGCGATTCAAGGTTCCCCGTGCGTCGGTAATCGTGATAGGGGCACCGGTACCAACCCGGATAATGGTGTTGACGGACCAGCCGCCGATCAGGTGATTGACCGCCGGGTGGACCCCGCTCAGGAAAGCCTTGTTGCGACCGAAGGGCAGTTCGTACATGTTGCTGAAATTGAAGACGTGCGTCTGGTCGTAATCGGCCCGGGTGTACTCCAGTTGCGGCTGCCGGTTATCCAGGTAAGGCTCCAAAAGCTGCTGCGACGTACCGATCCCGTCGGTGAGGACTTTCTGGAAGGAGTAGTTGCTGAGCAGGAACAGCCCGTTGGAGAAGCGCTTGCGCGCCTCCACCTGCAGAGAATTGTACCGGTATTTGGAACCGTTGGTGAAAAGGTAGGCCTGACCGGTGCCCGTATTGGGGAGGAATTTTACCGTACCGGTCTGGAGCAGCTGGACGTAGTTGATGGCCATGTCCGCCGGGGTTCCGTTGTTCAGATAGTTGCGGTTGGTGGTGTTGGCCAGATTGCCGCCGCCGGCGAGCAGCGGAAATACCGTCAGGGTTTCCCCGACCGTGGGGTTGCCGTTGGCAATCAGGTTGCGGCGGGCGCGCATGAAATCCTGGGCGAATCCGTTGTCGCGGATATCGACCTGGTTGTAGTCCAGGCCGCGGTTCATGTTGTTGCTGCGGCTGCCGACATAGCGCACTTCGAAGACGGTGTTCCAACCCACTTCCCGCTGGATGCCGAAGTTGTATTCCATGGTTCGCGGCACCTGTATTTCGGGGTCAATCAAGGCCACCGTCCCGAAGTTGCTGTAGGAGGCGCCGTTGTTGTCGCTGTAGGTTCTGGGCACCCTCACGCTCGGAGGAGTAATGGTCGGCAGAGCGTTGAGCCGGGCGTTTAAGGCGGTGTTGCCGGTGGCCGGATTGATGGCCCCGATCGTGGTGGTGCTGAGTCCGGCATTGAGCAGGCTGGCGGCACGAACCACGGTAAGGACGGAATCGTTCACGAAACTGTAACGCAGGCCTCCCCGGAAAACGGTTTTCGATTCTCCCAGCAGCTTTTTCAGAAAACCCGATTGCGGGCGAGGATTCCAGGCCGCGCTGAGTACCGGAGCGATGTTGTTCCAGTCGGTTTTATGAATCTGGTTTTCGGCACCGGAATTACCGCCGATATAGTTATAGGTTCCGGTAGGACTCAGGATGGTTTCCATTGGAGTCTTGCCGGAGGGAATGACCGGCTCCAGCAGCAGGCCGTTGAGCAGGCGGGCCGGAGTGAGGAGGTCAAACCGCGCGCCCAGGTTCAGGGTCAGATCGGTGCGAGCTCTCCACTGGTCGTTGATGTAAAGGGAGTGATTTTCGTAGCGATAGTTTTCCAGCCGCGGCGTCGGGGTAAACACCGTGGCTTCCTTGTTGGGCACGTTAAAAGACTGCTGCCCGGCGCTGATAACTCCACCGAGAAGAGCCATGAGCGAATTCGCCGTGCTGAGCTGGGTGGTGCTGATGCCGCCGGGAAACATGGTGGCAGCCAGGGTGGGCGTGTTCACATTGGTTCCGGTGGTCCAGGTGGGCACGTTTCCGGCATAGTTGTAGGGATCCACCTGGAACCATTGCATGACGCCACCAAAGCGGAGGCTGTGTTTCCCGATCAGCCACTCGACGTTATCCTGCACGTTGTAAGTGTGCACATTGCGCCCCTGGTTGAGAAAAGTAATATCCGGATTGCTGGTCAGGACCGGATTGATAAAATAGGCGGGCGGGTCGACTACGCGATAGAAGGGCACATCGCTGTTGAAAAAGCCGAAGCGTACTTCATTGGAAAAACGGGCCGCGGGTGTCCACCGCCAGGCCGTGACGAAACGACGGTTGGTGGCACCCTGGTTGGTCACCGGTTTGGATCCGAATCCGCCGCCGTAGCTGACATCGACGTCGGGTCGCAGGTTGGCCTCTTTATTCCAGGCCCATACGCCGTTGATGATGTGATGGGAGCTCAGCTCGTAGTCCACGCGGGTCGTATATTGAGGACGGGTGGAATCGTTGCCTTGACTGAAACGGGTTCCGGTGGTGTTCATCTGGTCGCCGATATCGGTCGCATTCCCGGCGGTAGGCATTTTGGAAAGAATGCGCTGTTCGATCGTCTGGTCAATCCCGGTTACCGTGGGAAGAAGGGTAAAAAGATTGATCGTCTTGGTGGCTCCGCTGTTGTCGCGATAGGTGAAAATTCCTTTGCGGGCTTCCGGAAGCAAAATGGTCCGGCTTTGCTGAGAGGTGACCTTGTCGATCATCTTCTCGTAGTTAAAATAGAAAAAGAGCTTGTTGGTCAGCTTGGGAACCGGACCGCCAAAATTTCCGCCGAACTGATTGCGGTTGCGGAAGGGGCGGACAACTCCGGAGCGATTGTTGAAAAAGCTGTTGGCAGCCAGGGCCGAGTTCCGGTTGAATTCATAAAGGGCGCCGTGATATTCGGAACTGCCGCGAGGGGTGACCATGCGGATCTGGGCCGAACCGCCCTGGTCGGCGGTGGCATTCTGGGAAACCATGGTAAATTCGGCGGTATCGTCCACCGTAGGACGTCCGGCGGCAAAATCGGTGGCGTTGCTGCGGATAAAGGCATCCTGAATATTGATTCCATCGTGCGTAATATTGGTGAAGGCAGTGCGCTGTCCGTTGATGGAAGTATTCTGGGAAGGATTGGATGCCGAGCCGGCCTGCATGTACATCAGGTTTAACGGATTGCGTCCGTTGAGGGGCAGCTGGGTGATCTGCCGCTGGGTAATGGTGTTGCTCACCTCTCCGCTGGCGGCATTGACCAGGGCGGCCCCGGCGGTCACTTGAACTACGGTTTCCACCCCGCCCACTTCCAGCTTGATCTTCAGAGTGTATTCCCGGCCGATCTCAATGACCACGTTGCTGATGGTCGAAGTTTTAAAACCCGGCTGGGTTGTCGTTACCGTATAGCTTCCGGGATCCAGCTGCGGAACCAGGAAATTTCCGGCTTCATCCGTAACTAATTGGCGTTCCCGTTTCGTCTGATTGTCGGTCAGGGTGATAGAAGCCCCGGGGATTACTCCCCCCTGGGCGTCCACGACCGATCCCAAAAGACGACCGGTATTGGTTTGCGCACTGACAAGAACCGTCAGCGATAATACCAGGCATGCCGATAAGGCCATGCTGAAAAATCGTCTTCCTAAGTGGTCTTGTTCGTAAGTTCGATGACGTATTATTTTCATGCATATTTTAAAACGACCTCAGCCCAGGGCTGAAGCTTCTTGAGCATATCATCCAAATTCTTTCTAGTGAATTTCCATTGGAATGGTTTGGCTATTTTCTC
>CAINFC010000081.1 GCA_903847975.1 uncultured Acidobacteriota bacterium | reverse complement strand
GAAGCGCGCCAACCCCGGGCTGTGTTACGAAGCCCTTTCAGGGCTATCCCCAACGGAAACTCGAAGATGTGGGACTTTTTACCGCGCCATCATCCTTGACCGGCGATTGTTGCACGGATATAGTGTTATGGATGTTCCCTTGGAGCAATACGTGGGCTTGTTTTTACCTGATTTCCCTGAAAGCGCCTATGGTACTGCTTCTCAGAGACGGGCCATCCGATCCGGAACTGCGGCGGAAGCGCTGGAAGCGGCCCACGGCAAGGGGATCGTCCACCGGGACATCAAGCCGGGCAACATCATGCTGACGCCGACGGGCCATGCCAGGGTGATGGACTTCGGGCTGGCCCGGCAGAACCTGGCGGACGCCGCGGCCGACCAGGATATGGAAACGGAAGTGACCCAGCGGGGGATGGTGGTGGGAACCCTGGCCTACATGTCGCCGCAACAGCTGCGGGGGCAGGCGGCCGCACGGATGGGGAACGTACCGCCCTGGGGCACGGTCTTCATCGCCCGGCATATGAAACGGGAGTACGCCGGCGCCGTTGCTGCGGCAATGCGCTACTGATCTGCTCGAGAGAGCTTTTGCCGAGGGAGAACCCAACATCCCGTACATCAGCTACATGCCTTTCTTTGATGACCTGCGCACCGAGCCGCGCTTCCAGGCCCTGCTGCGCCGCATGAACCTCCCGCAGGGACCGTCCGTTGTACGGAAACAGCGGATGGAACGGATCCCGGCTGATCGGATCGGATGTTATCCGTCCCTTCCGCCGTTTCCGTGTAACTTTCTGAAACTGCTTTTTCTGTCGGGCTATCGGTCCGGGATCTTTTCGAAGTCGGATTCGTTCACCCAGCCGGCTTTGACTTTTTCCCCCCGGGTGTAGCGCTCGTGAAAGTTGCGCATCGATTCCTCGCCGTAGGGGTACTGGTCGAAGATATGCCCCTGGCCCAACACCCGCGGGTCCTCCTGCCGGCGCAGCTCGCGGAAAAGCTGCTCCTTGAGCCGCGCGGCCGCGGCCCGGTGCCGGGGCTCGCCGGCCAGGTTCCGCACGCAGTCCGGGTCCTGGCGCAAATCGTACAGTTCTTCGGCCGGGCGCCGGCCGAAGTTCAAATCCCAGAAGCGCTTCTGCTCCGGGATCTGCCGCGATTTCAGGACCTCGGTCTTGGTGGGGCTTCCGTCGCAGTCCAGGTAGCCGGTCTCCGGGTTGCCCCCCGGCCAGCGGTCCGGCTGGAAGTTGTGAAGGTATAGCATGCCGCCCTTGACGATGCCGCGGATCGGGTAGCCGGCGTCGTTCGGCCGGCCGACGTCGTTGCGCTCCTTGCCGATCAGCACGTGGTCGCGCCCGGCAACCACCTGCCCCTCCTTGGCCGAGCGGAAAATTTCCACGAGGCTGCGCCCTTCGGCCGGAGCCATGCCGGTGCTCGCCCAGGGTACCGCGGCCAGCTCCACCAGGGTGGGAGCCAGGTCGATGAAGCTGACGAAGTCCTCGATGCGCCGCCCCGGCTGCCGGATTCCCTGCGGCCAGCGCACGGCCAGGGGGAGGTGGTTGGAGTCATGATAGGCCTGCCCCTTGTTGTGGGGGAAGGGCATGCCATTGTCGGAGGTCACTACCACCAGCGTCCCGGCGGCCATGCCTCGTTCGTCCAGCAGGGCCAGCATGCGCCCCAGGTGGCGGTCGAAGTGCTCCACCTCGTAGGCGTAGTCCAGCAGATCGTTGCGGACGGTTTGGTTGTCCGGCCAGCATTCCGGCACGCGGTCCAGGTCGCCGGTCTTCTTCCCGCCCCGGGCGGCTCCCGAGCCGTATTCGTAGGCGCGGTGCGGCTCCGTGGAGCCGTACCAGAAGCACCAGGGCTTATCCTTGGGGGCCGAATCCAGAAAGGCGGCGAAGTTGGCGGCATAGTCGTTGCGGCTGATGGCCGCCGTGGGCGGCTCGGCGGTGTGCCGGTCGAAAGGCGCCCCGGCCATCTGCCGCGGCTTGCCGCTGGCGTCTTCCGCCTTGCCGGGGGCCCAGCCTTTTCCGGTCTTGCCGACGAAGTACCCCTTTTCGCCCAGGGCCTCGGGGTAGGTCTTGAACTCCGGCGGGAAAATGCAGGTGTGGTTGGCGGCGGCCTTGAGCTGCCATGGATTGCGGCCGGTGAGCAGCGCCGCCCGCGACGGGGCGCACTTGGCGTTCGGCGTGTAGGCCCGCTGGAAAAGCAGCCCCTCGCGGGCCACGCGGTCGAAGGCCGGCGTGCGGGCCCAGCGGCAGCCGTAGGCCCCGGCGTGGCCGAAGGACCAGTCGTCGGCCACGGCAATCAGCATATTCGGCCGGGCCGGCGCCTCCGTGCCGGCGGCCAGAAAGCCGGCGGCGGACCCGCCCGCCAGGTGCTCCAAAAACTGTCGTCGATGCATAGGCTGCTCCTTTCTATCCTGTCAAAACTCTCCGTATCCCCGATCTCTGTGGTATAAACATAGCGGAAAAACCATGAAAAAAGAACTCCTCCTTCCCGCTTTTCTTATTCTCTTCGCGCTGGCCCCGGCCACCGCCCGGAGCGCGCCGGCTCCCGGCCCAAACCATTTTCTTTTTGCCTACTTCACCGGCAACGGCGAGGACGGCCTGCACCTGGCCTGGAGCCGCGACGGGCAGCGCTGGGAACCGGTCAACCGGGGGCGCACGGTCCTTTTCCCGCTGGTGGGGGAAAGCGCGCTGATGCGCGACCCCTGCATCACCGTCGGCCCGGACGGCGCCTACCACATGGTCTGGACCACCTCCTGGAACGGTAAAACCATCGGCTATGCGAACTCCCGCGATCTGCGGCACTGGTCGCGGCAGCAGGCCATCCCGGTGATGGCTTCCGAGCCCGGGGCGCAGAACTGCTGGGCGCCGGAGATCCTTTACCTGCCGGAGCGCGGGGAATTTATTCTCTACTGGTCCACCACCATCCCCGGCCGCTTTCCGGAAACGGCCGGCAGCACCCGGGCGGGCGACACCCGGAACCACCGCTTATACTACACCCTGACCCGCGACTTCCGGTCGTTTGCGCCTTCGCGGCTGCTCTACGACCCGGGATTCAACGCCATCGACGCCTCCATCTACCGGCTGGGTGCGCGCTACGTCATGTTCCTCAAGGATGAAACCGAGCTGCCCCGGGCGCAGAAAAACCTGCGCATCGCCTACGCCGATTCCGCCACCGGACCCTGGGGCCCGAGCAGCGCACCGATCACCGGCGGCTACTGGGCGGAAGGCCCTACGGCGGTGCGGATCGGGGAGGAGTGGCACCTCTACTTCGACAAGTACCGCGACCGCGCTTACGGGCTGCTGGCGTCCCGGGATCTCCGCACGTGGGAGGACCGCTCCGCGCGGCTGCAGCTGCCGGAAGGTCTGCGCCACGGGACGGTCCTGGCGGTTTCCCGGGAAGCGCTGGCCCCGCTGCTGGCCCTCGACGAGCCTCCCGCCATGCTCTACCGCGACGAGTCGCGCAAGGGGCGGCCTTACGCCAAAGATCCCGCGGTCGTGAAGTTCCACGGCCGGTACTACCTTTACTACTCGCTTCCGCCGAAGGAGGAGGCGGGAAAGCCTTCCGGCGGCTGGAGCATAGGCATCGCGGTGAGCGAAGACCTGGAGCGCTGGAAAAAAGCCGGGGAGATCGCGCCGGAGCAGTCCTACGAAGCGCGCGGCCTCTGCGCCCCCGCGGCCGAAGCGATCGGCGGAAAGGTGCACCTTTTTTACCAGACCTACGGCAACCGGGAAAAGGACGCCATCTGCCATGCCTGGTCGGAAGACGGAATCCGCTTCGTCCGCAACCCGACCAACCCGGTGTTCGCCCCGACCGGAGACTGGAACTGCGGCCGGGCCATCGATGCCGACCTGGAAGTGGATGGCGATAGCGCCTACCTCTACTGGGCCACGCGGGATCCGGCCTACGGCAAGCAGTTCCTGGGAGTGGCCGTGGCGCCGCTGGCCGGGAATTTTGTCCGCGATTCCTGGAAGCAGATCAGCCGCGAGCCGCTGCTGCAGCCGGAGCTGCCCTGGGAGCTGAGCTGCATCGAGGCGCCGGCGGTCTTCCGCCAGCAGGGCGCCTGGTGGATGTTTTACGCCGGAGCCTACAACCACGAGGGGCAGCAGATCGGCCTGGCCCGCAGCCGCGACGGGATCGCCTGGGAGCGCTGCCGCCGGCAGCCGGTGCTGCCCAAAGGCGGGGAGAACCAGTGGAATGCCGCGGAATCGGGGCATCCTGCCGTCTTCCGCGACGACGACGGAACGCTCTGGCTTTTCTACCAGGGCAATCCCGACGGCGGCGCCACCTACTACCTGTCCCGGGTGCGCGTCGGGTGGAAAGATAACCTTCCTGAGCCATTGGTCCAAAGCAACGAGAGGAGATGAGACCGTGAAAAGAATAGGGCATTTGGGAATCGTGCTGCTCTTTACCCTGTGGGTGCGGGCCGAAAAGCCGAATCTGCTGATCATCCTGACCGACGACCAGGGCTTTGCCGATGTCTCCACCTACGGCCGCAGCGACGTGCGCACCCCGCAGATCGACCGGCTGGCCCGGGAGGGGATGCTCTTCCGCAACATGCGCTCCAACTGCACCGTCTGCTCCCCCTCGCGGGCCGCCATCCTCACCGGGCGCTACCCGGACCGCGTCGGGGTGCCCGGGGTGATCCGCACCCACCCGGCCGATTCCTGGGGCTACCTGGATCCCGCCGTCCCCACGCTGGCCGACCGCCTTCGCCCGGCAGGCTACGCCACGGCCATCGTCGGCAAGTGGCACCTGGGCCTGGAGGCGCCCAACCTGCCCAACCTGCGCGGCTTCGACTTTTTCCACGGCTTTCTCGGGGACATGATGGACAGCTACACCACCCACCTGCGCCACGGCAACAACTACATGCGCCGCAACCGGGAGGAGATACGGCCCGAGGGGCATGCCACCGAGCTTTTCACCCGCTGGGCCTGCGCCTACCTGGAGGAGCAGGCCGCCCGGCGGCAGCCGTTCTTCCTTTACCTGGCCTATAACGCCCCGCACTTTCCGATCGAGCCGCCGGCCGAATCGCTCGAGCGGGTGAAGGCCCGCGATCCGCAGATGACCGGGCTGCGCGCCAGGAACGTGGCCCTGGTGGAGCACCTCGATTCCGGGATCGGCCGGGTGCTGGACACCCTGGAGAAGAGCGGACTGGCCGGGAACACCCTGGTGGCCTTCGTCTCCGACAACGGCGGCTCGCTGCCGCACGGCCAGTGCAACGACCCCTGGCGGGACGGCAAGCAGAGCCACTATGACGGGGGGCTGCGGGTGCCCTTCCTGGTTCGCTGGCCGGGCACGGTCCGGCCGGGATCGCAAAGCGAATATTCCGGGCAGTCCTTCGATCTGTTTCCGACCTTCCTGGAAGCCGCCGGGGCGGCCGTCCCGGCGGGCACCGACGCGGTGAGCCTGCTGCCGGTGCTGCGCGGCGGAACCCTGCCCGGGCCGCGGGATCTCTATTTCGTGCGGCGCGAAGGCGGTGCGGCTTACGGCGGAAAGAGCTACGAAGCGCTGATCCGCGGCGACTGGAAGCTGATGCAGAACGATCCCTATTCGCCCCTGGAGCTGTACAACCTTCGGGAGGACCCGCAGGAAAAGCAAAACCGGGCGGCCGCGGAAAAGAAAATCTTCACGGAGCTCTCCGCCGCCCTCCGGGCGCACATGCAGCGCGGGGGCTCGGTCCCCTGGCAGCCTCCGTCCCCCGACAAAGGGAAGTAGGACCCCCCGCTCCCGGGGGTAAGCGCAACGGCGGATTTTACGGACGATAGCGGAGCGGATCGGCTTTCATCCGCTCCATCCGCTGTTTTCGCGCAACATTCTGAAAACAGTTTCCTCCTGCCCCTGCCCCCCCTGTTCTCTTGATTTCGCTATGGCGGCTCCCTATAATTGTGAAGAAGAAAACAGGAAAAAGTGATTGCCAATCCATTCTGATAACCGTTATGGCATTAGGAATATACCGTGAAATATCGGCTTCAAGATCTCATCGATATCGAGCAGTTCCAGTCGCTGCAGGACCGGCTGAACGAAATCTATTCTTTCCCCTCCGCCATTATCGACAATGACGGGGTCGTGCTGACCGCCACGGCCTGGCAGGATGTATGCACCAAGTTCCACAGGCAAAACAAGGAGTGCGAGAAGGAGTGTATCAAGAGCGACCGGTATATCCGCGACCACCTGGCCGAGGCCAACCCTGCGGTCAGCTACCGATGCCCCCATGGGCTCATCGACAATGCTACCCCCATCATCATTGACGGCGAGCATTTGGGAAATTTCTTCACCGGGCAGTTCTTCCTCGAACCTCCGGACCTTGACTTTTTCCGGAAGCAGGCCGCGAAGTACGGGTTCGACGAAGAGGCCTACCTGGAGGCAGTCAGGAAAGTTCCCATCTGGACCAGGCAGCAGCTGGACAACTATCTCTTTTTTATCAAGGGCCTGATCGCCGTCATTTCCGAGAGCGGGCTGAAGCGGCTGAGGGAGATCGAGGCGGGAAAGAAAGTCGCGGAAAGCGAGGTGCGGTTCCGGAAGATGATCGAATATGCGCCGGATGCGATGTTTCTTGCCGATTCCGTAACCGGGATAATCCTCGACGCCAACATCGCGGCTTCCCGTTTGTTAAGGAAGTCCAGAGAAGAAATTATCGGGATGCACCAGACGGGCCTGCATCCTGCCGAGGATTACGGTTTTTCAAAAGAATCTTTCCAGCAACATATCGCTGAATCCCGGGACCACGGAGTTGCCAATCCCAAACTGGTTTCCGTGCTGCGCTCGGACGGTGCGGTGATTCCGGTTGAAGTGGTATCGCAGTCGATGGTCCTGGACCATAAAGAAGTCTTGCTGGGAACCTTCCGGGACATCACCGAGCGCAAGCAGGCGGAGGCAAGACTGTGGGAAATGACGGAGCGCTTTCGCCTGGCCACAGATTCTGCAAAAGCGGGCGTTTGGGACTGGAACCTGCGGACCGGGGAGTTGATCTGGGATGACCGAATGCTTGAACTCTACGGTTTCACCCCGGAGACTTTTCCGGGTGGGGTCGAGGCCTGGGAGCGGGGACTGTATCCGGAGGATTATGCCCGTGCGATCGAGGAATCTCAAGCGGCCTTGCGCGGCGAGAAGGATTATCACACGGAATTCCGGGTCCGGCACCCGGACGGGACCGTTCTCCACATCAAGGCGGATGGGATGGTGCTCCGCGATCCGGACGGGAAGCCCTTCCGGATGATCGGGCTGAATACGGACATCACTGAACTCAAAAGAGAGGAAGAAGAGCAATCGCTGCTCATGAAAGAAATCTCCCAGGAGCGCGGGCGCCTGCAGGCGGTATTAAACTCCATTCCTGCCGCTGTTTTCATCGCCGATGTGAACGGCAGGATCGTCGAAGTAAACCGGGGAGTTCACAATGTATGGGGAGGGAGCCAACAGGCCCCGTTGCCGGATAGCGTAGCGGGCTATGAGCTGTATAAGGGCTGGTGGTCCGGTACGGACCGACCTCTCCAGCCGGAGGACTGGGCGATGAGCCGGGCGCTGAGGGGCGAAAAGGTAACCGTCGGGGACGTTGTCGATATCCGGCGGTTCGACGGTACCCGGGCCACGGTTCTTAATACGGCCGCCCCGGTTCTGGACAGGGAAGGCCTCATGATCGGCGCTGTGGCGATTAACCAGGACATTACGGAGCGCAAGCGGAATGAGGAGGAGCGGGAGAAGCTTCAGGCGCAGTTGAATCAGGCCCAGAAGATGGAGTCGGTAGGCCGGCTGGCGGGCGGGGTGGCCCACGACTTCAACAACATGCTGGCCGTCATCCTGGGGCACGCGGAGATGGCCCTGGACCAGGTCGGACCGGGCAGCTCCCTGCATGCCGACCTCGAGGAGATCCATAAGGCCGCCAGCCGCTCGGCCGATCTCACCCGCCAGCTGCTGGTCTTTGCCCGCAAGGAGACCATCGTACCCAGGGTGCTGAGCCTCAATGAAACGATCAAGACCATGCTCAAGATGTTGCAGAGGCTCCTCAGCGAAGACATCGACCTGTCGTGGAAGCCCCGTCTGGATCTGTGGCCGGTCAAAATGGATTCCGCGCAGATCGACCAGATCCTGGCCAACCTGTGCGTCAATGCCCGGGATGCCATCACCGGCTTGGGTAAGATCGTCATCGAGACGGAAAACGTAGTTTTCGAAGAGGAGTTCTGCGCCCGGCATAAGGGTTTTCTCCCCGGGGATTACGTACTGCTGGCCGTGAGCGACAACGGCTGCGGCATGGATGCCGGAACCATCTCCCACATCTTCGAGCCCTTCTTCACCACCAAGCGGATGGGCCAGGGCACCGGCCTGGGCCTGGCTACCGTGTATGGCGCGGTCAAACAGAACAACGGCTTCATCGATGTGTACAGTGAGCCGGGTCAGGGAACGACATTCAAAATTTATCTGCCACGCCACACGGCCGGGGGGGTGTATGAAACGAGGGACGTGCCGCCGCGGGAGGCGGCGCGCGGCACCGAGACCATCCTGCTGGTGGAGGACGAACCGATGATCCTGGAATTGACCGCCAAGATGCTGGAACGGCTGGGGTACGGTGTGCTGGCGGTGCGCACCCCGGGGGAGGCCATCCGTCTGGCCCGGGAGCACGCGGGCGGCATCGACCTGCTCATGACCGACGTGGTCATGCCAGAGATGAACGGACGGGATCTGGCACAAAACCTTCTTGCCATATGTCCGGGAATCCGGCAGCTGTTCATGTCGGGCTACACGGCGAACGTCATCGCACACCATGGCGTGCTGGACGAAGGCGTGCACTTCATTCAGAAGCCATTCACCTCGAGGGACCTGGGAGCCAGGATTCGGGAGGCGCTGGAAAAAAGCAAGAACTAAGGATCGGATCGGCTTTCATCCGCTTCATCCGCTGTTTCCGCGTAACTTTCTGAAACCGGACCCCCGCTTTTCCGGCAGCGGTTCAAAAGGAGCGGGGTGAGGGGTTGGCGCCGGGCCTGGCCTTCCCCGCCTGCGGCGGCGGCTCATCCCGTCGGGGGTCGTCCAGGAGCCGCGGCTTGCCGTAGACCCGGCCCTGGTCGCTGTTGGCTTTCATCCAGGCGGTCACCTCCTCGCGCATCGCCTTCAGCCGTGCGGCCTGCCGCTCATCCGCGGCGAGGTTCTTCTGCTCGTTCGGATCCGCGCGGAGATCGTATAGCTCCTCGGCCGGCCGCTGGTGATAACGCTGCAGCACCGCCGCCGCCGCCGGGTCGGTTCTGGCTTTGTCGACCCAGCTTCCGAAGTAGCCTTCCGCCTGGACCAGATCGACGTGCGTCGAGAAATAGAATTCGGGGTGCAGGTTGCGGATGTATTTCCATCGGCCGTCACGCAGGCTGCGTGCGGGGTAGATGTTGTACTGCCCGTCGCTGCTGTGGGTGGCGAAGATCTTATCGCGGTGCTTGCGCTTCCCGTTGCGGAGCACGCCGGCGAACGACTTTCCGTCGATGTCCGCGGGCGGCTTGCCGCCGCCCACCTCGACCAGGGTGGGCAGGATGTCCGACCAGTTCACCATGGCGTCGGTGCGCGCGCCGGGTTTGATTTTGCCCGGCCAGGCGGCGATCATCGGCGTGCGTATGCCGGCATCGTAAAGGGTCCACTTGGCGAACGGCCACTGCGCGCCGTTGTCCGCGGTATGGAGGAAGAAGGTGTTTTCGCCCAGGACTTGCCTGGCGGCATCGAGTATCAGGCCGAGGTCGTTGTCCATCCGCGTGACGGCGGCGTAGTATTTGGCGCGCGCCTCTCGGGTGCGGGGGGTGTCGATGTGCCCCGGCGGGAGGGTGACCCTGGCCGGATCGTAACCCTCGGGGGTGGCCGGCCAGGGCACGTGCGGCCAGTTGGTGCCGAAGAAAATGCACAGCGGCTTGTCGCTGCTGCGTGCCCGCAGCCACTTCACCCCTTCCGGGATGGCGACGTCCTCATGAAACTTGTCATGCGCGAAATAATCGAATCCGTAGTCTGCGGTGTAATTGTAGTGCGATACTTTGCCGAAGGCCACCACCTCGTAGCCCAGCTCCTTCAGGTAGGCAGGCAGCTTTTTGATCCCGGCGTGCGGCCGGGTGTGGTTGGCTTCGGCCCCATGGCGCACCGGCATCAATCCGGTCAGCAGCACCGCGCGGTTCGGCGCGCAGCTCGGCGAGGCGACGAAGGCACGGTCAAACGTCATCCCGCTGTCGGCCAGCCGCTGCATGTTCGGCGTTTGAACCTCCTTCGACCCGTAAACGGTCGAGTCGAGCAGGCTGTGGTCGTCGGAAAGAATGATGACCATGTTGGGCCGGGCGGGGTCGGATGCGAAGAGGGGTGCCGACCAGGAGCCCAGAACCAGGAGCGCGAACCACAGGGCCCGACTCCCGGGCCGGCCGGTCGAAAGGGTGAATAACCAACGGCCCGCCGCGAGGCCGTATCCTGTATGGGTGTCTGCCTGCATACTCAATCCTTCCTGGGCCATGCGGCCCGCCAGTCCATTACCAGCTTCTTCAGCTCCCGGGTGATTTCGGGTTGTTCCGCGGCGAGGTTATGGGCCTCCTTCACGTCTGTGGCCAGATCGTAGAGCTCCGGCCTTGTCCCGTCGGCGTGGATCAGCAGCTTCCAGTTGTCGCGCCGCACGGCAAGGCTCGGGCTCCTTTCGGGACCGAAACGGAAGAACTCGTCGTTGCGCCCATACTCCCAGAACATCGGTCCGCGCTTGGCCAGCGCCTGCCCGCGCCAGGCCGCCGACACATCGATCCCGTCGAGACGGTGCTCCCGCGGGAGCGGCGCACCCGCAATGGCGCAGAGCGTGGGAAACAGATCCTCGGCCATCAGCGGCGAGCGGTTGTCGATCTTCCCTGCGGGCACCTGGCCGGGCCAGCGCACCAGGAACGGCATCCGGATTCCGCCCTCGTAAAGTGCCAGCTTATGGCCGCGATACGGCCAGGAGCGGGCGCCATCGAACGAAGGCAGCGCGCCGTTGTCGCTCGTAAAGATCACGATGGTATTTTCTTCCAGGCCGCGCTTCTTCAGCTCGTCGAGCAGCCGGCCGATTTGCCGGTCCATTTCGGCGAGCACCGGTTTCAGGTTTTGCGGCGTGTCCTTGCGGTCCGACCGGGCATCCGGCACCCAGGGGGTGTGCGGATCGTCGAGCCACAGGTTCACGAAGACCGGCTGGCCCGGATGGCGGTCGAGGAAATCCAAAGTCCGGTCGATGAAGAACCGCGTGCGGTCCCAGCGCTTCACCCTGTCGGTCTCGTGCCAGATCCAGTCGGTGGCAGTGATGTCCGGGTGCGGTTCGGGGCTCTCGTAGGTGCCCACGCCTTCGTCGTACCCATAGGACGCGAACCGGGGGGCGTCCGTCACGTCGCGTCCGCCGCCGAGGTGCCACTTGCCGATGTGCGCGGTCCGATAGCCGGCCTCCTTCAAGGCGCGCGGCAGGGACGGCGCCCGCGGGTCCAGGAAGTCGTCCATTTCGCAGCCCGCGTTGCCTTTCCTGGTTTGCAGGAAACTGGTGATCCGCCAGCGCGACGGATACATGCCGGTGATGAGTCCGCAGCGCGACGGCGAGCAGATCGGCGACGCCGAGTAATACTGCGTGAAGCGCGTGCCTTGGGCCGCAAGCCGGTCAAGCGAAGGCGTCGGCGCCAATCGGCCGCCGTAGACGCCCACGTCGCCCGGCCCGAGATCGTCGGCGAGAATAAAGATGATGTTCGGCTTCGCGGCGGATGCTTTGGCCGAGGCGATCCCTGTCCCTGCCAGCAGTGCGAGCAGCATGCCCGCCCAAAACGTACGTTTCATAGCTCGTTTATCTTGAAATCATGCCGTTCGTTTCCGTACCATGGCGCGATTGTAGAGTGCGGATGCGCCCAAGTCAAGGAAGCAGGTCAACGAAGCAAGGGGAAGCAAGGACACCCGCTTTCCGATAAAGCGGAAGCGGCGGATTCGTTGGGATCGGCTTTCCTCCGTGTTTCAGCTACAGAGAGCCCAGAGGAGGAACCAAGGGCTCCGTTTCCCTTTCGTGGGAGTGGGTTCTGTTGGTAGAATGGACCGTTGCGGCCAGCGGGCCGACGGGGATCTCAGGCGATGGAAACTTTTCATGCAAGGAGCGGTGGAATGCGTCGTGCTGGATGGGCAGGAGGTTGGGGAACGCTAGGCGCTGGCCTGGTTCTGGCGGTCGCCATGGCCGCGGTCCAGGCAGAGGAGATACGGCTCACGGTCCGCAACGAGACGGTGCACCGCATCGACCGGCGGATGTTCGGGCAGTTCATGGAGCGGCCGAGCTGGGGAGAGATCGGCGTGGAAGGCGCGCTGGTGCCGGGTACCAGCCGGCTGCAGCCCAAAGTGCGCGCCTTGCTGGAGGCCATGAAGCTGCCGGTCGTCCGGTTTCCGGGGGGCACGGACGTCGACTTTATGGACTGGCGGGACATGGTTTCCAACGTGCCGGACCGCGCTCCCGAGAGGCCGGTCAGCACGGGGCATCGGGGGCACAAGGTAGGCAATCTCTTCGGGTATGACGAATTTCTGCAATTCTGCGAGCAGACCGGGGCCGAGGCGATTGTGGTGGTGAACTTCCGCGACGGCCTGTTGCAGAAGAAGCCCGTGGCGGAGGCGGCCGCGCACGCCGCGGCGCTGGTGGCCTACTGCAATGCGCCCGTGGGGGCCGCGCTGCCCCCGGGGATGTTCGACTGGCCGGGTCTGCGCGCCCGGAACGGGCGGACCCAACCATACCGTGCCAGGTACTTTCAGATCGGCAACGAGACCTGGGCTTTCCTGAAAGAGGCCCGAGGGCTGGCGCCGGACAACTTCGCGGCCCATTACGTAAATTGCCTCCAGGCTTACATCGACGCCATGAAGTCGGTGGACCCGAAGATCGAGATCATCGTAGACGGGGATGACGGCTTGCTGGGCGGAGCGGTCCCCCTGGTTCTGGAGCGGCTCCGGGGGCGCGTCGACTATTTCGCAACGCATTTCTACCGGCCCTGGGGGATGACGGCGATCTTTCGAAACGGGCAGCCGGTGGCGGTGGAGACGCTCTCACCCGAGGACGTCTGGAAAGCCTGGACGGCGATGACGGAGTTCGATGAACAGGGGCAGAGTGTCTGGCGTTCCGCGGGCCTGGACGCGGCGCGGCGGGCCGGGTATCGTGCGGCCGTCACGGAATGGAACTGGAACGGACAATGGCGGGCGAAAACAGCGCCGCCGCTGAACTCCCGGTGGGCCAAAGGCATGGGCGCCGCCGGGTTTGTTCACGCCATGATGCGATCCGGAGACGTGATCGACATCGGCTGCCAGTCGATGCTGGTGGGTATGGGCTGGGGGATTTCCGCCGTGTTCGCCGATCCGGCGGGTGTGAAAGACCCGGTCTACCTTCCGACGGGGCAGTTGACGGCCTTCTATTCGAAACACCATGGAGAGCGGCTGGTACGGGTCGCAATGTCGGGCCTGCCCGTCTACGAGCAGCCTTACCGCATGGGAGAGATCCTGCCCCAAAAGAAGGTGGCGGCCCTCGATGCGGTCGCCACCGCCAGCGGGACGGCCGTCTTTGTCCATCTTCTCCATCGCGGTTTCGATCGCCCGTTGAAGGTCACCATCGATCTGTCGGGGTTTCAGGCGGGCGCCGGCGCCGTGCATCACCTGGTGGAAGGGAGGCTCAACGATAAGCCGACGGATGGCCAGCCGGAACAGATCGGCATTGAATCCACGCGCCCCATCGCCCAGCCGGGCAGACTGCTCATGGTCTCCCTGCCGGAGCGCTCGGTATCGTGCATCGAGATTCCCCTGGTCCGGTAAGCCGTGCAGAGAAAGATTTCCTCCCGGGGAAGTAGGGATACCCGCTTTCCCGGTGGCGTTTCAAAAAGCGGCTGTCCTTTTTCTTGCTGTGAAGGAAGCGGAAGGCCTCAAATATCCTCAGCCCGGGGCTTCACCCCGGGCTGGAATCATTTCGCCCCTTCAGGGCTATTTCATACTATTTGCCGGGCCATCAATCAATGGCTGTCCTTTTTCCTGGTCCTTTTTCCTGAAGGAGGCTACTTCCGGTTGATGTGCACCACCTGAGCCGGCGGGAAGCCGTTGAAGCGGGTGGAGCTGGCGTGGGTGTAGGCGCCGATGTTTTCGCTGTACACCAGGTCTCCCAGCTTGAGGTCCGGCAGCTCCTCGGCCTGGGAGATGACATCCAGCGCGTCGCAGGTCGGCCCGAAAACCGCGCTGATCTCCTTGCGGCCGCGCCGGAAGGCCCTCACGTGGTAGGGGCAGTGGTCGAAGAGGATCCCGGAGAAGGTGTGGTAGATCCCGTCGTTGATGTAATAGCACTGCTTGCCGTCGCGCCGCGCCTTGCCGATCACTTCGGCCACCAGCGTGGCCGCCGTGGCCACCATGAAGCGGCCGGGCTCGGAGAGGATTTCCATGCTTTTGGGGAACAGGCGGTCCAGCTCGGCGTTCAGGATGCGGGCCAGGTCCCGGAAGGGGCGGACATGGCGATCGTAGCGCGCCGGGAAGCCGCCGCCGATGTCCAGCAGCTGGAGCGGCACTCCCCGCACCTCGGACTCTTCCATGATCGCCGCGGACACCGACAGGGCCTGCACGTAGTTGTCGAAGTTGGTGCACTGGCTGCCCACGTGGAAACTCAGGCCCTCCACGGTCAGCCCGGCGTCGGCGGCCTCCAGGATGAGGTCCACCGCCTCGCCGGGGGAGGCGCCGAACTTGCTGGACAGCTCAACCATGGACCCGGTGTTGGCCACCCGGATCCGCAGCGCCAGGCCGGCGTGCGGGGCGTGCCGGCGGATCTTGCCGATCTCCTCGCGGTTGTCGTAGGTGACCAGCGGCTTGTAGGGGTCCAGCTCCTCCAGGGTTTTGCGGTCCTTGATGGGATTGGAGTAGATGATCTTGTCCCAGATGAAATCCTGGCGGGCCCGGGCGGGGAGCTTGCGGATGTTCTCGTAGACCAGCATGAATTCCGCCAGGGAAGCCACGTCGAAGCTGGCGCCGGTTTCATACAGGGTGCGGATGATGGCCGGCTCGCTGTTGGCCTTGACTGCGTAATAGGCCTGCACCCGCGGCAGAAAGCGCCGGAACCGGGCGTAGTTGCTGCGCAGGACCTGGTGATCCACCACAAACAGCGGTGTGCCGTGCTGCCGGGCCAGCTGGGCCAGCCGTTGCGTTTTGCTCATGGCGCCGCTTCCCTCAGAGTTTTTTGTTGTGCTTCCAGTATTCCTTGGAGACCATCTCCATCAGCTCCGGCAGCCGCCCGTAGAGGCGCTTCAGCTCGCGAGGCTTATGGCGGGCCAGGGCGTAGTGGGTAACCATCGGCAGGGCCACGGTGGAGTCCAGGTAGCAGACCACAGCATCGGGCAGCTGGGTGGGGTCGACCTTTCCCCAGCTGACGGCCTCGTGCGGCGTGGCGCCGGAAAGGCCGCCGGTGTCGGGGCGGGCGTCGGTGAACTGGATGAAGTAGTCGTGCCCGGCCTCCTTGATGCGCAGTACTTCCTGGATCTGGGGTTCGGTCTGCAGGGTGAAGTTCTTCGGGGAGCCGCCGCCCACCAGCAGCACGCCGGTCTTGTTTTTGCGGCGCTTGGCATCCAGAACGATGGCCGTGGTTTCGTTGACGTCGCGGCTGGGGTTGACGCGCAGCTGGCTGCCGCGCAGCTCCAGCCCGGCGATATTCATCCCGATGGTGGAATCTCCCGGCGAGGGGCAGAAGCAGGGTACGCCCGCCCGGTAGGCCGCGGCCAGCACGGAGCTGTCCAGGAGGCCGGTCTGCTCTTCGAATTCCGCGCAGTATCTACCCAGCAGGAAGTGCAGCTCGGCGGTGCCCATCTCGTGCTGGAACTCGGGCTGCATCAGGATCTGGCGCAGCAGGTGGTCGGTGGCCATCAGGACGTCGTTGTAGTCCAGCAGGATGTCGTAGATGCGGACTACGCCGACCTTGCGCAGCTCCGGGTCGCGGACGAACGGCGAGCCCCGGTAGAGCGGCATGTTCATGGCATGGTGCATGTCGTGGTACAGGTTGGCGCCGGTGGCCACGATCCAGTCCACGAAGCCGGCCTTGATCAGCGGAATGACCGCCGCCGAGCCCAGCCCGGCCGGAGTCAGCGCGCCCGCCAGGCTCATGCCGATGGTCACCCCGGGCGCCAGCATTTTTTCGGTAAACAGCCGGCAGGCCTCCTGCAGCCGGGCGGCGTTGTAGGCCTGGAAGGTGCCGTCGATCAGGTCGGCCAGCGATTCCTGGCCGGTGATCGGCTGAGGCAGAATGCGCTTGCCGCGCAGGAACTGCTGCTTGCCCTTGCTGAACTTATGGGGGTACTTGCTGATGAACTTCCTGGGGAGCTTAATCTTGCTCATGATCGCTTCTCCTGCTTAGGTTTTTTTGTCTTCTCCCGGCCCAGAAGAATATAGGAAAATAATTTGTAAACCAGCTTGGCGGAAAGAAAGTCGGGGGCCCGGAAGCCGGGGAGGGGGGCCAGCTCGACAATGTCGAACACCGCCACTTTGCGGGACTGCCGGCAGACGACCCGGGCGACTTCCAGCAGCCGCTGCCAGGAGATTCCCCCGGGCTCCGGCGTGCCTACGGCCGGCATGATCGCCGGGTCCAGGCCGTCCAGGTCGATGGTGAAGAAAACCGTTTTGCCCTTGACGAACCGGGCCAGGTCCTCGAGAAAACGGCCCCGGGGCTCGCTGGATTCCTCGGAAAAAACGGTGCGCACCCTGCGGTTTTTCTTCAGAAACTCCGCCTCTCCCAGGGAGAGGTTGCGGATGCCGATCTGAAAAACCGGGCAGACATCCAGGATCCGGCGGGCGGCGCAGGCATGGCTGAAGGGCGACCCTTCGTATTCCTCCCGGAGGTCGGCGTGGGCGTCGATCTGCACCGCGACCAGGGACGCAGGGTCCATGATTTTGGCCAGGCCGCGGGCCACGCCGGCCGAAAGGGTGTGCTCCCCGCCCAGGATCCCCAGCACCTCGGGCCGCGGCGATCCGGTCAGCAATTCGGCTACCGCTTCGGCCACGTTGGCCACCATGGCTTCCGGGGAGCGGTGGACCAGGTTCAGGGCCGGGGTAGTGTGAATGCCGTAGGCCAGCGCCGGCTCTCCCTGGAACTCATGGTCGTAAAGCTCCACCTGCCGGGAAGCGCTGAGAATGGCCGACGGACCTTCGCGCGTTCCCGCACCGTAGGAGGTGGTCGACTCGTAGGGAATCGGCAGAAGCCATCCCCGGGCGTGCTGCGGAGACGAAATCTCCTCCGGCAGTCCAAGGAAGTTCCAGGGTGCCTGGAACCGGTCTTCACCACTCATAAATTTTTTCTCCTCCCAAATAAATACAGGGGCGGATTTTAACCCGCCCCTGCCGGATAATCAAAAAAAACCGCTCAGGCCAGCCAGGTCTGGAACCGGCGATAGGCGTCTTCCCAGGCGCCGGGATCCTGCGGAAGATAGGTTTCCATGGGGAAAGAGCGCCGGACCAGGTCGCGCCCCTCCCGCAGGGAAGCGATCCGCCCCTGGGCCAGCATCTGCATCAGGATGTTGCCGATGGCTGTGGCCTCCACCGGTCCGGTGAAGATCGGCCGGGCGGTGGCTTCGGCGATGAACTGGTTGAGGAGCCGGTTCTGGGTGCCGCCTCCGACGATGTGGATGGCCGGGAGTTTGCGCCCCAGCAGCGCCGCCAGGCGGTCGATGACCCACCGGGTTTTCAGCGCCAGGCTTTCCAGGGCGCAGCGCACGATGGCGCTCTTGCTTTCCGGGATTTGTTGTCCGGTCCGCCGGCAGAACTCCTGAATGCGGGCCGGCATGTCGCCGGGGGCCAGGAAGGTGGAATCGTCCGGGTCCACCAGCGACTGGAAGGCGGGGGCTTCGGTGGCCATCCGCGTCAGCTCATCGTAGGAGAGCTCCTGGCCCTGCTCTTTCCAGGTCCGCCGGCACTCCTGCACCAGCCAGAGCCCGGCCAGGTTCTTGAGGAAGCGGATGGTGTTTTCCACACCGGTTTCATTGGTAATGTTGAATGCCAGGCTGTCCTGGTTGATGACCGCCTCGGGGATTTCGGCCCCGATCAGCGACCAGGTGCCGGAGCTGATGTAGGCGAAATCGCTCTCGTACTCCGGGCCGACGGGCACGGCGGCCACGGCGCTGGCGGTATCGTGGCAGCCCGGGGCGATCACCGGAATGGCGGGAACGCCGAGGCCCTCGGCCAGTTCCGGCTTCAGGGTTCCCAGGACCGATCCCGGGTCGATGATTTCCGGGAAGATGCCGGCGGGCAGTCCCAGTTTGTCGAGCAGGGAGAAGGCCCACTGGCGGCTTTTCGGATCATAGCACTGGCTGGTGCTGGCGATGGTGCGCTCGCAGGCCATCCGTCCGGTCAGCCAGTAGTTGAAAAGATCCGGCATCATCAGCAGGGTGCCCGCCTTCCCAAGCTCCACGTCGCCCTGCAGCTTCATGGCCATCAGCTGGAAAAGGGTGTTGAACTGCATGAACTGAATGCCGGTATGGGTAAAAATCTCCGCGGCCGGCAGGATCTCGAAGGTCCGGGTCAGAATCCGGTTGGTGCGCGCATCGCGGTAATGAAAAGGCGGATCGATCAGCTGGCCGTGGCGGTCCAGAAGCCCGAAGTCGACGCCCCAGGTGTCCAGGCCGATGGACGCCGGGCCCTCCCCTCCTTCCGGGAATGCCTGCCGGATGGACTGCTTGATGGCCGAGAAGAGGCCGAAGGCGTCCCAGCGCAGCGTTCCCCGGATCGTCTTCGGTCCGTTGGGGAAGCGGGAAATTTCGCGCAGCGTCAGGGTTTCACCGTCATGGATGCCGAGCACCGCGCGCCCGCTTTCGGCGCCCAGGTCGATGGCCAGATAGGATTGGATCGGAGGATTCATGGCATTCATCCTTAAAGAATCGTTAGTGAATCGTTGCAGGGAGCAGCCGTATCCCGGCTTTCGCCGGGATGGCAGGTTCCTGTACATCGTGCATTCGCGGCATCCGAATAAGCGCTAGTACTTTCCGTAGAGCGGCCCGAACAGGGCGCAGGCGCGGAAGTCGGCCGATTCCAGGTCGCGGGTGCCCAGGGCGGACCATACCGCCGGCCGGAAGATCTTTTCCTCCGGAACGTTGTGCATGAAAACCGGGATCCGCAGGATGGAAGCCAGGGTGATCAGGTCGGCGCCCACGTGCCCGAAGCAGAGCGAGCCGTGGTTGGCTCCCCAGTTGGCCATCACCGTGTACGGATCGGTGAAAGGATGCCGTCCGTCGGTGCGCGGCACAAACCAGGTGGTCGGCCAGGTCGGGTTGGTGCGCAGGTCGAGGATCTCGTTTACCCGGGCGGGGAGCTCCGCGCTCCAGCCTTCGGCGATCTGCAGCACCGGTCCCAGCCCGTGCACCAGGTTCAGCCGGCACATGGTCAGCGGCATCCCTCCGGGCGAAACGAAATGGCTGGAGTAGCCGCCTCCGCGGAAGTACTCCAGCTCCGCCGGATGCCAGCTGGTGGCCGCCAGGCAGGACGCGGCTTCCTCCGGGCTGATTTCCCAGAAGGGCTTGATGACCGGGGATCCGCCGGCCGACTGGCGTCCGGCGGCATCCAGGGCCGCCGCGCCGGAATTGATCAGGTGCAGGAATCCGCCGGAGGCCATTCCCTCGGGCTTCCAGCCGGTAACCCGCTCCACCGCTGCCGGGCTCCAGTAAGTGCGCACGTCGGCAAAAATCTGCGCGGTTCCGGTCAGCAGATGGCCCCAGAGCATAGCCATGCCGTTCAGCGCGTCATTTTCCGTCGCCAGGATGTAGGGCTGCCGGATGCCGGTCCAGTCGAAGGAGGAGTTCAGAATGGCTTCCATGAAATCGCCGTTGGGGAAGTGATCGGTCCACTGGCGCTGCCCCTGGAAGCCGGCGGCGACGGCATTGCGGCCCATCGCCTCCTCCTCGTAGCCGATCTCGGCGAGCCGCGGATTGCCGACCATCAGGTCGCGGGCGATCAGGGCCATCTTGACGGAAAATTCCCAGTCCCGGTCTTTCTGCTCGCGGCTCCGCTGGGAGGCGGGGCGGTTGAAGTCCTTCCCCTCGCGGCAGTATTTTTTAACCCAGGCCAGGGCCTCCCGGTACTCGGCGGGATCATAGATGGCTTCCTCCACCCGGCGCGTGAATTCCGACATGTCGATCGGCTCCACCCGCAGTCCGAGATATTTTTCCAGGAGGGCGGAGTCGACCAGCGATCCGGCAATACCCATGGAGGTACCGCCCATCGAGAGGTAGGACTTGCCGCGCATGGAGGCCACCGCCAGGCCGGCGCGGACGAATCGCAGGATTTTCTCCCGGATGTCTTCGGGTATGGCGGTGTCGCCGGCATCCTGAACGTCGCGCCCGTACATGCTGAAGGCCGGCAGGCCTTTCTGGGCGTGGGCGGCAATGACCGCCGCCAGGTAAACCGCTCCGGGCCGCTCCGTGCCGTTGAAGCCCCAGACGGCTTTGGGCAGGCAGGGGTCCATGTCCATGGTTTCAATCCCGTAACACCAGCATGGGCTGACGGTCAGCGATACGCCCACTCCGGCGCGCGAAAACTGTTCCGCGGTAAGGGCGGCCTCTGCGGTTCCCCCGATGCAGCGATCGGCGATCACGCACTCGACGGGCAGGCCGCAGGGATGCTTCACGGTTTTGGAAATGAAATCGGCCGTACTTCTGGCCATGTCCATGGTCTGATTTTCCAGGGATTCCCGAACCCCTTTGCGGCGGCCGTCGATGGCCGGGCGTATGCCAACCTTCGGCAGCGGGCCGAGCAGGCGGTTGACGGGAGGCTGCAAGGCAGGGAAAGCGCTGTCAGTCATATTTTTCTCCTTCATTATTTTTGTCGCCATTTTTTAGGGAATTGTATCGCATTCCCGAAGGAAGAAGGATGTGGAAAAAGAAAAAAATGAAAAGCGCACCGCAGGAATGGGAAGGGTCGACAGGAAAGCGAAAGATCCGCATCGATACTAATTCGACTTTTTGCGAAGCGGTAACAGTGATAGAATAGGGACAAAATCAAGGAGGATATCTCGATGACCAGTAAAAGGCACTTCGTTCTGCGGACCGGGCTGCTGCTGATCCTTTCGGCTGCCTGTCTTTCGGCTTTGGCCGGCCAGGGAAACTCTCAAGAAGCGGTCCTTGCGGCTCTGACCAGCCGGCTTTCCGTCGATTCCGCGGGAAACCAGGGCGAGTCCGGAAAGGGATCCTTCAATCCCTCCGTTTCCACCGACGGGGCGCATGTGGCCTTCTGGTCCCAGGCCGCACTGGCGGCCAACGATACCAACGCCAGGACGGATGTCTACGTGCGCAGCCGGGAGCTGAGCGGGACCAAGACGGTGCGGGTGTCGGTCTCCTCCAGCGGGACGCAGGGGAACGGCGACTCCTACCTGCCGTCCCTGTCCTCTGCCGGGCGGCTGGTAGCTTTCTACTCGGAGAGCAACAACCTGATCGACAACGACACCAACACCTGTACCTACTACTCCATAACCGGAACCTGCCCGGATGTGTTCGTTCACGACCGCGACAGGACGGGGGACGGAATCCTGGATACGGCCGGCGACATCCGCACGGTGCGGGTATCGGTGGCTTCGGACGGCAGCCAGGCCAACGGGATGTCCCTTTTTCCGGCCCTTTCCGCCGACGGCCGTTATGTGGCCTTTGTTTCCCTGGCCAGCAACCTGGTGGCCAACGATCTCAACAATCAGGCGGATATATTTGTCTACGATATGAATCTGCCGAACAAGGTGGTCCGGGTGTCGGTTTCGACCGAAGGGATCGAAGCCAACGGGCCTTCCGGATTCACCGGCCTTTACCACGGACCCCCTGCCATTTCTTCCTCCGGCCGCTTTGTGGTCTTCCATTCGGCGGCTTCCAACCTGGTTACCGGCGATACCAACCAGACGGACGACATATTCGTTCGGGACCGGGACACCGACAACAACGGCATTTTTGATGAGCCGGGCGGCGTGAAAACCGTCCGCATGTCCGTTTCCAGCGAGCTGGCGCAGGGCGACAACTGGTCGCTGCATCCCTCCGTGTCGGCCAACGGACGGTTTGTGGTGTTCAGCTCGCTGGCCGCCAACCTGGTCGCCGGCGACGTCAACGCGGTCGCCGATGTTTTTCTGCACGATCGGGATGCGGACGGCAACAACACGTTCGATGAAACCGGGGCCGGGATTCGCACCACGCGGATTTCGGTGAGCACCTCCGGCACGGAAGCCAATGGGGCTTCGGAATTCCCGGCCCTTGCCGCCGACGGGGGAACCATCGCTTTTCGCTCTCTGGCCAGCAACCTGATCTCCTCGGACGGCAATGGCAAGGCGGATGTTTTCCTGGCCGACCGGTCTACCGGAGTCGTTTCCCGGATTTCCGTGGATTCGGCCGGACTGGAGGCCAACGACGCCTCCGGGGCATCGCCGAACGTGACCGGTCCGGCTTCCTTTGACCGCGGGGCGCCGGCGGTGGCTACGCTGGGAAGATTCATTTCCTTTCATTCCCTGGCCACCAACCTGATTTCCGGCGATACCAACGGCGCGTCGGACGTGTTCCTGCACGACCGCAGCACGGATGTCACTTCCACGACCATCTCTACCACCAGCACTACGACCAGCACTTCGACCAGCACCACGGGTTCCACTTCGACCACCTCCACCACGATCATCGTGATCCCGACGACGACCAGCACCACCAGCACCAGCTCGACTTCCAGCACATCTACCTCCACAACCACCACGAGCACTTCCACCAGCAGCACGACCACCTCCAGCTCCCTGCTGATATCGACCACCAGCACTTCCACCACCAGCACTTCCACCACCAGCACAACCACAACGAGCACTTCCACTTCCTCGACCACCACCACCCTGCCGGTTCTCGGTCCCAGCACGCTCCTGGAGTTTCCGCAGATTGCCCTGGGAGGCGGCTACCGGACCAGCCTCTTCCTGTACAATCCCAGCACTTCCTCGGTGCAGATTACCGTGCGGTTTATTTCTCCGCAGGGACTCCCCCTGGGGGTGACGATCAACGGAGCCCTGGTGAATGCCTTCAACACCGTCCTGGGTCCGCTGGCCTCGCTGAACGTGAGGCTGGAAGATAGCGGAGAACTGAAAACCGGGTGGTGTCAGGTATTCTCAAGCTGGCCGATTTCGGGTCTGGCCGTATATCAGTCCCTGGAAGGGAACAAGGTGATCTCCGAAGCGACGGTTTACCCCTCTCCCCGTTGGAAAAAGATGGCGGTTGCCGCCCCGCAGATGGGGGCGCTCAACGACACCGGCATTGCGATTGCCAATCCGACCGATTCGCCGGTCAGCATCTCCATGCGGCTGATCAGCTCCGCGGGGGTGATCGTCTCGTCCTCTTCCTTCATGCTGGATGCCCGCCAGCAGGTGGCCAGGTTTGTCTCCCAGTATTTCCCGGGAGTCGGCGCGGTGCCGGAAGGAGTCGTGGAGATCTACTCGACGCAGGTCACGACGGCCATTGGCCTGCTTTACCAGTTCCAGGGCCCGATTCAGGGCAACAACGTGTTTACCACCATTCCGGTTTTGCCTCTGCCCTGACGCGGAGGAGAAAGGAAGGACGGCGCATGTGTCAGTTCTGTGTTCAGCATGGGGAAGGGCAGCGCTGGTATTTCGACGCCCGGAACTATTCCGAAGACCTGCTTAGCGATTTGCGGCGCCGGAAAGTCATCCGGCACATGCTCGGCAATGTCGATGAACTACGCAAGGTGCCCGAGCAGCTTCCGGCCTATGACCGGCTGCCCTCTTTTCTGCAGTGGTTTTTCCGCTGGCAGATGCGGCGCAAGCTGCGGAGGGACCATTTCGGGCAGGTCCTGCCGTTGGAGGACGTTGAGCGGATCTTTCAGATGGCCACCTCCATCGTGCGGATTCCCTGCGTCTGCCGCAAAGTCACCACCGGCGAAGAAAAGCGATTCTGCTACGGGATAAGCATGGGGCCCGCCGGAGGAAAGTTCGTGGAAATCCTCCAGGGGGGTGGCGGGAGTTTTCTGCTCGGCCCGGACTGCCGCGGCTTCGAAACCCTGACCCGGGAGGAGGCGCTGCAGGCCTTCCGGCAGCATGAGCGGCAGGGCCTGTGCCATAGCGTGTGGACTTTCCTGACCCCCTTCATCGGCGGCATCTGCAACTGCGACCGCGCCGACTGCCTGGCCCTGAAGTCCGCGATCAGCCACGGGCTTCCCGCCATAGAGAAGGGGCACGGCCGGGCTTCGGTTAACCTGCAGGAGTGCACCGGGTGCCGACGCTGCATGGAGGTCTGCCAGTTCGGGGCCGTCTTTTACAGCGCCGGCCGGAAGAAGGCCGGGATCGATGCCAGCAAGTGCTACGGCTGCGGAATCTGCCGGTCGGTGTGCGAAAAGAACGCCATCGCACTCAGTTAATGGAAAAGAAGGTGCAACAAGTAGCAGGAACCCCAAGGGGGTTCCGGAACATAGCCCGGGGTTGCGCCGCAGGCGCTACCCCGGGTAGGCGGATCTGTTTGAAAATCAGCCCTGTAAGGGCTGCGCAACCACCTGCCATGGCTGGATTTTGAGCAATCCTTGCAGGGTTGCCTCCTCCGAACATTCCTGCCCGGGGCAGGCGCGAAGCGCGCCAACCCCGGGCTACGTTCCGAAGCCCTATAAGGGCTTTCGCGTGAAACTTTTTGCACCTTCAATAAAAGGAAAGGAAGGGACAATGGGAGAGAAACGGCGCGTCCTGTGGGTTTGGGTTTTCCTTGGACTGGTGCTTTCCCCGGGGATTCGGGCGCAATCCGCCCCTCCCGCCTCGGGAACCTTGTTTCAGTTTGCGCTCTTCGAAGCTCTGCTCTCCGGCAATTTTGACGGGCGGATGCCGATTGCCGAGCTGCAGCGGCACGGCGATTTCGGCATCGGGGCTTTCGACCGCCTCGGCGGAGAGCTGATTCTCCTGGACGGAAAGCTGTACCAGGCCAAGGCGGATGGGAAAGTGTATCAGCCTTCCCCGCAGGCGCTGACGCCGTACGCCTTTGCCTGCCGGTTTGCCGGGGGGGCCGCCCGCGAGATTCCCAATGGGACCACCATGGAATCGCTGCAGGGGCTGCTGGACCAGGCGGCAGCCAACCCCCACCTGTTTTACGCCTTCCGGGTCAGCGGTTTTTTCAACAAGGTCCGGACCCGCACCGTCCCCGAGCAGAGCCGGCCTTACACCAGCCTGCTCGAGGCGGTCAAAGGGCAGGTGGTGGCCGAGTTCGACCGGGTCCCGGGAACCCTGCTGGGCTTCCGCTGCCCTCCTTACGTGCAGGGGATCAACTACCCCGGATACCATTTTCATTTCATCAGCGAAGACCGGCAGAAGGGCGGGCACCTGTTCGCCTGCGAGATGGAAAGCGGGCAGGTCCGCATCATGACCATGAGCCGCTATGAGCTGGCCCTTCCCGAGGATCCCACCGCTTTCCAGAACGTGCAGTACGGCAAGGACCGCATGCAGGAAATGCGGCGCATCCTCAGCGACAGGAAGTAGGCCCTTCCGCCCTCCGGGATAAGAGGTCCACTTCCTGGGCGGATTCGCAAAAGGTCACGTCTTTTTCGACTTCCATCCTTTCCATTTTGCGAGGACCGAGGGGTGATTGTATGACCCGTGCACGACCCGCACTCCGTTTGCTTTTTCTTCTTCTGCTGCTCATCCCGGCCGGCGCGGCCCAGGATAAGCGGGCGCTGACCTTTGCCGATATCATCGAGCAGCGCGAGCCTTCCTCGCCGCGCCTTTCCCCCGACGGCCGCACGGTTGCATTCCTGATAAGGCAGTCCAGCCTGGCCGAGAACAGCAGCCGCACGGAATTGTGGCTGGCCGGCGAAAGCCTGCCCGCGCCGAGGCGGCTGATGGCCTCCTCGGCTGCCGGACTGAAATGGCTGCCGGACGGCCGCGCGCTTTCGGCGATCCTGCCCCGACCGGGAGAAACCGCCCTTTGGCGCATCTCCACGGAAACGGAGGACGTCCAGCCCCTGTTCGAGCATCCCACCCCTGTGATGCAATATGACTGGTCTCCGGACGGGTCCCGGCTGCTCTTCGTCACCGTCCCCCCGGTTCCGGCCGAAGAGCGCAGCCGGATCGAGCGGGAGGGCGTGGTCTATGACGAAAATTTCCACGGGATCCGCTCCTTTACGCAGCGCAGCTGGACGGCCCCGGGCCGGCCGGAGCTCTGGCTCTGGGAAAAGGGGACGACGGCCGCCCGACGCATCGACGCGGATCTGGGCGGAGTGACCTCCCTGCTCGGGCTGGCCTGGGCGCCTTCCGGCCGCCAGGCGGCCATTTCCTATACCGAGGCCGGACCGGGGGAGCGGATCGGCCTGCTGGATTTGGACCGTACCCCTTTTGCGTTCCGTCCATTCGTGCAGGACGGCCTGCGGAACCGGGGGGTCGCCTGGAGTTCGGATGGGCGGCGCCTGGCGTTCGTGGCCACCGGCGAGGAGGGGAAAACCTATGTGCCGCGCAGCCGGCCGCTCCTGCGGGCCCTGGAGGAAAATTCTCTTCCGGCTCCCGTGGCCGGCGCGAGGGACTGGTTCTTTCTTTCCTCCGTTCTTTTTGACAGTCGGGGAGAAAACCTGCTGATCGAATACGACGATCGCCGAAACTCGACCCTCTACCGCGCGCCGCTCGGGACCGGTCCGATCCAGGCCGTGCCCTCCGACGGCGCGCATTATTCCGAATTCAGCTTTTCGGCGGATAAAAAGCAGGCGGCCTGCATCCGGCAGGCGCTGACGGTTCCGCCGGAAATCGCCCTGCTGGATGCGGAGTCGGGCCGGACCAGGATTCTGACCCGGCTGAATCCGCAGTTCGATTCCGTCCGCCTGCGCGACGCGGCGGAGCGCTCCTGGAAAAACCGGTTCGGCCATGAAGTCGGCGGCTTTCTGTTCCTGCCCGACAGGCCGTGGAAAGAAGAGCGTCTCCCCCTGCTCATGGTTCACTACCAGTTTTCGAACAAATTCACGACCCAGGCGCAGTGGATCGCCAGCTACCCGGTGCAGCATTTTGTCGAGGCCGGGTTTGCCGTGCTGCTGTTCAACTACCCGCGGGAGTTGGGCTGGAAGCCGGGCGACTTCGAGGCAGCGGCGATGTCGCAGGTTTATAACCCGCTTGCCGGCATGGAGGCCGCCGTCCGGGGCCTGGTGGAGGAGGGGATCGCCGATCCGAAGCGGGTGGGTGTCCTGGGGTGGAGCTTCGGGGCTTTCCTGGCGGAGATGGCCATTACCCAGTCCGGGCTGTTCCAGGCGGCGTCGGCCGGGGAGGGCGGGCTGAACAATGCCGGGCAGTACTGGGTGACGGGCAGTGCCGGGATGCAGCGCTACCTCGACGATTTTTTCGGCGGTCCGCCATTCGGGGAAGCGTACGGGAATTACCGGCGGGTGGCCCCGGCCCTGAATGCCGATAAGATGAATATCCCACTGCTGCGCGAATACGGCGGCGATGTGGGGGTGCAGTCGCTGGAGTTTTACATGGCGCTGCGCCGCCTGGGAAAGCCCGTGGAGCAGGTGATCTACCCGGGTGCGCCCCATGTTTTCTCTCTGCCCAGCCATCGCCGGGCTTCCATGGAACGCAACCTGGACTGGTTCCGGTACTGGCTGCAGGGCTGCGAGGATCCCGATCCCCGCAAAACGGCGCAGTACCGGCGCTGGCGCGCCCTGGCGGCCAGGTAGAGCGCCGGGCCGGAGCCGGTACTATCAAGGACCGAAGAGGCCGGGCGCTTTCAATTTCCGACCATGGTGGCGGTTCCGCCCAGCTTGCTGCCTAAAAAGGCCAACACCTGGCCGATCGGATTGGCGATAGCGGTGGTGTTGCTGCCGGCGTAGAGCAGACCGACGGCCCTGGGGTTGTTGGCCGCATCCTCCACCAGCAGCGAGCCGGAATCGCCGCTGTTGAGAAATCTGCTCCCCTTGTTGGCGATGACGATCTGTCCGGTGAATGTCTTGGTGAAAGCGGCACCCCCGGCGCACTCGTTTTCATAGGCGACGGAGATAGTGGCATTCAGGCCGGAAATGGTGCTCCGGGTCAGGCCGGTGGTCCGACCGCTTTTCTTCACCGCCCTTTTAAGGGCGGGGGTGACCGTCTGGCCCGAAATCATGCCGATGTCTATAATGGAGCCGTCCGTGCGGACCATTCCGGGACTGACCTGGGCCACAGCGGCATCCACATTCGAACCGGGCAGCGAGCTCAACTTGACCAGAGTGGCCACATTCTGGGCGCCGCCTGCATTGCACCGAACATCGATCAGCCCGGGCTGGATTACATTATCTCCGGTTAATGCCACGTGTCCATTCCCGCCGCTAACAATGTCCGCCTCCAGCACATGGTAGTTGCTCAGGACATATTGGGTTCCATTGACCTGCACCAGGGAACCCAGCGTGCCGCCGCAGCAATATCCGTTGGCCAGATCCAGTCTCCAGCCCCCGGAGGTTCCCAGCTGAATCGGGGCCGCCTGCTTTGCGGTGTGGGGAGCATCGGCGGTCACGGCAGCCGCCATGGCGCGAAACGGCTCGGTCACTTCCACGGCGACGCGCAGCCCCTTAATGGTTTTCGGCAGCGACTTCACGGTTTCCGCCATTTCCCTGCCGTGCTCGTTGACGTAGACAGTCAGGTGGGCTTCTCCGCTGTCATCCATGCCGACCGCCGTGCCCAGGATGTTCTCCAGGGCCATCAGGTTGGGTGTGACGGCCTCCTGGACGGCAATCGCGGCCTTGACTTTCGGATGAGCCGCCGTGGGCAGGTCGTCAGGCGGAGCCGCCGCAGACGTCATGCCGAAGAGCAGCAGAACGGCCGCCAGGGTCAAAGTAAGCCCCACGAATATCCATAACTTCCCGCTTTTCGTTTTCATGTCTGTTCCTCCTTGTTGTACATGGAAAACTTAACCCCATTTATACATGGTAAGACCGAACACCCTTGAAGTCAAACGACGGCAAATTGCCCGCAAGGCCCGAACCAGGACTGCATTGACAAGGAGTTCTCCGGTGGAGGAGAATGACCATCATTTTCTGGAGGAACGGATCATGGCCCCAATATCGAAGGTTTCCCGCCGCGGCGCGCTGCGGAACACGGCGCTGGCTTGCACGTCCCTGGCCGGCGGAGGAGCGGCGGCGGCGCCTGCAGCCCGGCCGTCGGATTTCCGCGAGCAGATCGAAAAACGCGTGCAGGACACACGGCTTATCGACACCCACGAACATCTGATGGAAGAGGAGGAACGCCTGAAGGGGGAGGCCCCGCGCGTCAAGGTGAACGACTGGTCGCTGCTCCTTTCGCACTACCTGGACTCCGACCTGCGCAGCGCCGGGATGTCCCGGGATTCCTATAACGCCTTCTTCTCCCCCTCGACCGACCCGCTGAAAAAGTGGGAGCTGATCGAGCCCTACTGGCCGGCAGTTCGCAATACCGGCTATGGCCAGGCGGTGGATATCGCCGTGCGCGAGCTTTACGGGGTTCCCGGGTTGGGGCGCGATACCGTTCCCCGCATCCAGTCGGCCTACCGCGAGCGGATCCGGCCCGGTTTTTACCGGGAAATCCTGCAGGGCATCGCCGGCATCGAGTCCTGCCAGGTAAATTTTCAAGGGTCTCCGTTCAGCGAAAGCCGGCAGCCGCTGCTGCTCATGCAGGATATCAGCATCATCGGCATGCACATGGGGCCCAACCTGAAATCGTACGCCCCGATGACCGGGATCGAAGTCAAGGACCTCGGAGACTGGCACGCGGTCATCGACGCCTGGTTCAAGAAATACGGACCTTACGCCGTGGCGGTGAAAAGCCAGGCGGCCTACTCGCGCAATATCGACTTTGAGGATGTCCACGCGGAGACCGCTGCGCCGGTCTTTCGGAAAAAGATGCAGGAGCAGCCGCTGACGCCCGTGGAGCAGAAGCAGCTGGAAGACCACCTTTTCTGGTACGCGGTGCGCCGGGCGACGGAATACCGGCTGCCCGTCAAGCTGCATACCGGATTCTACGCCGGAGTCAACTCCATGCCCCTGGCCCGGCTGCAGGGCAATCCCGGAGCGGCCTGCGAGTTGTGCCGCAAATCGCCCGAGACCACCTTCGTCTTCATGCACATCGGCTACCCCTATTACGAGGAGATGATCGCGCTGGCCAAGCAGTGGTCCAACGCCTACATCGACATGTGCTGGGCCTGGATCATCAGCCCGGTGGCCGGCGCCCGGTTCCTTTCGCAGTTCCTGGTCACCGCCCCGGCCAGCAAGGTGCTGAGTTTCGGCGGCGACTACGGCCCGGTTGAGCCGGTGGTGGGCCATGCCGCTCTCGCGCGGCGGGGAATTGTAAACAGCCTGGCGCGGCTGGTGGAGGATGGCTGGCTGACCTCGGATGCCGCCCTGGATCTGGTCGATCCGGTGATGCGCGGCAACGCCTACCGGCTGTTCCGGTTGGAGGAAAAAACCAGGGCCCTCGCGTCCGCACCCTGGGCGAAGGGCTGAACCGCCTTCTTCGCGGGAAGACAGGAAGATCGGGAAGAAAAGCGAAAAATGCTTTGGCAGGACGAACCGGCAAAAATGGTTGAACGCCCGGCAGGGGGGAAATGATTCCTTCCCGGGGCTTTGCCCCGGGAAGCGATGTTGTATGGGATGTCAAGCCCTGTAAGGGCGGCCTGAAACAAATTTCTTTTCCCATCCGTCCGCTGCTACTCGCTGATCGGGTACTGGAAATCGTAGCGGCCGGAGCCCACCTCGAGCACCGCCGTCTTATCCTCCTGGAGCGAACGGGTGATTCCGACGGCGCCGGCCAGGGGGCGGCCTCCCTCCTGGACCTGGTCCAGCCTGGCTTTCGGCAGCCGCACCGAGGCCGTGGTGTTGGGCGGTATCTCGATCGTCACCCGCATGCGCCCCTCCTTGATTTCCCAACCGGAGGAGGCCGGGCCGTAAAGCGAGAGGATGCGGGCCCTGGCCTGCGTCAGTCCGCCGCCGGGGTGCGGCTGGACCAGGATGTGTTTGTAGCCGGGATTCCGTTCGTCGATCTCCAGCCCGGCCACGAACTTGTACAGCCACTCCCCGATGGCGCCGTAGGCATAGTGGTTAAAGGAGTTCATCCCTTCGTCCTGGAAGGATCCGTCGGGCTTGATGCCGTCCCAGCGCTCCCAGATGGTTGTCGCTCCCTTGGTGATCGGGTAAAGCCACGAGGGGTATTCCTTGCGGTTCAGCAGCAGGAAAGCCTCGTCGGCATATCCGTTGTCGCTGAGCACCTGGCAGACCAGGGGGGCGCCCAGGAACCCGGTGGTGATATGCTTGAAGCGGCGGACATCCTCCGCCAGCCGCCGCGCAGCCGTGGAACGCAGCGCTTCCGGCAGCAGGTCGAATCCCAGCGCCAGGGCGTAGGCGGTCTGCGTGTTGGGAGACAGGCGCCCGTTGATGGTCAGGAACTCGTCGGCAAACACCTTCTTGATGCGCACCAGCAGATCGGCATATTTCCGGGCGTCCTCCTTCTTTCCCAGAATCGCCGCGGTCCGTTGCAGAAGGTCGGTGGAGCGGGCAAAATAGGCCTGGGAAATAAAGTCCTTGTCGGTGGTGGCCCCGGGATAGTCCGAGCGGGTGGTGGCAAACGCCAGCCAGTCGCCGAAGGTGAAGTCGTTGTTCCAGAAGCAGGATTCTCCGGCGCGGGAGCTCATGTATTCGACCCACATCCGCATGCTCGCGTACTGCTGCTCCAGGATGCGGGTGTCTCCGTAGCAGAGGTAAACCGTCCAGGGAACCACCACGGCGGCGTCCGCCCATCCCGCGGAAGCCGTGTTGGCCTTGGGATCCCGCCGGCCCAGCACGTTGGGGACCACGTGCGGGACCGCACCGGTCGGCTTCTGGTCGGCGGCTACGTCGCGCAGCCATTTGGTGTAAAAGGCGGCCACGTCGGCGTTGAAGCTGGCAGTGCGGGCAAAGGCCTGGGCATCCCCGGTCCAGCCCAGCCGCTCGTCGCGCTGCGGGCAGTCGGTGGGCACGTCCACGAAATTCCCTTTCTGCCCCCAGCGGATGTTATGCTGCAGCTGGTTGATCATCGGGTTGGAGCATTCGAACTCCCCGGTGGGCGGGATTTCGGAGTGGACCACAACGCCGGTCAGGCTGTCCAGGGTGAGCTCCCCGGGATAGCCCTCCACCGCCACGTAGCGGAATCCCTGGAAGGTGAAGTGCGGTTCGTAGGATTCCGTGCCCCCGCCCTTGAGCGTGTACTCCACCAGCTGCTTGCCGGCCCGGAGATTGCGGATGTAGAAGTTGCCGGCTTTGTCCAGCACTTCCGCATGGCGCAGCCGGACGGTGCTGCCGGCCGGCCCGGACACCTTCAGCCGCACCCATCCGACCATGTTCTGGCCCATGTCCACGACCGTCTCGCCGGCCGGGGTTTTCAGGATCTTCACCGGACGGATCTCCTCGATGCGGCGCACCGGCGGACCGGCCGGCGCGACCAGGACGGTCTTGGGATGCTCCAGGACGCGGACCCCGCGCCATCCCGAGGAGCCGTAGGCCTTCTGATCCCAGCCCGGTTTTTCCTGCCGGGCGTCATAGGCCTCTCCATTGTAGATGTCCGTCTTCAGGATCGGGCCGGCGGCGCTTTGCCAGCTGCCGTCGGTGCCGACGGCAATCCGCCGCCCGTCCTTCAGCACAATCTGCAACCAGGCGATGGCTGCCAGCTTGTCCCCGTAAGAGCCGCGGGCGATGCCGCCGCGGTACCAGCCGCCCCCCAGAGCGATGCCTACGGCGTTGGTTCCGCCCTGCAGCTGGGAAGTGACGTCATAGGTCTGATACTGCACCCGGTACTCGTAGCTGGTCCAGCCCGGAGTGAGCACCTGGTCGCCCACCGGCTTGCCGTTCAGCCGCATCTCGTACAGGCCGAGGCTGCTGACGTAGGCCCGCGCCGATTCCACCGGGCCCGGCACCTCGAACTCCTTCCGCAGCATAAATCCGTTTTCCGCCTTGGGCTCATCGCCTTCGGGTTGAATCCAGGCGGCTCCCTGCCAGTCGGCAGGCGCCAGCAGGCCCGTTTCCCACCAGCCGGGCTCGCTCCAGGGCGAAGCGGCTCCGCTGCGGTCCCAGACCTGCACCCGCCAGAAATATCTTCTGGCAGACTGCAGGGCCGGCCCGCCGTAGGCCCGGTGCAGAGAGGCGTCGGAGGAGATGCGGCCGCTGTCCCACAGCAGCTCCTTTTCCGCCTGGAAGGCGGATGGTTTTTCCGCCACCTGGATCCGGTAGGCCGACTGCATCCACCCCCGCGAATCGGCCGTCACCTGCCAGCTCAGCCGCGGCTGGAGGACGTCGATCCCCAGCGGATTCGCCTGGTATTCGCAGCGCAGCCGGCCGACGGAGAGGGGCTCGGCGGCGAGGGCGGCACTCGCCCAGGTCCAACAGGAGAACACTAGGAGAAAGGCCCGGAGGCCAAAATCGATGGAATTCATTTTCATAAATTCACCTTTCGGTCTGGAAATAAAGATTACGGGTTGTTTGCATGAAGGAATCCGGATCCATACTGTTTTCGTGTATTCTTATACGCTTTTTTAGGAAATTTTCCCAGTCGGCGCGCTCAAAAAAATGGACGTATAATAAACGCATTTGCATGGAGGAAGCGAGCGGTGACCCGGCGATACCGATTCCGATTCATGGGCAGCGAGGCAGCCTTCGAAAAGGCCGCTCTGCTGCTGCTTCTGGTCCTGGAGGCATGGCTTTTCTCCGGCTCCTTTTCCCGGTTCTTCACCCATGACAGCCTGTTCTACCTGATCCACGCCCCGCAGTCCTGGCAGGATCTCTGGCGCTATCTGGCGGCTCCCGGGGAAGAAAAGAACTACCGGCCGCTCAACATGGCGGTGGTCGGTCTGCTGCGCCCCTGGCTGGGACTGGACCCGGTCCTGTATCATTGGGTTCCTCCGGCATTTCACCTGGCCAATACGGCACTGTTCTATTTTCTGGCCCGGCAGATCCTGGGCGGGCCGGTTCCGGCGCTGGCCGCGGCCGCCTTCTGGGGCCTGCATTCCGTGGCCGGCTGGATCACTTACGATATCACCTACCTGTCGGATTTCCTGCTGGCCTTTCTGCTGCTCGGCTCCCTGCTTCTGGGCGTGGAGGCCCGGCGGCGAAACTCTCCCGGCCGGCAGGCGGCTTCGCTTTTTCTGTTCCTGCTTTCCCTGCTGACCAAGGAATCGGCGGTTACCTTCCCCCTGGCGGTCTGGCTGGTTCTGGCCCTCTTCGACCTGCGCTCGCGGAACAGCGTCCCCGCGGGAAAGGATCTGCTCCAGGCCATGCGGCAAAACTTCGGACGGGTCTGCCTCTATGCCGTTCCGGCTGCGGCTTTCGCCGGCCTGTTCCTGTACTGGCAGCAGTCCGGGCAGCTTTACACCCGGAGCACCCAGGCTGCTTACAGCATCGATCCCTGGTCGAATCCGGCCGCCAAGCTGAAATACGTCTACTGGGCGCTGAACCTGCCCGACGGGCTGCATCTCCATGAGGCCGATCGGATCCGGAAGCTGATTTTCGCCTCGACGGGGCTTCTTTTCCTGGTATGGCTTGCCGACCTGGCCCGCCGCCGTTTCCGCCTTTCGGCGGTCGAGTGGGCCGGAATCGCCTGGTTTTTCGGCCTTAACCTGCCGTCGCTGCTTTTATCCAGCCGCCTCGGGAAGTGGTACCTGTACCTGCCCCTGTTCGGCGTTTCTTTGCTTTTTGCCGTACTGGCGGAACGCCTTTCCGCCGGGCGTACGGTCGCGCGCCTTTCGCCGGCAGGCGGCATACTGCTGGTCGGTCTGCTGGTGGCGCCGCATTGCTACTCCTCCCTGCAGCAGACCCGAAGCTACCTGGCGGCCTCCGATGCCCAGTATCAATCGGAAATCCTCGAAGAGTGCCTGAACGATTTCCGGGAGGCCCATCCCGTGCTTCCCGCGGAAGTGAATCTGTTTTTCCTTCCGGCTTTTGACGACGGCATTTCCCAGCTGCTGTCCGTGCCGCCCATCGATCGCGGGCAGCTGTTCGGGCTGTTTTATCCGCAGACCCGCATCCGGGCTTTCTTTGCCCATAAGGGCGAGCGGCCTCCGGCGGATTTCGCCGGGCGCAGCGACTGGATCGTGCTGCAGTTCCTCGACCGGCACCTGTACGATGTGTCCCGCTATTTCCGGGAAGGCGGCAAGATGACTCTTTTCCTGCTGCCCACTTCCGAGGGTACCGGTGCCCCTCTGCTCGAAAAGATTCCCGCCGGCGGACGAAGTATTTACGGCCGGTACGTCGACCTGAGCATCGGCGACCAGGGGGCCGTGCTGCCGGAGGATTATCTTCTCCGCAGGAACATATGGGTTCTGCAGTACCTGGACGGGCATTTCGACGATGTCACCTCCTATTACTACGGCCGGCAGCCGGACACCCTGCTGCTGCTTCCCACCATCGACGGCAAGGTGCCCCCCATCCGGTCGCTGCGGGATTGCCCTTCCACGGCGGATCGCCTGGCCGGGAGCCGGGTGCGGTTTCTTTCTTCCGCGGAGCTGGCCCGGCTGCCCGAGGAATACCTGCGATCGCCTCAGGTCTCCTTTTTCCAGGAGGTGGGCGGAACCTTCTACGATGTCAGCTCCTATCTCAAGCCGGGCGGGAAAATGACTCTCTTCCTGCTGCCCACCTTCGAAGGCCGGGTCCCGCTGCCCGTGCGCCGCGATCCGCTTTGCCGGAACCGGGTGTGCCGCAGCCCGGTGGAAACGCTGTTCGCGGATGAAGGGGCCCGGCTGCCGGATTCCTACCGGGAACAGGGCGACCTTTGGATCCTGCAGTACATGTCCGGAACCTTCAGCGACGTGACCGGCTACTACAAGGGGCGGCGGCTGAGCCGGGCCCGGCGGGTGATTCCGGGCCTCGAGGGGCTGCGCTGGAGCGTCGACCGGTCGGAGTTTTATCCGGACTACGAGCGGTTCGGAACGCCCACCGGCGCCCCGGTATTCTTCCCCCTGCCCGGGAAGGAAATCGTAACGCAGATCGGCGCCTCTACGCTGGTTGCGCCCCTGGGTCTCCTGGAGGCCGGGTTACAGCTGCGGTTTGACGTGTCCTGGATGAACCGCCTGGGAGACGGAGCCTGGGCGGAGGCCGCCCTGCGCACTTCGCAAGGCGAGAGCGTTCTGTTCCGGGAATACATGCATCCCGATCCCGGCCGGAAAAGCCTGTTTTGGCGGGAAGTGAAGATCGACCTGCAGCCCTTCGCCGGCCGGGAGGCGGAGCTGATCCTGAAGTGCACCAATGCCCCGGGAAACAACACGGTGGCCGACTGGCTCAACTGGCGCGACATCGTCCTGGAGCCCCGGTAAAATCCCGCCCCGCCGCCCGACGGCGCAGCCCAACGGGATGGGGGCCGGATTCAGGCGTGTCCGCTGAGGTCGCCCCAGAGGGACTGCAGCAGCGCGGCGGCGGCTACCGCCGCGGTTTCGGCCCGCAACACCCGGGGGCCGAGGGAAAGAGGAAAACAGGAGGAACGGAGAAAAGCGGCTTCATCCGCGGACCAGCCGCCTTCCGGGCCGATCCAGAGCTGTACGGCCGGCGGCTCCGGCAAGGCGGGTAGATCGGTGAAAGGCCGGCCGCCCTCTTCCAGCAGGGCCATGCGGAGCGTGGCCGGATCCGAAAGGGCGCGGTCCTTCAGAGAAGAGAAGTCCGCCACCGGATGCACGATGGGAACCGCGGAGCGCCGGCACTGGCGGGCGGCGGCCTGAACGATTTTTTCCCAGCGAAGCTGCCTGTTTTTTTGCGACTCGGGGGATCCGGGATGAATTTCGCAGTGGCGGCCATGCAGCGGGAAAAACGCGTGGACCCCCAGCTCGGTTCCTTTCTGCAGAACCCATTCGAAGGGATCGGCCCGGATCAGTGCCTGCACCAGAACCAGGCGCAGGGGGCTCTCTCCGGGCTGGGGCTCCGGGCAGGCTTCCAGGATCTCGGCCTCCGCCGAGGGCTGCAGGCAGCGCAGCACCGCCCGGTAGGAATGGCCCTGCCCGTCGAACAGCTCCAGGGTGCTGCCGGGCGAAAGGCGCAGCACGTGCTGCAGGTAGTGGCTTTCCGCGGGGGAAAGCCGGGCCCGGTTACCGGAGATGTCCTGCGGAGCGGCAAAGCAGCGATACCGGCGCATGGCAATCAGGCCGGCAGGTAGTAGAAGGCGAAGGCCAGGATGATGTACACCGCCAGCAGCTGCACCCCCTCCATCCAGTGCGATTCCCCGTCGCCGGAGACCAGGGCCACGGCCCCTACGGAAACCACGACGGATAAAACTTCCAGGGGCGTGAAAATCAGATCCATGGGCCATCCGAACAATCGGCCGGCAAACACCAGGACCGGGGCCACGAACAGGGCGATCTGGATGCTGGAGCCGACGGCAATATGCAGGGCCAGATCCATGCGGTTTTTCATGGCCACCAGGATGGCGGTGCTGTGCTCGGCGGCATTCCCGATGATGGCCACCAGGATGACGCCGACGAATACGGGAGTCAGGCCCAGGGCTTCGATGCTGTGTTCCATCGAGCCGACCAGCATCTCGCTGAGCAGGATCACCAGGAGAGTGCTGCCGATCAGGACGGCCAGGGATTTTTTGCGGCTCCACGACGCGTGGACCCTTTTTTCGGCAGCCATCAGGGGATTCTCCTCGACAACGCCGTCGTAGAGGTGCCGGTGGGTCCGCAGGCTGAACCAGAGGCTCAGCAGGTAGCTGGCAAAAAGGACCACGGCGATTTCGGTGCTCAGCTCCCGTTCGCGGTCTGCCTGCCCGGCGCCCACCAGGCGGTGAAAGATGGCCGGAACCACCAGGCCGATGGCGCTCAGGGCCAGCAGGGTGGAGGCCATGCCGGCGGCGGTGCGGTTGAAGGTCTGGCGCGCATAGCGCGTTCCGCCGGCGAAAATCGCCGCGCCGAGCACCAGCAGGCTGTTGCCCAGGATGCTGCCGGTGATCGAGGCCTTGACCATGTCCGCCAGCCCTTCGCGCAGCGCCAGCAGGGCGATTATCATTTCCGTGGCGTTGCCGAAGGTGGCGTTCAGCAGACCCCCCAGGCCGGCCCCGACGCCGTCGGCCAGGTGCTCCGTGGAGCGTCCCATCCAGCCGGCCAGGGGAATAATCCCCAGGCAGCTGGAAGCGAAGATGGCCACCGGCGAGGCTCCGGCCAGCTTCAGGGCCAGGGTAATGGGGATGAACAGCAGCAGAGAGTTCAAAATCCAGTCCCCCTTGGACCAGCCGTGTGCGTTGGTGGAAGAAGCTTTACTCGTCATCGATCTGCCCCCGGAGACACCGGGTGCCGATCCCCTTTTTTCTTCGGGTGCGGTGCGCCGTGCCTCAATCGTCTGTTGTTGATACGGATTCCGATTGCCTCTCCGTTCGTCGCCGACGGCGGGAGAGGCAAATTTCCATTGACCCCCAAGGGCAACCCGGGCCAAAATCCTAGCTCGGGATCGCGGGGATGCCGGATGAAATAGTACGATACCTTGAATTCAATACCAAAAGCCATGGACCGAAGAAAAGTGCTGGCCCTCCTGGGATACGGCCGTCTGGGCCGCTTCCTGGCGCCCCTGCTGCAGAAGGATTTCGATCTGCGGATCTACGACGCCGATCCCGAAGCCCAGGCGACGGCCGGGGAATCGTACCGCCGGGTCACTCTGGCCGAAGCCACCGCCGCAGAGATCCTTCTGCTCGCCGTTCCGATGTGCGCCATGGAGGAGGTCTGCCGGGAGCTGGCGCCCATGCTGCGGCCGGGGCAGCTGGTCCTGGATACCTGCTCCGTGAAAATGCATCCCATGCAGGTCATGCGGCAAAGCTTTCCCGCGGGGGTGGAGATCATCGGCACCCATCCGCTTTTCGGACCGGATAGCGGCCGGGACGGGCTGGCGGGCCTGAAAATCGTGCTCTGCCCGCTGTCGGATCGTCATGTCGAAGCGGTCCGGGGATATCTGCAGGGCCTGGGGCTCCGCGTGCTGCAGGCTTCCCCCGAAGAGCACGACCGGGCCATGGCGGAAACCCAGTGCCTTTTTCACCTGATGGCCCGGGCGATCCAGGAAATGGATATTCATCTTTCGGAAATCGCCACACCGGGGCCGGAGAAGCTGTTCCGGGATTTTGCCATCCTCCAGAAGGACACGCGGCAGCTGTTTATCGATCTGCAGACCCTGAATCCCTTTGCCGAAAAGCGCCGCAAGGAGTTCATCCGCGTGCTGGAGAAGATGGATGCCGACCTCCCGCCCCTGCAAAGCGGCTCGCTGCCCTGAGCCCCGCCGCTTGGCGCCAACCGCGGCGGAGCGGATTTGTTTATTTATCCGCCCTGATGGCTTCGTGGCAAAGCGAGTTCCGGACCCCCGTTGTGGTTCCCGGTTTTTTGCGAAGGTATCTTCGGTGATCCGTTCGCAAAAAGTCGCACGCCTTGCGACAAGCCCTTCGGCTTTTCTTCCCGCTCTTCCTTATCTTTCTGTAAGCCCTATCATTTCACAGGAAGACGGGGAGATCAGGAAGGAAGAAAGAAGCCATCACCGCATTTCGGATGGGAAGAGGGATTTTTTACCGGGACATGGACCCTTTCCGAAGAATGCGGATCAGTGCATGGTCATGAAGCGGGCGGCAATGCGGTCCACCAGGCCGGGGGCCAGGTTGTTGAGCACCGCCAGAGCCCGCGAGGGGGGGAAGCAGAAGACCTCCGGCCGGGGGCGCTCGATGCAGCGCACTATCGCCCGGGCAACCTTTTCCGAAGACTGAATCGGGCCGACCGGTTTGGCCGGCTTTCCGCTCTTCCTTCCGGCCACATCGAAGAACTCCGTGGCGGTGGACACCGGGAGCACCGTGCTGACGCGGACCCCATACGGTTTGAGCTCCACGCGCAGGGCTTCGCTCATGCCGTTCACGGCGAATTTGGTGGAGCTGTAGGCTCCGCTCTGGGGCATGGCGCGCTTGCCCGCCACGGAGGAGACATTGATGATGTGCCCCCGCTTCTGCCGCTTCATGGCCGGCAGAACGGCATGGATGCCGTACACCGTTCCCAGAAGGTTGACCTGCAGCAGGTCCAGGTATTCCTCCGGGGTGGTGTCCTCGATCCGCGCCCGGATGCCGTATCCGGCGTTGTTGATCAGCACATCCACGGTCTGGAAGCGCTCCAGGGCCATTTGCACGAACCGCTCCACCTGGGAGCGTTCCCGCACGTCCGTCCGGCAGGCAAATGCCTGCGCCCCGCACTCGGCCACCGATCGGGCCAGGGATTCCAGGCGGTCCTCTCTCCGGGCGGCCAGCCCGAGCCTGGCGCCCCGCCGGGCCAGCTCCAGGGCGGTGACGTAGCCGATCCCGCTGGAAGCACCGGTGATCAGAACTGTTTGATTGCGTATTTTGTCTGTCATGCGCTAAAGCATAACACAAATGCCGCTTCTGGACACCGCTCCCGAAGCGGGCCATAATGCAGCCGATATGGAGAAGGGGAAAAAAGTGCGGGCCGACCTCCACCTGGTCCTTCGCGGACTGGCAGCCACGGCGGCCAAAGCCCAGGCTATGATTCTCGCCGGGCAGGTCTGGCAGGGCGAGAGGCGGGTCGGGAAGCCGGGCGACCGGGTGGAGGAGAATGCGGAGCTCTGCATCCGGCCGCTGCACTCCGGCTACATCAGCCGGGGTGGCCATAAGCTGGCCGGCGCCCTGGATCATTTCGGAATACGCCCCGCCGGAAAAGTGTGCCTGGATATCGGAGCCTCCACCGGCGGATTCACCGACTGCCTGATCCGTCGCGGCGCGGCGCTGGTGATGGCCCTGGACGTCGGCCGCTCCCAGCTGGCGGCCGAGCTGCGCCGCCACCCTCGCGTACTGCTTCTGGAGAGGACCAATGTCCGGTTCCTGCGCTCGGAAGAACTGCCCGAGCCGCCCGAGCTGGTGGTGGCCGACCTGGCATTCATATCGCTTTGCGCCGTGCTTCCGGCGGTGGCCGCGGCCTGCCGGCCATCCGCCAGCGCACGCCCTGGAATGGAAGCTCTCCTGCTGGTCAAGCCCCAGTTCGAGCTCCCCCGGAACTGCGTGGAAAAGGGGGGCATTGTCCGTGATCCGGAGCGGCACCGCCAGGCCGTGGAGCGGGTTCGCCTTTGCGCGGAATCCCTGGGCATGGAAACCAGGGGCTGGGTGGAGAGCTGCCTTCCCGGAGCCCAAGGCAACCGGGAGTTTTTTCTCTACACCGGCGATCGGTCCCCCGGAAGCGGCGAACTGCGGTCCCCGGGCCTGGCAGCGGGCCGGCCTTCTCCGGCTGGATAAGACCGGGCGGCAAGGGAAGGTATAATTAAGGATCAAGTATGAAATCATCCGAGTCATTGAAAATCATCGGAGTGGTCGCCAAAGAGGGCTCCGCCGGCGTAGAGGACCTGGTGCGTCGGACCGGCGACTGGTGTCGTCCCCGGCACATCACCCTGCTGGCCGAGCCCAGGCTGGCGGAGCGATGCGGAATCAAGCCGGCTGCCTCCCTGGAGAGGCTGGCCCGCCGTGCCGATCTCCTGCTGGTTCTGGGCGGAGACGGCACGCTGCTCGGCACCGCCCGGGCGGCTGCCGCCTGCAGCAAGCCAATCCTCGGAGTGAATCTGGGATCGATGGGGTATCTGACCGAATTCACCATCGACGAGCTGTTTCCCGCCCTGGAAACGGTAATCCGCGGCGAGCATCAGATCCAGGAGCGCGTCATGCTGGCCGTCGAATTCCGCCCGGGTAAAGGGCCGGTCCGCCGCTTTCTGGCGCTCAATGATGCGGTCATTCATAACGGGGTTCTGGCCCGCATCATGGACCTGGAAATACGAATTGACGGCCATTTTGTCAATCACTTCAAGTCGGATGGGCTGATCGTCTCCACCCCGACCGGCTCTACGGCCTACTCGCTTTCGGCGGGAGGGCCGATTTTACAGCCCGACCTGGGGGCGTTCATCCTTACTCCCATCTGCCCCCACACGCTCTCCAACCGGCCGATTGTCCTGCGGGATACGGTGCAGATCCAGGTGGAGCTGAAGATGGGCGATAATGCCATGCTGACGCTCGACGGGCAGGTCGGGGAACCGATGACCGTCGGGGATGTAGTTGCCGTTCGCAAGGCTGCGGTTCCCACGCGGCTGGTCAAGCCTCCCGATAAAAACCACTTTCTCATTCTGCGCCAGAAACTGAAATGGGGCGAGCGCTGACCCGGCGCCCCTTGTGGATGGCCTTATCTGCGATGATATGAAGCAAATACGAATATTCTTTCTGTTGTTGGCGATGGCCCTTGCGCTCCTGGCGGGCGCCGGCCCGGCCGAGGCCCAGTCTCCTCTTCCCGGCGGAGCGGGGAAGCTGACCGTTTTCGAAATCTTCGACCGCACCAGCTGCGGCCACTGCAAGGCGGCCGCCGCTGTGGTTCATGACATGGTCAAGGAATATGCGGGCCGCCCGGTGCTTTTTCTGGAACAGCACGCAGACCGCTCCCTCGGCAACCGCTTTCAGCGCTGGCAGAAAAAGTATAACCGCAAGGATTCGGCGGCCCTCCCGTTTGTCATGGTGGACAGCGGAGAAGAGCTGAGTGCCGGGCCGGTAACCTACGCCAGCGCCTTCCGGGGAATGCTCGACCGGGCGATGGCCCGGCCCGCACCGGCAGCCCTGACGGGGGAAACCCACCGGGTTGGGAATACCTTCCGGGTCTTCTTAAAGCTTGTCTATTCCGGGCCAAACGCCATCACCTACCAGGAGCACCAGCCGGCCTTGCAGATCCTGGTCTACGATCAGGCGGAACTGTACTTTGCCGCCTACCCTCTGCGGGCGATGGTCACGACCGAAGTGTATCAGGACCTGCGGCCGGGCGCGACGATCCCGTTCATCCTGGAAACCCCCGATCTGCAGAAGCAGCTTGCCGGGATCTACAAAGGAAAAGTCCCCTGGGAGCGGCTGCGGGTTGCCGCTCTGGCCGACTATCTTCCGGAGGGGCCGTCCAAAGCCTATGCCCTGCTGGGATCCTGCCTGGCCCCGCTTGCCGTCGAGTCCGGTAAAAAGTAAATCTCCAGGCTCCGCAGCCTATCCAGGATCATCATGGAAAGACCAAACCGAACAGAAAGAACCGACTACGGAAAAGGAGAGGCGAGGATCGGCCCGCGGGGCAGTCTTCCCACCTGGAAGCTGACCCTGGAGTACCAGGGATCCCGCTATCACGGCTGGCAAAGCCAGGACAACGCCAAAACGGTCCAGGGGATTCTTGAGGCGTCCTGTCGGGACCTCTTCAAGTCCCAGGTGGAAATCGGAGGGGCCGGCCGGACCGATGCCGGAGTGCATGCTCTCGCACAGGTGGCCCACCTGCGCTGCACGCGCACGCTTCCTTCCCAAACCATTCTGGAGGGACTGAACTACCGGTTGCCCGCGGATATCTGCGTGCTTTCCGTCGACAAGGCGGAGAGTACCTTTCATGCCCGCCACGATGCCGAGCTGCGCTACTACCTTTACCAGCTGGCGCTGCGGCGAACGGCTTTTGCCAAGGATTTTGTCTGGTGGGTGAAAGCACCCCTGGATTTCGGCCGGATCAGCCAAGCCGTCGCTCTGATTCCCGGCCGGCACGATTTTGCCTGCTACCAGGACCGGCGGAATCCCGGAAGCACCTCCACGGTCGTCAAGGTGGCCTCCGCGGAGCTGGACCGCGCCGGAGACCTGCTGCTGTTCCGCATCGGGGCCTCGCATTTTTTGTGGCGGATGGTTCGCCGCCTGGTGGGCGTTCTGGTGCGCATCGGCCAGGGAGAGTTTCCCTTGGAATCGTTTGTGGAATCGCTGCAGGGAAAGACGTTCGAGATTGCTCCCTGGACGGCGCCCAGCTCCGGTCTGTTCCTGGAGCGGGTCACCTATCCGGGAGAAGCCGGACCCGGCGAGCTGCGCCCGACGATCCGGATCTGATTTCGATCAGAGCGGCTGGTAGACGGGCAGGTCGAGGGGCTTATCCAACCGGATGGCCATTTCCGTTCCCGCCGGCACGGTCAGCTCCTTGCCGCGGGAAAACAGCACTCCCGCCAGTCCGGCGATGCCCCCTACGGCGGCACCGATGGCGGTTCCCCGGGCTCCTCCGGCGATGGCCCCGATACCGGCGCCGGCTCCGCCGGCGGTGCCGATGGTGGCCACATCCTGCTTCCTGGATCCTTCTCCCTGGATGGTTCCTTCCTCGGACTTGACCGTTTCCTTTCCGCGGTTGGGAAGACCGGTCAGCGTGGCTACGATATCGACGGTCCGGCCATTGGGCAATAGCAGCTGCTCAAACCGCAGATTCATTTCCGCGCGCCCGGAGACCTTGCCGGCCTTGTCGATCGTCACCAGGCGCCCCTTGACGGTGCTGCCTTTGGGAATCACTACCTTGTTGGCCACCGCCACCGGCTCATCCACCCGGGCGGAGAAAGGATCGCCGGGGTGGTTGTAGTTGGTGCTCAGGGTGTCGACCAGAAGAAGCCGCATCACGGTGTCGGAGGGCACCGGGAGCAGCTCGCCGCTGGTCGCCGCCGGCCTGGGCTTGAGCACCGGCTTGGGCTCCGGACGGCTCTCCGGCCTGGGCAGCGGCGCCTCGCGCTGCGGTACCGGCAGGGCCTCCCTACGGTCTGCGGCTTCCTGGCCGACAAATCCCAGATCCCAGTACCGGAGCAGGAACAGGTTTTCACGGCGATAAAAACCATCCCCATATCCCTGCTCGAATCCCTTGCGAAATCCCTGACGATAGGCTTCGCGGAATCCGAAGCGCTCCTGGAAACCGAAGTCTTCTCCGGGCTGGCTGGCCTGGCTGTCGAAGCGGGTGCGGGCCAGGCCGTCCTTCTGTCCGGCTTCGAAGCCTTGCTGGTAGCCATGGTCGAATCCCCAGACCGTGCTGATCATGCGTCGTTCGCGCTCCTGGGTTCGCCCGCTTCCGGCCGGATCCCGCTCCGGGGCCGGCTGCGCAGCCAGCAGAAGTCCGCAGAAGAACCAGGCCGCCGTTCGCGTCGCATGGCGGCGGGCGAAAAACCTGAAATTTTTGCCTCGCATATATGCTCCTTCATTCCCGAGTTAGAAAATCCTAATATTGGTAAAACCTTTCCTTCCGTTGCCATTCTTTCATATGTCATAGACAGATCCCCGGAGAGAAAAGTTCATTCCTTTCGCCGGCGGGCCCTGGACCGGAGAGGCTGGGGATTGACCGGAATTACAAATACGATTATCATGTTTATTGATAAGTGTTTAAGTTGGCAGTCATGAGAAAATACTTGATATTAATGCCAGTCCTGGTTTTCCTGCTGGCCGGGGTATCGGGATGCGGGTCGAGGAAAAAAACCAAAGTGGCGGTTCCCGGGGCAAGCGGAAAGGCTTCCGCTGCGGGTCCGGACGCCATGGAAGGCATTGCCAGCTGGTACGGGAAACCCTACCACGGTCGCCGTACTTCCAGCGGCGAAACCTACAGCATGTACGCCATGACAGCCGCGCACCAGACTCTCCCTTTCGACAGCCGGGTTCAGGTGACGAACCTGCTGAATCAGAAGAAAACCGTGGTGCGCATCAACGACCGCGGACCTTTTGTAGAAGGGCGCATAATCGACCTGTCTCTGGCGGCGGCCCGGAAAATCGACATGGTTTCTCCCGGGACGGCGCCGGTGCGCCTTGCTCTGCTTTCCAAGGGTTCCCTGCCTGCGGGGCAGTCTGCGCGGTATACCGTGCAGGTGGGCTTTTTCGAGGAGCGCCGGAACGCGATCCGGCTGCAGGGGGAGATTCAGGCGCGGTACAGGGAAGTCGCCGTTATTCCTGCCACCGGAGGCGGCTACCGGATTCAGGTCGGAAAGTCGGACACGCGCGAGGAAGCCGAAAAAATGCAGCGCAGTCTGCAGAAGGACGGCTGGACCGGCTTCGTGCGGTTGCTGGATTAGTAGGCCGGCCGTTCCGATTTGTTTCCTGTGAGCCCAATCCTTTCACAGGAAGACGGGAAGATCCGGAAGGAAGACAGAAGAGGAAAGTGCAAAAAATCGAGCGGGTGCCTTCCGGAAGAGGACTTTCCCTCTCCGGAAGAGGACGTGTGGGCCGGTAAGGATTTGTATTCAGCAAGGCGGGCGGAAAGCCCGAGACCCATCCTCTGGGGTCGATCCTTTACAAAGATTTTTGTCCGGGACCTTCCTTTGGGGATAGGACGAAAGAATGTTTCGGGCTTTCAGCCCTTATGTTTATCTGAACTGCATACCTGGGGCTGCGCTACGCTCCACCCCAGGCTATGATGTGCCGGGCCTTTGGCCCTTGGCTTTTTTCGGAAATAAGATGTGGGATTTTTTACGAGATTATCCAGGAAGATGGCGCCGCCCAAAAGTCTGGAACCCCGAAAGGGGTTCCGGAACACAGCCCGGGGTTGCGCCGCATAGGCGCTACCCCGGGTAGGCGGATTTGTTTGAAAATCAGCGCTGTAAGGGCTGCGCAAGCAGCTGGTATG
>CAINFC010000080.1 GCA_903847975.1 uncultured Acidobacteriota bacterium | reverse complement strand
GTTTCTTGCTCCCGGTTCTCGCTAAAACGCCTGGTTGTGCAAATCGCTGTTCTTAGGGTGGGTCACTTTAACTGAGCAAAGATGGTCTGCTTTTGCTTAGCGCCGAAGTCCGCATAAACAATGCGCTGATACAGCAGCTCTCTGGCTTTCATGTTGGTTCATATTACAACATATAACGAGTGTTGTCCATTACTACAACAGTCGGAGCATGAATGAAAAACCGGGGATTGCATGGGAACTTCGCTGCACGGCCCGTTGCGGCAACATTTACCTCACCCCGGGACTCTAAACCAAAAGTTGTCCGGCTACGCCGGCCGGAGGCCGTTCGCCCGGGCTAAAAGGAGTAGCGCAGCACGATCTGCATCGAGCGCTCGCTGCTCTTGCTCTGCACCTTGCCAAAGGAGCTGCTGACCGTCGGATTCAATCCCGGGAAGTTCCAGTTGGGGTGATTGAGCCAGTTGAAGGCCTCCAGACGCAGCTGGAGCTTCCGCCCCTCGCCGACCGGCAGGTCTTTAAAGACGCTGAGATTGTGATTCTGGAGCCCCGGCCCGAAAACCAGGTTGCGGAACGGCTTCGGATTGAAGGTCCCCGACGCAGGGGCGGTGAACATCGCCGATCCGTCGGCCAGCCTGGTTTTAAACCAGTAGTTGCCGTCCGCGGCGCCGGTGGAAAACTTCCTTTGGCCGCGGGGCAGGCCGGGGTCGCCGTTGAGTACCCAGGACTGGCCGCTGCTCCCGGGTCCCACTCCGGCGAAATCGTCCCCCGTCCCCACCCAGGTGGAATTCCCGGTCTGAAACTGGGAAACGAAGCTCACCGTCCAGCCACCCAGCAGCCTTCCGGCCAGGGTGGGGCTGTTTTTCCAAAAAGGCAGCTCCACGATCCCGTGGAGCACCGCGACGTGACGCCGGTCGTAGCCGCAGGGCCCCCACTGGTTGCGGAGATCGTAGCTGTTCTCGGCGATGGTATACTGGTCGGAGCTGCTGTCGTAGCATTTCTAATAGGTGTAGGAGACGCCAAAGCCGAAGCTCCCGGAAAAGCGCCGGGAGGCTTCGAGCTGCAGGCCGTTGTAGCGGGAGCTGCCCGCGTTGGTCCCGAACTGGATCGACCCGTATCCCTTGTAGGGCCGCAGGTAGTCGGCGTTGATTCCCGGGTTCGCCGTCAGCGTGCCGGTCGGCAGCTGGTTGAGGTTCAGGGCGATGGGGCTGTGCAGCCCGCGGCGGCCGATGTAGGCCGCCGCGAGGGTAGTGCGCCAGGGCAGCTGGCGTTCCACGCTGACATTCCAGACCCAGGATTCCGGGTTGCGATAGTCCCGGTCCTGGGTGGTAACGCTCAGCGGCAGGGCCAGGCTGGTACCGCCGCCGGGCTGATCGACGGAGCCGTTGGAAATGGTGGACGCCGGCTGCAGCGGGGGATTGGCACCGAGGAAGGTATTGTCGCTGACCCCCAGGCGCTGGAAGAACCGCCCCACCCCGGAGCGGACCGCCATGTTCGGCGTGACCGCATAGGCGATCCCGAGGCGCGGCTGCAAATCGCGCTTGTGGGTCGGGGAATATTCCTTGGGAATGCCCCGGAACAAAAAGTCGTATTCCCCGCTGTCGGCAATCGGAAAGCGCCCTTGGGCCGATGCCGGCCATCCGTCGCCGGGGAGGACCAGCCCGTTGTAGCGGGATTTCAGATCGCCGCTGATGATAAATCCGGTCCTGGGGTCCTGGGTGACGGCGATCCTGGAATCGTACACCCGGGCGTCAAACACCCACATATTGCGCCACAGGCTGTAGTAAGGCTGAATCAGGCTGTGGGGCAACCCCATCTCCAGGCGCAGCTTCGGGGTGACTTTCCAGCTGTCCTGCGCGAACCACTCCATCATTTGGCTGCGGCACGGCGTGTAGGAGCGGACCCCGCCTTCCGCATAGGTCGAGAACAGGCCGAGCGCGGCGTTGGCCAGAGCCAGACCGGTTCCCCCGGGCCGGGTGTGCAGAAAGGAGAAGGTCCCATTCTGCTGGTTGCCCGGCTGGTCATTGTCGTTCTCCCCGGCCCTTTCGAACGGAAGCCCTGTTTTGAGAGTGTGATCGCCCCGGACCCAGGTGAAATTGTCGGAAATACCGTAAATGGGTCCTGCGGAGCTTGCCGGATACTGGCCGGCGCTGGCCAGCGAGATCACCCCGGGAATGTTGACCGTGGGGATCCGGCCGGGAATCATCTTGCCCTCCGGGAACAGGTACGGATACCGGATTCTGTACTGGTCCCTCTTGTACTTACCCTTCGAGGTGTTCGAGGTAGTCATGGACCTGGTCGCGGCTGCCGGTGACCAGCAGCTCGTTCACTGCCTGCGCCGAAAACGCCCAAGTCCAGCCGAGTGAGGTGGTCTGATTGTTAATCCGGAGCCCCCAGGGGACCATGTCGACCGAGTTCCGCTTCCAGCTGTAATTGGAAAAATGATTCGGCTGTGCCCTCCAGCGGGAGGAATGTTGCGCGGCCGGATTGTAATCCACCGAAAGAGTGTCTTTACGCTGGTTGGCCCAGTTCGGACCTTCCTGGTAGTAATTGGCGGAACCCGGACCGATATAGCCGGCGGTGGGATCGGGATAGGCCTTGAGAAGTCCCGCTCCGCTGGGGCTCAGCCGGTTGGCGGGAATGATATTGCCCGGAAAGGCCTTCCCGGTGAGGGGGTCGGTGATCGCCCGCGCCCTCCCGAAAAAGCGGTTGGCGGGATCCAGCAGCTCGCTGAAATCGCCCTGGGTCATCGGCAGGGAAGGCACGGTCATGGACACCGTAGTGGTCTGCCGGTGGCGGACCCACTCCTGGGACCACAGCCAGAACAGCTTGCTGCGCTCCCGGTTGAAGTTCAGAAAGGGCAGGGTGACCGGCCCGCTCAGGTTGTAGCCGAACTGGTTGTAGTGGAAGGGAGCCGGGCGGCACGGGGCGTCCTGCGGGTATTGCGCGCAGGGCCGGCTGGCGGAGGTGGTGGCGCTGTTGCGCGACCAGCTGTTGGCGTCCAGGGCGGAGTTGCGGAAATAATCGTAAAAATTTCCGTGGAAGTCGCGCGTCCCGCTGCGGGTCACCACCCGGATCTGGCCGCCGGCGGACCGGCCATACTCGGCGCTGTAATTGGCGGTCAGCACCTGCACTTCCTGGACGGCATCCACATCCGCCACTCCGACCAGAAAACTGCCGGCACGGGTGCGGATCCCCACGGCGCCGTCGTAGGTCACCAGGGTATCCTTGGCCCGAGCGCCATTGATAAACAGGCTGCCGTTGGTCCGGGTGTCGTAGCTGAAGACGTTCATCGGGTTGGGCCCGCTGACCCCCGGCTTCAAGAGCGCCAGGAAGACCGGGTTGCGCCCGTTGAGCTGCAGCTGATCGAGCTGCCTGCGCTCGATCAGCTTGCCGACCGTGGCCGACTCCGCCTGGAACGCCGAGGCCGACGCTTCCACCAGGACCGTCTCGCTGACCTCGCCGATCTGCAGCAGGATGTCTTGGGTGGCGGCGATGCTGGGATCGAGCTTGCGGTGCTCGGTCCGGTGGCGTTTGAAACCGCTGCGCTCCGCGCTGACGGAATAGAGGCCGGGCGGGAGTCCCGCGAGGATGTAATAGCCGGCCTCGTTGCTCGAAGTGCTGAGCTCGAAAAGGCTTCCTTCCCTGGAAACCACGATTTTTACCTGGGGAACGGCGGCCCCGGAAATATCCCGGACGTATCCGGAAATCTGGGTGTTGTCCGATTGCGCTAAGCTGTCCGCAGCGGGATGCAGGCAAAAACACAAAACCAGGCTCATCCACCGCAATGCGGGCGTTCTCGTTCCGTACTTCATGAATCCGTTCCCTCCCTTTTCTTGGACGCACCGACGATCGCGATCTGTTCGGAGTGCCCCGGCTCCTAGCCGATTCCATCGGCATCCGCCGGTGATCTACTTTTCTGGTAATGGTATAAATTACCGCATCCGCGGAGAAAACCACAACCGGGGACCCAAAGAAGCGGATAAAAACGAAAAAAAGGGTACCCGTTTTTCGGACATCATAAAAAGTGGATGTCCCCATATCCACACCGCCCGATTCCTGGCCATCAAATCTACATAAAAACTGCATCCGAATCACACCATACCGTGATATGCTGATTCGCACATGCGAGCAAGCCAGTCCATGCCATTTATTTCGTGGTTAAATCCGCCCCACCGATTGCTGTCCTTTTTTCTGGCTGTGACGCTTCTGCCTGCGGCAAGCCTGGTGTGGATGGGATGGCGCCTGTTTCAGCAGGACCAGGTACTGGCCGCGCAGCGCCTGCAGGAGCGCCGGGAATATGCAGCGGACCTGATCGTTCGTGCGCTGCATAAGCGCCTGGCGGAGGAGGAAAAGGCTTTTGGGGATCCCTCCTGGACAAAGGCTAATGCCAATGCCGACGATGTGCTTCTGGTCTTCTTCGGGGCCGGAACATGGGAGGCCTTCCCGAAAACCCGTCTGCTTTACCTGCCTTATAGTTTGCCGCCGCCGGAGTCCACGGACCGTCTCTTCCGCAGCGGTGAGGAATATGAGTTCCGTTCGCAGGACTTTGCCAAGGCCATCGCAGAATTTCGCCGGCTTCTAAGTTCCGATAACTCTATGGTGCGGGCCGGAGCCCGCTTACGCATTGCCCGCAACCTGCGCAAGGCCGGCCAATTCGAGGCGGCGCTGGCTGAGTACCAGGCACTTGCGCAGCTTGAGGCCGTCCTCGTTGACAACATTCCCGCCGGCCTCCTGGGACGACGCGCCCGCTGCGCCCTTCTCGCCGAGCGGCAGCGCTTCGATGAATTGCGGCAAGAAGCCAAGGTGCTGCGCGCCGATCTTTATCGAGCCCGCTGGCTCATGGACCAGGCTGTCTACCGGCTTCATGCCCAGGATATCGCCGACTGGATCGGCCCGGAAAGTGCCTCGGAACGGGAAACTCTGTCGCTCGCCGGCGGCCTGGCCTGGCTCTGGGAAAAGGGATCTGTTGTCTCCACGGGAAAGGAGTGGTCCAGCCAGGGAAGGCACAGCCTGGAGATAGAAGGACGGTTGGTGACGCTGCTGTGGAAACATACACCGGAACGGACCATCGTCCTGATTGCCGGGCCTCGCTATGCCGAGCAATTCTGGCTCGCGACTCTGCAGCCGATCCTGGCCGCCCAGTCTGTGCTGCTGGCCTTAAAAAGCAGCGAAGGCCAATCGGTTCATGGCGCCTCCCGGGCAACGGTTGCACCCCAGACACAGCGCTCGGTTGCAGATACCGGCCTTCCTTGGACCCTGCTCGTAGCCAACGCGGATCCCCAGGCGGAAATGGACGGCTTCGCGGCCCGGCGGCGATTGCTGCTGGCGGGTCTGATGATGATTGTGATCCTGGTATCCGCAGGAAGCTATGCGATGAGCCGGGCCCTGCTGCGCGAACTGGCCGCCGCCCGCCTGCAGTCCGACTTCGTAGCGGCGGTTTCGCACGAGTTTCGCACCCCGCTGGCTTCGCTGCGCCAGCTCACGGAGAACCTGGTGGATGGACGCGTCACCACCGAAGAGCGCCTCCAGACCTATCACCAGGCCCAGGCGAGAGCAACCCGCCGCCTGCACCGGCTGGTCGAGGACCTGCTCGACTTCGGCCGCATGGAGGCCGGCGCCTTACGCTACCGGCTCGCACCGACGGATGCCGGTACCCTGGTGCGCACCACGGTTGAGGAGTTTCAGCAGGAGGTGGCCTGCCGAGGCTGTACCGTGGAAGCAGGAATAGAGAGTGCGGGTTGCCGGTTCAATGCCGATCGGGAGGCTCTTATGCGGGCCTTGTGGAACCTGCTGGATAACGCAGTCAAGTATTCGCCGGCGGGCCGGCCGGTTCAGGTGGAAATGGCGCGCTCGGGCGATTGGTTGGAAATCGCTGTTCGGGACCACGGCCTGGGCATCGACGCCAGGGAGCAGAAGAAGGTCTTCCGCAAGTTTTTCCGCGGATCGGCCTCGGTTGCCGCCGGTGCCAAGGGAACCGGTCTGGGCCTGGCCATGGTGGAGCACATCGTGCGCGCCCATGGCGGCACGGTCCGACTGAAGAGCATTTTGGGGCAGGGCAGCACCTTTACGATCTGCCTGCCTGTGTTGCCGGATGGCCCCAACGGGAAATCCGACTGATCCAAGGACCATGATTCAAAAGGAGCGATTCGAGGAATGTACCGCATTCTGATTGTGGAGGACGAGCCGGACATTGCTTTTGGCCTGGAGGATGATCTCAAGGTCGAAGGCTACCAGGTGGAAATCGCAGGCGACGGAACCACCGCGGCACGGCGCGCGCTGGAAGACTCCTGGGACCTGATCCTGCTCGACGTGATGCTCCCCCAAAAGGACGGTTTCGAGGTCTGCCGCACCATCCGCCGCGCCGGACTGCGGACGCCGATTATCCTGCTGACGGCCAAGACGCAGGAAGCCGAGAAGGTGCTCGGCCTGGAACTCGGCGCGGACGACTACGTCACCAAGCCCTTCAGCCCGCGCGAATTGCGCGCCCGCATCAAAGCGGTGTTGCGCCGCTCGGCCGATCACACCCCGGCCGTCTACCGTTTTGGCGACGTCGAGGTGGACAGCACCCGCGGGCAGCTGCGGCGGGCCGGCCGGCCCCTGGAGACCACCCCCCTGGAGTTCCAGCTGATGGCGGTCTTTGTCAGGAATCGAGGCCGGGTGCTGAGCCGCGAGCAGCTGCTCGCGGCTGCCTGGGGCCAGGGGGTGAATGTCACCGACCGGGTCGTGGACCACCACATCGTCAATTTGCGGCGTAAAATCGAGCCGCTGCCGGAGGAACCGCGCTACCTGATCTGTGTGCGCGGCATGGGATACCGTTTTGATGGATGAGAATTCACAGAATCTACACCATTCCCTCCTTCGGATCGCATGCCGGTGTTCTACTCTTTCCGCCAGGAGGATGACACTATGAAACACCCATATCTTGGAATGATCCTGATTGCGACCTTCTGTGGATTTTCCTGGGCCATCGAGCCGTTGTCCGGTCCAAGCAGCCAGCAGCAGGAGGTCCAACTCCAGAAGGCAATCCAGAAGGAAACCGTCGATGGCGATCTGCAAGCCGCCATCGAGCAATACAAGAAGATCATCTCCACCCGCGGAGTCGGCCGGGCCGTTGCGGCCAGGGCGCTGCTGCAGCTCGGCAGCTGCTACGAAAAGCTGGGCATCGCCGACGCCCGCAAAACTTTCGAGCAGCTGCTGAAGGATTACGGCGACCAGACGGAAATCGCCGCCCAGGCCCGCGCGCGTCTCGCCGCTCTGGCGCCCTCCGCAGCACCGGCCCCGGCCATCACCGGGCCCACGGTACGCAAACTCGTCGGACCCGCTTTGCGGTGTCCAAGCTGGACAGATCTTGTCTCGCCGGACGGTAAGTACTTTACCTGCACCGGACGTAATAACCTTTATCTCCGCGAAGTGGAAAGCGGGCTGGAACATAAAATCACGACGTATAGCGAAGAAAGCGATGAGAAAAACTATATTAACTTTCCGATCTGGTCCGCCGATTCGAAGCGGATAGCTTATACCCACTACACTGAAGGGAATCATGACTTGTGTTTTGTTTCGCTTGAAGATCGGAAGCCCCGTGTCCTATACACTTTGAAGGACAGTCCTGATGACCGCAGCAGCTTAAAGCCATATTGGCTGACTGATGGTAAAACAATTTTGGTTTACTTAAATCCTGTGGAAGGAGACCCTAGTTTTCTTTTTATCTCGGTTGGGGATGGGCTTACTAAAAGCGTGCCAACTGCTGGTATTGAGGGGGGATACTTGTACATCTCTCCCGATGGCAAATATATGGCACATATCAGCTGCAACGAAGGGGTACTTAGCGCGAATAGCACTTGTATCAAGTTGCGTCGATTGGAAGACTTTCATCTCCTGTCTACCATTACGGATCCTATCCTCCATCGACTGATCGGGTGGTCTCCAAGTGGCGATGCTCTGCTCTTTACGAGTAACAGAGGCGGTTCTCTCGGCCTTTGGCGCCAGAGAGTGAGTGAGGGGAAGCCGGAAGGTGAGCCGGAACTGCTCAAGGCAAATATCGGAGCTTTCTATCCCTTAGGGATTGACAGGAATGGAAGCATCTTTTATCGGGCCAGTTCCTCAAGGCAGGATGTGTATGTTGCGGCAGTGGACCTGCAAAAAGGTGCTTCCGTGGAGGCGCCCAAACGAATCGGGCAATCCACTGTGGGGGGCGATCAATCACCGGCCTGGTCCCCCGACGGGAAGTGGCTGGCCTACCTTTGCCCGCAGTCCACAAATGAAAAGTACTTCCCGAAAACGCTGTGCTTATGGTCCCTTGACAGTGCCCAATCACGCCAGGTCATCCTTGACAGGAGAATATCGACAATCACTAAAATGACTTGGCCCACCGATAATAAGTACCTTCTAGCCTGTAGCTCCCGACCTACACCTGGCTTATATAGATTAAGCCCCGAAACCGGCGAGACGCTAAAGATCGATGTTGTTGAGCCTGGTACTACTTCGGCCTGGACACCGGATGGCTCCGTAGTTTTCAAGAGGACAGGAGGCTTTGATGCGCCGAATCAGCAAATTGTAGCCCGTGACCTGAAGACCGGTCAGGAGAAGGAGATTTATCATTCCGTCGAGCCCTGCCGGTTGTCCATGTATTTCATGCCGGTTTCCCCGGATGGCCGATGGTTGGTTTTTTGGCGAACAGTCATCAAAGAAGGAGGATTGCCGGATTATACCGCCCTGCTACTGGCATCTACCTCGGGTGGCCCTGCACGTGAAATCCTGAAACGTCCCGGTAAGGTTTACTTCTCTACGGACGGGTGGTCGGCCGATAGCAGGTCCTTTTATTCCTTATATTATGAAATCGGTTCCGAGGAAAACAAGAAGTTGCAGTTTTCCGTCGAAGGCGGCGAACCGACCGAGATCAGCCTGCCGCTCGGCGAATTCGGCAGAAGCTTCAGCCAGCTGAGCTTTCACCCGGACGGGAAACATGTTGCCTTTGTGGGCACATCGAAGGGTTCGAGCGAGTTGTGGGTCATGGAGAATTTCCTGCAGCCCAAACCGCCGGTGGCATCGGCGGCGCCCAGGAAGCCCTGACGGCTCAGGCCCAACACCGACGGCATCGGCGGGCCGGTGGCAGGAACCGCTCCTGGACTTCCTGGCCCAAAAGGAGCCAGGAATGAAGCTGACGCTTCGAGGCGCAGGGCGTATTCCATCGGGCATTTTCGAAGGAGTCCCAAACGGGATTCCGGCGCCCGAGACTCCCGAGCAGAACCTATTAGCGTCGTATCAAGGGGAGGTAATGGACCCCGCCTGAGAAGCTCAGGATGGTGACGGTGTTCTCCGCAGGCCGCCCGACCACGAGGTGGCGGCGGGACACGTCGAAAGCCTGGACCAGCGTACCCCCCTGACCCGCCACATTGCCGCAGACGCTGTCGGTGCAGTTGAGCGACCCATAGCCGCCTAACGGCCCTACGGGCGTGATCACTCCGGAGTCCGCCGTGGCGCCCTGATCCCAGTTGGGGCTGACCACAGCGTAATTGCCGTTGCCGTAGGGGAACACCCCCCCCTCCCCAATTCGGTCGTTGGCGGTGCTGCCCACCAGGCTGTTGGTGTTGAGGATGGGGCCGAAAATGCCGCCCGAGCCGCTACCCCAGGTAACCGCACCCACGTTGGCCTTGGCCAGCTGATCCCAGTTCGGGCTGCTGACCACGTAATTGCCATCGTTGAGGGCCGTCACGGTTGCCCCGACCTGGTCGCCGCTATGGCCGCCAATCAAGCTGTTCAGGATTGAAATGGTGCCGGAAATCCCACTCGTCCCGTTACCCCAGGTCGCCGCCCCCGCCTCGGCCAAGGCGCTGTTTTTCCAGTAGGGGCTGCCCACCACGTAGCTGCCGTTGCTCAGTGCCGTGATCGTTGAACCGACCCTGTCGCCGGCTTGGCTGCCCGTCAGGCTGTTGGCCTGGGAGGCAAACCCGTTGGTGCCGGTTGTCCCGTTGCACCAGGTCGCCATCCCCCTTTGTCCGTTCCAGTAAGGGCTGCCCACCACGTAGTTGCCGTTGCTGAGCGCCGTAACCACCGTGCCCAGCCTATCGTTGGCCAGGTTGCCGACCAGGCTGTTGGCGGCTGAAACGATCCCCTTGACCCCAATGGTCCCGTCCCCCCAGGTAACCGATCCGGCATCGATTGATCCGCCATTATCCCAGACCGAACTGTTCACGGTGTAGTTGCCGTTGGCCAACGCGGTCACCGTGCTGCCGACTGAATCGTAGTAATGGCTACCCACCAGGCTGATGGCTGCGCTGACCACACCGATGACCCCGCTCGCCCCATTGCCGAAAGTGATCGCCCCGGCATTCCCCTCGGTCCCGTTGGACCACTGATTCCCGCCCACCACATAGTTACCGTTGGTCAGCGCCACCACGCCCAATCCGATATAATCGCCCGATTGGCTGCCGATCAGGCTGTTGGCCGCGGAGACGGCTCCGGAGATCCCGCTTGCGCCATTGCCCCAGGTGGCCGCCCCGACACCGGACACTCCGCCGCTGTGCCAGTTGAAGCTGCCCACGACATAGTTTCCGTTGGTTAAAGGGACCACAGGATTGCCGACCCAGTCCCAAGTGCTGCTTCCGACCAGGCTGTTGGCGGAAGTGACAGGCCCTTTAACTCCGGTGGCCCCATTTCCCCAAGTGGCTGCCCCCGTCTCATCTATCCCGTTGTTGGACCAGCGCATGCTGGCCACCACGTAGTTGCCGTTGGTCAGGGGGACCACACTCTCGCCCACCAGGTCGCCTGCGGCGCTGCCCACCAAGCTGTTGACCAGGCCGACAAAGCCCTTGGTGCCGCTGGTCCCATTGCCCCAGGTGGCCGCCCCGACATCGGCGTACGTGCTGTAGTGCCAGTGCGGGCTGCCGACCACGTAGTGGCCGTTGCGCAAGGCCGTCACCTTGAAGCCGACTTGGTCGTTGGTTGATGTGCCGATCAGGCTGTTGAGCCAGGTGACCGTTCCCCCGACCCCGGTCACCCCGCTGCCCCAGGTGGCCGCCCCGGCATCCGCATAGGTGTTGTATTGCCAATGCGGACTGCTGACCACATAGTTGCCGTTGCTCAGCACCGTCACACCGCCGCTGCCGACGCGGTCCAGGGCTGTCGAGCCGGTGAGGGTGCTGATCAGTGCTCCGTTGCCCCCGTTGTAAAGGAAGACCGCCCCCACGTCCTGCACTCCGCCAGCGTCGTATAGCGGGTCGGTGACTACCAGGTTGCCGTTGGGTAAAGCGGTGACGGTGGTCCCGAATGCGCCGCTGCCTGCGGGGCCGTGGATGTCGAAGCGCACGGTTGGGGTGGCCCAAGCCGTCATCGGCGCCAGCCCGGCCGCCAGGCACAGGGCCAACGCCACATAGTGGGATGCGGGCTTAAGGTGGATCATGGAGTCATTGCCTCCTTTTCAGATGGAAACGCCGGTTTCAGGGTTGTTGAGTGCGGTCCATGCCTGGAATCGAAGAAGCCTTCCTGCGCCCAAGCGCTGTGCAACGCGGGGCGAAAAAGGGGTCAGATGGCGTCCATTGGTGTCCATCGATGTTCATCGGTGAAGAATAGGCGATTGGCTTTTTCCGCTTCTTACTATTTCGCAATTGTAGAGTGGGGGTTGATTCGAAGTCAAGAGAAATTATGATTCGAGATGCGGAAATGGGGCCGGCAGAAGCCGGCCGAATGGTAAACGAATTACGGTAGCGAACTTTTCTGCCAAGGAGAAAGTGAGTAAAAAAGGGCACCCATTTTCCGATCCGTCCAAGATAAAATGGGTGTCCCGCATCCTCCCGATATATCGATTTATTCAATCATGCATAAACAAAACAGAAAGCAGGATATTCAGGTCGGCAGGTTTAAGGCTTCATGCCGTTCGAGCACGCCGTCTCCGCCGTGTTGCCGGAACCGCAGGCCCCGGAGGCCACGCCGCCGGAACCGCAGGCACTGCCGTAACTGACATTGACGCCGTTCACACAGGAACCGACATTGCCTGTCCCGCTCGCGCAGGCCAGGCCCCCTGACACCTGGTCCAGATCCTTATCTTCCAGGGAACGGATCGTCGGCGGCTCATAGACAAGCCGCCTGGCATGGCCCGCGATATCCCCTGCTTCGTTTTCGCTTTTTGTCTTTTTCATGTTCGCTCCCGATGTCGGTCCTTTCGGATCCTTCTCTCCCTTGTTGCCAGGAGGGGAAAACAGGACACCCATTTTCCGATCCATCCAGGATCGGGTGGGTGTCCCGCATCCTCGTCCCGCACCCTATGCGAAAGCGGTCAGGATATTCCTGACACAGAGCACGCTTTTTCGCCAGGCATCTCAAAAGGTCAGGCGCAGGGCCAGCTGGATGCGCCGGGAGGGATTGGCCGCGGTAAATGCCCCGAACTGCGTATTGACCTGCTTGCCGGCGGCATCGTAGCGCGCCGTGGTATCCACGGCGCTGAACTGCGTATGGTTAAAGGCGTTATATAATTCCGCCCGGAACTGCAGCCGGACCCTTTCCATGCCGAGGTTGATGTTTTTGAAAAAGGAGAGATCCCAGTTGTTTACGCCCGGTCCGCGGAAGACATCCTTGGGCGCGTTTCCGATGGTCCCCACCGTGGGCGGAGCGAAAGCCTCGGTATTGAAATTCCGGAAAAAAGTACGCTCGCTTCGCGGCAGGATCGGATTGGCGATGATAAAAACCCGGGCGCCATCCGTCGGGGAACCGGTGATATCGACCGATTGTACCAGGCTGTAGCCGATCCCGGTCGGCGCCCCGCTCTGCAGCCGCATGATCCCGGAAAACTGCCAGCCGTCCAGTACCGCCCTGGAAAAAAGATTGTTCCAGTGCTGGCTGGCTTTGGGCAGATCCCACATCCAGTTGAGCACCAGGATGTGGGTGCGATCGTAACCGGCTTTTCCATAATTCCAGACCTTGGTGCTGACCAGGTTGCTCACCGTGCTGGTATCGGCATCGACGTAGTCCATGGCTTTGGACCAGGTCCAGGCAACCCCGAACTGCAGACCGCGGGAGAAGCGTCGATTGGCGGTTATCTGCAGCGAGTGGTAGCTGGAATTTCCGGCGTACTCATAGAGGGTCAGGTCGTTGTAGCCGATATAGGGGCGTAAAAAGGCGGCGGACAGCGGTTTGCCGGGATTGGTAGGATCCTCGTTGGCTTTGAGAAAGTTGGAGCCGAAGGGGATGGCGTTCAGGTTTCTTCCCTGCGGCAGATGCCGGCTGAGAGCGGCCACATACGATACATCCACGACCGTGCCCATGCCGATGTTTCGTTGAACGCCAAGGCTGAAGTTTCCGGTCCGGGCCACGGGCCATTCCGGAAGGAAGCCGGTGCTGGCGGAAGGAAAGGTCACGCCGCTGGAGTTCATGAAGGTGGCCAGGTTGCCGTAGTAGATAATCGGTTCGGCCCGCATGGGCGGGTTGCGCCAAGTACCCCATCCCCGGTTGCCCTGCTCGCGGATATTATAGAAAATCCCGAAACCGCCCCGAATGGCTGTTTTGCCGCTGCAGAACGGGTCCCAGGAAAATCCGAAACGAGGAGCGACTTTAAGGCCGGAGTTCTGGCGCATGCCGCCGGGATAGTCCTTCTCGATCAGGGTATTGACCGTCCCGTTGTAGGGGTCCCCGACTCCGGGAGCCAGGGCACCGATGGCCGCTGCCGGAAAGATGGCGCCGGTGACCGGGTGACGACCGACGCGCTGGTTGTTGACCATGGCGGGTTCAATCAGCTTCACTTTCTTGGCAGGGTCCCACCGGCTGGGCAGAAAACCCGCCTCTTCCCGTCGAAAGCTATGGAATGGTTGAGCCCATCCGAATCGGAACCCGTAATCCAGGGTGAAATTCTGCCGGACACGCCAGTTGTCCTGGGCATACCACTCGATTAATGTAGACCGTCCCTGCTCCCAGGGGCGAGTCGTCGACTCGGTGTAGGTGGCAAAGTTACCCAGGAGCGCATTGGAGTAGGCGTAATTCGAGTCGTTGGGGTTGTTGGTGTCGCGGCCGAAGGCGAAGTCTCCGGCAAAGATGCCGTCCTTTTCTTCAAAGTTGCGGGCCCGCTCGGCCCACATCCCGAACTTGAAGGTATGATCGCTCATGGTCTTGCTGACGCTGCCGCTCCAGGTAAACAGGGTGTCGGAGCCGCGCAGAGGGAACCGGTTTTCATAGGTCACCGAAGGGGCATTGGTGATGCCGCCATAACTGGAGCGGGGCACCAGCCCCAAGGGATTGTTTTCCGGGAAGAACTGAGGAATCGTAATCCCGGATGCGGTTCGGTTGAGGCGATCGATATCCGATTGCCTCTGGGCCGGACCGTTTTCCGTGGACCGCAGGATGCCGGTGGATAATTCCATAACCAGAGACGGATTAAAGACGTGGGTCGCGGAAATGGTCGCGGTTTTGGAAGTATCCTTATACGTATTCGGCAGCCAGCACCAGGCACCGTTGGCTCCCGGCACGGCACACCCGCGCATGTCTTCCCAAAAATCATTGTAGCGGACGTAGGCGCTGGTGTTCGGAGTGATATTGTAGTCCACCCGAATCGTATCGATTCTCTTGGGCGCATCCAGTGCCTCCTGCATCTGCCAGTTGTAGCGGCGCCCCGAAATGGCGATGTCGGAAAAATTGGGCAGGGGGAAAAGATTCAGATACTTCTGCATGAGCGGATTGATACGGTTCTGGGGGATGATATTCCCGGGGAAGGCGGCCTTGGTTTGCGGATCGCGGACGACAATCATGGCCCCGTTCAGATCCACGGTCTTACTGAAATCCCCGGTCCGCTCCAGAGCCGTAGGCATGGTGAGCTGCTGGATAGGGCGCGGGCGGGCTTCGCGGAGCTCCTCATGTGCGTAGAAAAAAAACAGCTTATTGCGATCCCGGTTGAACTTTCCGGGTATATAGATCGGCCCGCCGATGTTGCCTCCGGCTGTGGTGTAGCGGTAGCGCGGTTCCGTAATGGAGCTGCGGTTGTTGAAAAAATTGTTGGCATTGAACATCTCGTGCCGCTTGTACCAGTAGGCCGTACCGTGGAAATCCTGCCCTCCGGACTTGGTCACCGCCTGGATGCTGGCCCCCGGTTTGCGACCGAATTCGGCCGAAAAATTGCTGGTCAGAATCTTGACCTCGGCAACCGAGTCCATGCTGATATAGGCGGTCACGCTGACGGCGTTGCCTAAATCCTGCCCCGGCAATCCGTCAATCTTGATGTCGTTGGAGGACTGCCGGTTCCCCTGGACGTTAAACAGGCTGTTGCCATCGAAACCCGGCGTCTCGCCGCGGCTGGTATTGGCCACGACTCCCGGCTGCAGGGCAACCAGGGCGGAAAAGTCCCGGTTGATGACGGTCAGGTTTTGCACCTGAGAGGAGGTAACCAGGCCGGAGCGTTCCGCACTGGCGGTCTGAACATCGGAGCCTTCGGCGGATACGGTCACTGTTTCGGTGATCACCCCGACCTCCAACCGGATCTCACCGATGGAAAGGCGGTCGCTGATCGGAAGGTTGACCTCCTTCTTTTCGTATTTTTTAAACCCTTCTTTTTCAACCGTGATGGTATAAACACCCGGCGGAAGGGCGCTGAAGACGAAGTCCCCGGTGGCATCGGTCACGGCCTGGCGCACGGCCCCGGTGGATTGTAAAAGAGCAGTGACGCTGGCCCCCGGGACGACGCTTCCGGAGGCATCCGCCACCCGGCCGACAATCGAGCCGGTCGTCGCCTGTCCGAAAGACAGACTGAAGGAAAAAACGAAGGCCAGAAGAAACGGAAGAACCAACGATCGTTTTTCGAATTTCTTGGTCATAAAATTAGCCCCTGAAATAGTGATTACGTTCATGTGTTTTTACACTATATCGCATTCGATTGGAAAACAGCGATGATGAAGCTGCAAAAAGTGGCAGGAACCCCAAAGGAGTTCCGGATCACAGTCCGGGGTTGCGCCGAAAAGGCGCTACCCCGGGAAGGCGGATTTGTTTTAAAAACAGCCCTGAAAGGGCTGCACATACACCTGCTATTGCTGGATTTTGCGCAACCCATTCAGGGTTGTCGCCTGTGGGTGTCCCTACCCGGGGTAGGCGCGAAGCGCGCCAACCCCGGGCTGTGTACCGAAGCCCCTTCAGGGCTTTCCCCAACGGAAATTCGAAGATGCGGGACGTTTTGCCGGGCCATCTTTCCTTATAATCTCGCAAAAAGTCGATATTTCCTTTTGTTCTGCCGTCCCTTACGGGACTTGCGTGTGTACCGCACGGGACGAAATAGCGGAGACCGTACCGTTGTCCTCCGGCCTTGCCTTGTCAGGCCCTGCATAATCCGGCACAGGACTGTGATTCCGAGGCATAGTCCCGTCAGGGACGGCAAGATTTTAGCCCGGCAATTTATTGCCGGGTTGGCTCCCGCACGGGGCAAGTCCCATCGGGACGGCAGAACCGGACGGAAAAACGATTTTTTGCGAAGCCATCTTTCCTGATAATCTCCCAAAAAGTCACACATTTCAATTTTCGGAAAAAGCCAAGGGCCAAAGGCCCGGCACATAATAGCCTGGGGTGGAGCGAAGCGCAGCCCCGGGTACGCAGTTAGAATTCAAAATAGGGAAACCTGTAGAAAAAATGTCTTTGAAATTCTGGATTCTGGCTACTGCCTTGTAACGGATGTTCGCCGCCGCCAGGCGTATCCCTGTGTTCGTTTTGCCTGGAAAACGGGCGTTTCGGCAGCCGGTAATTCGTCTATTCCGTCATCACCCGAACCGGCCCCAGCAGCCCCGAGGGCAGCAGCGGGGCGTCCTTGCTGTAATACTGCCAGTTTACGAACGTGTAGCGGCCCCTGGACGGCCGCGGCTTGCCTTCGATCAGCCAGTCCGGCAGGTCCTTGAGCGCCATTCCCCGGGCCGCGGTCGTATAGCCGCCCATGCCGTGCCTGGAATCCACAGCCGTCCACTCCGCATCCGCCGGCTTCTGCTCGTCCCCGATGATCCGGTTGACCCAGGTGTTGACCACCTCGATTTCCAGCGCATTCCCCTTTTCTTTTACCGCCCGGGTGATCTCGACGCGCCACGGGGCGCACCAGACGATTCCCAGGTCCTGCCCGTTCAGACGCACGCGGGCCATGTTCCTTACGGCGCCCAAGTCAAGATACACGGGGTGTCCGGGCGTAATCCCCGGCCTTTCATCCGGAAGATCGAACGTCTTCCTGTAAACCGCTTTCCCCGAGTAATATCGGATTCCATCCATCGCGCTGCGGGTCCAGTCCGACAATTGCTCAAACCGCGTCGAGGCCGGCCCGCCCCATTTCGGATCGAACGACACGTCCCAGGCACCTGTAATCTCGCACACCTGCTTCCGATCCGGGAAATTCGACGGCCCGCCCCCGCCCGCGTGCCTCTCCGCAACGGACGGGGCTTTCGCCGATCGCAGCACAATGAAAAAGCTCTGACGCGGCTCGAAACAGACCGGGATTTCCATGGGATGCTGATTGGAAAATTCCGGCAGCAGACGCATCCGGCCGGTTACCGGATCCCAGAGCTCCGGCTTCCCCCGGGCCCGCAGGCGCAATTTCCCCTGGAGCGGCGCATCTCCCAGGTTGGCGACGAAATAAGTGTCGGCCTCCCCGGTGCGCCGGTGGGCGAAGTCGAACCTTATCGGATCGCCCGGCACGGCTGGGACAAACTCGCAATCCGGGGCGCCTGCAACGTTGCTCAGCGCTTCCGGCACGCTTTGCCCCCAGACCACGCGACCTTTCCCGATTTTTCTTTCCCCCGCCTTTGGCCGCGGCCCCTCTCCCCAGATCCCGGTAATCAGCCGCGCCATCTCCCGGTCGCAGTCCGGGTATCCTTTCAGGCTGGCAGAGACTGCCGCCGGGGCGTCCCCGATCACTGTCGCCCCGTCTTCAGCCAGCTGCCTGATTTTCTGCAGCGCTTCCGGCGTAAAGCCGGCCGGAGCCATAGGGCGCGGTGCCGTCAGCGCCAGCGCGGCATAAGTCACTCCCGGCCGCACTTCCAGCCTCCCGGCCGACACCTTCAGCCTTTTCCGCAGTGTCTCGTCGTCCAGAACCACCTGCTTGTAGGGACCGGCTTCCAGCGTCGGGCCGGGGATGTGCTCGGTGCGCGGCGGGTAAGCCAGCACGTCGGCCACCGGCTCGCCCTGGCGCAGCAGGAACTGGCAGCGCGCCAGATACAGATGCCAGGCCCGCGCCCATGGCCACCAGGTCAGGCGGCGGTTGAACTGCGTCCCCCAGAATCCCATGCTCAGCCCCGGCGTGGCCGCCTCGCCGAACGGATTGTGCACGTAGCCGTGCATCATGAAGTGGTTGATGCCGCGGCAGTAGGCCGCATCGCCATACGGCTTGAGCAGCCAGGGATCGTTACGCCAGGCGCTGCCGTCGGGCCGCGCCGTGAACGCCTCGGCCCACACCACGCGATGCCCGTAAAGTGCCGCCGAATCGGGCCCCGGCCCGATCAGGTCCCGGATGATGTCATCGACCCGGAGGTCGCGCACCCAGAACTCGGCCCCCGGAAGATGGGAGCGCGCCGCCACCGCCCGCCAGTCGATGGTCAGCTTGAAGTACGGCTCCACCATCCACCGGAGCTCGTGCTCCTCCGCGAACCGACGGATCTCTCCGTAAAAACGCTCCAGCCACAGATCCGAAACCACCTGCAGCATGTCGCGCCGGAAGCGGGCGGTCCGCTCTGGGCTGCCGATGGTCCGCTTGCGGTCGTGCCATGCCGGCAGCCACGGCACGCAGTCGTACCCCATCCGCTTGCGGAACTCCGCCGGCAGGTCGGCGCTGAAATTCTGGAACCCGGATTCGTAGCTGTCGGTGTCGAACCCCTGGAACGATCGATAGCCCTTAGCCTTGGCTTCCCTCGCGATGCGCCCGATGTAGGGCTCCAGCGCCGCGCGGGTCGCCGCCGGGTCGAAGCGGTCGCTTTCCAGCCCGGCGGCCTCGACCGGCGCCGGGTAGTTCGGTCCGAGGAAAGTCTGCGCCCCCAGCCGAACGATGTGCCATGTGCCCTCGGGGACGTCCCACTTCAGCCCGCCGCCGCCCTCCATTTTGCCGGTCAGGTCGATCACCCGCTCCAGGGGCACTGCGCCGGTTTTCGCGTCGGGATCGGGCAGCGCCACCACCGCCACATCCTGATACGGATCGCCCCAGGACTCCTTCCGCCTTTTCCAGGCCTCCCTGTCGCGCGACCACTCCGGAAGTGTCGGCTTTTCCTCGCCGGCCGGCGCCGCGCGCACCAGCAGCCCATCGAAACGACTCGGCCCCTTGACTTGCGTGACTCCTGCACCGAGCACCTTCAGCCCCTGCTCCGGATGGATCCACGGCCCGCCGACGTGACTCCATCCCGGCGAGGCCAGCGTCGCCACGGTCAGTCCGAGCCGGTCCGCTTCCCCGATGGCGTGATTCATCATCGCGAACCATTCGTCGCTCAGGCACTCGACTTTCCCGGGGTAATCGCGGAACGGCCACTGTACCACGCCGGCGAGCTGGTCGGGAAGCTGCATGATCATCACGCCGCCGACTCCGGCCTCTTTCAATGCCTCCAGGTCGAGGGTCAGCCCCTCGCGGCCGACCATCCCGCCCATCCAGTCCAGGAAGGCCCCCGGCCGGCACTCCGGCGGCGGGCTGGCAAAGCCCCGCTCCAGGGCATCCTGCGCCCAGGCCGCTTCCGCCAGCAGAATCAGAAAAACCGCCATGATCCGTTTCATCTTGGTCTCCTTTCGGCCGTATTGCTTTGCTTCGGAATCTCACGCCACGGAGCACCGTCGCCGGACGGCTTCGGATCCCGGGTGGTATGGATTCCCGGGCGCACTCCCATCAGAAGCGGCGCTGGATGCGCAGGTCCAGTCCGTACTGCCCTTTTTCGTCCCGTGAGGCGATCAGCGAGTAATCCGGGTTGAAAAAATACTCGACCAGGATAATGTTCTGCTGGGCGCTGGTCAGGTCGGTCGAGTAGGTCAGACTGAGGTTTTTCTGCACCCGGCGCTCCAGGGTCACCCGCGCCGTGGGGTTGTTGGAGCGGGAGGACAGAAACGGGTCGATGCGGAACTGGCGGAAGCCGAGCAGCCGCTGCATGCGGCTTTCCACCTGCTGGGAAAGGCCCTGGGCCAGCAGACTGGAGGCGGCCATGCCGACGTTGCCCCCTTCGGAGGCCCTCCCCAGAAGCTCCTGCGAGGTCACCCCGGTGGAGAGCAGGGTCAGCAGGTCCAGCATGGGCAAGGGAGGCTCCGAGCGCATGTCCGGCTTGATGCTGTCGGGCCGGCCGGTCAGCTGCAGATTGATGCGATACCCGTGAACCGTGGTCATGGCGCTCAGGTCGAAAATAGGCTCGATATGCAGCGGGTTGACAAACTCCACGCCTCCCTTGGTGATTTCATAATTGTTGCCGAGAAAGGTCAGCTCCCCGGAGGTGGCGGAAATCCGGCCCAGAAGACTGATGCCGGAGGCCGGCCCGAGCAATCGCAGGTTGCTGTCGGCCTCCAGCCGGATGGTGTCGGTGCGGATCTCCATGCCGTTGTCGAACCGGATCTGCAGATCCAGCGCCAGGCGGTCCAGAATCTCCTGCTTCCGGGAGCCCGTGCGGGCGAGCGGGAAGAGCACGCTGAAATCCCGGAAAAGGTCGGCATGACGGTTGTATTCCGCCTCCTGCACCCGGATTTCGCCGCTAAGGCTGTGGCGCTCCAGGTTTCCCCGCCAGATCAGGTCCGCATTGGAAACGGTGCGGAATCCCTGGGGCACCCGCAGCTGGACTTTAGCCAGACGGATGTTCAGCAGGAAGCCGGCGAGCACCGCCCGGTCCAGCTGCGCGTTGCCGCTGGCGCTCAGGGTGCCCCCGGCAAACGCGCCTTTCACATTGGAGGCCCGCAGGGAGTTGCCGTCGAAAAACAGGTCCCCGCTGAGGTTGTCGATGGAATAATCGAGGCCCGGGGCATTGAGGCTGACATTCTCCAGGCGGCAGGTTCCCCGCAGGCGCGGAGACTGCGGCGTCCCCTGCACGGCAATTTCCAGGTTCGATTTTCCTTTCAGGGCCGCGCCGCCCATCCAGGATTCGAAGGCCTGCAGGTCCAGCTGCGAGGAGATGCGCAGGTTCAGGGGAGCGCTGCTCGCGGTGTCCACCGATCCGGAAAGCGCCAGCTGCCCCGCTTTGGTTGAAAAACCGGTCTTTTCGATTTCCAGGCGCCCCCCGGCATATCTGGCTTTGAGCGGCTGCTGCGCCTGGAAGCTCAGTGTGTTGAACGTCAGATCGAAGCCGGGAAAGAGCGCCTCCAGCGACCAGCGTGCCGGCTGCAGAAACGGCCCGGAGACGGAAATCCGGCCGGCGGCCTGCGAGCTCCACTGGGAAGCCGATTCCCGGGCGGAGTCCGGCATCACCTGCAGCAGGTCGAAATGATCCACCTGCACCTCGGCGCTCCAGAGCGGTTCCGCGCCATCCCAGCGGATGGAGGAATCCCAGCCCAGCTTTCCCGCCGGCAGACGGCCGGTGCCGCCCCAGCGCACTTCCTTCCCCGACCAGGACCATCGGCTTTCCAGGGACTGAAGGGCCTGTCCGATCATCATCACCGCCGGGCTGCGGATCTGCCCCTGCAGCCGGGGGCGTGTAATGTCTCCTTCCCCTTCGAAGGAAAGATCCAGCCGGCCGTCCAGGCGCTCCTTCCAGTCGGCCAGGTAGGAGATCTGCCGGAGCGGCAGGGAGCGGGCTTCCCCTTTCCCGGCGAAAGCCGCGGTATCCGTGTCGTAGAAGCCGTGCATTTCCAGGAAGGAGTCCTGCTGCGACCGGGATTGGAGGTCTAGGCTCACCCGGGAGTTTTCCAGCCGCACGGTGGATTCGAGCGATCCCAGCGGGATGCCGATGGCGGAAACATCCGAAAGGGTGGCTTGGGCGCTGCCCCGCAGGAACCCGTCCCCTCCCTGCAGCAGGAAGGAGGAATCCAGCTGCCCGAGCAGCAGTCCCGCGTCCCCGGGCCTGCGGATCAGGGATTCCAGGCGCAACCCGCCGGCACTTCCCTGCAGTTGCCAGACAGAACCATCCGTCGATGGCGGGGGAATCGCCAGGGAGGCCAGGATCTGCCCGGCCGGCCCCGAAAGCAGCATGGAATCGAGGTTCAGCCTCTGCGGCGTGCGGCGGACCAGGGCGCGGAAGGAATCCCACGAGGAATAGGCCCAGTGGGGCTGTGCGATTTCCAGCGTCCCCTCAACTTCCGGATTGCTCACCATGCCGGACATTCGTCCCTGAAACCGCATCTCGCGGATGCCGGCCGGCATCCAGGCGGTATTGGAAAGCAGGTCCCCTTTTCCGGAGAGCTGGCGGATGAGCTGCAGGCTCTCCGCCAGCAGCGGGGAAAGAAAGTCGACCGTCAGGGAGGAGGGCTGGCGGATGCCGATGAATCCGTCGGCCTTGGCCCGGGACCCCCGCGGAAAGGTAAGATCCAGCCGGCTGATCTGGACCTGTCCGCGTTGGAAAGTAAAGTCGATGGCCCCGGAAGGGTCCAGCCGCGGCTCCGGCTCCGTCGGCTCCGTGCGGTTTTCGGACCCGCCCGGTGCTTTCAGCTGAACCCGGGCATCCATGCGCCAGTCGGCGGCGTCCCCGTCCCAGCCAAAGCTCAGGTCGCCGTCCGCCCGCGAAAGGGAAGGCCATTTCATGCGGAGCAGGTCCTGCAGCGACTTCTGCATGGAAACGGATTCCGCCTGGAACTCTCCCCTGCCGAGCGGCTTTTCATTCCCCCAGTCATAAACAAACTGCCCCCGGGCCTTTCCGCCCAGGATGCGGGTCTGAATGGCCTGGAGAGAAAGGCGGCTGCGGGTCAGCGCAAACTCCCCTTCGGCCTCCAGGGCGGTAAGCCCCTGGAAGCGGATCTCGGGGCTGGAAAACCGGCCGCGGGTCTCGAAGAGGCCGTTCTGCAGCAGAAGCCTCCCCTCGGCTTTTACGGGGCCGGAGAAGAGGGGGTTCAGCCGAAAGGAGTCCTGGATCTGCTCCATGCCGGCCAGGGCTTCGAATGTCAGGTCGAGCTCGGGAGCATACAGGTTTTCCAGCTGCCCGGAAAAGCGGACTTCGGAGGGGCCGTACCGCACGGTTGCCTCCCGGAAGCGCACTCCCTGCGGAACAAATTCAATTTTGCTTTCCAGCCCCAGATCCTCGCCTTTCCAGCGGCCGGCCTGCATGGATCCCCGGGAAAAGCGAAGGCTACCGAGGTAAAGGCCCTGCTGCTGCAGGTCCAGGTCGAGCTGCAGATCGTGCAGCGCCATTTCGATGGGCAGGCGCCACTCGCGCAGCTCCACCACTCCGCCGTAAATTTCCGCCTGCTGAAAGGAGGCCCGAAAAATGGTTTCCACCAGGCGCCCCTTGCCGCGGGGGGCGGAGGAGCGCGGCAGGTTGTCCTTCTCCGGACCGAGGAGATGCAGCCGAAGAACGGGGCGCTCGACCCGCACCGCGCCCAGAGCAAAGCGGCCCTTGCCCCAGGAGATGCCCCACTGAAACCGGGCATCCACTTTTTGAATTTCCAGGAAGGGAGGAACTTCTGCTCCCTTTTTGGACAGGGTCAGTCCGTAGACCGCAGCCCGTCCGGCGAAAAGGTCGATCTGCATGCGATCGCAGCGAATGTCGGCCGATAGGGCTTGGGAAAGATAGGGGAGCACCCAGTCCCGCAGGTTCCGCTGGAACAGCTCGCTCTGCAGGTAGCGATAGGCAAACAGAAAGGAGGCCAGGCCCCAAAGAAAAACCGTACCGGTCCACAGCCACCCGCGGCGCCTTTTGCGACGGCCGCCAGCCGGCCGGCTTACTTCTGTGGGGGGGGCGGATTCAGGTTCCGTCAAAGTCATTCTAGGGTTGTCCGGACCGGGCGATGCGGTCCCAGGCGTAGCCGATCGGGCTGCAAAGCATCAGCCGCCACCCGAGGCGCAGGTTTCCTTTCCAGAAGCCGTCGCTCTCCAGCACCTGAAGCGCGTACTGGGAGCAGGTCGGCCGGAACCGGCAGTGAGCAAAAGCCTCCATCCCCGGGGATAAAAATTTCTGGTACTGGCGCACCATCCACAGTTCGGAACGGAGCAATCCTTCCGGGAACAGGACCAGCGCCAGGAGAATTCCCGGAAGGAAAAGCCGCGCCAATACCGTTCCCCCGGGGCATGGAAAACGCGTCAGCGCCATCCTTCCGACATTTCCGTGACAATGGGGATGCGCAGCATTTCCCCTTTCAGGGCCTTGATAATGGCGATCAGGGCCAAAGCCAGAAAACCCAATCCCAGAAAAGGGAACACGCCGCAGCCGATCAGCCAGCCGATCAGCGGAACCTGGGAAACAATCATCACGGCGATCACCACGATGATTTCCGCAGCCATCAGGCAGATTCCGTTCTTGGCATGCCGCTGAACATCGGCGTCATTGGTTTCCACCAGCAGGGGGATCAGGGCAAGTATACCGAGATAGCTGAGCACCAGCATCGGAACATTCCGGCTGCCGGAAGAGGGAAGCGATGGATCTTGCATGGATTTTTCTTCCTTACTTGCTTTGCTTTTCGAATCAGAGTGAACGAAACACGCTTCTTTTTACGGATGAATAATAGAATAGCACATCCTTCGAAACCCGTACAAATGGTCTTGACTTCGGACCGTTTCACGAAAATAATAGTCCACACAGAAAGGAGGGCCTTACAATGAGGACCAGCAGGTCGCAGTCGCTTTTCCTTTTCAGTTTCCTTTTCGCCTGGGGAGCCGCCGGCGGACAGGCAGGCGTCTGCTTTGCCGCAGAGGGCCCCTGGGTGACCTACGAGGGGCGCGAAGGTCCGGGCAAGGGGAAGCACATTGTCCTGATTTCCGGCGACGAGGAGTACCGCTCCGAGGAGGGCCTGCCCCAGCTTGGCAAGATCCTGGCTTTGCGCCACGGATTCCGGTGTACGGTGCTTTTTTCCGTCGATCCCCGCAGCGGTGAGATCGCCCCCGACCTTCGCACCAACATCCCCGGCATGGAAGCCTTGAACTCGGCGGACCTGGCCATCGTGCTGCTCCGGTTCCGCGATCTGCCCGACGACCAGATGCGCCCGTTCGACGACTACCTGAATGCCGGGAAGCCGGTGCTCGGGCTGCGAACCGCGACGCACGCCTTCCAGATTCCGGAAGGGAAAACCTATTCGAGGTATTCCAACAGCAGCAAGGAAGCGGGCTGGGAGGGGGGATTCGGCCGGCGAATTCTCGGCGAAAAATGGATCAACCACCATGGATCCCACGCCAGGGAGAGCACCCGGGCCATTCCGGTGGCAGGCGAGGAGAGCCATCCGATTCTGCAGGGATGCGAAGATATCTGGGGGCCTTCCGATGTCTATACCGTGCGGCTGCCTCTTCCCGACTCCTGCCGCCCGCTGCTGCTGGGACAGGTTCTGCAGGGTATGCGACCCGACGACAAGCCCCTGGAGGGGCCGAAGAACAACCCGATGATGCCGGTCGCCTGGACCCGAACCTACGAAGGGTCCGCGGGAAAAACCGGGCGCGTTTTCGCCTGCACCATGGGAGCCGCCAACGACCTGCTGAGCGAGGGGCTGCGCCGGGTGGTGGTCAACGCCGCCTACTGGTGCCTGGGCATGGAGAAGCGCATCCCGGAGCGCGCCGACGTAGGCCTGGTCGGAGACTACCGGCCCTCCTCTTTCGGCTTTGGAACCTTCCTGCGGGGAAAAAAGCCATCCGATCACGCCGGGAAGTAAGTTTGTCTTTCGACCATCGAGCTCAATCATGATGAAGGTGCAAGAAGTCGCGAAAGCCCTGCAAGGGCTTCGGATCGCAGCCCAGGGTTGGCGCGCTTCGCGCCTACCCTGGGTAGGAAGGTTCGGAGGAGACAACCCTGAAAGGGTTGCGCTAAATCCAGCAATGGCAGGTATTTGCGCAGCCATTACAGGGCTGGTTGTGAGATAATCCGCTTGCCCGGGGTAGCGCCTGCGGCGCAACCCCGGGCTGTGTTCCGGAACACCTATGGGGTTCCCGGTACTTTTTGCTCCTTCATCGATCATAAAAAGCAGAATTACCCAAGGAGGAAATTTTTCATGAAAGAAGTCACCCCCAACGAGACATCCCGCCGGCAGTTTCTCAGCCATGCCGGAAGGGCTGCCGGCAGCTCGGCCCTGGCCGGCGTCACGATCCCCCACGTCTTTGCCGCAGAGAACAACACCCTTCAGGTAGCCCTGGTCGGCAGTGGCGGCAGGGGCACGGGAGCCGCGGCCAACGCCCTGTCGGTCAAGAACGGACCGATCCGGCTGGTCGCCATGGCGGATGTCTTTCCTAAAAAGCTCAGCGACAACTACGACAAGCTGAAGAAGCAGTTTGCCGACCAGGTGGATGTTCCCGAGGACCGGCGTTTTATCGGCTTTGACGGGTACCGCAAGGCGATGGACTGCCTGAAGCCGGGAGACGTGGTCATCCTGGGAACCCCGCCGGCCTTCCGCTGGGTGCACTTCCGCTACGCCATCGAAAAGGGACTGCACACCTTCATGGAAAAGCCGGTTACTGTGGACGGACCCACGACCCGGCGCATGCTCCAGCTGGGGGAGCTTTCGATTCAGAAAAACCTGAAAGTCGGCGTCGGGCTGATGGTCCGGCACTGCCGCGGGCGCCAGGAGCTCTATGAAAGGATCCGGTCCGGCCAGATCGGCGACATCCTGGCTTTGCGGGCCTACCGCATGGCAGGCCTGGGAGGAGCCGTGGGGCCCAAGCCGGAAGGAATTACCGAGCTCCTTTACCAGGTACAGAAATTTCATTCCTTTCTATGGGCCAGCGGCGGGGTGTTCAGCGATTATTACATTCACCAGATCGACGAATGCTCCTGGATGAAAGGCGCCTGGCCGGTGGAAGCCCATGCCATCGGCGGCCGGCATTACCGGGGCGATTACGTGGACCAGAATTTCGACACCTACTCGGTAGAGTACACCTTCCCGGACGGGACCCGACTCTATTACAGCGGACGCAATGTCCCCGGCTGCCACAGCGAATTTGCCAGCTATGCCCACGGGTCCAAAGGCTCGGCGGTCATCACCACGCTTTCGCACCATCCGGGACGCGTCCGAATCTACAAGGGACAGAATATCCCGAGAATCCTGAAGCAGGGAGAACAGGTGGATCCGAACGATAAAAATCTGCTATGGGCCGTTCCCTCGCCGGAGCCCAGCCCCTATCAGCTGGAGTGGGACGACCTGATCGATGCCATCCGGCAGAACAAGCCCTACAACGAGGTCAAGCGCGGAGCGGAAGCCAGCTTGGTGGCCTCCATGGGCCGGATGTCAGCCCACACCGGGCAGATTGTCACCTTCGATCAGATGATGCAGTGCGAGCACGAATTCGCTCCGGAAGTAGACAAGCTGACCATGGACGGGCCCGCCCCGCTTCGTGCCGGAGCGGATGGGAAGTACCCCGTCCCGCAGCCGGGCATCAACACCAAAAGGGAATACTGAGAAAACGCAGTTCAGGCTCTTCCGATGTCCTTTGCGACCTTCCCGATCTTCCTGTGATTTTTTCACAGGAAGACGGGAGGAATCAGGACTTCTTGTCCGGATGCGATTTGTCGACCTTGCGGAATATCTGCGAGATCAGGTTATTGGTACCTTTACGCTGGTAATAAACGTGGACGAATGCGCCGTTTTCGTATTCCGGCTCCCCTTTCAGAGTGGTCGCTGAGGTGAGAAACTCCTGGGTGCCTTTCTTGGTCTGTATGGTCATGCTGCCCGGCTTGGTTTCCACCACCGTACCGTAAAAATCGAACACCTCATCCAGCCGGCTGGCCAGCTTCTGCTTGTTTTTATCCGCCGCATCCTCCTTGCTCCACCAGGCCGGCCCGCCACCGCGCGCCGTGTAGCTGGGCATGCCGAAGTCGGCGCTCAGGAAAGCGCTGATGGTCCAGCCGAGGTACTGAATATCGGTGGGAAGCAGTTCCGTCCCGATGGAATCGTATTCCCTTCTCCAGACGTTGGCGTGGTTGTAGGCATTGAAAATGGAGAAGCCCAGCCGGGCGGCATTGGTCTCCCCGGTATAGAAATTCCATGTGGCCGCAAGGTCCAGGCGCTGGTAATCCGGCAGCCGCGCGCCATTTTTGTCGCCGAATGTGGGAAAGCTGACCACCCGCCCGTTGGGCATGGTGATCTCTTCAATCCCCGTCGGTTCGGTAAAGGGCTTTCCGGTGGCAAACACCCAGCTCCCGGAAAAAACCAGGTTGCGCCAGGAATGACTGTCGATGATCTTCACCTCATGGGTGGAATCGTGGGAGGCCGGGTAAGCCTTGGATGCCAGGTCCGGCACGGTGTAACGGACTTTGCCGTAGGTGTAGGTGATCCAGCCGGTGTTGGTTCCGAATTTCTTCTGGGCCAGGAGCTCCACGCCGTCCGCCCGGCCGGTACCCTTGAAAAACAGCTGCGTAAAATCGGGGCGCGGAGGCGCGGTGCCGGGGGTTGGAGGCGGACGAAACCGTCCCAGGCGCATGGAGGCAAATTCCGTCAGGCCGCCGATATCCTTGCGGTAGGCTTCGACGTCGAACAGGTATTTTTTGGTTTCAAAGCTGGCGCCCAGAATATAATGCTTGGCTTCGCCAATCGGCACCACGCTGCCGTCGGACAAGGTCCAGAAATCCTGGTCCCCCTGCATCGGATCTTCCCGCATCAGGTTGCGCACAAACTGGTAATACTGCCCGCCGGCCGCCTTTAGCCGGAACTTATCGGTGATATGAACAATGGTGGATAATCTCGGCTCCCAGTAGTAATCCTTGGTCCGGTTGTAGTAGGTGCCGCGAATTCCGGGAGTCAACTCCACCCGCTTGTGAAGCATCCAGCGGTCCTGCAGAAAAACAGCCAGCTGATCCCCCTGGCTCTTGCGGGTGATGGAGGCGGTATCCTGCTCGAAATTGAAATCGTAGCGTGTGGTGTTGCGCAAAAGGTCGGCCCCGAATTCCAGCGTATGCTGCGAGGACGGGATCAGCAGGTTATGCCAGCGGATGGAAGTGTCGTAGACCCGGTTCCGCTCGGTGGTGCTGCGTGAGGTCTTGCTGTAGAGCGATCCGGAGCTGACATAACGCGTTTCCATTTCCGAGCCCCGCTCGTTGTTTTTGAAGTAGCGCGAGGCGGAAAGCACGATATCCGACGAAAAACGCGAAGCCCAGTCCCGGTGCCAGCTCAGGCTGGCGGCCGAATTCCCCCACTGGGAAATGTTTTTGATGCTGCCGGTCACCTGCAGGTTGGAGTTGCTGGGCATTTCCCGGCTGATGTCCCGCGAGTTGTCGAAGTCATCGATCCCGTTGAAAAAGCTAAGGACTACCTTGTCGGACGAACCGGGGGTCAGGGAGATCCTGCCGTTCAGGTCGTAGAACCAGCTTTTCGGCTGGGAGGTGAACTCGTTGAAGTTCCGCCCTCCCGCGCCTCCCGGACCGGCGCTGGAGTCGCTGTAGTTGTCGCGAATCTTGTTGCTCAGCGGGCTCTGAAAGGAGCGCCGGCCGGCGAACATATAGGATCCCCATTTTTTCAGGGGCCCGTTCATGTAGGCGTTGTAGCTCATCAGGCCGATGCCGCCGCCAAAAGCCATTCGGTCCCGGTCGTTCCCCTTGCCGGTCATCTCTACGACGCTGGAAAGGCGCCCGCCGTACTTGGACTCGAATCCCCCCTTGTACATGCTCACGTTATCCACGGCGTTGGCGTTGAAGGCGCTGAAAATGCCAAAGAAATGATCTACGGCGTAAACCGTGTAGCCGTCGAAAAGGATCAGGTTCTGGTCGGGTGTCCCTCCGCGGACATACAGCCCGGAGGAGCTTTCATTGGTGGCGCTGATGCCTGGCATCAGCTGCAGGGAGCGGAAAATATCCTTTTCGCCCAGGCTCGGCAGGGTGGCCATCTGCTCCGGAACCACCTGCACCACCCCGATGCTTTCCGAGGCGCTCATCAGCTGGGGCAGAGTCTGGGTTACCGAAACGCTGAACTCCTGGGAGGCCAGCTCCAGAGTGATCGGCAGGTTGGAATCCCGTCCGTTCTGGACTACGACCGGCATCTCTTTGGTGGTAAACCCGGAAAAGGAAACAACCAGCACGTGGTTTCCTACTGGAACTTCCGGGAAGGAAAAGGATCCTTTTTCGTCGGTCACCGTTCCCGCTCCCAGCCCTTTCAGGTCGAGCTGGACCCCGGGCAAACGCCCGCCGGTTCCATCCTGGACCGTGCCGGAGATGGAGCCCCTCTGGTGGGTAAGCTTCTCTTCCTTTTCCTGGCCAAAAGCAGGCGCTGCCAGAGCGCACATTAAAACAATCCCCAGTACCGCAATGACCGGTTTAGACATATATCCTTCCCAATATGCAAAATTACAGATTTTCTGATTAGGATGAAATTATAGAAAAAACGGTCGAACCGGAATGTTAAAAATATGTTAAATCATCGTAATATATTACAATTATTAAATTTAATTAACTTGCCTTCTGCATATCTTCATGCTAAACTTCTAAAGTGCTATAATTGTTCAGGTGGAAAAAAATGATTTCTCCGGTTTCCAGCAACAATTATCTCAATGCGTTGTCCCAGACCGTTCAGCCGGTTCAGAGCCTTTCGTCGTCGACCCGGTATGCTTCCTCCAGCCAGCAGTCCGTTCCTGCGACTCAGCAGCTTAAGTCCGATTCGGTGACCATTTCCACCAACGCCCGGGCGCTTTCCTTATACCAGCAGGGTTTGCCCGTAGAGCAGATCGCCTTACGGCTGGGCGTGGATGCGGATGCGGTACGCGGCTACCTCGGCCTGCAAACCGAGGAGACCGCAGCGGCCCTGGCCCGCACGGCCGTCACAGCCCAGAATCTCCTCCAGGCGACCTACGAAACGGAAGTGGATATCTCCACCATCCGGAACTACTTCGGAACGCCTCAGGCTGCCGAAACTGCCGGAACCTACCAGACGACGAAAGGTCTGTCGGGAAACGACAGCGGACAGTAGACCGCTTCCTCCCCTTCCCGCTGCGGGACCGCTGAGTCCTGATGACCCGGCAAAAAGTATTAAATATCCCTGAAGGGGCGAAATGATTCCAGCCCGGGGTGAAGCCCCGGGAAGCGATGTTGTATTGAGTGTCGAGCCATGCAAGGGCGGCCTAAAACAAACGGAAAATTGGATTTAGGTCGCCCCTCCAGGGCTCTGATTTCCGAATTCCATCATTCCCGGGGCTTTACCCCGGGCTGAGGATATTGGAGGCTTTCCGCCTCATTTAAGACTTTTTGCCGGGCCACCAGTAAGGACTAACCGGTAAAAAGTCGCCATATTCAGTCGCCAGGCCCTTCCGCTTTTCTTCCCGCTTTTCCTTCGTTTCCAGTAAGTCGTATCTTTTCACAGGAAGACGGAAAGGTCAGGAAGGGATGAGTAATTCTTTCGGGATTCCAGACTATCGGATTGCACCTGCCGTCAAACGGTCCGGCCCAAGGAGGCCTGGACGGGAGGCTCCTTTTTTCCAGAGACCGGGTGAACCGGCAGGAAGCGCAACCATATAGAGGTCGCGATCCCGCCGGAAGGCGATCCGGGTGTCGTCCACCCAGCAGAAATCCGAACCGGCAATGCGTGCGGGAGGTCCGGTCTTCTTCTGCAGGTCCACCACCAGCGCTTCCGAAGAGAAAAACATGCCGAGATACCGGTCGTCGGGAGACCAGTCGAGTTCCGACCGGTCCCCGCTTTTAGGGTGGGCCGGCCCGCGATACAGATCCCGCAGCCCCCCCGTGTCCCGCTCGAAAACCCACAGGATATCCTGGTATTTCTCCCCGGCCTGCTCCACTTCCAGGAAAGCGATCCACTTGCAGCTTCGCGAAAGCCTGGGGTCCAGAACGCTGCGCCTGGCAAACAACCGGGAGGTGCGCCCGGCCCGCCTGTCCTGCAGGTACAGAATCTGAAGATAATCCTTCCCCAGACCGGACTCCTCCGTGAAGATCTGCAGATCGCCGCTGCGGCTGATGTCTCCTTCCGAAAGCCGTGCTGCCTCCGGAAGCTCCAGGGATCGAATCCTCCCCAGTCCGGCCTCAAAGAGGCTGTGCCCGGTCACATCGAACCCGGAAGCTCCGTAGTAAAGAAGCGCATCTCCCGGCAGCCATTTGGAAATGTATATCCAGCCGTCCTTGCCGGGTGGGATTTCCCGGATTGCTTTCCGGGTACCCCAGTCCATAATCACAATGGAGCATACCGCACGCTTCGGCACCGTTTCGCCCTTCTCCCGGATGCCCGGCTCATCGACCCAGCGCAGAATTCTGGAATAGGCCAGGAATTTCCCGGTGACCGAAAAGGAATAATCCTCGATTTTTCCAGCGGTGCGGGTGACCTGCTCCGGACTCCCTCCATCCAACCCGCAAACCCACAGTTCCCCTCCCTGGAGATAGGAAATGCGCCGTTCCTGGATTTCCCCCGCCCAAACCGGCCGGGCATGGAATGCCGCAGGCGAAAGCAGAGCCGCCACACACAGCACGAACTGCAGCAGGCTTTTTTCACGCCAGGTTCTTTTCATCTTCCTGTCATCCCATTTCTTAAAAATCATGAAATAAAGTATATTTCATAATTTTATTCCGGCTTGGAGGCGGAGGAAGGTTTTTCCCGTCTGGAAAAATGCCGGCTAAATCAGTTACAGACAGGATGGACCAACCGGATAAATCGTCAGAGGCAAGGCACGCTCACGGCTTTGAGCCCCAGGGCAGCCGTGAGATGTTCCTGCGAGTAATCGGCGCATTAGGCGTAGTTTACGGCGACATTGGCACCTCCGTGCTGTACGCCATGCATGAATCCTTCTTCGGGCACCATATCCTGGAGGTCACCCCCGAAAACGTATACGGAGTTCTATCCTTCTTTTTCTGGTCCCTGATCCTGGTGGTCGGCGTCAAGTACGTCCTGTTGATCACCCGGGCCGACAATCGTGGAGAGGGGGGCATTTTCGCCTTGCTGGCCCTGATCTCCGCGGCTAAAAAGCGCATCAGCCCGACTCGCTTCTCCATTGCCTGGGCACTGATTATCCTGGGCGCCGCCCTTCTCCTGGCGGACGGGATGATCACCCCGGCCATTTCCGTGCTGTCAGCCGTATCCGGCCTGGAGCTGCTCACGCCGGTTTTCAGCCACTACGTGGTTTCCATCACCTCCGCCGTCCTGATCGGGCTTTTCTGCGTCCAGCCGTTCGGCACCCAGAAAATCGGGGTGATTTTCGGCCCGATCATGACCCTCTGGTTCGCGTCGCTGACCGTGTTTTCCGTCCCTCATCTCCTGGAGCACCCGTCGGTTTTCCTGGCCATGAATCCCGTTTATGCAGTGCGGTTCATGCTGCACCACGGGTGGGCTACGCTACTGACCATGGGCTCTATCGTGCTCTGCCTGACCGGCGCAGAAGCGCTCTATGCGGATATGGGGCACTTCGGCAGGAAGCCGATCACCCTGGCATGGTGGATTCTCATTTTTCCGGCTTTGACCCTGAACTACTTCGGGCAGGGCGCAATCATGCTCCGCCCCGGCTTCCAGACCAGCCATCTGTTCTACAGCGTGGTTCCATCGTGGGCTATGATTCCCATGATCGTTCTGGCCACGGCCGCGACCATCATTGCCAGCCAGGCCCTGATCAGCGGATCCTTTTCCCTCATCCAGCAGGCCATCGCCCTGGGCATTTTCCCGCGCCAGAGGGTTGTTCACACCAACCCGGAGATGCGCGGTCAGATCTACCTGCCTTTCGTCAACTGGTCCCTGATGATCGGCTGCCTGGGACTGGTGGTGGTTTTCCGGACCTCCGGCGCGCTGGCCGCCGCTTATGGCATTGCCGTAACCGGCACCATGGCCATCACCACGGTCGGCTTTTACCTGGTAACCCGGCACATCTGGCACTGGCCGCGATGGATCGCCATTGCAGTCTGCGGAGGCTTCGTGTCCATCGACTTCATTTTCTTCAGCGCCAATCTGCTGAAGTTCATGTCCGGCGGATACGTGCCCATCATCATCGCCCTGCTCATTTTCACCATCATGCACACCTGGTACTGGGGCCGGAGCTTTATCGCCCGCTATTACCAGAAAGCTCGGTACTATACCATTGAAGAGCTTCTCGAACTCCGCAGGAGACCGGACACCATTCTGCTCGACCGCTCGGTCATCGTGATGGCCTCCCGTCCGGTCGCCGACCGCCAGGAAACCATTCCGCCGGCCCTGCAGTCCCGCCTGAATCACTTGGGTGCCATTTATAAGCATATCACCATTCTTTCGGTGATTCAGGATGCCGGTGCCACCGAAATCCCCGAGAGCCGCCGGTTCCAGGTCAACATCTTTGCCGACGACGAGCAGGGCAGCCTGGTTTCGATCCGCATCCTGTTCGGTTTCATGGAAGACCCCAACCTTTCCGTCGTCCTGCAGAAGCTGGTGGATGACGGCGTCATCCGCACCACGCTGGAAGGGGCCAGGAAGCAGTTCACGATTCTCAGCGGGGCGGAAAGAATCATCGTCACCGGCGTGTCCCGTCTGGACTCCCTGCGGCTCTGGCTTTTTCGCGTCCTGCTGCGCAATGCCAACACGGTTCTCAAGTATTTCAACCTCGAATTTTTCCCGGATGTTTCCATCGAGGTCGTCACCCTCGGCGACATCTCCGAAACCCAGCCATAGGAAACCGGGTTTCTAAAGAACCCGGAACCGCGAAGAGAAGCGCCCGGCTTTATCCTTCCCACTGATTTTCCTGTCTTCCGGTGGAAAGAAAAAGTTCACAGGAAGTTGAGGAAGTCCACGAAGTTTCAAATAGTTCAATACCGGATATTTTGGTGCTTGACTTTTAATTTGCAAATCGATTACTATCCGTTCTGAAAAAGCGCACGGAGTTATTTCATTATTTAAAGGAGTGGTGTCATGTGTTTCCCTTCTTGGTTCAAGGCTCTTGGTCTCGCCGGACTCCTGTTCCTCGGCGGGTGGGTCTTCACCGCCTGCAACAAGCCAGCCGCCCCGCCCAGATTCGGCCCGGCGGAAGTCTCGGTGCTTACCCTGGGTACGGAAAAAGTGGTCCTGACCACCGAACTTCCCGGTCGGATTGCCCCCTTCCTGGTGGCTGAAATCCGTCCGCAGGTGAACGGACTTCTGCTGAAAAGGCTTTTCCAGGAAGGGGCCAACGTCAAGGAAGGGGAACTGCTTTACCAGATCGATCCGACTCCCTACCAGGCGGCCTACGACCAGGCGAAAGCGGCATTGGGCCTGACCGAGTCGGAGATCGCGCTGGCCGAAGCCAATCTTCCGGCCATACGGTTGCGTGCCGAACGGCTGAAAGGGCTGGCGGAAATCCGTGCCGTCGGGCAGCAGGATTATGACGATGCCGCCGCCGCCCTGCGCCAGGCGGAAGCCAATATCAAGGTCCGGAAGACAGCGGTGGACGTGAACAAAGCCGCCATGGAGACGGCACGCATTCAGCTCTCCTACACTCCGATCAAAGCGCCCATTTCGGGGCGCATCGGCAAGTCCAATATCACGGTCGGAGCTCTGGTGAGCGCCTACCAGCCGAACCCCCTGGCCGTAATTCAGCAGCTGGATCCGATTTACGTCGACGTCACCCAGGCCAGCGCCGACCTGCTCCGTCTGAAGAAGAGCCTGGAAAGCGGCAAGCTCAAGCGAAGCGGCGAGAGCCACAAGGTGCGGCTCCTTCTGGAAGACGGATCCGGCTATCCCCTGCCGGGAACCCTGCAGTTCCGGGATGTGACCGTGGATCCGACCGCCGGCACCGTCACCCTGCGCCTGGTGTTCCCGAACCCGGATGCAGTCCTCCTGCCGGGGATGTTCGTCCGGGCCATCGTCGAAGAAGGAGTCAGCGAGGAGGCCCTGCTGGCGCCGCAGCAGGGTGTTACCCGCGACAACAAAGGCAACGCCATTGCCTGGGTGGTCAACGCCAGCGATATCGTGGAGCAGAGGGCGCTGGTCGTGAACCGGGCGCTCGGTGATAAATGGCTGGTGGAAAAAGGGCTGGCGCCGGGAGACCGGCTGATCATGGAAGGAACACTCAAGACCCGTCCGGGAAGCCCGGTCAAGGCGGTCCCCTTCTCCGAGAGGGCAGACCAGAGGCCTGCCGGTGCAGAAAACCCGGCCTCCGGCGGAAAGAAGTAGGAGGACGTTCCCATGGCTAGATTTTTTCTGGATCGCCCGGTATTTGCCTGGGTGGTGGCCATCTGCATGATGCTGGCCGGCGGCCTGGCCATTTACAACCTGCCGGTTTCGCAATACCCGCCGATCGCTCCGCCCTCCATTGCCGTCACTGCTTTTTATCCCGGAGCTTCGGCCAAAACCGTGGAAGACAGCGTGGTGCAGATCATCGAACAAAAGATGACCGGCCTGGACCAGATGCTTTACATGTCCGCCACCAGCGACTCCTCGGGAGCCGGCTCCATCATCCTCACCTTTGCGCCGGGAACCAATCCCGACCTGGCCTGGTCCAAGGTGCAGAACAAATTGCAGCTGGCCATGACCATGCTGCCCGAAGTGGTCACCCGCCAGGGGGTCACGGTCAGCAAGTCCACGCGAAACTACCTTCTGCTGGTAGGGCTCACTTCTCCCGACGACAGCCTGACCCAGGACGATCTGTCCGATTACGCCATCTCGCAGATTCAGCCCACCCTGGCCCGGGTTCCCGGTGTCGGTGAGGTGGAAGCCTTCGGGTCGCAGTACTCCATGCGGCTCTGGATCGACCCGGACAAGCTGACCAAGTACAGCATGATGCCCGAGGATGTGGTGGCCGCCGTCCGCATTTACAACGTGGAGGTCTCCGCCGGTCAGTTCGGCGGATTGCCCGCCATCCCCGGCCAGCGCCTGAACGCCACGATCCTGGTGCAGTCCATGCTCAAGACTCCCGAGGAATTCGGAGCCATCCCCATCCGCACCAATCCGGACGGCGCTGTCGTCCGGGTGCGCGATATCGGCCGCACGGAGCTGGCTACGGAATTTGCCGACGTCAAAGGACTGTACAACGGCCATCCGGCCAGCATGCTGGCCATCCGGCAGGAAGCCGGCGCCAACGCCCTGGAAACCGCCGGAGGCGTGAAGGCCAAAATGGAAGAGCTCTCCCGCTACTTCCCGGCGGGCATGAAGGTCGTCTATCCCTACGACACAACGCCTTTCGTCAAGGTGGCTATCGAGGAGGTTCTCCGGACTCTCTTCGAAGCCATCATCCTGGTTTTTCTGGTGATGTACCTTTTCCTGGGCAACATGCGCGCCACGCTGATTCCCACCATCGCCGTGCCGGTGGTCATCCTGGGAACCTTCGGGGTTCTGGGCGTACTGGGCTTCTCCATCAACATGCTGACCATGTTCGCCATGGTGCTGGCCATCGGGCTGCTGGTCGACGACGCCATTGTCGTCGTGGAAAACGTTGAGCGGGTCATGACCGAAGAGGGACTTGCGCCCTGGGAGGCAACCCGCAAATCAATGGACGAAATCACCAGCGCCCTGGTCGGCATCGGGCTGGTTCTTTCCGCCGTCTTCGGGCCCATGGCCTTTTTCCCGGGTTCTACCGGCATCATCTACCGCCAGTTCTCGATCACCGTCATTTCCTCCATGCTCCTCTCGGTGCTGGTGGCGCTGATCCTGACCCCGGTGCTTTGCGCCTCGCTGCTCAAACCGGTGGCCAAGGGTCACGAGGCGGCAGAAACCGGATTCCGCTTTCTGCGGCCTTTCTTCCTGTGGTTCGACCGCGTTTTCTCTGCCCTGCGGGACCGCTACCAGCGTTCGGTGGGACACATCCTGCGCGTGCGGATTCTCTACCTGGCAGTATTCCTGCTGATCGTCGGCGCCATGGTCTATTTTTTCCGTCGCATGCCCACCGCCTACCTGCCCGATGAGGACCAGGGAGTCATGATGACCATGGTCCAGCTTCCGACCGGCTCGACCTACGAGCAGACCCAAGCCATCCTGAACCAGATCCAGCGCCATTACCTGATCGACCAGAAGGAGGCGGTGGAGTCCTGCATGACGATCGCCGGTTTCAGCATGGCGGGCCGAGGACAGAACCAGGGCATGGCCTTTATCATGCTCAAAGACTGGGCCCTCCGCAATCGCCCGGACCTGCGCGTCACCGCGGTGATCAATAAGGCCAACTTCACCTTTTCGCGCATTCGGAACGCATTTATTTTCGCCTTTGCTCCCCCGGCGGTGCTGGAGCTGGGCAATTCCAAGGGTTTTGATTTCATGCTGCAGGATCGCGGAGGCCTGGGCCATGCCCGGTTCATGGAGGCCCGCGGCATGCTGATGGGCATGGTGGCCCGGGATCCGCGGCTCACGGCCGTCCGCCCGAACGGGATGCCGGACGTGCCCCAGTACAAAGTGGACATCGACTGGGAAAAAGCGGGCAGCCTCGGAGTGCCGGTGACATCCATCGAAAACACCATCGGCGCGGCATTCGGCAGCTCCTATATCAACAATTTTATCCAGGCCGGCCGGGTCAAGCGGGTTTATCTGCAGGCGGACGCACCCTACCGCATGCTACCCCAGGACCTGGAGCATCTTTACGTGCGCGGCCGGTCAGGCAAGATGGTACCGGTTTCGGAGCTGGCCACCGGGCGCTGGATCTACGATTCGCCACGGCTGGAGCGCTACAACGGATTCCCGGCCCTCAATTTCGTGGGGGAATCAGCCCCGGGCTACAGCTCGGGGGACGCCATGCGGGCCATGGAGGAAATCGTATCCCGTCTGCCCCAGGGACTGGGCTTTGACTGGACGGGCCTTTCCTACCAGGAGCGCATGGGCCAGGCGCAGACCGGTCTGCTGTACACTTTTTCCGTGCTGGTGATTTTCCTGGTCCTGGCAGCACTCTATGAGAGCTGGACCATTCCGATTTCGGTCATGCTCGCCCTGCCCCTCGGGGTCATCGGCGGAGTGCTGGCTTCCACCTACCGGTACCTGCCGAACGATGTCTACTTCCAGATCGGCCTGCTGACCGTCCTGGGACTGACGACCAAGAATGCCATTCTGATCGTGCAGTTCGCCAAAATACGCATGGAACAGGGCACCGGGCTCCTGGAGGCCACCCTGGAAGCAGCCAAGCTCCGGCTGCGGCCGATCGTCATGACCTCGCTGGCCTTCGGCTTCGGCGTTCTGCCGCTGGCCATGGCCAAGGGTGCCGGAGCCGGCGCCCAGCAGGCCATCGGCACCAGCGTTCTCGGCGGAATGATCACCGCAACCTTCCTGGCCATTTTCTTCATTCCCCTGTTTTTTGTGACCATCATGCAGATTTTCGGCCGGAAGCATCGCGGGGCTCCCGTGCCGCCCGGTCCGGAAACCAGGCCGTTGCCGGAGGAACATTAAAATGATTAAAAAACTGATTCCTCTTCTTGTTTTGTCGCTCCTGATGTGCGGCTGCCCGCGGACCCAGGAGTACTCCCGTCCCAAAATGCCGGTCCCCGCAGCCTGGCCGGAAGCCGAAGCCACTCCTGCCGCCGACACCCCTTCGGCTGCGGAAGTCGGGTGGAAAGAGTTCTTTGCCGACGCGAAGCTGCGAGGCCTCATCGAGCTGGCTCTGGCCCAGAACAGAGACCTGCGGATGGCGGCCCTGCATATTCAGAAAGTGGAAGAACTATACCGCATCCAGAGCGCCGAACGGGTTCCCCAACTGAATGCTGCCGCCACGGGCGAGGGCTACCGGATTCCCAGGAATCTTTCCTCCAACGACCGAGCCTCGACCGTAGCCGATTACAGAGTCGGATTGAGTATGGCTTCCTGGGAGCTTGACCTTTTCGGAAGGATCCGCAGCCTGAAAGCGGGCATTCTCGAGCAGTACCTGGCCACGGAGCAGGCCCGGTCGGCCACGCAGATTTCGCTGGTTGCCGCTATTGCTCAGGCCTGCCTGGCGCTGGCGGCCGATCGCGAGTATCTGCAGCTGGCCCAGGCTACGCTGGAAGTCCAGCAGGCCAGCTACGATCTCATCCGGCGCATCGCGGAAACGGGAATGCGGTCCGAACTGGATGTCCGTCAGGCGCGTGCCCTGGTGGATGCCTCGCAGGCCGATATCGCCCGGTACACCGGGCAGATACGACTGGATGAAAATGCCATACAGCTGCTGGCGGGCGCCCCGGTGGCGGGCGAGATGATGCCCACCGAGCTGAACAGGGTAGTGGAAGGCAAGGAGATAGCCCCCCGGCTGGCTTCGGACGTTCTCCTGCAGCGGCCGGATATCGCCATGGCGGAACATCAGCTCAAGGCCGCCTATGCCAATATCGCTGTGGCCCGGGCCAGCTTCTTTCCGCGCATTTCCCTGACCGCCGCAGCGGGATTAGCCAGCAGCGATCTGACCAACCTGTTTACCCCGGGATCCGCCACCTGGAGCTTCGCTCCCCAGGCGGCTCTGCCGCTGTTCGACGCCGGGCTTCGGAAAGCCAACTATCAAGCCATGGAAACCGATCGCGACCTGGCGGTGGCCGCCTATGAGAAAGCCATCCAGACCGCCTTCCGCGAGGTCAGCGATGCTTTGACGCTGCGCTCCTCGCTCGCCGCCCAGCTCAACGCCCAGCAGGCACTGGTGAGCGACCTGGAAGCAGCCTTCCGCCTCTCCCAGGCCCGCTACGACCAGGGAATCGACGGTTATCTCGGGGTTTTGGTGGCCCAGCGGTCGCTCTACTCCGCCCAGCAGGGCCTGCTTGCTTTACGCACCCAGCGGCTGGCGAACCGTGTGACGCTTTACAAAACACTCGGAGGGGGCGGAATTACCGAAAAGGCACCTTTGCCTTCTTCCATGACCAAGGATGCGGCGGCCACGGCACAGGGTACCGTCAAAAACTGACGGCGGATCCGAACCATCCGGAACTGCATAATCGAAGAAAAGAGGCAACCATGACGGATACCTGCACCGAAGCCATCAACCTGAGGTTCAAAGAGCGATTTCCGCGCCTGGACCACTCCAGCGTAAAAATGGTTGCCGCTTTGTCCAACGCCTATCACATCCTTTTTTCGGTCATGGACCGCGCCTTTTCCAAATCGGGAATCACGCCGCAGTCGATGGAAGTTCTGAAAGTTCTCTATCTGCGGCAGGAACAAGGCTACCTTCAGGGAGAGCTGGGAGAGCTGCTGATGGTCAGCCCCGCCAATGTCACCGGCCTGGTGGAAGGTCTGGTAAAAAAGGGGCTGGTCGCCCGCAGGGAGCATGCAGGCGATCGCCGGAAGCGCCTGACGGAGCTGACACCCCTGGGAATCGAGTTCATGGAGAACCTGGTTCCGGAGATTGCGCGCTTTTTCGATGAAGTCTTCGCCCCGCTAACCTCGGAAGACAAGATCCAGCTCCACGACAGGCTGAACCAGCTGTCCCGTTTGCTGCGTCCCTATTGGGAAAAGAAGCTGGCACCGGATATCCGGATGCCTTGCCCGGTTCGCAGAACAGCGGCCGAAGACAAGCAATCCGCATAGCCGTTTGCAGCAGGCTTCAGCCGAAGAGGAAGCAAGGCCTTCCCCCGGGGCCACCCAACCGCTTGGGTAAAGGTCCGCCTCCCCATCCGAAATAGACGGATGGGTCCTTTTTGCCTTCCTGATCTTCCCGTCTTCCTGTGAAAAAAAGACCTTACAGGAAGAAAGAAAGAGCGGGAAGAAAAGCGGAAGGGCCTGTTGCCGGCGGACGTGATGGCCCTGATACGGCTCCATCCTCCCTGATGAACCGGCAAAGTCGGGACATTTTGCGAACTTCTTCCTGCGGATCTTCCGAATTACCCCACCCGTCTGCCGGAACAGGTCAGGTCCCGCCTATTCCTGCACCGTAAAGCGGGCGGAGGCACCCTGCAGGGCGGGATTATCCGGGTAGCGGCTTAAGGCCTCCTCATATTCCTGCCGTGCAAAACGGTGCAGGCCCAATACGCGGTCGAACTCCGCAGCCAAAAGAAGAACCGCCACTTCCCCCCGGGTTCTGTAGATTTCCTGCAGATCCTTTCTCGCCCGTGCATCCTCGTCCCGAATTGTCTGCAGCCTGGCTTTGGAAATCAAAGTTTTTTCCGCGTGCTCTTTCCGCCACCAGGCAGTCAGGGAATATTCCTTCCCGGGAACCAGCGCTCCTGCCGGAATCGTGATTTCCGGTCCGTCCGATTGCAGAGAGACCACTTCCACCCCCATGGAATCGGTAAGCAGGACATAATATTTTCCTCCTTTTTCCGCCTGTGGCAAGGAGAATTCCGCCTGGTCGCAGGGCATTATCCATGGCCCGATCCCCCGCACGCGGGAGGCAGCCATCTGTCGTCCCGGTAATTCCTGTTGTCCGGTCAAGGCCACCTGGGGCATGATATGTACCGGAGCCATTTGCTCCAGACGACCCCGCAAGGCATGAATGGCTCCTTTCCTGACCGACAGCCGGAACGGGCCGGAAGATTGATAGGTTTCCCCGCTAAAAAGGATTATCTTTACCAGGGCCCCTTTCCCTGCGGTTATCTCCGTCCCATCCTCGACGGCATCGTATAGCTTCATTTGGGTCACCTTTCCCAGCGTGAATTTCATCTGGACTTTCCCGGAAAGAAAGCAGACCAAACCCAATGGATCGCGACGTTCCGCAGCCCGCAATTCAGCCGCAGGCAGAAAAGAAGAAACCAGAACGATTAAAAGAGCAATCCGATGCCCGATTTTCATTGCCCCCCCCCACGCAGGGACGTAAACCGTCAAAACCTTGTCACGGGCTTTTGACGAAAAAAGAAGGCGGTTACGCAAACAGACATGGTTGCACAGACAGGCGCAACCGTTACCATCGCCATGTTGAAAAACACAAAACCTGATAATGTAGTAATTATATACCCAAGTGGAGAGAAGATTGCAACCCCCAAAAACCACCCGCCGAGCCAGCGGCGCAGGATCCCCAGAGAGCAAAGCATTGGCCAGCATCCAAGCAAGAGCCAGACCCGCAATGAATTCAGCGGCTGAATGGTCCGCCCGTGCAGAAGCCCATCGGTGATATTGGCATGAATCGCCAGGCCTGGCAGGCTCGCAGGCAGGCCGGGCCGAGGAGGCAAGCGGAGGACATCCTCCTGGTATTCCGATTTGCCGCCGATAAAAACCAAAGTGCCGCGGAAATTAGCGGGATCGCGTTCCAGCAGCCCCTCCAACTGCTCCCAGGGAACCATCCGGCGGCTCCATTCCAAACCCGGATTCAGCCATTGAATCCCTTCTCCCTCGAGATCCATCGTGCGGACCGCGGGCGCCAGCAGCCGGGTGCTTCCCAGACCCAGGGATTCATGAAACCGGCCGCTCTGATCCCGTATCCGCAGGCGGTATCTTCGGACGATTCCGTCCCCGTCCGCCTGGACATTGACGTAGCAGAACAGGCGGTCCAGCCGGTCCAGACCCAGGGCGGAGGCAATCAGACCCTGAACGCACTCCATGCCTTTCATCCGTCCATCCTCCAGAAACATCCTGGAGAGCCGTATCCGTTCTCCGTGGCGAAGAATGAGGCGCGCGAATCCGGGTGCCCGGCTGAACCGTTCCGGGAGAATCAGGTCGACCGACACAGCGGCAGCATCCGCGGCGAAAATCGCCTCGACGGTCTGTGAAAACCTCTCGGCATCCAGATTATCCGTCTGTGTCCAGAACTCCTCCGGAACCAGGGTCAGGACGATTCTCGGATCCAGGGGTTCCAGCCGCTTAAACTGCCCGGCCCAGTCAAAAAACTGATTTTCCATCCACTCCGACAGCGGAAGCCCGCGGAAGAGTTTTCCGCCGATGAAAAAGAGAATCACCAGCAGCAGGGAGAGAGCCAGGTGGCAGGGCAGAGCCTTTTTACGGATTCGCTCCTCCTCCTGGCGTCGAAAAGCCTTTTCCAGCGCGGCAACCAGGGGTTTGGCCTGGTGCGGACGCAGCGCAGGATCCTTTTGCAGGGCATCCAGAATGCAGCGGTCCGCTTCCGGAGGAAAATGAGCGCAGACCGACGAAGGGGCCGGCGGCCGGCAGCAGAGGTGCTGCCGGATCAGTTCGGCGGCATTTCCGGAAAACGGCCGCTTTCCGGTCAGCAGTTCGAAGGCGATCAGCCCGAAAGCATACATGTCTGCCGCGGAACCGCCTTTCTGGGACACCACTTCCGGGGCGAGGTATTGCGGCGTTCCCAGAAACGTTCCACACCAGGACAGCTTATCTCCGGACATATCCGCCGGGCGGGAAAGCGGACTTTCCGCCGTCCGTGTTCCTTCCGTATCCTCCGGGCTTTCCCCGGCCCGCCAGCCCAGGAAGTCCGCATGGACCCCTTCCACAAATCCTGCTTTGGCCGTGTCCGAATCCGCTGGCACAATATCCGGTTCCGAATCTGAATCCAGGATCCTGGCCAGCCCGAAATCTACGATTTTGACGGCGGGAGGTCCCTTCTCCTGATTCATGATGAAAATATTGGCCGGCTTCAGGTCCCGGTGGATGATCCCGTTTTCATGGGCAAAATCCATTGCCTCCGCAACGGACATCAGAATGGCGAGCGCCTGGTTCCAGGCAGGCGGACCTCCTTCCAGCAGGGTCCCCAGGGTTTTTCCCGGGAGATACTCCATCACCAGGTAGGGCAGGTTCCCGAGGCCGGGATCCAGTCCGTAGTCGGAAACCCGAACTATACCGGCATGGTCCAACCGCCCCAGAGAAAGCGCCTCCGTCTGAAAGCGGGATACCGCTTCGGGCCTGTCCCGGACCCGGGCTGAAATCAGCTTCAGGGCGAAGGTTTTATGAAGATCCACATGCCTTGCCAGGAAAACCTTTCCCATGCCCCCGCCGCCCAGAAGTTTCTCCAGGCGATAGCGCGATCCTATCAGCGAACCAAGAAGTTCTTCCCCTTCGAAAGAGGACTTCTCAACGCTTTCCGGGTGAGCGAATTTCCTGCCGGGCTGCTCCAGCATTTGAAAATCTTGAGGCCGGTCAGCAGGTTTCGGTGGAATGAATGTCCTGGAGAAGGAACTCCGCCGCATCGCCGAAGCGGACCCGGTCCCCAACGCTTATTTTCATTTCTTCCATTCGACGGCTGTTGACAAATGTGCCGTTCTTGCTCTTCAGGTCCCGAACCTGGAAGCGCCCGCCCTCAAAGAGCAAAAGCGCATGATGGCGGCTGACATCCGTTTCCGTCAGGACGATATGATTGTCCGATTCTCTCCCGACTCTGGTTGCCGCGTGCTCCAGAGGAATGATTCTGCCTTTTGGTTTTCCCCCGATACCCACCAGGCAGTAGGGCGCCAGAGCGGGATCCGGCAAAACCTCCTTTTCCTGGTCTCCATCCATTACCGGCAGCATGGCATGATTCCTTTGCTCGAATCCGATCCAGGCGGTAATCTCGTCCGTGTAGGCATAAACCCTCTGCAACTGGTGCCCGGCGACATAATGAACCGGAAGTCCCTTCAACTGATAGCGTTTGGCAGTCCGCTCGCTGCATCCCAGAAAGGCGGCAATCTGTTTCCAATTGTCCAGTTTTCTTCTTTCCATAAAATCCTGAGCAAAGTGTTAAATGTCGATCTTTCGACAGACCGGTTGCAAGAGAAGTCCGCTGTGGGATATTTTGTCCGAATAATGCCGTTCCTGATTGAATTTCTTATCTTTTTGTGATCCAGATCCCATTTTCCCATTAAAAGCATTGCATTTTTGGAAAAAAAAGAATCCTAATACCATATCATGGCTGTAATAATTTCGAAAACGGACTGGGTTGCGCGTGTCCACCTCCGAACCTTTGGTTTTTACACCCGGCTGTTCTGTTTATCCTTTTTTTTCTTTCCCGCCACAGCAGGAGAGGGCGGGGTCTGGAAACTGAATAAAGAGGTTGCGGCCGAGAGGAAGGACCAGGAAATCCCGCGGCAGGAGGACCTGCTTCGGCGCGCCGGATCCCTGCGGCAGGAGGCGAACCAATTCGTTGTCGAAGGAAGCAATGAGGCTGCCATCGCGGCGTATGACCAGGCTCTGGCTCTTTTCGAAGCCGCCGGCAGCCGGCTGGAGCAGGCTGAAATCTTCCTGCGAAAGTCCGATGCCTTCCTTCAGTCTGGAGATCACGCCCTGGCAATGGCCATGGGGGACCGGGCACTGGCAATCTATGCAGAGTCCGGCGCTATCAAAGGACAGGGAGACAGTTTGCTGACCAAAGGTCTGATCTGCATTCGATCCGGAGACAATGAGTCGGCAATGAAGTTGTTCGATCAGGCTCTGGGCCTTCTGGAAAAGTCGGAAAATCATCGGGGACAGGCACAGGTCTGGCTGGCCAGAGGCGATTACTATTTCTCGAAGCGGGATTATGACCGGGCCGTCGCCATGTACACCGCGGCCCTGCCTCTCTTCGACAAAGCGGACTTTCCGCTCGGGCAGGGAAATGTCTGGCGGAGCATCGCCAATATCCGTTTTGTAACGCGGGACTACCCGTCGTCCAGGGAAATGCTGGATCGGGCCATGCCTTATTTTGAAAAGGGGCAGTCGCTGATGGGACAAGGCCTCGTATGGCGGGCCCGGGGCGATATCTGCTTCGAAACCGGTGATCTGGACGGAGCTCTGGACATGTACGACCGGGCCCTGGCCCTGCACGAGAGGCTGGGGGCCCCGGAGTCGGTCGCCTACAGCATGCTCAACAAAGCCAAGGTGCTCTGCCGTCTGGGAAAAACAGCCGAGGTCGGGTCCCTGGTAGAGTCTACGATTTACCGCATGGAAATTGTCCGGACTCATTCCCGGCAGCCGGATTTGAAAAAAAAATTCCTGGAGAAGATCTACCGGCGCTATGAAGAAGCCGTCCATCTTTTCCTGGAGCACGGCCTGAGCGAGCAGGGATTCCGGATCGTGGAAGCGATGAAAGCCCGCGGATTTCTGGACCAGCTCTCCGCCGGCAAAGGAACATCCGCCGCCAGCCGGGAAGAAAAATACGTAGGACAGCTGGAGTCTCTCTACCGGGAATATGCAGGCCTGTCCCGGGCCCTGGCGAAAAGTACCGCCGAAGGCAGTGCCCCTAAACCGGAACAGCTCGCCGAGCAAAGAAAGTCGGTGGAAGCGGAAATGAATCGCCTGGAGGAGGCCATACGCCTGCAGTCTCCGCGCTTTGCCTCGGTTCATTATCCGCAGCCGGTCGCCGTCAGCGAACTGAGGAATCAGGTGTTGCAGCCGGGCGAGGTGCTGGTGGAGTTTTTCCTTTCCGAAAAAGCCAGTTATGTTTTTCTGATCCGCCGGGAAGGGATCGAGGCACAGAAAATCAATCGGACCAAAGCCGATCTGGAAAACGATGGCGAGCGGTTCCTGGAGCTGATCCGCACACGACGAAGCACAACCGAAACGGGGAAGCGGCTGTATGATGCCCTTTTTTCTCCCTGGGAAGGAAGCCTGCGGCAGGGAAGCACCCTGATTCTGGTACCGGACGGAATTTTATCCCGGATCCCGCTGGAAGCCATCCCCGCAGGGATCAGGAAAGGTCATACGGTCTACCTGGCGGAAACACGCAACATCCGCTACATACAAAGCGCCAGCATTCTGGCCCTGTTGCGAAGATTCGGGAAGGAAATGGCCCCGGAGGGGACTTTTGTCGGGTTCGGCGATCCGGCTTATTCTCCGGGGATGTCGCCGGCCGGCGACGTCCGGAGTCGATCCGTTACTCCGGAAGCCGGGCCCGATAGCCCTTTTGTGCGGGAGAGCCGCTGGCAAGCGCAGATGGGTTCTCTGCCCCGGCTGCCGGCAACCGCCAACGAAATAAGAGCGATCGGGCAGATTTTTCGCTCAGGAAAAAATCCGCCTCCGCGGATCTTCCTGCAGGATGCTGCCACAGAAAAAGCGGCCAAAGCACCGGAAATGAAGAACTACAGGTACGTTCACTTCGCCTGCCATGGCCTGCGGGACGGCGAAAACCAGGCCCTGGCACTCACCCGCCGGCCCGGGGATGACGAGGATGGATTCCTGGAGCTGCCGGAGTTCATGCATCTGGACTGGAACGCCCGTCTGGTGGTGCTTTCCGCATGCGAAACCGGCAAGGGGAAAATCGAACCGGGAGAGGGTGTCACCGGCCTGACCCGGGCGGTGATGTATGCCGGTACTCCTGCAGTTCTCGTCAGCCTGTGGGAAGTAAGCGACGAAAGCACCATGGATCTGATGAAACATTTCTATTATTTTCTGGTCAAAAAGAAATTCCCTCCCTCGGAATCGCTGCGGCGTGCCAAACTGCGCCTCCAGAAACAGGGCCTGCTCCACCCCTTTTTCTGGGGAGGATTCGTGCTTTACGGGGAGTAACCCCCGAGGCATTTGCCCGCACATCGGCTTCACCCATTCCTTCCCCTGTCCGGATTTGTCCGGGTTTGTCTGTCTGACTTTGACCATATTTGTCCCTTTTCGCATAGGAAACCAACACTTTATAATGCCATCGAGGTTCCCGGTACCCTGTTGCAGGAAGGGAGGATAACAGTTTGAAAAATGAGCTGATCCACGATGAAATGAAGTTGAAAATTCTGGATCATGCCCCGGTTCATATTGCTTTTCATGATGAAAGGCAAGGCAGGATCTGGAAAAATAAGGCCTTCCAGGATGATCCCATCCAACCGGGAAGCGCAGCAGGGAAAGAGTTACCTGCCCTGGTCCGGGAGATGGGGGAAACCATGCTTCCGGTTCGCAAGGCTTTCCAGACCGGAATACCGTGCCGGGCCGAGATGACCGTCGCCTGCCTCCACCCCCTGCCGTCGGATCAGGCATCTCTGCTGATCCAGGCAGTGCCGATCAAGGATGAAAAAGAAAAAACCCTGGGCGTCGTGGAGACGATCCAGGATGTTACCGTTTATAAGCAGGCCGAGCGGCGTCAGGCGCTTACAGCCAGTATTCTGGGAATTCTGAATGAACCGATTGCGTGGAAAGAGGCAATCTCCAGGATTATCGCAGCCATCAAGGCGGAATCCGCAGCGGAGGCTGTTGGGGTTCGCCTGCGCGAAGGTGACGATTTTCCTTATTCCGCTCATGACGGTTTTTCCGAGGATTTTCTGCTTCAGGAGAACTCCCTGATAAACCCGACCCTGGATAGCATGGTTTGTGCAGAGGCCGATACCAGCCCTTTGGAGTGCACCTGTGGGCTGGTCCTATCCGGCCGGATCGAGCCCGAAGGGTCCTGCTTCACGCCGGGTGGCAGCTTCTGGACCAACGATTTATCCAGCCTGCCGGAAATTCCCGCCCACGGAGGCCGGAGAGTGAAACCCAGAAACCGATGCCTGAAGGAGGGATTCCGCTCGATGGTTCTGGTGCCGATTCAGGTGGGAGGAGAGGTCATCGGTCTGCTCCAGCTGTGCGATCGCCGCGCGGGTATGCTCAACCGCGAGAGGATTCAATTCGTGGAAGAAATAAGTGCCAGCGTAGGGCTGGCACTGCAACGCCGGAATATGGAAGCGGCCAAAGAGAAGATGGAACTCATGAATCGACAACTGCAGAAAAGCGAAAGTCTGGACCGGATGGCGGGAGCCATTGCCCATCACTATAATAATCAGCTGCAGGTTGTCATCGGGAGCCTGGAAATGGCAATGGATGACTTGGATCAGACCGACAAAGGCGCTCCCGGGTTTTTACGGGATGCCATCAAGGCGGCCACAAGGATTTCCGAAGTAAGCTGTTCTCTGGTCACTTATCTCGGGAAAACGCATGAAACGTTGGAATACCTGGACCTCGTCGAGTCCTGCCGGCGGACCCTGTCCATCTTTAAAGCCGCACTCCCCAAAAATCTTGCCGCTGAAGTCTTCTTTCCGAATCCCGGTCCGGTGGTCCACGCCAATGCCGTGCAGATCCAGCAGGTAATGACCAACCTGCTCATCAATGCCTGGGAAGCCTACCAGAACAGTCACGGCGTCCTGCGCATATCCATCAGCACGGCGGCTCCCGGCGCTATTTCCGAAAGCCGACGATTTCCGGGAAACTGGCAGCCGACCTATGATTCCTATGCCTGCCTGGAAGTCCGGGACGAGGGATGCGGCATCCCCGAGAAGGAAATGGAAAACCTTTTCGACCCCTTCTTCTCTCTGAAATCCCCCGGGCGAGGAATGGGGCTGGCGGTGGTATTGGGAATCGTGCGGTCCTACAAAGGCTGCATCACGGTTATGAGCCAGCCGGACCAGGGAAGTACTTTCCGCGTCTACCTGCCGGTGGCCGTCCGGGAAGCTACGGCATCCATGGAAAAGAAGCACGGGTCAAACGACGTCGGCAGAAGCGGAACCGTGCTGCTGGTAGAGGATGAGCCCCGCGTTCGGGAAGTGGCCTCCGGCATGCTGAACCAGCTGGGCTTCACTGTCATTTCCTCCCGCGACGGGGTGGAGGCGATCGAGCTTTTCCTGCGGCACCAGGATCTTATCCGGCTGGTACTGTGCGATCTTACTATGCCGCGCATGAACGGCTGGGAGACCCTGGCCGCGTTGCGGGAACTGGCTCCCGAAATTCCGGTCATCCTCAGCAGCGGATACAGCAAGCTGCAGATGATGGAAGGCATCGATCATGAAGAGCCCCATGCCTACCTGAGCAAACCCTACCGTCGGGAGCAGCTCTGGGAGGCAATTTGCCTTGCTTTGCAGGGCTGTAACGGCGGCAACCGCACCGCCCACTGATCTGCCGGCCAACCCGGCGGCTGTTCGGGTGCCACTCCCTCTCCGTGAGGATGAAGCTGCATTAAATCGCGGGTTCTCACGGAAACCCTGCAAACAAACCAACAAACGAAAGCCGTTTTTTTGAGTTCAGCCTTATAGGCTGCGCGCTGCAAGCGGGATTCCGCTTGTGCCACGCACGCTAAAGCTTGAACTCTCAACGAAGAAGACTTTTTGCGAAGCTATCCGAAAAAGCCAGGTTCGTAAAAATTCTGGAACCCCAAAGGGGTACCGGAACATAGCCCGGGGTTGCGCCGCAGGCGCTACCCCGGGTATGCGGATTTGTTTGAAAATCAGCCCTGTTTGGTCTGCGTAAACACCTGGCATGGCTGGATTTTGCGCAACCCTTACAGGGTTGTTGCCTGCGGGTGTCGCTACCCGGGGTAGGCGCGAAGCGCGCCAACCCCGGGCTGTGTTCCAAAGCCCTATAAGGGCTTTCCCCAACGGAAATTCGAAGGTGTGGGACTTTCTGCCGGGCCATAAGGAATGGTAAACCGGTAAGAAGTCCACGCCTGCTGACGACAGGCCCTTCCGCCTTTCTCCCCGCTCTTCCTTTTTTCCTGTAAGCCCCAATCATTTCACAGGAAGAGGGGAAGGTCAGGAAGGAAGAATAAGGCCGTCCGGCTATTTCGGATGGGGAGAGGGCCTTTTTACCGGATTATCAGGAATGGCACCCGGGCAATCCGGGCGTCTCCCGTGCCTCCTTGCTTCGTGGGGAAATCCTCTTTCCCCTCCCGGGAAGAAGGAGGTACGGGAGGAAGCGCCTGGCGGTCAGAGCGTCCAGGGGCTGCGGAAGGGGCGATGGATCAGCTGATTAGCCTTTTCGTCGCCAATGAACTTCTCCTGCACCGGATCCCACCGCAGGGTTCTCTTGAGCTGGTAGGCGATGTTGCCAAGATGGCAGACGGTTACGGACCGGCAGCCGGTCTCCGCCGGGCAGATCGGGACACTCCGTTTTTTGATACACTCCAGCCAGTCGCGACGGTGCTCCGCGCTGGCGTACAGCTGGATATCCTGCGGCCGGATGATTTCGGCGCGCAGTTGGGGCGGATCGCACTTCAGAAATCCGCTTCGATTGACGCCTACCCGGCCGCGGGTGCCGATAAACTCGGTGCCTACCCCATCCGGCGCGCCGCCGTGATACATGGTGACGCCGTTGGCGTAGCGGTACGCCAGAAGCTTTTTGTCGCTTAGCTCCGGGGGGATGATTTCGACCGGTCCGCTGGTATCCATACCCAGCCCCCATTGGGCAATGTCGAAGTGGTGCGCGCCCCAGTCGGTCATTCCGCCTCCCCCGAATTCCCGGTAATCGCGCCAGGCGGGGAAAACCTTCCAGTTGTCCATAGGGCAGAGCAGGGAATGGTACGGACGTTCCGGAGCGGGTCCCAGCCACAAATTCCAGTCCAGCGTCCGCGGACAGGGCTCGGCCGCAAGGAAGCAGTCCTGCGGAGGCCCGCCCACGTTGACGTGTACGGTATGGATCTGCCCCAATCGTCCGTTCCGGGCCAGCTCGCACGCGAAGCGGAAGGTGCGGTCGGAGCGCTGCATGCTGCCGGTCTGAAAAACGCGACCGTAGCGGGCCGCCGCTTCCACCATGGCGCGGGCTTCGCCGATGCTGTTGGCCAGGGGCTTTTCACAATACACGTCCTTGCCGGCCCGGCAGGCGCAGATGGAAGTAATGGCGTGCCAGTGGTCCGGCGTGGCGATGACGACCGCGTCGATATCGGCGCGCGCCAGGAGGTCGCGAAAGTCCCGGTAGGCGTCCGGACGCCAGGAGGCGCTCTTGCCGGGCCGGCCTGCCTTCTGGTAGGCGGCCGATACGATATCGCGGCCCCGGTCCAGGCGCTCGCTCTCCACGTCGCAAAGGGCCAGGATCTCTACGTCCTCCTCGCGGGAAAAGGCCTCGAGGTGGGAGCTGTTCATCTTGCCGATGCCGATAAAGCCCAGCGTGATCCGCTCGCTGGGGGCCACTCCGCCGAAGAGCGGCGTCACCGGCGCAGAGGAAACGGCGGCCAGCCCGGCGCCGGCCGATACGGTTTTAAGAAGAGACCGGCGGGTGAGGCCGGAAGGATTGGATTGGGACATGGCAGTTCTCCGCAGTGGATTCGGATGACTATTGGTTTTGCATTAAAAGGAGCATGATGGCTTTTTGTACATGGAGCCGGTTCTCGGCCTGATCGAAAACGATGGAGCGGTCAGACTCCAGGACTTCGCCGGTAACCTCCTCTTCCCGGTGAGCCGGCAGGCAGTGCATGAAGCGGCAGTCCGGGCTGGCATGGTTCATCAGCTCCCGGCTGACCTGGAAGCCCCGGAAAGCCATTCTTCTCTTTTCCGACTCGGATTCCTGCCCCATGGAAGCCCAGACGTCGGTGTAGACGATATCGGCATCCTTCACGGCCTCCACGGGATCCTGAGTCAGGGTGATCTGTGCTCCGGTCTTTTCGGCTTCGCCCCGGGCTGCGGAAACGATGTCGTCCTTCATACGGTAGGCGGAGGGATTGGCGCTGGCGAAGTGAATTCCCAGTTTGGCCGCGGCTTCCAGCAGGGAATGGGCCATGTTGTTCCCGTCGCCTACATAGGCGACCTTGAGGCGCTCCAGGCTTCCTTTTTTCTCCCAGATGGTGAAGTAGTCTGCCAGGGCCTGGCAGGGGTGAGACAGGTCGCTCAATCCGTTGATCACCGGAATGGAGCCGAAGGAGGCCAGGTCGATCAGCTGCTGGTGATCAAACACCCGGGCCATAATCCCGTCCAGGTATCGGGAGAGAACCCGGGCGGTATCGGAGATCGGCTCTCCGCGTCCGATCTGCAGGTCATTGGCGCTCAGGTACAGGCCGATGCCTCCCAGCTGGTAAATGCCGACTTCGAAGCTGACCCGGGTGCGGGTCGAGGCTTTCTGAAAGATCATGCCCAGGGTTTTTCCCGATAAGGCATTCCGGAATTTCAGGGGAGCCCTCTTGATCTCCGCAGCGGTGTGAAAGATGTGCCAGATGTCCTGCGGGGAGAGGGGGTGAATGTCGATGAGGTGTTTCATAAAAACCATTTCAAGAAATTAATAAGGATGATGATGATGATGTTGTTGTTGTTATTGCATGATCCGCAAGGGAAATTCAGCGGGATCGGGGGGTGGCCATGCGGACCATGGCGGCGATTTGCAGAATCAGCCTTTCCAGGTGAAGCCGGTCGGGAACCGGGCTGAATTTGCAGAGAAAGTCGGCTTGGATACAGGCATCATGAGCTTCCCTGAGCTGCTCTGCCGGCAGGCGCCTGACGAGGGAAATCAGGCTGTCCAGCTTGAAATCCGGAATTTCCAGTCGCTTTCCGACGGTCTGGGCGGGGATGCCCTCCCGGAGCATCTCCCTGGCAGCGACCCATTTTCGAACCAGTCCGGTGGCCACCGCCAGAAGCACCAGGGGAAACTCCCCCTCCAGCAGCAGCTTGTCGACGGCAAGCAGCGCTTTGCGGGCATTTCCTTCGGCCAGGGCATTGGAAATTTCGAAAAGCTTGAGGTCCGGATCCGGCGGGAGAACGGTCTCTACGTCCCCGGCGGAAATTCGCTTTCGGTCCCCGGCCCAGTCAAACATCTTTTCCATCTGGTTGGCCATTTCGGAAAGTGTGGCTCCGGCTCGTTCCGCCGCCGTGGAGACCGCGGTGAAGTCCATGACGTAACCTTGCTGTTTGGCAAATTCCTGCACCCACTGCTTCTTTTCCGCCGGCTTGAGCAGCGGGCACTCGATGACCATGCCGTTTTCTTTGACAACCTCTTCGATGGTCCTGGCGGTGCGCTTGTCGCTTTCCTTCGGGCTCCTGCTCCCCGTTTTTTCCATTTCCAGGATGAGAATATTGCGTGTGGTTGAGGCCCGGCAAAAGAGCTCGATGCGCTGCACGGCATCCGGATGAGCCAGTGCGGGCCCCTGCAGGACCACCACCCGGTGTTCCCATCCCAGCGGCCGGGTCAAGGCCAGAGACAACCCGCGCTGCAGATCCTCGGCAGAGTCGCCGTACCGGGCATAATTGAGTTCCCGGGCGGCCTCGGGCACAAAGCGGTTCAGGATTTCCCGGCGCCCCTGGCGGTGCCAGTAGAGTTCCGGTCCGGCAAAGAGGTATACCTTCGACGGTTCGGAACGCGGGAACACCGCTAAAAACTGGGAATAATTCATTTCTGCGATTCTCGTATACGGGCGGTTTCCGGAGCGGAGGGGTGTTCAGGTGGCAAAACATCGCCTGCCGATGGGCGACTGCTTACCGGATTTCATGCTGCGTCTCCCGGAAGGCGGCGGCAATCGAGGAGGCAAAGTCGCGGGCCATCCGTTCCATGGTCACGTTCTGTTCCGGGAAAAAATTGCGGATGTCGCTGTTGATCAGGTATTGGTCGCGGAACTGGAACGAAGGATTTTCGAAAATCACCTTGCCGTCCTTGCTGCGGGTGATGCGCACCGAGGTCCAGATGGTCACCAGGTAGGTATTGGCAAATCCTTCCTTTCCGTAAAGGATCGGCGTAGCGCTGATGCCCGTCACTTCCGCTTCCAGTACGGCATCGGCTCCGGCTCTTTCCGAAGTGACCGTCATGGCGCTGCGCTCCGAAAACTGCTCCACCAGCCCGCGGGTCAGAATCTGCTCCACGCGCGGAATCGTGGTCCTGTTCTTCAGCGGAAGGATGCAGAAGGTGCGTATGGCGTCCGGGGTTCCGGGCGGCCGGCCGGCCAGATGATAGCCGCAGCCGGCAAAGGCCAGGCTCCACAGAAGCAGCCAGGAGGAAAACGCGCTCCGGCGCGGCGCCGGTTTCCCTTTGACAGATCCTATCCGGAAGCGGCTCATCCTATTTTGTTTTTTGTTGCCAACGCCTAGACCACCAGGTTGACCAGGCGGTCCGGCACGATGATACATTTGCGCAGCGCCTTGCCGGCGATGTGCTTTTGCACGGCGGGGTCGGCCAGGGCCAGCTGCTGCAGCTCCTCCTGGCTCCTGCCTCGCGCCACCAGGATTTTGGACCGGATCTTGCCGCAGATCTGGATCACGACTTCCACTTCATCCTCGGCGCCGAGCGCGGGATCATATGCCGGCCAGGATTCCTGGATCAGGCAGGTGCCGTGTCCCAGCCGCTCCCAGAGTTCGTCGGTGATGTGCGGGGTGAGCGGCGACAGAAGCTGGAGCGTGGTTTCCAGGGAAAAGCGCAGCAGGCTGTCGCCTGGCCAGTCCTCGCCCCGGGCGGTCACGTAATCGCCGATGGCGTTGAACAGCTCCATGACCGAGGAAACCACGGTGTTGTAATGCATGCGCTCGCCCAGATCCAGGGTCACGCGGTGAATGGTCTGGTGCGTTTTCCGCAGCAGGGCGCGGCTGCTCTCCGGAAGTTCGGCGGGATCGAATGCTGCGGCGCTGCCCGGCAGGGTCGGCGCAAAGCGGCTGGTCAGGGAGTAAAGGCGGTTCAAAAAACGGGAGCAGCCGTCGATGCCGCTCTGGCTCCATTCCATGTCCCGCTCCGGCGGAGCGGCGAAGAGAATGAAGAGGCGTATGGCATCCGCTCCGTACTCCCGGATCATGTCATCCGGATCGACCACGTTGCCGCGCGATTTCGACATGGCGGAACCGTCCTTGAGCACCATCCCCTGGGTGAACAGTCTCGCAACCGGTTCATCCAGGCCGGTCAGCCCGAGGTCTCTCATGGCCTTGGCGAAGAAGCGCATGTAAATCAGGTGCAGAACGGCATGGGTGATCCCGCCGATGTACATGTCCACCGGCAACCAGTAATCCGCTTTCTCCCGGCGGAAAGGCAGGGTGTCATTGCGGGCATCCAGGTAGCGGAACATATACCAGCTGGAGTCGACAAAGGTGTCCATGGTGTCCGTCTCCCGCAGAGCGGGGCCTGTACAGCAGGGACAGGTGGTCTGGACGAACGATTCCATCATGGCCAGAGGAGAGCCGCCCGTGGTCTGGATCTCGCTGGTGTCGGGAAGCAGGACCGGCAGCTGTTCGAAGGGGACCGGCACGACGCCGCAGCCGGGGCAGTGGATCATGGGGATCGGGGTCCCCCAGAACCGCTGCCGCGAAATGCCCCAGTCCCGCAAGCGGTAGGTGGTGGTAGCGGTTCCGAAGCCCTTTTGGCCGGCATATTCGCTCATGTCGCAGAGCGCCTGCTCGGAGGTCAGACCCGAAAACGGCCCGCTGTTCCGGAGAACGCCGTATTCTTCATAGGCCAGGCCGGAAGGGAGAGGGCTGCCGTCCGCGGGAAAAATCACCGGCCGGATTTCCAGCCCGTATTTGGAGGAAAACTCGTAATCCCGCTGGTCGTGTCCGGGCACGGCCATAATGGCGCCCGTCCCGTATTCCATCAGCACGAAGTTGGCGATCCAGACCGGGATTTTTTCTTCGGTGAACGGATTGACCGCATAGACGCCGGTAAACAGGCCCTCTTTTTCCTGGGAGTGGGTTTCCTTCTCGCTCGAGGACCCCTGGCGCAGCCGGTTGCGGAATTCCCCCAGATGAAGCCGTGCATCGGTGGGCATGTCGAGCTGCGACAGCATCGGATGGTCCGGAGAAAGGATAATCGAAGTGGCTCCGTAAATGGTGTCGATCCGGGTGGTGAAAATCGTCAGCTGCAGCGAGGAGCCCTCGATGGGAAACTGCACCGTGGCTCCCTGCGACTTGCCGATCCAGTTCTTCTGCATGGCCAGAACCCGCTCCGGCCATCCGTCCGCCAGTTGATCGGTGTCCTGCAGCAGCTCTTCCGCGTAGTCGGTAATCTTGAAAAACCACTGGTTGAGTTCTTTTTGCACCACCAGGGAATCGTCGCGCCAGCATCTCCCGCCGGCCGCCTGCTCGTTGGCCAGAACCGTCTGGCACTGGTTGCACCAGTTGACCTTGCTGAGCTTGCGGTAGGCCAGTCCTTTTTCGAAAAGCCGGATGAAAAACCACTGGTTCCAGCGGTAATAATCGGGCAGACAGGTGGTGACCTCGCGGCTCCAGTCGTAGCTGTAGCCCAGCTTGTCCAGCTGGCTGCGCATGACCCCGATGTTGTTCAGGGTCCATTTGGCGGGATGGATCCCCATTTTGATGGCGGCATTTTCCGCAGGCATGCCAAAGGCATCATAGCCGAAGGGGTGCAGGGTATTGAAGCCGCGCATATGCATGAAACGGGCATAGGCATCCCCCAGGGAATAGTTGCGGACATGGCCCATGTGGATGCGGCCGGAAGGGTAGGGAAACATTTCCAGTACATAGTATTTTTTGCGGTTGGAGTCCTCCCTTACCTCGAAAAGCTTCTCCTCCTCCCAGCGCTTCTGCCACTTGGGCTCGATTTCCCTGAACGGGTAAAACTTATCTTGCATAATCAGCTGCCTTTGGTCCTCGCGAAAAAAACATAGATAATACTCGATCCTCGGCCGGATGTTAAGATGGAAGGCCCGGCAAAACGAACCTTCGGCAGCGATAGCGAAATAACCGTATTCGTAACCTTTCCCCCGGATCAGCAGAGTTCACGAGTTCTTCCGCCTCTGGGGTTCGATCTGCAACCATCTTGCAGACGAAACCTGTTGGGAGTTCAATAATGGCTTCTTCCTGAAGGCGCCCGGCACAACCTTTTTACGAGATTATCAAGGTGGACAGCTTCGCAAAAATCGTTTTTTCGTCCGGTTCTGCCGTCCCGATGGGACTATGCCTTGAAATCATAATCCCATGCCGGTTTGCGCGAGGCCAGGCAAGGCAAAGCCGGAGTATAACGGTACGATTTCCGCTATTTCGTCCCCAGCGGCACACACGCAAGTCACGTAAGGGACGGCAGAACAAAAATGAAATTTCGACATTTTGCGAAGCTATCAAGGAGGATGGAGGTGCACGCAGCCCGTGGCAGGCGCGCTTCGCGCCTGCCACGGGCAAGGGTCTGAGGACGGGTCAACCTGGATGGCGTGAGAAAACAAAGATTTTTTCCGGTCGACCGGGGAATGGGGGCGACGTTACGGCATAAAAAAAGGTACAATGCTGGATCTCGGGATAACAATTTCCTTTTTTACGGGCGTAGACCCGACAGGACGGCAAAACGGATGGAAGAGAGGATCAATTTTTATGTCGTTACCGGTGGAGCCGGCTTTATCGGCTCCAACCTTGTGGCCTCATTGCTGCAGCAGGGAGCCGGGGTGAAGGTCATTGATAATTTTTCCACGGGCCGGGAAGAAAACCTGCGTCCCCTGCAATCTGCCTACGGAGATCGCCTGGCGGTCACCCGCGGGGATATCCGCGATCTGGGACTGCTGCAAAATGAGTTCCGCGGGGCGGCGGGGGTATTTCATCTGGCGGCGATCCCATCGGTGGAACAGTCGGTACGCGAGCCCCTGCCCTGCCACGACGTCAACGTCACCGGGACGCTGAACACGTTTCTGGCGGCCAGAAACATGGAGGTGCCGCGGGTGGTATTTGCCTCTTCCTGCGCCATTTACGGGGATTCGGAAGCGCTGCCCAAAGTGGAAGACATGCCGAACCGCTGTCTTTCGCCTTATGCGGCTCACAAAGCGGCCGGGGAGCAGTATGCGCAGCTTTTTTATTCGCTGTACGGGCTGAAAACCATCTGCCTTCGCTTTTTCAACGTCTTCGGCCCCAGGCAGGATCCCGCATCGGACTATGCCGCCGTCATCCCGAAATTTATCCAGCGTTTGCGAAACGGCCAGCGGCCGATGGTTTTCGGCGATGGAGCCCAGACCCGCGATTTCATTTACGTGGGAGATATCGTTTCCGCCAAACTGGCGGCCATGAAGGCCGAGCGGGGTTTCGGGGAAATTTACAATATCGGCACCGGCCGGAGCCACTCTCTGAATGAACTGGTGACTATACTGAATGGCATTCTGGGGACATCCCTGCCGGCCGAATATGCTCCGGCAAGGCCCGGCGACGTGCGCTTTTCCTCGGCCCAGGTGAAGAAAGCGGAGCAGATACTCGGCTTTCGGTCCGAGGTGAGCTTTACGGAAGGATTGGAGCGGACGGTACAGTGGTTCCAGGGGGAAGCCCGGACAGAGTAGCCATGGCGGAAGCGCAGCACAGGACAACCGGAGAATACGAGCGGGAGCCGGTGCCGGAAGAAGGGCGCCTCGGCCTGAAAAGCTATGTCGGGCAATTCGCCGGGGAACACGTGGCCGGCACCGAACTGATGATCGGGCCGCTGTTCATCGCCGGAGGTGTCAGCGCCTTTGACATGCTGTTCGGCCTGCTGCTGGGCAACATCCTCGCGGTGCTTAGCTGGACGCTGCTGACCGCTCCGATTGCCACCCGGGCCCGAATGACTCTGTATTACCAGCTCGAAAAAATCTGCGGCCGAAGGCTGGTGACCGTCTACAACGTGGCCAACGGAGTTATGTTCTCCTTCCTGGCCGGTGCCATGATCACTGTTTCCACTACCGCCCTCGGGGTGTGGTTCCGGTTCCGGATGCCGGGGCTCAATGATCTGCTGCCCAACAGCTGGGGCTGGGTGCTCGGGGTATTGGTCATGGGCTTACTTTTTTCGCTCATTGCTGCCCTGGGGTACAAGTCCGTCGCACGCTTTGCCAACATCGCCGTACCGTGGATGGTGGTGATCTTTATCGCCTTCGGTATCATCGGGCTGCACGAGCTGGGAATGAAGTCGCCGGGAGAATTCTGGAACCTGGCGCAGGAGGTGATCTGGAAGGGGGGGGACCCGCTGGACGGTCAAACCAAGTTCACCTTCTGGCACACTATGTTTTTCGCCTGGTTCTGCAACATGGCGTGGCACATCGGAATGGCCGACCTGACCCTGTTCCGCTTTGCGCGAAAGTCGTGGTACGGGCTTGCATCGGCTGCCGGCATGTTCGTCGGCCACTACATGGCCTGGATCACCGCCTCCATCCTTTTTGCCCTGCAGCTGCACGAGAATCCCGCCAATACGGCGGTTCTGCCCGGGCCATTGGCCTTCCGGGCCTGCGGGATCGCCGGACTGCTTTGCGTCATCGCCGCCGGATGGACGACGGCCAACCCTACCCTGTATCGCGCCGGGCTGGCATTTCAGGCCATCATTCCCCGGTCTTCACGGTTCTGGGTGACTTTTGCGGTGGGACTGACGGCCAGCCTCACCGCCATTTTCCCTCTGGTTACCATGCGCCTGCTGGATTTCGTGGCTCTCTGGGGCATGATTCTTATGCCCATGGGCGCGGTGGTCTTCGTCGACTTCTGGGTGGTCGACCGGCTGGGCATGCAGAAGTACTACTGCGAGGCAACCGGACGGAGCGTCAACTGGGCGGCCGGACTGTCTTGGCTTGTCACGGTGGCCGCTTCCGCGCTGCTGGTTCTCCGGGGGAACATCCAGATATATTTTGTGGGCCTGCCCGGGTGGTTCCTGGCCTCCCTTCTTTACCTGCTGCTGAGCTTGGCCATGCAGCGAAAGTCGCGGCCGGGCGGCCGGCCGTCGGAGGGCATCGGATGATACGGATCGCTCCCCTTGTTTCCTGGCTTTCCCTGCTGGGATCGCTCCTGGCTTCTCTGCTTTTTTTTGTCGATCAGATCCCGCTCGACCAGGCCAAGAGCGTCCTGCTGATCCTGGCCGTGCTCTGGTTCCTGGTTACTCCCGTCTGGATGGAGCGCTCCGCCGGTCGAACCGGCGGCCGGGAGCGGAGCGATTCCTGAAGGGAAGACGCAACGGTTGCGGCGATCCCGCCGGCTCTGAGGGCAGCGGGCCGTGTGATTTATGAAGCTTGGTATTTTGGGAACACGGGGCATCCCAGCCAACTACGGAGGATTTGAAACCTTCGCAGAAGAGCTCGCCGTTCGCCTGGTGGAGCGCGGCCATACGGTAACGGTGTTCTGCCGATCGCACTATGCATCGGAAAAAAGAAAGGAGTACCGCGGCGTACAGCTCAAAATCCTGCCCACCATCCGCCATAAGTATCTGGACACCCCGGTCCACTCTCTGCTGTCGGCGCTGTGGGCCATGTTTCAGCCGTTTGACGCCATTCTGATCTGCAACGCGGCCAACGGATTCTGCTGCGCGGTCCTGCACCTGGGCGGTATCCCTTCCCTGCTGAACCTGGACGGCATCGAGCGTCAGCGCCAGAAATGGGGGCCGCTCGGCAGGGGCTGGTATCGCCTCTCGGAATTCCTTTCCATCTGGCTGGCCGACCGGCTGATTTCCGATGCCGGCGTGATTCAGGAATATTACCGCCGGGAGCATCGCCAGGAAACCGAGTGCATCCCTTATGGATTCAGCCGCCTGGAAACGGAAGAAAGCAGGCTGCTCGGTTCGCTGGGCATTGCCCCGCGCGGCTACTATCTTTACGTCAGCCGGCTGGAGCCCGAAAATAATGCCCATGTGGTCCTCGAAGCCCACCGCCGTTCCGGAAGCCGGCTGCCGCTGCTCCTTGTCGGCGATGCGCCCTATGCCCGATCCTATATCGACTGGCTGAGGAGCTATGCCGGGGAAGGGGTTCACTTTACCGGCGCGGTGTACGGAAAGGAGTATCATGCCCTGCAGGCCCGGGCCTGGGCCTACCTTCAGGCTACGGAAGTGGGCGGTACGCACCCGGCCCTGGTGGAGGGCATGGGCTATGGCAATATGGTTCTGGCCAACGATACGCCGGAAAACCGGGAAGTCCTGGGGGAAACGGGATTTTTTTACCGGAAAAACGATGCCGCCGACCTGGCCCGCATCATGCGGGAGACGGAGGGAGACCCGCGGCTGCGCGAAGCCAAAGGAGAATCGGCCCGGCTGCGGGTGGCCAGCCGTTACAACTGGGAGACGGTAACCACCTCCTACGAGCGGATCTTTCAGTCGCTCCGCCGGCGGAAGGACATTCCCGGCAAGGCTCCGGCAGGGAACACGGCTTCCCGGTAGAAGGAACAACATGCGGGATGCCTGGACGATCTGCCAAAATTTCCTCCGCAAGCTGCTGCTGCAGAGGAATCTGCTTCGGAACCTGGTGGTGCGCGATCTGAAAAGCCGCTACATCGGATCCCTGATGGGCTTTTTCTGGGCAGTCATCCACCCGCTGATGCTGCTCTTTACCTACACCTTTGTTTTCTCGGTGGTCCTCCGGCAGAAGGCCCTGGTGAAGACCGGAACGGACAGCTTCGCCCTGTTTCTTTTTTGCGGGATTCTTCCCTGGCTTCTCTTTCAGGACACCGTGATCCGGTCGGTCAACATGGTGATCGACTACGCCAACCTGGTGAAGAAAACCAAGTTTCCGGTGGAGATGGTTCCGCTGTCCCTGTTTCTGGCCAACCTGGTGGCCCACTGGATCGGGCTCGGTATTCTGCTCCTGGCCCTGGCGTGGAGTCAGGGGCTGTACGGGAGGGTTCTGCTGCTGCCGCTGCTTTGGATCATCCTGTTTTTGTTCTCCCTGGGCCTGGGGTGGCTGGTGGCCACGCTGCAGGTATTTCTGCGGGATACCGCGCAGGTTCTCCAGGTGGTTATGACTCTCTGGTTCTGGTTTACACCGATTTTTTACACCCTGGACATGCTTCCCGAGCGGCTGCGGCCTCTGGCCCAATTCAACCCGATGTCGGTGGTGGTGGACGGGTATCGGGCCTGCCTGCTGCAGGGCCGAAGTCCGGACCCGGCCGCGCTGCTGCAGGGATTCCTGGTGTCCCTGGCGATCTTTATTTTAGGAGGAGCGGTGTTTCGCGTCGGCAAGCGCGAATTCTCCGATGTGCTATGAGCGCGGTTCTTTCGGCTGTGCACCTGTCGAAATGCTATCCGGTTTACCGGAGGCCATCCGATAAATTTCTGGAAATCGTGACCCGCCGCAAGCACCGGACCGATGAATTCTGGGCTCTGCGGGATATCAGCCTGGAAGTGCCGCGAGCCAGCTCCGTCGGAGTCATCGGGCAGAACGGCTCGGGGAAGAGCACGCTCCTGCAGATTGTCGCCGGTACGCTCGGCCAGACCGGGGGCGATCTGTTCGTTCGCGGCAAGGTATCCGCCCTGCTGGAACTGGGCGCCGGCTTTAATCCGGAATTTTCCGGGCGCGACAACGTGTACATGAACGGGGCCATCATGGGGCTGAGCAAAAGCCAGATGGACGGCCGCTTCGCCGATATCGTCCGCTTCGCCGATATCGGCCCTTTCCTGGAGCAGCCGGTCAAGACCTACTCCTCGGGGATGTTCATGCGGCTGGCATTTTCCGTGGCCATCCATGTGGACCCTGAAATCCTGCTGGTGGACGAGGCCCTGGCGGTCGGAGACCTCCTTTTTCAGCAGCGCTGCCTGCACCGCATTCACCGTCTGCGGCAGGATGGAGTCACCATCCTGCTGGTCACCCATGACCTTTCGGCGGTCACCCGGTTCTGCCAGAGGTGCATCCTTCTGGACCATGGCCGGATGATCATGGACGACCGGCCGGACGCCGTGGTTCAGCGATACCGGGCCCTGATTTTCGCCCGCCAGCAGGAGCAGGGCGAAGAAAATTCCCTGGATCCATCCGCGGATGCGGAGCCGGAAGAGCCGGATCCCCAGCTGGCACCCGTCATCGGCCTTCCGGCCATGGATCACCGCTTTGGCGACGGCCGGGCGGAGGTTCTGGGGGTAGAGCTGATGGACCCGCTCGGGCGCGCGCGCCGCGAACTTTTCACCGGAGAAGCCGCCCGGGTGCGGATCAGCGTTCGTTACCGGGCCGAGCTGCCCCGTCCGATCGTCGGTTTTACCCTGCGGGACCGGCTGGGTGTGGAGATTTCGGCCACCAACACGTTGCATGAAGATTACCCGCTGCCCCCCGGCCGGCCCGGGCAGGTGTGCACCGTGGACTTCCTGCTGCAGCTGCCGCACCTGGCCCCGGGTGCCTATACCCTTTCTCCGGCGGTGGCCCAGGGGGCCCTGCTGAAGCACGAAATGTGCGATTGGGTGGACAACGCGCTGCATTTCACCATTCAGAGCTCCCGGTTGGTCTACGGCATGTTCCGGATGCCGGCTGCCCTGCGGCACCGGGTGGAGGAAGGAGTTGCCCGGGAATGAAACCGGAATCGACGGAGAGAGCCAGGCTATGAGCGTGATTCGGTTCCTGCTGGGTGTCGCCTCGCTGGCGCTGTTCGTGCCGGCATGGATCCTGGTTCTGGCCGGCCGCCTCCTGGAAGGGAGGCGGCGGCCCGTGGTGTCTGCCGGGAGCAGGCCTCTTCCCGAACGGCACGAGCGGCGGGCCAGCATCATCATCCTGAACTGGAACGGGCGCCGTCTGCTCGAAGAAAACCTGCCTTCGGTGGTCGAGGCGGTTCGCAGCGACCACGGCGAACATGAAATCATCGTGGTCGACAACGGCAGCTCGGACGACAGCGTCTCTTTTGTCCGGGGCAACTTCCCGGAGGTGAAGCTGGTTTCCCTGCCGGAAAACATGGGCTTTTCGAAGGGCAACAACCACGGCGTGGAGCTGGCCGGCCATCCGTTCGTGGTGCTGCTCAACAACGACATGCGGGTGGAGCCGGACTTCCTGCGCCCCCTCCTGGAAGGGTTCGACGAAGACACGTTCGCCGTCAGTTCCCAGGTCGATTTCCTGGATCCCGCCCGGCCGAGAGAGGAGACCGGGAAAACGGCCGCTTTCCTGCGCCGCGGATGGTTTTCCTTCGCTCACCAGCCGCCGCAGGAGTGGGATGAGCAGCGGGGCTACGTGCCTATTTTTTACGCCGGGGGCGGTTCCAGCGCCTTTCATCGCGAAAAGTACCTGGCCCTGGGCGGGCTCCGCGAGCTTTACTCACCCTGCTACGTGGAGGATACCGACCTTTCGTTCCGGGCATGGAAACGCGGCTGGAAAGTTCTTTTTGCGCCCCGGAGCCGGGTGCACCACGAGCACCGGGCCTCCAGTGCCCGGCGCTTCGCTGCCCGCGACCTGGAAGTGCTGATCCTGCGGAACCAGCTCCTTTTCGCCTGGGTGAACCTTCACGACTGGAAAAACCTGCTGTGGCACGGCCTGGTTTTTCCCGCCTGCTGGATGCGGATTCTGCTGGGCCGCGGCAGCGAATGCGCGCCGGCTTTGGCCCAGGCCCTGCGCCTCCTGCCGCAGGTCCTGCTTCTTCGCCGCCAGGAGCCGGCTCCGGCCCGCAGGGAACGGGAGATTTTTCGCGAGCTGGAGGAGCGATACCGCTTTTATTACGATCCCAGCAAAAAATCTCCGGGAGAGGGGATGCCCCTCCGGATCCTGATGGTTACCGCCTACCTTCCGCACCTCGGGCACCATGCCGGCGCGGGGCGCATGTTCCACCTGATCCGGCGGATGGCCCGCCGCCACAAGGTTTCGGTGCTGACCTTTGCCGAGAGCCCGGCGGAATTGGAACGGGCGGAGCCCCTGCGGGAGTTCTGCGCATCGGTGCGGGTCCTGCGCCGGGACCCGGACTACATCCGGAGCCTTTTTATTTACGAGCCTTTCGACGCCTTTTACTCCACACCTTTCCGGCGCGCTCTGCTGGAAGAGCTGGAAAAGGAGAGCTTCGACCTGATTCATTACGAATATGCGCAGATGGCCGCCTATATTCTCGACGGTTGTCCGATCCCGCAAATTCTGACGGAGCATGAGGTGAACTATGCGGCCTGCCGTCTTCAGGCCCGCATACGGCCCAACTGGCTGCAGAAGGTGTTCTGGTTTTACAACTACATGCAGGTCATGCACCGGGAAATTCGTCTGATGAGCCGGCCGGACGCAGTGATATGCATGACGCCCAAGGACGCCGGGTTTTTTGCCGGGCTGATGGACAGCCGGCGGCTGGAGGTCATCCCCACCGGAGTGGATCTGGAGCATTTCGACCCGGCCTGCTGTCCAATGGCCGAAGAGCCGCACCGCCTGGTTTTTGTGGGTTCCTTCAACCATCATCCCAACTGCGAAGCCATGCTTTTCTTTTGCCGGGAAGTTTTTCCCCTGGTGGAAAAGGAATTTCCCGAGGTCCGGCTGTCGATTGTCGGGTCCAGCCCTCCCGGGGAGATCAGCGCCCTGGCCCGGTCGGGGAAAATCACGGTGACCGGCTACGTCGAGGACCTGAGGCCCCATCTGCTGCGGGCATCGGTTTATGTCGTCCCCTTGCGGCTGGGAGTCGGCATTCGCGGAAAAATTCTGGAAGCCTGGGCCATGCAGCGTCCGGTTCTGGCCACGCGGCTGGCCTGCGCCGGATTGCCGGCGGTTCACGGGGAAAATGTGTGGCTGGCCGACACACCGGCGGAAATGGCCGCCGGGATCGGTGTTCTGTTCCGGGATGAAGAGCTCCGCCGCCACCTCGGGGCCGCCGGGCGGCGGGTGGCGGTGGAAAAGTATAGCTGGGAAGCGGCCGCGGGGCGGCTGGAGTCGTTATACCGGAAAATGATTCAGGCCAGGCGATGAAGGAAACCAGGAAGGGGTGAAATTATGAAGGCATGGGCGCGCATTCTCCTGCTGCTGCTGGCGAGCGGAGTGGTTTGTCCGGGTCAGGAGCCCGCTGAATTCAAGACGGTTCGCCTGGCGAGCATTTCCTTTGTCCCGGTCAAGTGGGACAAGGAGTCCAACTGGAAAAAGCTGGAAGCGATGTGCCGGCAGGCCGCGGGCCAGGGAGCCCGAATTCTGGTGGCTCCCGAAGGCATTCTGGAAGGATACCTGATTAATGAAGTGCTGCGCAGCAAGGATCGTCCGCAGATCGACCGGCGCTTTTTCGATATTTCCGAAACCCGGGAGGGGCCTTATGTTTCGAAAATCCGGGCCCTGGCCCGGGAGCTGAAGGTCCACCTGGTATTCGGCTACTCGGAAAGAGAGGGCGGCCTGATTTACGGCTCCGCCATGTGGGTCGGGCCCGACGGGCAGGTACTGCACAACCACCGGAAAACGCACCTGGCGGAAGACTATTTCGATCCCGGCTTTTACCACCCGGGATGGGAGATCAAGGCGTTCGACACCGAATTCGGCCGGATGGGCATGATGATCTGCTATGAGCGCCAGGTTCCGGAAGTAGCCCGTGCCCTGGCGGTCGACGGCGCGCGGTTCATCGTGGCGCCCAGCTACGGAAGCCGCGGCGAATGGAATGACATTATGATGCGCACCCGGGCCCGGGAAAACGGGGCCGGTATGGTCTTCTGCCACCCGGAGCAAAGCCTGATTACGGACCACCGGGGAGGGGTCCTGGTCAACCAGGCGGCGGAAGGAGTGGCGATCACCGACGTGCGGATCATGCAGGGCAACTGGGACGGCATGCGGCTGCGGCGACCGGAAGCTTTTGCCGGGCCGCTGGCCCGGGAGCAGAGAAACCAGCGCGAAAGCCGCCCGGACCGGATCCGCGTGGCCGCGGTGCAAATGATTTCCGGTCATTCCCTGGCGGAGAATGTACGCCGGATTCAGGCCTACCTGGCGCAATGCGCGAGGCAGCGGGTGCGCGTGGCGGTATTCCCGGAGTGCATCCTGACCGGCTATTATAAAGATGAGATCGAGCGCTACACCGAAAAAGAACTTCTGGCCGCTGAGGAGGAAATTGCCGCTTCCTGTCGCGACAACCGGATTTACGCTGTTATAGGAACGCCCGCGTTTATCGACGGGCAGCGCCATAATACCGCCCTGGTGATCAGCCCGAAGGGGGAGCGGATCTACCGGCAGGCCAAGATCCAGCTGGTGGGCGGAGATATGCCATGGGCCAGGGCCGGAAACCGCCTGGCGGTCTTCCGGGTCGACGATATCGTCTGTTCGCTGATCATCTGCCACGACTCCCGCTATCCGGAGCTGGTTCGGCTTCCGGTGATGAAGGGCGCCCGGCTGGTTTTTTACATCAGCTGGGAGTCGGGGATCCGGGCGGAGTCCAAGATGGATCCCTACCGTGCTCAGGTGCAGGCGCGTGCGGTGGAAAACAACGTCTACATCGTGCATGCCAATGCGCCCCAGCGGCTGCAGCCGCAGATGGAAGGGAGCCATGGCCAGAGCCGGATTGTCGATCCCGGGGGAAACCTGATGCGGGAGGCGTCCATGCTGGAGGAGGAGGTGTTGATTGCCGATCTGGATATGTCCCGGGCGACGGGGGATACGGCGATCAAATCCGGGCGCGCCGATTTCCTGAAGGGCTTCTGGCAATCCGGACTGGCGCAGATCGGCGAAGTGCCCTGAGCGGCAGCGTCATCCGCTGGCCCCGGTGAAAAGATAAGGATCCCAGGAAGGAAAGAAGTCCGGGAGGAAAAGCGAGGACCAGGGACTTGCCCCGGGGAATGGAGACTTTTTACCGGAAGTTCCGGCTTTAGGGATTCTTCCCGATCTTCCCGTCTTCCTGTGAAAAGAAAAAAGGATCACAGGAAGACGGGGAAGGCCGGGAAGCGAGGCGGAAGATGCGGAGTCCGATTACATGTTACATGTTCCAGCCCTGGCGGAACTTGGGCTTGACCAGTTCGTTGGCTTCCTCGAAGTTGGTGACTTTCATATTCGGTCCGTCCCACATGAGCTTCTGGCCGGGGAACCAGACGGCCAGGTTGCCGAGCAGCACGGTCTCGCTGAAAGGACCGGCATAATCAAAGCTGGAAACCGCCTTGGTCTTCCCTTTGCATGCATCGATCCAGTTCTGCTCATGCTTGCCTCCCGGAACGCGGGTCAGCCATTTCTTGGGCTTTTTGGCCATCCAGGCCTTCATCTTGGTTTCGGGGATAATGCGCGGGCTCTCGGAATAGGTCTCGCACATGATCTTGCCTTTTTCCCCTATAAAGATCGTCCCGCTCTCCGGCAGCTTGCGGGTGAGCTCGAGATCCTCGGGGCGCATGGGCAGAATACCGCCGTCGTACCAGTGATAGGTCATGGCCGGGTACTTGCTGCTTCTGGCCGGGAAGGTGTAGTGAACCGTGCTGGCCATCGGGAAGCTGTCGTGGTACTGGCCGCGCTGTCCGTAACCGCGGCCTCCCGGAGGCGGCGGGGAAAACTGGTAGGCAATGGTGGCTTCCACACTGGTGGGATAGCCCAGGTGCAGCGTGGTGTAGCAGGCATCCATCACATGACAGGCCATGTCGGCCAGAGCGCCGCCGCCGAAATCCCACCAGGAGCGCCAGCTGAATGGATGGTAGGCCGGGCTGTAGGGGCGCATGGGCGCGCACCCGATCCAGAGGTCCCAGTCCAGGCCGGCGGGTACCGGAGGCGTATCGGTAGGCCGCGGCATCCCCTGCGGCCAGATCGGCCGGTTGGTCCAGGAGTGCACTTCTCTCACCTTGCCGATGGCGCCGGCGGCAATCCACTCCTCCATGAGTCGCACCCCTTCTCCCGAGTGGCCCTGGTTGCCCATCTGGGTAACCACTTTGGGGTACTTCTTGGCGGCTTCGGTAAGCATCCGGGCCTCCCAGATGGTCCGGGTGAGCGGCTTCTGGGTATAGACATGCTTGCCCAGGGCCATGGCGGCCATGGTCACCACGCCGTGCATGTGGTCCGGGGTGGCGATGATCACCGCATCAATATCCTTCTGCTTTTCCAGCATGACCCGATAATCCTTGTAGGGCTTGGCGTTCGGGTACTTGGCGAATACCGGGGCGGCTTTCTTTTCGTCGACATCGCAGAGAGCGACGATGTTTTCCGCTTCGCAGGCCCGGGTGTTGCTGGCGCCCATTCCCAGGCCGACGGTAGCGATGTTCAGCTTGTCGCTGGGGGCGGTATAGCCCGTGCCTCCCAGCACGTGCCGGGGGACAACCATGATTCCGGTGGCGGCAGCTACCCCGCCAACGAAATTGCGTCGGGAGATATCCACGGCTGTCTTTTCCTTTTTCATTTCATCCATAGATGTACCTCACAAAAATACGTTTAAAATAAATTCACCTTCGCGAAAGGCCAGGGGATACAGCATTAGCGTTCCCGGAACGAGAATATAGCGGAAATCCGGATTAATCAAGGGCAAATGTGCAGAAACCGAGGGAGAAACCGGACGGGGGAAACGGGCTGCCGGGCCACAAAAACGGTTGACCGGGCATGAAAAGCGAAAGTATAATCCCAGCTCAATTCCGATTCATTTTCAGACAATACAGATTATATTCTCTATTTGCCGAAGGGAGCTTCCTATGCTGAATCGCGCGCGACGATCCTTTCTTGGCGCCTTGTCCGGTCTGGCCACCATCCCTCTTCTTTCCGGGCAGACGCGGGATACCGGATTCGCCCCGCAGAAATCTGCGGCCGGGCGTCTGAACATCAAGATAACCGACTTGCGCTGTGCGGTGATCGGAAAAAACCCGACGGTCCGCATCGTGACCGACCAGGGCATCAGCGGGTACGGGCAGGCGGAATCGTCCAAGCCGTATCTTAAGCCCATGGTGCTGTTTTACAAGGACTACCTTCTCGGGGAAAATCCCACCGACGTGGAGCGGGTCATGCTCAAGATCCGCCGGCTGGGCGCTTTCAAGCCTTGGGGGTCTGCGGTGAGCGCCATTGAAATCGCGCTCTGGGATATTGCCGGACAGGTGGCCGGCTTGCCGGTTTACAAGCTGCTGGGAGGTAAGATCCGGGATCGCGTGCGGGTTTACAACGGGGGAGTGCGCTTTCCCATGACGGGGTACACCCCCAAAGATTACGCCGAAAACATGGCCAAAATGAAGGAGGCCAAGGAAGGCTTTACCCTGATCAAGCAGGCGGTCGGGTTCCACAACATGCCGATGATGAACCAGGTACCCAACTCCTGGTACGACGAGCCGCGGAGCGGGGCGTCCCATCCCAACCGCGGCCTGATGACCGAGCGCGGTCTGAAATATGTGATCGCCTGCGTGGAGGCCATGAAAAACGTTCTGGGGGACTCGATCGGCCTGGCTCTGGACTGCGGCCCCGGGTGGGCGGTCAAAGACGCCATCGCCTTTGCCAAGGCAGTCGAACCGCTGCACCTGACCTGGCTGGAGGACCTGATTACCGGGGATTACGTTCCCTACGTCAACGCCGACGTATACCGCGAAGTGACCCAGAGCACCTCGGTGCCGATCCACACCGGGGAGCAGATCTATCTGCGGCAGAATTTCAAGGAGCTGATCGAACGGCAGGCGGTCAATGTGGTCGGGCCCGACCCGGAAGATGTCGGCGGAATTGCCGAACTGAAGTGGATCGCCGAGTATGCCGACCTGCACGGAATCCTGATGGCGCCCCACGGCATTTTCGACGGCCTCATCGGCCTGGCGGCTCACGTACAGGTGGCTGCGGCCATGCCGCAAAACTACATCGCCTTCGAATATCCGGTGGGAAATCCGGAGTGGTGGTACGACATCGTGGAAGGTCTGCCCAACCCCATCGTCCGGCAGGGATTCATCGATGTCTGGGACCGTCCGGGGATCGGTGTGAGCTTCCGGGTGGCCGAGGCCCGGAAGCGGCTGTCGGAAGAGGATCGCGGCTTCTTTGACTGAGGGGTCGGCCTAGAGGCCAAGAAAAACGATGGAAAGACCGCAGAGCAGGATGGCGGCACCGGCCAGCGCGTGCGAATATCTTTCGATCCGGGTAAAAGAAACCAGGCTCAGGCCGTAAAGGCCCAGCAGGACTGCGGCCATCATCGTGGCCAGCGTCACCAGGCCAAAAACGGCCGCCACCAGCATGGCGCCGGCTATATGGTGCTTGGCGGCAGGGTACATGACCAGGGGAATCAGCGGTTCGCAAGGGCCGAATACAAAAATGGTGAAGAGCACCCAGGGGGTCAGCTGAAATCCTTGGCCCTCCTCGACGTGAGGGTGGGCGTGCTCGTTTTCGTGAACATGCTCGTGGCTGTGGGATTCCCTTGACCGGGCCAGGTCCGGGTGCTGGTGAAAGGATAAATGGGGGTGAGGGTGGCTGTGGGAATTCTGCCGGAAAGCGCGGCGCAGGCCCCAGGCGGTGTAGGCCAGTCCGAAGGCGATCAGCAGCCAGGCGGCAAGATCGCCGCGGACCGACTCCACCCACTCCAGGCGGGTTACCGCGATTCCGAGAGCGATACCCACCAGGCCGATGGCCACCGAGCTGAGGATATGCCCCAGCCCGCTCAGCAGGGTGATCACGACCGTTTTGGTTTTCGACCAGCGGCGCGCCCGGGCGATGACGATAAAGGGAAGGTAGTGGTCCGGCCCGATGGCTGTATGGAACAGTCCCAGACCCGCAGCGGTTCCGGCGATCATCAACAATTCATGATTCAACAAAGACGGTTTCCTTTCTTCTGCCGCCCACGGCGGCTTACGTGCATATCATATCAATATGGAATATGGCTAGGCAAATCGGCTGGATTTCCTGCGGAAGCGGAAGGAAGGGGAACGGGGTGATTTATCCAGGAGGAAAGATGAGAAAAAGAATACGGATGTGCGAACTTACCAAGAGCAGCCTGACCGCCCTGCTGCTCGGCCTGCTGGCGGCGGCGGCCGCCCGCGGTGCCGATCCGGTGAAAGTGTCGCCGGAAACGATGAAGGTCATGGGGACGGTGGACCCGAGGTACCAGTCCTACAATATCGAGATGGTGGAAGTGACCGGCGGGCGTTTCTGGGCCCCGTATGGCAAAGCGGAAGCGGCGGCCGTCCCGACCGCCCGCCCGACGGGCGGAGGGGCCCCGGGGCTCGATCCCCGGTTGTTCCTGCAGCGCCCGCCGATCGATCTGCGAAACGCACGGCTGCGCAAGCTGGCGGGATCGCTGGGGCCGGCTTATGTGCGGGTCAGCGGAATATGGGCCAACTCCACCTACTTCCACGATAGCGACGATCCGCCACCCGCCGCTCCTCCCGCAGGTTTCGGAGGAGTGCTGACCCGCAGTCAATGGCGCGGTGTGGTCGACTTCTCGCGTTTGGCCGACGCCCGGATTGTCACCTCCTTTGCCATCAGCCCCGGGGTCCGGGATGCCAGCGGGGTTTGGACGCCGGCAGAAGCCCGGAAGCTGGTCGATTTCACGAGGTCCATCGGCGGGGAAATTGCGGCGGCGGAGATGTTTAACGAGCCGAACTTTGCGGCCATGGGTGGGGCCCCCAAAGGGTATGATGCCGCTGCGTACGGAAAAGACTTTGCCGTATTCCTGGCCTTTGCCCGAAAAAACCTGCCCGCCATGATGATTCTGGGTCCGGGCTCGGTGGGCGAAGGGGGGATGGCCTCGTCCTGGAATTCCATCCGGACGTCGGATCTGATGGCCGCATCCGGCCGAGGCCTGGATGCCTTTTCCTACCATTTTTACGGAGCGGTTTCGAAGCGCTGCGCCATCCTGGCGGCCGCTCCCCAATCCAGTCCGGAGACCGCCCTGTCGGAAGAATGGCTGTCGCGCACCGAGCGCGAGGAGGCTTTCTACCGGGCGCTGCGCGACCAGTACGAGCCGGGCAAGCCGATGTGGATCACGGAAACCGCCGAAACCGCCTGCGGCGGCAACCTTTGGGCCTCCAGCTTCCTGGACAGCTTCCGCTACCTGGATCAACTGGGCCGACTGGCCCGGCGCGGCGTACAGGTGGTGGCCCACAACACCCTGGCGGCCAGCGACTACGGCCTGATCGACGAGGAGAGCATGACTCCCCGACCCAACTACTGGGCGGCGTTGCTCTGGCGGCGATTGATGGATCGGAGAGTGCTGGACCCGGGAGCGGTCCCGGCAGGAGGCTTGCACCTCTATGCTCATTGCCTGCGGGACCATCCGGGGGGCGTCGCTCTGCTGGCGATCAACACCAGCCGCGATGCGGCACAGGAGCTGGATCTGCCCGGATCGTCGGAGCGGTATACGCTGACGGCCCCGGACCTGCTGGGCACTCGTGCGGATCTGAACGGCAGGGAACTGAAGCTGCAGGAAAAGGATGAACTACCCTCGATTGAGGGGAGCCGGACAAGTGCGGGACGCGTCCGGGTGGAGCCGGCCAGCATCAGCTTTTTTGCCTTGCCATCCGCCGGGAATGCCGGCTGCCGGTAAATTCTTCCTCTCCTTTCGACTCCTATTGACTCCCGGCAGCCCGCCCGGTACAATCGCTGGGAGTGAACACGGAAGGCATTGGGTCCCTAACCCTTAATGGACAAGGAGTTACCGATGAATGCAACCTCACGACGAAATTTCCTGCAAAAGGCGTCCGCCCTGGGGACGGCCCTGGGCGCCCCCCAAATCGTTCCTTCCTCGGTCCGGGGGGCCAACGCTCCCGGAAACCGCATCACCGTAGGGTTTATCGGCAACGGCAATCAAAGCACCATTGATCTGCCCGCCTTTCTGCAGCAGGAAGACGTGCAGGTCGTGGCGGTCTGCGATGTGAACACCGCCAGCTACGGCTACAAGACCCCGGAACAATATCTGGGTCGCAAGCCGGCGCAGGAGAAAGTAAATACGTATTATGCCGGGAAAAAGCAGTCCGGAGCCTTCCAGGGCTGTGATGCCTACCGCGACTTTCGCGAGCTGCTCTCCCGCAAGGATATTGATGCGGTGGCGATCGTGGTGCCCGATCACTGGCACGCGATTATGACGGTCATGGCGGCGCAATCCGGCAAGGACATATACTGCGAAAAGCCTCTGTCCCTGACCATCCGCCAGGGGCAGGCCATGGTGCAGGCCGTTCGGAAGCACCAGCGCGTCCTGCAGACCGGCAGCCATTACCGCTCCAGCCCCCTGGGCCGGTTTGCCTGCGAGCTGGTTCGCAACGGCCGGATCGGCAAAGTGAGAAGGATTCTGACCCAGGTGGCGGAGCAGAATGCCGTCGATCCGGGTCCGAACTGGCAGCCGATGCCGGTCCCGGACGGGTTCGACTACGGCATGTGGCTGGGACCGGCCCCCAGCGTTCCCTACCACAAGGACCGCTGTCTCTACCGGTTCCGGTTTAACCTGGACTACTCCGGGGGGCAGACCACCAACTTCGGAGCGCATTCCAATGATCTGGCCCAGTGGGCGCTGGGCATGGATGGCGGCGGACCGGTCGAATTCGAAGACCAGGGATCGGAATGGCCGCCGAAAGGGTATTTTTTCAATACGGCCACCCGGGTGAGCTTCCGGGCGCTTTATGCCGGCGGGGAAGAGCTGATCTGTGCCACCACCAGGACCGGGTTCGGAACCCGGTTTGAAGGAACGGAAGGCTGGGTCGAGTACGGCTACGGAGGGGTGAAGACTTCGCCGGAGTCACTGCAGAAATCGGTGATCGGACCGAATGAAATCCATCTGCCGGTGAGCAATCCGGACCGCAAGGAGGATGCCAGCCGGTATCATATTCCCGACCATGTGCGCAATTTCATCGATTGCATCCGCTCGCGGCAGAGCCCGGTTGCCTCCGTGGAAATCGGGCATCGCACCGCCAGCCTCTGTCATGCAGCCAACATCGCCATGCGGCTCAGGCGCAAAGTACGCTGGGACCCTCTGCAGGAAAAGTTTCCGAACGATGAGGAAGCCAACCGGATGCTGGACCAGCCGATGCGCACCCCCTGGAAGCTTTAAAAAGGCCCGATGGACCGGAAGGCCGCCAGCAGCTGATCGCAGCCGAAGGGCTTGCGCAGGAAGGCTTGCGGCTGTTCGACGCGCCCCTCGCCGTCGTTGCCGTCCGGAGGATAACCGCTGGACAGGATGAACGGGATGCCGGGCGCCATCTGCCTCAGCGCTGCCATTGTGTCCCAGCCATCCATTATCGGCATTTCCAGGTCGCAGAGTACCCAGCGGATGCTTTGGGAATGGAGGCGAAACACCTCCACCGCTTCTTCCCCGTTCCTGGCGGAAAATATCGTAAATCCCAGATGCCTGAGCATGGTTTCCGTAGACTCCTTGACCATGTCATCGTCCTCCACCAGGAGCATGGCCCCGGCGTCCGTCAGGGGTACAATGTCGGCTTTGTCCTGGTCTTTCTGTGCCGGGGGCGCTTCCGCCAAAGGAAAATAAACCCGGAAGGCGCTGCCAAGCTCCGGCCGGCTTTCCACGGCGACCATCCCCTCGTGGCTGCGCACGATACCGATGACGACGGCTAATCCCATGCCTCGACCGGGAAACTTGCTGGAGTAGAACGGATCGAAAATGCGGTCCATCTCCGCTTCTTCCATCCCGCATCCGCTGTCCTTTACCTCGAGGCAGGCATAAAAAGGCGCGCTGACGGCAGATTCCGGCGGAAAGAGACGGCTGGGATGAATCGCCGAAGACGGGACCGTGGCGACGCGGATGGAGAGGAAGCCCTGTCGTCCGGCTACTGCTTCCCAGGCATTGGTCACCAGGTTGGTCAAAACCTGCTGTATCTGGTTGGCGTTGGAGAGAATGAAAGGGCCTTCCGCGGGGAAATCGGTTTTCAGCACCACATTCTTGGGAAGTGCCGCCAGGAGGATGGGCAGGCTCTTTTGGCAGACCTCGGAAAGGCTGATCCGCCGGCACTCCGGATGCGACTGCCCCAGGTAGGTCAGCATCAGGGAACTCACCTCGGAGGCCTCGTGCGCGGCCCGCGTGGCCTCCTGCAGAAACTCCTGCGGTGTCCCCCGCGGTGCCGCCAGTTCCTCGATGGCCATCTCCAGGCTCAGGCTCACCGCCTGTAGTTTGTTGTTGAAGTGGTGGGCAATCGCCCCGGCCATGCGGTTCAGGCTGTCCGATTTCTGAAGTTGACGGTTGACGGCCTCCAGCTTTTCCCTGGATTCCTCCGCACGCTTTCGCTTGCTGATGTCGCGGATAAACGCCGCAAACCACCCGCCTTCCGAGGCCTTGAACTGAACGCTGACTTCCACATCGTAAATGCTTCCGTCTTTACGACGATGCCGCGTTTCAAAAAAGTCCTCTTCCAGATCGATGATTCTTTGGGCGTGACGCTGCGTTTCCAACGGGGACTCGGTGTCCTCCATGTCCGACAGTTGCAGGGTCCGCAGCTCCTCCATGGAGTAGCCGCTCATGAGACAATAGGCGCGATTGGCTTCCAGAAGCCGGCCCTGGCAGTCGAGCCGCAGAAAGCCGTCCATCGCGGTCTGCAGAATCAGGGTGTGCTGCTCCTTTTGCTCGCGCAGGTTCTTTTCCGACTGCTGGTGCTCGGCTATTTCCTTTCTTAAAAGCGTATAGGAGCGCTGCAGTTCGTCTGCGGCGCGATTCAGAGCCTTGCTGAGGGTGACAATTTCCGGAGGACCTTCTTCCGGCAGCCGGGCCGAAAAGTCCTGGGTTCGGATCCGGTCGGTTCCTTTGACCAGCTCTTCGAGAGGCAGAAGGATGGATTGGGCCAGAATCAGGGCGATTACGGTAACCAGGGCCAGGCAGATCAGGGCGGAATAAAGGCCCAGCCGCCGCATGTTGGCCAGGGGCGCCAGAACCTCGTCCGCATCGATTTTGGTCACCATGCCCCATCGGAAGGAAGGGAGGTACTGCCAGGCGGCGTAAACCTTCCTGCCCCGGTAATCATCGAACAGTCCCACACCCCGATTTCCCAGAACCGCCAGCCTGACTCCGGAATGGTCCTCCTCCAGCAGAACGCTCCTTTGAAAGGCGGCCTGCGGATCATGGCGGGTGGGGGCCAGAAATAAGGCCCGGTCCCCGACCCGGGAGGCGATGATTATTTCACCCGTCTCCCCCAGTCCGGTCAGATCGTTCACCGTTGCATAAATGTCCTGATTGTCGAATTCCAGGGCCAGAACGCCGGTAGCCACACCTTCATGAAGCAGCGGGGCCGCCACGAAGGCCGCCGGCCGGCCGGCCGGAGAAAAAACCTCGAAGTCGGAGATGCCGATTTCCAGCAATGTCAGGGCTTCGCTGAAAATCCGGGCCAGGGGAGAATTCCGCAATGGTCCGTCCGGAAGGTTGGTTCCCAGGAGCGACTTTTGCTTCAGAACGAAATGCACCTCTCCTTGCAGATCGATCAGCAGGCAATCCCCGTATCCTTTCATCTGCACCTGGTCCGCCAGGAACGGCCCGATCCTCCGGTCCAGCTCGCTGTGAACGGAATCCCTCTTTCCGGCCGGCAGCGGATTGCCGCTGTGCTCCGCCATGATCCCGGCAATCAGGGAATTCAGGCCCGTACCGGTAACATCGCGGATCCGCCCTTCGGCATAGTTTTCGATGGCGTTGGCGTGATTGTCCGAAATGGCCGTCATCTGCACCAGTGCCCGCTGATGAATTTCCTCCCGGGCAATCCGGTAGGTGACAAAAATGGCTCCCAATGGGACCAGGGAGGCGACAAACATCCAGGCTGCGAATTGCACCGAGAGCCGGGGACGCAGCAAAACAGCCGGCAGCCTAATCATGAGCGGCCGCCTTGCCGGGATTGGCCCATTGATTTCCCCAGCTTCGATAAAGCGCCGAAAGAAACTGCGCCCATTGCGCCGGGGGGCGCAGATAAGGAAAAGGAACCGGCCGTATGGGCCGTTCCGATGTCCAGACGATTTCCATCTGCCCGCTTGGAAGGATTTTCCCGATCCGGGCGGTTTTCCAGGCGTGCTGATTCCGGCGGTCCATGAATACGTTCCCCTGGGGGGCGATCAGGTGCTGTTTGGGTAAAAAAATACGCACCCGGGAGGGTTGATCCGACTTGGCCTCTTCTGCTGCCCGGGCCCAGATGTGCACTCCGGTATAGGCTGATTCCATCGGATCGCTGAGCACGCGCTGGTCGCCAAATCTTTTCCGGAAGCGGGCGACGAAGCGGGTATTTTCTTCGCCGGGAATGCTTTGAAAGTAGTTCCAGGCGGTGTAGTCACCGGCCAGGGAAGGCGGATCCATGCTCTGTATCTCATTTTCCCCGATACTGAAAGAAATGGTGGGAATCTGTTCCGGGCGGATTCCTGCAGCCCGAAGAGCCCGGAAAAAAGCTAGGTTGCTGTCGCCGTTGAGCGTGTTGAGAATGACGGAGGGACGCACCGCGGCAATCCTTCCAACGATGTCCGTCATGTTGGTGCTTCCCAGGATGGCGTATTCTTCGCCGACGATCTCCGCCTGAAGGGCGCTGGCCTGCGCCCGGATTATGGCATTGGCTGTCCGGGGGAAGACATAATCGGAGCCGACCAGGAAAAAGCGCCGGCCGAGATGGTCAAAGGCCCACTTGACGGCCGGAATGATCTGCTGGTTGGGGGAGGCGCCGGTATAGACGATGTTGGGGGATTGCTCCAGCCCTTCGTACTGAACCGGGTAAAAGAGGAGGTGGTTTCTACTTTCGAGGATGGGCAGGATCGTTTTGCGGCTGGCCGAAGTCCAGCATCCGAAAAGCACGCTGACCTTTTCCGTATCGATCAGCCGGGCAGCTTCCCTTGAAAAAGTCGGCCAGTCTGACTTCCCGTCGGCGATGACCGGCTCTACTTTCCGGCCAAGCAGGCCCCCCCCTTCATTGAGCTCCTCGACAGCCAGAATGGTGGCATCCACCACGCTGCGCTCGCTGAAGGCCATGGTTCCCGAAAGGGAGTGAAGAATGCCGACCCGGATCGCCGGTTCTGCCCATTGACCCTGGTAATATTGAAGAGTCCATGGACCGGCGATCAGGACCATAAGAAGAAGTATTCCGGCAAGTAGCACTTTGCGTGTCATCGCCACCCAACTTTCCCGCGCCCCGATCGACTGGGTGCAACCCTCTTATTGTATCCCGGATTGCCATCCTGTGTCGATACCCTATTGGGGAAATACCTATATTTTATCGGCTATTTCGGTGCAATTATGATCGTATTGGATGAAGGAAAGGTGATATGGATCACCCGCCAGGCAGGAGGAAGATGCTTTTGTGCCGTTAAGGATTTGTATTTTGCAAGGCAGTCTGAAGGTCTGCTGACATAATAGCCTGGGGCTGCGTTACGCTCCACTCCAGGCTATTATGTGCCGGGCCTTTGGCCCTCGGCTTTTTCCGGGGGGAAAGATGACTTTTGCGAAACCATCAGGCAGGATGGTCCGGTAAAAAGTAACCGTCTTCTTTCGACCAGCCTTTTCGCCTTTCTTCCCGCTCTTCCTCTCTTCCTGTAAGCCTTTTCTTTTCGCAGGAAGACGGGAAGATCCGGAAGGAAGAAAGAAGCCATTCGTCATATGCAGTCGTGTCGTTACAGGTTCCCGATCTTATTTCGCAATGGCGATCGAAAACAAAGAAGGCGTTACGAAACCGAAACCCTGCCAGAATCGAAGATGGGTCACAAACGAAACCTATGCGCAACAATCTACTTTTCCCTTAACCAGACCACAGCCGTCGTCGTCGTCGGAGTCCGGTCGCTGCCCGTATTCCGATCCGGAGCCACCGGCGGATTGCGGTTGCTGCGGGCATAATAAGGGATCGCCAGCATGGGCGCCCCGCCCTCCAGACGGCCCTTGATGACATTCACCCCTTGCAGCAGGTCGCCGCGCCATTCCAGGTCGAGTCTGGCGCCGGGCGCAAGAGAGGACTGTATATCCTGGTCTACCTTTTCGAAATTGTAAACCAGCGGGCCGACGCGAAGAGCCACTTTGTCCCGGGTAGGAGAAGGCAGATTCTCACCCGATACGATTTTGTCGCTGGCATAAATCCGCTGAATGGGGAGGGGGAGTTCCAGTTCGATCCGGTCTCCGCTCTTCCATAAACGGTCTATGCGGACGTAGCCATCGACGGGTGCCGCTTTCCATATTTTCCCGTTGACGGCGAGCCGAAGGAGGCCGTCCGCTTTCGGCGAAGCACGGTAAAGCTGGCTGACATCTCTTTGCGGGGAGCGGACATAGACGGAAAACTTCCTGGAATCCTTCGGATAAATCAGAATCCGAACCTTGCCTTCCCAGGGATAGTTGGTTTCCTGGACCACTTCGACATCGGTCCCGGCCACCGGGCCGAGGTCCGCGCGGCTTCCGGCATACAGGTTGACATAAAACCCCTGTGGAGATTTTGAATAGGTCCAGGTGGGAAGCATCAGCAGCGTCCGGGGGATGTTGCCCACGCAGCAGGGGCAGACATGCCATGGCGTCCGCGGCTGGTTTTCATCCAGGGGATTGACATAATAGAAATTCCTGCCTGCCAGGTCCAGGGAGCCGTACAGGGCGTTGTAAAGCGTCTGCTCGTAGAGATCGGCAAAATGCGCCTGGTGATAGGCCAGGTGGAGCTTCCACTGGAAGAAAATCTCGCCGCAGCTGGAGCAGGCCTCGCAGTAACCGCTGTTGCGCAGGGAGTAATTCGGGCCGAAGCCCTCCGAAGTTTCGCCACTGCCTACGCCTCCGGTCAGATAGTACTTGCGGTGCACGAGGTTGTCCCAAAGAGATTTCACCGCGCTCTGGTAATCGACATCGTGCGTCTCCACGGCGACATCCGCCATCGCCGAGTAGGTGTAGACGGCCCGGACGGCATGCCCGACTGCCTCGTATTGCTGCTGGACCGGCAAATGGCTCTGGTCGTATTCCGTGCCTCCGTTCCGGCAGTCCAGCAGAAACTTCGCCAGGGAGATGTAGCGGTCACCCGGGCCGGCTTTTTCACCCGGTTTCTTTTCGACTTCATTGACAAACCGGCCGAAGCGGACCAGGGCCTGCTCCATCTCCTGGTGCCCGTCGAACCATTCCTGCTTGGGGGCCGGACCGATGTGATCCGCCCAGCAGTCGGCCAGCTTTCTGGCGGCACGGTACAGCCGAAGGTCTTTCCCCCGAGTCAGCTGGTAATGGTTGATGGCCGATTCGAGGAAGTAACCGGCCACGTAACCCTCATGGTTGGCGCGCCCCGCGGCCGACCAGCGGCGGGTCCAGGGCTCGCGGTTTCCTGCCGGGAAGCCGCTGGCGGGAGACTTGGCGCGAAGGGTAAAGGCGGTGTGCAGGTACCCGTCCGGCTCCTGCGCAGCCAGGATCTTCGGAATCCAGTCCTCGAGCGTGCTGCGCATCTGCTCCTGGGCGGCAGCGATTTCTGCGTCTCCCTGGGGGTCGACCATCAGCGCCAGACAGATGGACTCCACGGTCTGGTGAACCCAGGCATTCGAGAAGACGTATCCCTTGTGGGGTGCATGGGCTTCCCCGCGCAGCGCCTTGGCCGCCTCCACAAAATTGTCGATGCCTCCGTCGCCCTGCCGCGCCGGAATATCCGTGCGGTTGATCTGGGCAATGCAGTGCGGAATCCAGGAGGTGATCAGCGCTTTGACGCGCGGGCCCCAGAAGGTGCCCGTCACCCGGTAGGGGCGGGTGTCGACCGGCAAGAGGGAACTTTCCGGAGGAGGAGGCTCGACCTTGACTTCCAGGCGGGAGGTTCCTTTGGCCTCTCCGCCGGCAGCGGAGACCTGAAGAATATAAACGCCCGGAGTGGAAAATGTGGCCGTGGTTGCCGCCGAGGCGGGCCTGGAAAAAACAACCTCGCCCGGGCCGGACACTTTGCTCCAGGCAAAGAGGACATTCCCGGCGGGTGCCGGCGGAGCAGGGGATGGTGCCGCGTTCCTGGCCGGACGTCGATCGCTGCGCGGCGGCTCGCCGTAACCGGCCCAGGCGTTAAGGTATGTCATGCCATTGGTCATGACCACGCGGTCCGCGCCGGCCACCACGCGGAATTCCGCGCTCGGGTTGGCTCCGGCAATGGCCAGGGCAGTCTTCAGGGAGGGGAAGGATGCCAGCGCAGTCGCTCCGACTTTTCCCGAACAGGCAATCAGGTTTCTTCGGTTCCATTTCATAGAATCGGACCTCAAGGATTAGACGAGTGAAGACCTGATTTTCTCACCACGGAAAGCAATTTGCAAGAAGGTGCTCCAACCGGGTTATAATTGGCTTACCGGCGAACCATTGTGCGGGATGACGGGCAAGGAGGGAAATCAGTATGGCAATGCGGCAGAGAATCCTACAAAATCGCTTTCGGGACGCCATGGCGCAGGTCTGGAGCAGCCTGGCGATCCTGGTGTTCGGAATCTTTTCCTACCTTTCGGTGACTGCCTGCGGGGAGAAGCCCCAGACCAACGGGTGCGGCAATCCGAGCGGCGGGTCCAATATCACCTGCAATACGGAAACCCCGGTGACTCCTCCCGGGGGGCAGGCCACGATCAGCCAGCCGTCGGCTGCCCGTTCCGGGCCGGAGGCAGCCGCCACGGCGCCCGGAGCGGTGGTGAGCCGGATTCTGGGGTGGACGGGAGGCGCGCCGAACCAGCTGATCTTTTTCCCGCCCCCGGATGCCAGCAGCTTTGCATTTACCAATCCGGCTCTGCAGCCCCAGGCGGGAGGCCCTCCGTTTGTTTTCCTCAATCCCACCGGATCCGTTCCGCTGCAGTTTAAAATGCCCTTGCTGACCCCGGGCATGACGTCCATGAAGGTGACGGAAACGGTACAGTACCTGAATTCCACTCTGGGGAGTAGCTTCACCAGCCTGGTGACTACGCTGCAGAACCCTTCTGCCGCGGCGGCTGGTTCCGTTTCGGCTGTTGTTGCGCCCCGATCCGATCCGACGGAAAAAAAGGCCGCCGCCACGGTAAATACGCTCAACCTGGAGCGTTGGATCGACTACACCGGTGTCAACACCATGACCACAACCCTTTGCCAGCAAATCACCGACTGGCTGCAATCCAAGGCGGTGTTCGTTGCCATGCGCGTGCCGGTGACCCCGGTGGGCGGAGGCAACAATTCTTTCCCCGTGCCGATTCTTTTCCCGAATAATACCTACGGGGGGGCCTTGGGGCTGCACGGCTATCAGCCGACTTTTCAGCAAAATATAGTCGGTCCGATTCCCATGGAGATGCGGCCGGAAAGAATGACCTATGCGGAGAACAAGCTTCCTTCCGCCTCCGGGGAGCAGTGGGTGACTTTCGGCATATCCACCGAGCCGAAAGCATCCTGTCCCGCCAGCATGAATTACACCGATTGGTCCTACCAGTTCCGTCTGCCGGCGGACCTGGATGGCAAGGGCAAGGAGGTGCCCATTTATCTATGCCAGGAGGGTTTGAATCCTCCTCCCTTCGCCCAGTCGTCGCTTTCCGCACTGCTGCCCTTCGCCGCTGCGGCCTCCACGGGCATCACCTGCCTGGGCCCGCAGACCCATAGCCTGGTGGTGGATAATCAAGCCGGTACCATTGCTATGAGCCCGGGCATGGAGTGGGACATCCTGCCGCCCAAGGAAGTGCAGATCGCGATTCATATGTCGACCAATTACGCATCCTTTATCGGGGTCAATTTCAATATCCATTCCGCAATCAGTATGACCTGGAGCTTATGCCAGGGAACCTACAGCGCGCCGAACAAGTCCGCTCCCATCCTGGCGACCTACTTGACGAAGGGAAACGAGACCGTCTGGCTGGTGGGCACGGTCCCGGCGGGTACGGCTTCCGGGGCCTACAACGTAACCCTCACGGCGGTCAAGAGCGACGATGCGGCGGTCAGCGCTTCGGCGACCAATCTCCTCTGGGTGGGAAGCTGGGTGGCTCCGCCGCCTTTGTACTACTCGCTCTTTCTGCCGCTGATTCAGCGCTGAGGCGTTGTCCGTCCATCCATGGGCCGGTGAACTTCTGTCGTGCTGCCCTTTCTGCACTTCGGGTCGCTGACCGTCAATACTTATGCGCTGATGTATGCGCTGATGTATTGGATCATCGGTTGCTATGGCTTTGCGCGGGTTTCCCGTCTGCCCCATCCGCCGCAGGTTCTCGGGCGGGCCATGATTCTGGTAATCTGCGGATTATTTCTGGGATCGATCGCTCCCGGCCTGGTGCAGACCCTGGCCGAATGGGTGGCGACCGGCAGGTTCGTCTGGCACCGGTCGATCCGCGTGATCGGGGGACTGCTGGTGACGCTTCCCCTGGCCTGGATTTATCTGCGGCGCCATGGAATCCCGATCGGACGGGCCTTCGACCTGGGCGGCCTTCCGGTTCCCCTGGGCCTGGCCGTCGGCCGGCTGGGATGCCTGGCGGCGGGCTGCTGCGGCGGAGCCACGTCGAATTCCTGTGTGGCCCTGAAGATGCCGGATCTGGACGGAGTATGGGCGGTTCGCTATCCGACGCAGATCGGGAGTATGGCCGCCGACCTGGCCATTTACGCGGTCCTGCTCGGATGGGAAAAATACGGCGCCGGCAAAACCAGGCAGGAAAAGACGTATCCGTTTGACGGCTTTCTTTTCCTTCTTTTTCTGGAGCTGTATTTTGTCAAAAGGTTCCTGGTCCAGTTCTTGCGCGCCGACAATATTCCCATCTGGGGTGCGCTCAGCCTTATGCATCTTTTTTTCCTGGCGGGGATCGCGGCCGTCTCCCTGGCCGTGGCGGTCTGCTGGAGAAGGGCGGCAGCGGGCACATCGCCAGCCGTCCGCTGACCGCCTCTTCCTTTGTCGCGCTGCGAGCGGGTCCCCGCTTGTGCCGCGCAAGCCAAGCTCGAACTTCCTGCCGTTTTCGTTTGGGAGAAGGTTGCGGATTTTCTTCCCGATCTTCCTTCCTTCCTGTGAGCCTCTTCTTTTCACGGGAAGACGGGAAGATCAGGAAACAAGCGGGCCTTTGTGCCGGTGCTTCACAGCCGCACGGCCTGGTGCTTCTTCACCCATTCCGGATCGAAGTCCACCCCGAACCCCGGGCCGGTCGGCACTTTGATCCGGCCGTCCTTCACCTGCAGCGGCGAGGTTTTGCACTCGTAGCGCACGTGGGTTTTCAGTCCCTTGAATTCGTGATGCTCTCCGGCGTTGGGAGCCGCGGAGACGAAGTGAATGTTGTAGAGAAATCCGAGTCCGCCTCCCGACATGTGCGGCACGACGGTTTTTCCAAAAACCTGGGCCATACGCGCCACTTTCATGGAGCGGATCAGTCCGCCGAAATAATAGTTGTCAGGCTGGACGATTTCCAGTCCCTCATGAGCCAGCAGCCAGCGGAAGCCGTAGAAGCTGTAGTCCTGCTCCCCGTTGGCAATCGGCAGGGTAAGGGCGTCGGCCACCTGCTTGATCTCTTCCAGGTGGTCGAACATGACCGGCTCCTCGAAGTAGCGGTACTTGTATTCCTCCAGAAGCCGGCCGATACGTATGGCCTCCCCGACGGAATAAAAGCTGTTGGAGTCGGCATAGAGCGCCATTTTATCTCCGAAGGTCTTCCGCACCAGCGGGATCATCCGCTCGGTTCTGCCGGGAGGCCCGACGGCGTTCATGTCCCGGGTCATGAACATCAGCCCCCCCACTTTGATCTTGAGGGCATGGACTTCGTATTCCGCTACGGCGCCTTTGATCCGCTCGATCGACTCCTCCACCGGCTTTTCGCGCCATTCGGTGGCGCAATAAACGCCCACCTCCGGATTGTGAATTTTGCCGATCAGTTCTCCGACGCTCTTGCCGGCGATTCTCCCCAGCATGTCAAGAATGGCGAACTCGATGGTAGCCAGGGGGAGACCGAGGGAGATGCCGTTGTAACGGAAATTGAAACCGTAAATATAGACCTTCTCCAGGATTCGATCCAGATCCCGGGCGTCTTTCTCCAGGAAGAAGGGCTGCAGGTTTTCCAGGAAAATCGGGAACAGGGTGCGCATTCCGCTGTGGGCCACCGACAGGCCTTCGGCTCCGCTCCGGGAGCGAACCCGGCACAGGAAGCTGTTCTCCAGGCGCAGCAGTTCCAGGGTTTCGATGACCACCGGTTCGGGGAAAAGCTCCCTCTTGAGAACCGGCTGCTGCAGGGCCGCGTCGAGCCGGGCGTAGCGGCTCTTCAGTTCCGGGGAAGGCCTTTCCTGCTCTGCCTCCAGGCCGGCATGGTGTGGGAAAAGGGCGGTGCCTCCGGCCAAAGCGCCGGAAAGCAGCTGGCGTCTTGTAGGATCCGTCATGGGACTCTCCTTGGTTCCGAATTGGGGAAGGAAGAAACGGTTTGGGATTTGTGGGTGGAAAGAATACGGTTAACGTTCGTCATCCTCCAGCTCCACGGCAAACGGCGCAAATACAGACTGGCGAACCTGCGGGTAGGGCACCTGCGGGCCTTTGATTTGCCGCCAGAGGATCCGGTTCAACGCTTCGGTGGGGGCGGCGTCGGGCACGTCGAAGCGCATTTTCATCGAAGCCAGGGCGTCCCGGCGGGCCTGGCCCTGGAGGGAGGAGGCCGGCGGATTCATTTCCAGCAGCGACTGCCGGGGCTCGACCGACTGGTAGGGCGTGAAGTCAGGGGTGGAGGTGAAGCTGGCGCGCATGTCGTTGGCAATCAGGTCAAAGAGCGAAAGGGTCGGCAGTCCCAGAATCAGCTCGATGGTTTTCAGGATGCTCTGCTGGGCGTAAAAGGTGGAGTCCACGTGCCCCCGACGTATATAGGGGCTGATTGCCAGCGCCACGGTGCGATGTCCGTCCACGTGATCCACCCCGTTCTGGGCATCGTCTTCCACAGAAAAAATGACCATCCTTTTCCAGAAGGGCGACAAGGTCAAAGCTTCCACGATCTGCCCCAGGGCGAGGTCATTATCGGCCACCATGGCCTTGGGCGTGTTCCGCCCCGGGCTGGTTCCGCTGGTATGATTGCTGGGCAGCTGCAGGATCACCAGGTGGGGCATTTTCCCTTCGGTCTCCCACTTTTTCAATTCCTGCCGGAAAAGCCGTGCGCGGATCACGTCGGGAATGTTGGTGGAATAGCTCGGATAGTTGCGGGCCAGGATCTGGTTGAGTGGAGCGATCGGGGCGGTGACGCTCCATTCGTTCGAAAAATCTTCGCCTGCTTTCCATCGTTCGAAAAGCCGGGCGCGCGACGTGGAGCCGGCCCGGTTCATGTTTCCGGCAAATTCTCCGAAGACCCGGACGGTCTTTTTCATTTTCAGGGCGGCGTCCCAGAGGAAGCCTCCGGAGCTGTAGGCGATAGGATCCGAGCCGTCATACGGATAGCTGCGCCCGGCATAACCCGGCCACAGGCAGTAGGAGACTTCGTTGGCCTGCGTAAGCCACTGGTGTCCGTCGGCGCTGTTGCCGCTGCTGGCGTAAAAATTGTCGAGCAGAACGAACTGGTCCGCCAGGCGGTGCTGGTTGGGGGTCACGTCCTCGCCGAACAGGACCAGGGAGGGATCTCCATTCCCTTTATTCATGTCCCCGAAAACCTGGTCGTACGTGCGGTTTTCCTTGACGATAAAGACCACGTGCTCGATCAGGGAAGGCTCTCCGGCCTTCTCGGGAATGGCCGCCGGTGGCACGTTGGTGCGGCGCGGGGCGGGGCCGGAAGAGGGCGGCGCCAGGCGGCTGTTCTCCCAGACTGCGGTGGTGTAGCTGTTGAGCTGGGACTGGTCCGGGACCGGAACAACGCTGACGCTGCCCCGGTAGCTGTGCACGAAGCGCTGATTCGGAGAGTCCTTCCAGCCCGAGCCGGCGCCAAGCAGGCTGCCGACGGCCAGCTGGCTCCCGTCCGCGCTGAGCGCCAGGCTGCTCGGGTACCAGCCGGTGGGAATGTATCCCCGGGCTTCCATCGTGCCGGTGTCCAGGACCGCCACGGCATTCAGGCCGCCGCAGGCCACAAAAAGAAGGTCGCCACGGGGGCTCAGCGCCAGGGCTCCCGGAGAGAATCCCCGGCGATCCGGCGTCGAAAGCGTCCGGGTGTGAAGGACCCGGTTTTGGGCAGTGTCAATCACCGAAATCGAGTCGCTGTTGCTGTTGGCCACGTAAGCGCGCCGGTGCGGCTCGTCCCACAGGACGGCCGTGGGGTGCAGTTCCACCGGGATGGTATGCGTGACGCTCATACCGGTCAGGTCGACCCGGCTGACCGTGCCGGTAGAGGCGATCCCGCGTTCATCGACGACTACCTTGTCGGCATTGGGCTGGAAGCCGGTCGGGGCGGTCAAGTCACCGGGGCGCGGCAGGCGGCCGCCCCAGTTGGTGACGTAGGCGGCGGTGCCGTCGCCGCTGATGGCCGCGCCGAAAGGGGCGATCCCCACATCGGGACGGCCGACCAGGCGGCCGCTGTTCAGGTCGATGACTGCCAGCTGGTTGTTGTAGATGAGCGGGACGACTGCCAGGCGCTGCCCTTTGGGATTGGCACGGCCCGCCACGGCCGGCGCGCCGGCGATGAAATGGCCGAAGCCCTCCGCCACGCGACGCATTCCGGAATCGCCGAAAGCCAGCAGGCGCGCGCCTCCGGACAGTTCGACAAAAGTCTGCGTGCCGTCGGGGTGCACCACGGGCGAAGGCTGGCGGCCCCGGGCATCGGTCCCTTCTTTTTCCGGGAGAGAGGCGCTGAGCAGAACCTGCTGGCCGACCGGGTCGTAAAGCAGGCCTTGCAGCCCGGGGTTTTCCTTGAGCGGCAGGCGCTGCAGCACTCGATTGGCTTTCCAGTCCATCCGGAAAAAGCTGGTTTCTGCGATTCGCCCCCGGGAGGTCAGCACATAGATTTCATTCCCGGTGGCGCCGAAGGCCACGCCGTAGACCCGGCCGTCGAAGACGGTCTGCACTCCGGCCGGAGTGATAGCCTGTCGGGTGGTGACTACCCCGGGGTCGGTCACCGAACGTAAGGGCTTGTCCGGGGACTGGGCCGGCAGAGCCAGGGGAAAAACCAGAAGGAGGGCAAGTGCGAATTTCATGGTGTCTTTCCTTTCGTTTCCTATTCCGGAAGAACCAGGTTGTGGGCGGCATCGAAGCGCATCCGCCTCTTCTCGAGGTAGGACTGGACGGCCAGGAGCGGCGGCTGAATCGAAACGGCAGCCAGGGCGACGTCCCCTTTGGGCAGCGCCCGGGACCGGCAGCAATCCAGGAAGTTGCGGACATGGGAAGCGGTGATGTCCCCGGGAAAATCCTTGCGGATCGGCTCGGCGTCTTTTCCCGGAGGGGTGAACACATAGCTGTTCCGGTTCAGGAACAGCTTGCCCTGGTCTCCGTAGAAGGTCACCCCGTAGGGCAGCGGATTGCCGACGATGGCCGACTGGAAGGATACGACAAAATCGGGATATTCGAAAAGGGCGGAAATGATATCCGGGGCGTCCTTGCCGTCCTGGGCATCAAACTGCGTACCGGCGGCCACCGCGGAACTGGGCGCGGTTTCTCCAAGGAACATGTGAACCGTATCCAGCCAGTGGTGGCCGAAATCGGTCATGCGACCCCCGTTGAAGTCCAGGAAGGCGCGGAAGTTGAAATAGGTACGAGGATTCCAGTCGCGGTAGCGAACCGGCCCCAGAAAGCGCATCCAGTCGAGATCGGCCGGCTTTTCCGACGCCGGACGGGTGTAGGCGCGAGGGGGGCCGTCGTTCCAGACGCATTCCACCCAGCGGACTTTGCCGAGCTGACCGGACAGTACGAACCGCTCCCGGGCCTCGAGATAAACTTCTCCCGAGCGCTGCTGCAGTCCGATCTGGCAGATGCGGCCGGTGCGCCGCGCGGATTGGACCATGGCCGGGGCTTCGTCGATCGTACGGCAGAGCGGCTTCTCGCAGTACACATCCTTGCCGGCAGCCATGGCGTCGACGGTATGATTCCGGTGCCAGTGGTCCGGGCTGCCGATCAGCACGGCGTCCACCTCTTTCATCTCCAGCAGCTTTTCATGTTCGGCAAATGCCCGGGCCGAGGGGACCTTGAGCAGCGCTTCGGAAACCCGGGCTCCGTAGATGTCGCAGACCGCGCGGACCTCCACGTCGGCATTGCGGCGGAAGGTTTCCATCACGGAGCGGCCGCGGCCGCCCGCTCCGATCAGCCCCAGCCCGATTTTATCGTTGGCTCCCGCGATGCGGGAATAGGACAGGGCGCTGGCGGCCACCCCGGTAAGCATCTTTCTTCTGTTGAGCATCATGTCGGACCTCCTTTCTTTCTGCGGTTCGCGCTTTAGCGCATCATTTCCTTGACGACCGGATGGATACTGTCGGCCCAGATCCGATACCCTTCTGTAGACAGATGCAGGAAATCGGGCATCAGGGTTTTGGGTATAACTCCGCCGGCGGCCAGGTAGCGGTCGCCGAAATAAAGATATCGAACTCCCTTCTTCCCGTCATACCGGGAGAGGATCTGATTCACGGCGGTTATGTTGGCCCGGAAGCGATCCGTCCTTTCCTCGCCCGGCTTTTCTCCACGGGGGTAGACTCCGAGGAGCAGCACCCTGGTCTTCGGCGATTGCTTGCGAATCATGTCCAGAATCGCGCGGATGCCTTTGGCGATGTCCTTGGGGGTATCGCCCTTGCTGGTGTTGTTGGTGCCGATCAGCAGGACGACCACCTTGGGAGAGATGCCGTTCAGCTCTCCGTTTTTCAGGCGCCAGATGATGTTTTCGGTGCGGTCCCCGCCGATGCCGAAGTTAGCGGCCTGCAGGGGAGCGAAATACCTGTCCCACAGCTCCTTTTGTTTGTTCCACCCGTCGGTGATGGAATCGCCCAGGAAGAGCAGGTCCACTTTGCCCTGCCTGGCCCGCTCCAGGAATCCTTCGTGCCGCTGCATCCAGCTGCCGGACTTGGCAAAGGGCTCCCAGGCCTTGGCGCTTTTGGCGGCCAGGTCAGCGGCCTGCTTCTGCGCCGCGGTCGGCGGAGCGGCGGTCTGCGGGTAGGCCGCGGGCACCGTCAGGGCCAGGGCCATCAGAATCAGGCGACTGTTTGTTCTCATTTTCATAGGAATGGGTCTCCGAATGGTCCACGGCAGGATCCGGAAGGATCAGGGGCCCGGGCAGGGCCCCTTCGTGGCTGTTTGGGAAGAAGAATCCGCGGTAATCTGCAGATGCTGAATCCGCGGCGGATGGGTGGGAGCCAGGGTGAATACAATTTGCACCGCTCCCTTTTCACAGGATAAGCGAAATGCTCCGCGCAACAGGTTTTCCGCCAGGATCTCTCCGTCCGCACGGCAGGCGCCGAGTTCCTTTTTCATCGTTTCGATTTCCAGGCGCCGATCCTCCGCGGGAGTATCCAGGAAAAGATTATCCGCGGCCAACTGTCGAGCCTCCGGATCGTCCCAGCGCGCCCAAAGCCGGAGCAGGGAACTCCGGGCCTGCTCCAAGGCCGGAGAAGCGGGCAGGCGGCGGGGCTGCAGGGCCCCGGTTTTCCGCAGCAAATCGAATACCTCGTCGCACGCTGCCCGGGGGCTGGCGTAGGTCAGGTTGTCCATGGCAAAAATTCCGACACCGTATTCCGGAAGCCAGACCATATAGCTGCCGTATCCCGGCAAGCCGCCGCCGTGGCCGACAATGTGGCGGAAGCGGCAATCGGCGGAAATGCGCAGGCCGTAACCATAGCCGCTGGATGCCGCCCGGACAGGCTCTTCCGGGGAGGTGCGGCGGACGGAAAAGGAGTCTGTCCTCCAGGCGCGCTGCATCTCCCGGAGGGAGCTGCGGCGCACCGGCCCGGGATCCGGGTCGTCCCGCGGGGGCCAGGCGGAAAGATGGAAAGCCACATACTTCCCCATGTCTTCAGCCGTGGTCAGCAACCCGCCCATGGGTCCGAAGGCGCCGTCGGCCAGAGGCGGTTCCTCCTGAAAAGAGTCCGCGGACGGGCGATAGCCCAAAGCCCGCAGCTTTTCCGGCACGGAGGATGGCTCCAGCGTCGTGGATCGCATCCCCAGCGGCTGCAGGATTTTTCTTTCCAGGTAAGCGCGGCAGGTTAATCCCGAGGCCTTGGCGACAATGCGCCCCAGCAGGGCAAATCCGTAGTTGGAATATTCGTAGGCCGTGTCGGGAGCCGTGGAAAAAGGGAGGCCCTGCCTCAGCCAGCGGGAGAAGGCCTCCTCGGTGACATTCAGCTGGCGGTCGCCCCAGGGATTGTCTTCCGGAAATCCGGCGCCGTGCGTCAGGAGCTGCCGCACCCGAAGCGGTGCGGTGTCGGCGTAGGGCGGCCTCCAGCGGGCGGCTTCCGGAATCCACCGGGCGACCGGATCCTCCAGGGAAAGCCTGCCTTCATCGCGCAGCCGGAGAATGGCCAGAGCCGTGAAGCTCTTGGTCATGGAGGCGATCCGGAAATAGGTGCCGGGGGTAACCGGCCGCTCCGCCGCGCGGTCCTGAAAACCCAGCCCGCGGCACAGCACCAGGTCGCCATCCAGGACCACTCCGAAGGCCAGCCCGACAATGGACTGTCGGGAGCGAAAGGATTCAAAAATTCTCTCCACCTCGGGAAGAGCTGATTTCAGGCGGGCCGTTCGGTCCGGGTCGGAGAAACAGGCCACGGGCTGGCGCTCTTCGGCACGCGTCGGGCTCAGCAGGCAAAACAGAAGGAAAAATGCGCTCCGGATCGATTTATCCGCTCGGTGCAGTCGGTGGGTCGATGACCGAATTCGCAATCTGTTAGTCCCTTGCAGTGCTCCCGCTTGATGGCGGGGCGGAAGATTCTCCGGTTTTCATGACAAAGCGATTTTAGAGAGTCCGGAGCAAAGTGTCAATGAGGTTTTTCACCGGGCGGCGCACCGGCCCCAGTGTCGTTATTACGGCTGGAAGCTATTGACCCCGGGGGCAGAAATCCGTACAATAGTAACATCACCGGCAATCGACGGGAGGAAGATGTGGGGCGTAATTCCGATTCCCTGGACAGCGCAAATGCCTATAACCGACGGCTGATTGAAGCCAGCCTTGATCCGCTGGTTACCATCGGGCCGGACGGGAAAATTACCGATGTGAACAGCGCTACCGAGCAGATCACCGGCTGCCGAAGGGAGGAGCTGATCGGGACCGATTTTTCCGATTATTTTACAGAACCGGAAAAGGCTCGGGCGGGGTACCGGCAGGCTTTTCGCGAAGGACTGGTGCGGGACTACCCCTTGGACCTTTGCCACCGGGACGGGCACTTCACCTCCGTGCTCTACAATGCATCCACCTACCGGGACGAAGAAGGGAAGGTCATCGGAGTGTTTGCCGCGGCCCGCGACATCACCGAGCGGCTGCTGGCCGAGGAAGCCTTGCGCAAAGCGAATGCCTATAACCGGCGGCTGATCGAGGCCAGCCTGGATCCGCTGGTGACCATCGGGCCCGACGGCAAGATCACCGATGCCAACCATGCCACCGAGCAGGGGACCGGCTACCGGCGGGAAGAGTTGATCGGCACCGACTTCTCCGATTACTTCACGGAGCCGGAAAAGGCCAGAAAGGGTTATCAGCAGGCTTTCCGGGAAAATGTGGTCCGGGACTACGCCCTGGAGCTGCGGCACCGTTCCGGCATGCTGACCCCGGTACTTTACAATGCCTCCACGTACCAGGATGAGTCCGGGCAGGTGATGGGAGTATTTGCCGCGGCCCGCGACATCACCGAGCGGCGGCGGGCCGAAAGCCGTATGGAGCAGGAGATGGCCCTGCGGCTGGAGAAGGAGCGTCTGCTGGTATACCAGTCGCGGCTGGCAGCCATGGGAGAAATGATCGGGGCCATTGCCCACCAGTGGCGTCAGCCGCTTAACGCGGTCGCTTCCATCGTCCAGGATTTGGAGGATGCGGGCCGGACCGGGCGGCTGCCGGTCGAATACCTGCAGCAGGGTGTGTCCAGCGCCATGGTCCAGATCCGTTACATGAGCAAGACCATTGACGATTTCCGGAATTTCTTCCGTCCGGAGAAGGCCAAAGCATCTTTTGGGATCTTATCGGTGGTGCAGGAGGCTGGAGAGATGCTCTCCACGCAGCTGACCCGGCACCGGATCCATCTCTTTATAGACTGTGATCCCCAGCCCGGGCGACAGATCGTCATCTTCGGACATGAAAACGAGATGAAGCAGGTCATCCTCAACCTGATCACCAATGCCCGCGATGCCATCGAGGAAAAGAGGCACAGAGCGGGTATGGAAGCCGGGATGTCGGGTCGGATTTCCGTTCGAATCGAGCAGCTCAGGGACCGGGTACGAATACGAGTTCTGGATAACGGCAAAGGACTTCCCGAGGAAATTGCCAGCCGGATTTTTGAACCCTATTTCACTACGAAAGAGCCGGGAAAGGGAACCGGGCTAGGTCTCTACATGTCGAAAATCATTATTGAAAATATGGGGGGGACTCTGACGGCGCATCCCTTGCCCGAAGGGTCTGAATTCCGAATCGAGGTAATCCATGGAACCGGATAGCAAACTTCAGGGCTCCATTCTTTACGTGGAAGACGATGAAACCACCCGGGGGGCGATCGGATCCTTTTTGGCGCGCCGCGTGGAACGCCTGTTTCTGGCCGAAAACGGTCGAAGCGGCCTGCAGGCATTCAAGGAACAGAATCCCGACCTGGTATTGACGGACATTACCATGCCAAATCTGGACGGTCTCCAGATGGCCCGGGAAATAAAGAAAGACCGACCGCACACTCCGGTGATCATTACCACCGCCTACAGCGACACCCAGTATCTGATGGATGCTATTGAGATCGGCATTGACGGTTACGTCCTCAAACCGGTGGATTTTACCCGACTGTTTGAAGTGCTTCGCCGGAACCTGAACGTTGTCGAACTTCGCCGGCAGGAGCTTCGCCATCAGGAGCAGCAGCGCAGGCTGCTGGCGGAACTGCAGGAAGCCAGCCACAAAATCAAGGTCCTCTCCGGATTGCTGCCCATCTGTGCGCAGTGCAAAAAAATTCGCGATGACCACGGTTACTGGACGCAGCTCGAGGAATACATGCTGGAGCACGCCAATGTGTCGTTCAGCCACGGTCTGTGCCCGAATTGCCTGAAGGCGATTTATCCGGAATTCGAGGAGCCGGCCGGCGGCAGTGGAAAGAAACCTTAGCCGCCTGCGCGAGGAAAAGCCGTCCGGATATTCCGGCCGGGCTATCCGGCGTGACAGAACCGCAATAAGTCCCAAAAACACCCCAAAACAAACTCACAAAAGAAAACCGTTTAGAGTACAGCCTTCAGGCTCCGTGCGGCAAGCAAAATTCCGCTTGTGCTATGCAAGCTAAAGCTTGTACTCTGAACAAAGATTTTTTGCGAGATTATCCCGCGTGATGCAGGTGTAAAAAGGCTCTCCTCTTCGTTCCGAATCCGACGGGTATCATCGTTTCCTGCCGGCCAGGGGAAAACCGCAGGACTCACTTTGGTCTTGGAATTACCGGCAGGATCAGGGCCGAGGGGTGTGCGGCGTCGTGGTAGACAGTCTGCCTGGCTCGGACCATCCTTGAGGAACCGAAAGTGCTTTCCCCGGTGTTCAGGTTCCGGCTGAACCGGGGGAAATTGCTGCTGGAGACGTAGGCCCGTATGCGGTGGCCGGCTTTGAAAAGATTGCTGGTGGCCCAGAGATCGATGGAATAAGCATAGATTTTTCCGGGCTCGATCGGAGTGGCTTTGGAACGCGATTCGCGGTAGCGCGCGCGAAGGATCCCGTCCGCCAGGTAGCGGGCGAATCCCGAAGGATCCACGTCCACCAGCATGGCCGTAAAATCGGTGTCGGCCGCGGAGGTGGCCGCATACAGCTCCATGGTCACAAATCCGGTCACTTCCAGATCCTGCTCCAGAGGAGGAGTGGAAAAAACCAGCACGTCGCTGCGGGATTCGTTCGGGCGCTGGTCGAAGGGTCCGGGGTCCAGGCCGCCGCAGCAGAGTCTTCCGCCGAGGGTTCGCACCGGGCTGGCCGGATCGTATTCAAATTCATCGGCCCTTTCCTGTTTCGGAGGAGCGGTGGAAAGAGCTCCGTCGCCCGAGGCGGAGTTGGCACCGCGAGTGGCGTGCAGATAATACCTTGTGGGGACGGCGCGGGCCGGCGGGAATTCGCGCTCGGTGCGCCAGGCGTTCTCGCCCAGCACGAAAATCCGGACCGGGGCATCGGAGGCGAATTCGTTCTGCCTGCCCTTCATCACGTAGTCGTACCAGCGGACGATGGTGTCGTTCATGTCGAGCACTGCCTGGGTTCCGAAGGTGACCCCTCCGATCCGGCCCTCCGGGGAGGTGGCGGCATGCGCCCAGGGCCCCATGAGCAGGCGCTGCCCCCGGCGCGCCTTTTCGGTGGGAGCCTGCTTTTGCATTTCGATAAAATTGCGGACCGAACCGCCGCTGAAAATGTCGTGCCAGCCGCCGGCGTGCAGGGCCTGGATGTTCATTTTCCCGTAGTGATCCGAAACCCGCACCGCGGCCCAGTAGTCATCGTCGCTCTCGTGGCGAACCCAGTCCCGGAAGTAGGGGGCCAGTTCGTCCGGCGCAGGGAAAGCGGCAATCCGGAATTCATCCACCGGCAGCTGCTCGGCCCAGGCCAGGGGGCGGCTGAGGCGGGCCGATTTCTTGCCGAGCGTATCGTTGATCAAGCCGGCGGTCCAGGATTCCGCGAACCACTGCATCAGCGCTCCCCCCTCGTAGGTCCATCCCTCGTAGTACTCGGCGGCAGTCACATAAGGGAAAATGGCCACCAGGTGGGGCGGGGCTGCGGAGGCGGCCAGCATCTGGGTGGCGCCCACATAGGAGCCGCCGAAGGTTCCGACCCGGCCGTCGGCGTACGGCAGCGCGGCGGCCCATTCGATGGTATCGTAGCCGTCGGCGGCCTCGTGGCGGAAGGGGTAGAATTCCCCCTCGGAGCCGAAGCGGCCCCGGGTATCCTGCTGGATGACCACATAGCCGTGGGAGGCAAGAAACATTCCCTGGCTGGCATCCTTGCGGTTGTAAGGGGTTCGGGTCAGAAGAACCGGGTAGCGGCCGGGTCCGGTAGGTCGATAGATGTCGCAGAGCAGCGATATGCCGTCGCGCATTTTGACCCGCACGTTGGCCTCCACCTGGACCGGGAGGGTGCCGGACGCAGACGGCGAAGGCTGGGCGGAAAGCATCCAGGGGGCGAGAAGGAAAAAAACAAAAAGGCTGCGTTGAAAGAACCGGATGTTCATGGGGAACTCCTGAGCGGTTATTCCATAATCTGGCGAAGGATGGCGATCGGTGTCAGGAACAGAATCTTCAGGTCCAGCCAGAAGGAGCGGCGCAAGGCGTATTGGATGTCCAGCCGAATCATTTCCTTGAAGGTCGTCCGGTTTTTCCCCTTGACCTGCCAAAGTCCGGTCATTCCCGGCACGCTGTCGAAGCGGCGGGCGTGCCAGCGCAGGTATTCGCCCGCCTCGTAGGGCAAACAGGGGCGCGGGCCGACCAGGCTCATCTGTCCGAACAGGACGTTGAACAGCTGGGGAAGCTCGTCGATGCAGGAGGAGCGCAGCAGCCGCCCGCCTTGGATGATACCGGGATGGTGCTCGATTTTGGTCATCGGCAGGCCGTCGCTTCCCTCGACGATGAGCTTGCGCATGTACTGGCTGTGGGTTTTGGTTTCCACGTTGACTTCCATGGTGCGGAATTTGAAAAGCCGGAACGGGCGACCCATATAGCCGATGCGCTGCTGGCGGAAAAACACCGGCCCGGGGGAGGAAAATTTGATGATCAGCAGGGCCAGCAGGAAAAACGGGGAAAGCAGAAAAATGGCAAACAGCGAGCCGAAGATATCCAGGGCTCTTTTCCACAGGGGCACCGGACGGAACAAAAAGGTCCCGGAGTTCTGCTGAGCGGAGTCGGTGGGATCGGAAGGGGGCTGGGCTTCGGCTTCCATCAGATCCGGAATGGCTTTTTCCTCCTCCTCGGGCAGGGCCTGTTTTGCGGCGACCGGCTCCGGAATTTCAAGTTCGGCAGGCTTGCGCTCCGGGAACCAGTTGTCCGGGTAGGTGTAGACCAGGTAGAAGTCCGGGCCGGGTTGAACTCCGACATGGCGGCAGATGACCTCGGCAATGCGCTGGGCGTCCGCCCGGGCGGCATAGGGCAATATAGCGCTCAGGTGCCGGTCGTCGAACCACCCGATTTCATCCGTGTCCCGCAGGCGGTTATTGAGATCCAGAAGCATCTGGCGCTGGGTGGAGATACCCGGCGGCAGGTTCTCCATCTTGAAAATGATCAGGCTGAAAATATTCCCGTTGCGGTCGGATCGTCCCCTTTCGCGGGCGATCATGGCGTGCAGTTCATCGGCCTTGGGTACCGGAAGGAAATACAGCCTGCGCAGCAGGAACGAGATGCCTACCAACGAGGAGATCCGCCGGGAAAGCCTTTGCTCCGGCCAGTTGGCGGACGGATAAGAGAAGATGGAAAAAGCCGGCGGGGCGGTGATGGAAGCGATGACGCTGCTCACATATTCGGCCAGCTTCCAGGCGCCTTCCGCGGGAGTGAATGGCAGGATGATCCCGATTTGCCCGGCGCGGTACCAACCCACGTCATCTGTATTCCGGAACCGGTGGTGTATGGTCCGTACCAGCCGGCGGATCAGAACGCTGCTTTCGTCTACGGTTCCGACTTCAAAAATGGCCAGCGAAAAACGCGAGCGGTAACGGTCGGCCCTTTCGCATTCCTTGGTGATCAACTCCCGAAACTCGGCGATCGAATAAATGACGCTGATCGCCGATTTGTGCCGGGACCGCAGGATCGGATAGCGATAGCCGCGCGCGCGTGTCCCGAGCCTCAGACTTGCTGCCGACAACATGAATGTCTTTCTCCCGTTGGTTGCGAATTGCGCATTGCATCAATCGGAACAGGTACCACGATTGTCTGTTCTTTTTTCTATTTCTGTGTTGGAAAGTCAGGAGATTTTATTCTTTTCCCCGGGCGGAGTCAAAAGTTAAAAAGTTCCTCATGGCATCGGGGCCGGGCCGAACAGCCTTTCCAGCGCCCGTGCCCGGTAGTCGAAAATCCGGGATATGCTCCGGTGCACAAAAAGAACGCCGGCCAGAGATCCGAAGAAGGATTTGCCGATTTCATAGTGCAGCAGGTCGGTCATCCGGACGCCGTTTTCCACCTCTCGAAAACGGTGTTCATGATGCCACATCCGATAGGGTCCCAGGCGCTGTTCGTCAATAAAGTAGCATCGTTCCCGGATGTGGGTGATCTCTGTGCACCAGGTGAAAGGTACGCCCAGAAAAGGACGGATCCGGTAGGTGATGATCAGGCCCGGATACATTCCTGCCGGCACTTCGGAGGTGATTTCAAACGACATTTCTGCGGGTGTAACCGCATTCAGGTTGAAAGGGGAGGAAAAAAAGTCCCAGGCCCGGTCGAGCGGGATGGGCAGGAACTGATCTCGCTGAAGGACTCTCATACCAAATATCTTTTCAATGGTGTATTGCAACTTTTAGCAGTTTCGTCCATATTAATATTCACCGAAGATACCACAATCAATTCATTTTTTTTTTTAAGAAAGCAGAACATTATGAACAGGAAAACGGTTTGCTTTATTGCCTTGCTCCTTCTGACCAGTTTTTTTTGCCGGGGTCAGAATGTCGGCTCCTCTCCGGATTATATCAAAGCTCTCACATCGGAATGGAAGGGGGAGCGCCTGGCCGACGGCCGTCCCAAGGTTCCCGATGCGCTGCTGGAAAGGCTGAAAAACGTGTCCATGGAGGAAGCCTGGGGCTACCTGCGCAATAAAGGATACATGAACCAGTACGAAGGGGAATGGACGATCATCCATCCGGAGGAGGCGATGACCGGCCGTGTGGTCACGGCGCAATATATGCCTCTGCGACCGGATCTGGAGAGCCAGGTGAAGGCCCAGGGAAAACTGGAAAACCGCGCCCAGCAGGGCGGGACCAACTCCTGGCCTATCGACACGCTTACTCCCGGCGATGTGTACGTGGCCGACGGATACGGCAAAATCGCCGACGGAACGCTCATCGGCGACAATCTTGGCAACTCGATCTACGCCAAATCCCAGCGAGGGGTCATTTTTTACGGCTCGGTGCGGGACCAGGAAGGCCTGTCGGAAATCAAGGGATTCAACGGGTGGATCAAGGGAGCGCATCCCTCCTTTATCTTTCAGATGATGCTGACCTCCATCAACGCTCCCATACGGATCGGCCGCGCCACGGTGCTTCCCGGCGATGCTGTTCTGGCCAAAAAGTACGGGGTGGTTTTCATTCCCGCGCACCTGCTTCAGGACCTGGTGCTGACCGCCGAAGTGACCGCCCTGCGCGACGAGTTCGGCCACCAGCGCCTGCGCGAAAAGAAGTACCTGGCCGGGCAGATCGACAGCCGCTGGACGGACGAAATCAAGAAGGATTTCCTGGACTGGGCCCGGAATTATCCGGGGAAGCTGCCGATGACCCGGGAAGAGCTGGATAATTATCTCAAAGAAAGAAATTACTAAAGAAAAAAGGAGAGAATAGTACCATCATGAAAAAGATACTTCATTCGCTGGCCGGGCGCTTTCGGCAGCAGGAAAAAACAGCGGCGGTCACAGAGAAGAAGAGCGCGCCGGATCCCGCCGACGGCAGCGCCCGCCGCCATTTCATCCGGAATGCAGCTCTCGGCGGCATCAGCCTGGCCGGTCTGACCAGGTGCTCCTTCGAGGATGCCATAGCCCAGACCACATCGAAAGTGCAGCGGGCTTCGAGTCCTTCGGATCTTAAGATCACCGATATGCGCGTGGCGGTCCTCGGGGACGGCGGCGGGCGCAAGGCTCTTCTCCGGCTGGATACCAACCAGGGGATCTACGGGCTTGGCGAAGTGAGAGACGGAGCCGACGAGCGCTACGCCCTGTTTCTGAAAAGCAGGATCCTGGGCCTGAATCCCTGCAACGTGGAAATGATTTTCAAAATCATCCGGCAGTTCGGACACCACGGCCGCCAGGGGGGCGGAGTCTGCGGCGTGGAGATTGCCCTCTGGGATCTCTGTGGAAAGGCCTACGGGGTCCCTGCCTGGCAGCTTCTGGGCGGCAGGTACCGGGACAAGGTACGGCTCTACGCGGATACGCCTGGGGCTCGGGACCCGAAAACCTTTGCGGTGACCATGAAAAGAAGAGTGGAGGAGCAGGGCTTCACCTGGCTCAAAATGGACCTGGGCATTCACGTGGTCGGCAAGATACCCGACGCTATCGTCAACAGCAAATTCTGGGACGGTGCGGTCGGGCAGTATGACCTGCGCGATTACATGGGCTATGGAAACGCTCTGCACCCTTTCACCCAGGTGCAGATTACGGAGAAGGGGCTGGCGGGACTGGCCGAGTACGTGGAACAGGTCCGCAACGCGGTGGGATACGAAATGCCGCTCTGCGCCGATCATTTCGGGCATTTCGACATCAACAATTCCATCCGCTTCGGCAAAACCATGGAAAAATACCGCCTGGCCTGGGTGGAGGACATGGTGCCCTGGTTCTATACGGATCAGTGGAAAACGGTCACGGAAGCATTGGAAACGCCCACCTGCACCGGGGAGGACATCTACCTGCTCAAAGGGTTCAAGCCGCTGATCGATGCTCACGCCGTGGATATCATTCAGCCGGATCTGGGAACTTCCGGCGGGCTTTGGGAAACCAAGAGAATCGGCGACTATGCCGAGGAAGCCGGCGTGGCCATGGCCATGCATATGGCCGGGTCGCCCATCTGCTTCATGGCCAACGTGCATTGCGCGGCGGCCACCCAGAATTTCCTGGCCCTCGAGCACCACAGCGTGGACAATCCGTGGTGGAGCAACCTGGTGCGCATGGTAGGCAGCCAGCCGATGGTAACCAAGGGATTTGCCAATGTGCCCCTGGACGCGCCTGGGCTGGGCATTGAGCTGAACGAGGAAGAGGTTCGCAAGCACCTCAGCAAGGAGTCCAAGGGATACTTCGAACCCACGCCGGAGTGGGACCAGAAGAGATCCCACGACCGCCTGTGGAGCTGAAAACCGGTTAGGGCTTTTTTGCACCTTCATCCGGCAGGATGGTCCGGAAAAAAGTCCCAAACCTGTGGATTTCCGTTGGGGAAAGCCCTGATAGGGTTGCGCAAAATCCAGCAATACCAGGTGTTTGCGCAGCCCCGGGCTGTGTACCGGAACCCCTTTGGGGTTCCTTTTTTGCGAATATGTCATTCCCTGATAACCCGGCAAAAAGTCCCATGATAACCCGGCAAAAAGTGCCATGTCTGGAGATTTCCGTTGTGGAAAGCCCTGAAAGGGCTTCGGATCGCAGCCCGGGGTTGGCGCGCTTCGCGCCTACCCCGGGTAAGGACACCCGCAGGCGACAACCCTGAAAGGGTTGCGCAAAATCCCGCAATGCCAGGTGTTTGCGCAGCCCTTACAG
>CAINFC010000079.1 GCA_903847975.1 uncultured Acidobacteriota bacterium | reverse complement strand
TCTATCGCGATCGCGATAGAGAAAGAAGGATGTGGGCGTGCACCGCTCGGGGCGAAATACCGGATATCCTGCACAGGGCTGGTTTTCCGAGGCAAAAGTCCCGTAAGACGACCGATGGATCCGCCGGCGCGGGCCGCCGCTATTTTCTGGGGCGGTCGGGAGGTTTCGGGGAAAGGCCGTCCCAGCGGGGGTCCCCGGTCTGCCGGTAATTTCGCGGCAGCTGCTCCCAGTCCGGACGGGTGAGCCCGTTCAGGTCGTAGACCACCTTTCCGGCACGAAAGGTCGCTTCGCAAACCAGCTTTTTGTCCCCCTTCATCCGGGCCCCATAGGAGTCGGTGTACCCGAACGATCCTTTTTCCAGGCGCAGCACGGCGATATCCGCCGTGGCTCCCTCCGTCAGGTGGCCCAGCTCCGGGTGCTGCACCAGGCGGGCCGGGTTCCAGGTGGAAGCCCGGATCACCTCCTCCAGCGAGAGGCCCAGGCTGAGAAATTTGCTCATGACGTTGAGCTGATCTTTCATGCCGCTGTTCATGCTGCCGATGTGCAGGTCCGTGGAAATGACGTCGGGCCAGAAGCCCTCGCGCACTGCGGGCACGGCAATCTTCCAGAAAAAGCTGCCCCCGCCGTGGCCTACCTCGAAAATCACCCCGCGCTTGCGGGCCTCCCACATGGCGGGATTGACTTTTCCCTCCTCCGTCTGCTCCCCGCGCAGCCCGGAATACATGTGGGCGTAGAAATCGCCCGGGCGCAGCTTTTCCAGCAGCAGCGCCCGGAGCGGCCGCTCCGGGCGGTTGGCGCCGAAATCGACCATCACCGGAAGCCCGGTCTGCCGGCCGGCTTCCACCGAGTTCTCCACCGGGGCCCACTCCGGCCCGTTGAAGTGCGCGGTCTTGATGCCGACAATCAGGCCCTTGTAGCGCCGGGCCATCTCCACCGCGGGCCCGACCTCCATGTCCGCCAGGTTGTCTTCGAACGCGGCGCCGCGCATCCCGTGGCCGACGATGTTCAGGTAGGCCAGCACCCGGGTCTTGGAGCGGTCGATGATGCGCTGCTTGAAATCCTCGAAATTGCGCCATCCGGCGCAGCCGGCATCGACCACCGTGGTCACTCCGACCCGCAGGGTATAGCCGTCCGGGTAGAGACTGTTGTCCCCCGCGTAGCTGCTCTTTTCCCCGGTGCCGGCATAGACATGCACGTGCTGGTCGATGATCCCGGGGACCACCAGCAGGCCGGCCACATCCACCACTTTCCAAGCCAGCGCAGGATCGATGTCCCGGGCCACGAGAGCGACTGCTCCCCCGGTCACGGCGACATCGCGCACTTCGCTGATCCCGTTTTTCGGGTCGATCAGCTGCCCCCCTTTGAGCAGCAGATCGTACCTGGGCTGCGCGAATGCGGCGCAGCCCAGGAGAAGCAGACCCATCACTCCCATCCAGTTGTCAGCTAATTTCATCGGATCCCTCCTAGCCACGACGGCTCCGGATGGCTCGCCGGCGTGCCGTCCATCGGGCCTTCAGATATTCACCCATGTCAAGCGTTCCGCCGAGCTCGTCGCTGCCCGTCCGCTTGCCGGAAAATTCGTAGCTGAGGGAATCGCCGTGCCGCTCGGTCACCGTGCTCGACAGGCGGACCGCATCCCCCTGAATGGTTCCGCTAAGGTCGCGGGTGAGAAAATCGCCCTGATGCGACCCCTCCACCCGGTTGCCCTGCTGGCGCAGCTGCAGCATGTGGCGCGAGCGTCCGGCGGCGAACTCGATCTCGACCTCCCACGAACCGCTGATATCGCCGGATGGCGGCTTCAGCTCCTCCTCCGCCATCCCTTTGGGGGCGGCCGCAAGCAGGGCATACAGCCTTTCGGCTACCACTTTCTCATCCCCGGCCGACATCATGTAGGGGTTGAGCAGGATCCCGGTTTCCGTGGGGCTTTTTCCCGAAACCGCACCCAGGTTGGCCACCCGCGGATCTCCCTCCAAGAGCGACTGGGCGACCGCCCGGCCGGTTACGCCGATCCGGCTGCGATCCCACCGCACCGCCAGGTTCGGGGTCCGGTTGGAAAGCCCTTTGGGCTCGAGGACCTCGGTGGTAACCCCCTCGATGGACGAAACCCGCCGGGCAATGTGGTCCAGCCAGCTGTGCCACTGGTTCCACTCCGCCTGGTGGTCGCGCTGGACCCACATTTCCACCGCCATCAGCATCCCCATGACCTCTTCCTTGCCGACTTTCATCGCCCGGGCAAAGCCGTGGTGGGGAGCGCTGTGCACCCAGGCGGCCCGCACCAGGTCCTTGCGCCCCAGCAGCAACCCGGCGGTCTGCGGTCCGCGGATGCACTTCCCTCCGCTGTAGCCGACCAGGTCGGCCCCGGCCGCCAGGTGCACGTTGGGTATGGTCAGGATTTCGGCGGCGGCATCCACCAGCACCGGCACCTTGTGCTTTCGGGCCAGGCCGCAGATCACCCGCGTGTTCAGCGGGCTTTCATCGGCCTGCGGCCCGGCCAGGATGTAAATCATGGCCGTTCGCGGGCCCAGGGCCGCCTCCAGCTCCTCCGGCGTTTCCACTTCGATAACCCGAACGCCCACCGCACGCACCGCGGCATCATAGACGTTGCGGGAATGCCCCGGGATGATGACCTCGTCCCTGGCGAAGCCCTGCAGGTTGGGGATGCGGACATGCAGGTCGGGATTCCCCCCGGCAACGCAGGCCGCCGTGGCGTGGGTCAGGGCCGCGGCGCAGCCGGAGCTGACCATGCCCCATTCCGCCTGGGTCAGCTCCGCCAGCCGGGCTCCAACGGCTTCCATCAGTTCATCCAGGTGCACGTAGTGCTGCGCCGCTTCGCTCATGGCGGCCCGCACTTCCGGCAGCATCAGCGAGCCGCTCAGGATGGTGTAGGTCCCTCGGGCATTGATGAAGGGGCGAACGCCGATCGATTCGTAAATATCCTTGGCCAGACGAAGCTTTCCGGCCGCGGCCGGCGCGGCCGACGCCCGGCCAGGAAGCAGCGCCGGCAGCGAGAGAGCGGACCAGCGCCGGAACCACTCGCGCCGGCTGCTTTTGCCTGCCCCCCCCTTCCAGGAATCCATCAGGGAATGAAACATGGTCATGATCTCCTTGGGTAAGATAAATAAAAAAAGGAACAGCCCCGGGTTAAAACTCCATCCGGGCTCCGAGCTGCAGGTTGCGGCTGCTTTTGGCCCGGTTGATGGTCCCGCCGGTGGCCACGTCCACATTGTTCTCCGGCAGGCTCCAATTGGGATGATTGGGAAGATTGAAAACCTCGAACCGCAGCTGCAGAGACCGGCCTTCACCGAAGCGGATGCGTCGGGAGAGAGACGCATTGACCGTGATCGTTCCCGGCCCGTCCAGGATGTTCCTCCCGGAATTTCCGAAGCGGAAAGCGCCGGTCGGGACCACGACGAAGGCGCTGCGGTCAAACCACTGGTCCGGCGATGGATTCGCAACGGTGCCGGTGCGGATCCGGTCCGGCCGGGTGGCCTCTCCGGCGGTATAGGTCGAGTTGGCAGTGCGCGGGGTGAATGGCGGCCCGGAGTATATGGTGCTGGTTCCGGCCAGCTGCCAGTCCCGCGCCAGCCAGTGCCGGGAAAACTGCGGCGACCAGGTGAAGCTGCCGGCAAAGGCGTGCCCCATGTCGAAATCGGAGCGGCCGCGCTCCAGCTTGAGATTGCGGCTGTCCTGGGCCTGGGAAAAGTTGTAGGAAAGGGTGCCGCCGGTGTTCGACGATTCGTCGATCGACTTGGAATAGGTGTAGGAGCCGCGCACGAACAGGTTCCGGGAGAAGCGGCGCCGCAGGGTCACCTGACCGGAATTGTAAATGGAGTTCGACCCGTCGCCGATGATGTTGATGGAGCTGAACGCCGGAAAGGGGCGGATGCTGCTTTCCGCCTGGCTGCGCCCGGCCTGGTTGTAGTCGTAGCGCCGCTGCAGGTGGGTGCCCTTCGATCCGGCGTAGGCGATCTCGAACACCGTCGCCGTCCAGATTTCCCTCTCGACGGCCAGGTTCCAGGACTGAATGTACTGGCTTTGAGGACTGGCGCTCGACTGGCCGAAGCTGCTGTTCACCCCGCTGAACCGCCGCAAATCATCCGGATAGGGATTCGAAATGGTCAGGCGGCGGGGATCGCTGGTCACCCGGCTGTAGGTCTCCGTTACCGAAAACGGATAGGTATCGTTGTACTCGTCCATCCGGTACAGAGAGCTGGAGCCGTAAAAAATGCCGTATCCCCCGCGGAGAACGGTTTTGCTGTTGCCGAAAAGCCGCCAGGCGAATCCGAAGCGCGGAGCGAAGTTGGTCCAGTCGGTGCGCACCACGGTGTCCGGCAGGCCGACTTCGCTTGCCCGGGCGACATACTGCGTCAGCCCGGAGCTGCTGATGCGCTGGTCGAATTCCGCCTGGGACAGGGTGCCGGTGCCGGCCGTTACGATCTTCCCCAGCGGCGGCAGAAAAAGGGCCAGCGCGTTGTACTTCTCGTGCGGCTGCTTCATGACGTCGTAGCGCAGCCCGAGGTTCAGGGTCAGCGAAGAGCTGACCTTGTAGTCGTCCTGGACGAATCCGGCGTAATTGGAAACCAGGTGATAGGGGCCGGAGGCATCCAGCTGGCGGCGGGTGAAATCGGCGTAGCCCAGAACGAAATCGGAAACCGGGTGCCCCGTAAAACGGTTGATGAAGGCCACCCGCCCCCGCGTGTCGCCGTAGCTTCGGGAAAAGTACTGGATGCGGAGGAAATCGCCGCCGATCTTGATGGAGTGCCTGGCTTTAAGCCAGGTCAGGCTGGCGGCATACTGGTAGTTGTTGTAGGACCAGATTTTGGGGATATCGTAAGCCGGCCCCAGCGGGATAATCCCTGTGATGGTGACATAGGGCGGGCCGGCGGCCACCGGGTTTCCGGTGCCCCCGATAAACCCGGTCTCCTGGGACCAGTTCTTGTCCGCGCTGTAGGGCCAGACCTGATTATTGGTCTTGCGCGAAAAATTGGCGCTGGCCTCCAGGTACATGGTCGGCGTGAACGTGCGCAGGTAGCGGATGTACGTCGACATGTCGAAAACGTCGTTGGTCGATCCGTAGAACGGAAGGGGCGACCGGCTGGTCATCACCGGGTCCCAGCTGCTGTTCGGCCGCCAGAAATAACCCACGGTCAGCCGGTTGCCGGCATTGAGGTTGTGATCCACCTTGACCACGAAGTTGTTGTAATTGCTGGTGGAGTTGCCCTGGGTAATGAAATTGTAGACTCCGCCGCTCAGATTGGGAGCCGGAAAGTAACCGGCCAGCTTGAGAGCCACGGGATCGAGCCGGTTGGCGGGAATCTGGTTGTTGGGAAACGGCTTCCTGCTGTTGATGAAATCGACAATGGTGACCGGCTTTCCGTTGGAGTCGGTCGCCCTGGAAAAGTCGCCGGCCAGCATCTCCGGCGTAGGGACCACGCCGCGCTGGGATTTACCGTCAATCAGGCGCAGCGACTCCCAGGTGAACATGAAAAAGGTCCGGTTCCGACCGTCGTAAAGTTTCGGAATGTAAAGCGGGCCGGACAGGGAGGCGCCGAACTGGTTGCGGCGGAGCTTGGACTTGGTGAGATCGAAGTAGCTGCGGGAGTCGAAGGCGTCGTTGCGTACAAATTCGTACAGAGATCCGTGAACCCGGTTGGTGCCGCTCTTGGTGACCACGGTGAGCATGCCGCCGGCGTAGCGGCCGTATTCCGCGCTGTAGCCGGAGGTCAGCATTTTGAACTCCTGGACGCTCTCGATCGGCGGGCTGATCATGGAGTTGGTATTGCGGCGCTGGGTGTTGTTCATGCCGTCCAGCAGAAAGCCGCCGTTATCGGCGCGCGCGCCGTTGACCGCAAAGGAGCCGTCTCCGCCATCCCCTTTGGGAATCACCCCCCCGGTCAGATAGGCCAGATCGCTGAAGTTGCGCCCGTCCAGGGGCAGCTCGGCGATTTCCTCCTTGCTGGTCACCTCTCCGCGCACCGCACTTTCGGTGTTCAGGACCGGCGGGGCGTCGGTCACCGTGACCACCTCCGCGGCCGCCCCCACATCCATGCGGATGTCCAGGCGCAGCATCTGCCCGACCTCCAGCAGGAATTCATCCCGCTTATAGGTGCGGAACCCGGGGAGAGTCGCCTCCAGGGAATAGCGGCCGGGATGGAGGAAGGGGATTTTGAAATCGCCGATTTCGTTGGACAGCCCCTGTTGGGCTATGTTGGTGTCCAGGTTGGTAATTTTCACGGATACCCCCGGAACCACCGCGCCGGAGGGATCGGTAACCGTTCCGACCACGACGGCCGTCGGGGTCTGGGCCGGGGCGGCCGATGCCGCCAGCAGCAGAATGCAAACGAGAACCCCTGTTCTCATTATCTGGTCTCCTTTAGGTTTGTCGCGCAGATTATGCCCTCTCCGGCAGCCATCCCGTCGGGTGGGTGTCCGGGCCAGGAGATGGAAGAATCTTCGTGCGGACCCTTCCGCATTCCTTCCCGGCCTTCCCGTTCTTCCTGTGTGCTCTTTTTTCACAGGAAGAACGGGAAGATCAGGAAGATCAAAGTAAGCAGTCCGGGTGTTCCTGACGTGGCCCCGTCTTCTAGCGCTTCTCGCTGGAGGGCGGCACCAGGCCCTTGATGCGCATGTAGGTCACCAGGTTGCCGTAATGTTCGTAATTGTGCACCACGTTGAAGGAAAGAACATAGGCCACCGGACGCCTGGTTTTCCACATCTCCACCAGCTCGAGAGCCCGGGCATCGGTAAGCCCCCCGTAGAGCTTGTCGGTGAAAGCAAACGAAGCCTTCAGGGCGGCGATCACTTCCGCCTTGGTCGCTTTCTCCTTGTCGGCGGTCACCTTGGGCTTTTCCTCCGTGGCGGCGTTCCCGGCCACCATGACGTTGGCCTCGGCGACATGGATCAGCAGCTGGCGGAAGGTCATGACCGTGTCCACCGGGCGAAACGAATAATCCCCTTCCGCCATTTTCTCCGCGGACTTGAGGATGTTGTTTTTGGCCATCTCGTACATCGACCGGGTAGCATCACTCAGGGGGTTGGCCGAAGGGGCCGGCGCCTGCGCCTGCACCCACCCCGACACAGCCAGAAGAGCCAGGGCCAGAACGGTCACGATGCGATATTTCATGCGAACCTCCTTAGGTAGGAATTTTGAACTCGTGCTCCCATCCTTACATTTTCAGAACACCTGATTTTACACCATAACCGCAGCCGTCACGGGACGGGAGCAACTTGACTTTCCCGCGCGGGCTCTTTATTATGGTCGTGAACAGGAAATGAATCCGACCTTGGACTCACGGCATCTTTAAGACACGAAGGACATACGCATGAAAACGATTCGGAATCCCCGCTTTTTCTCCCTGGGAATCGCCGCCCTGGCTTTTTTCCTGGCACTTCCTGCCGGGCTTTATGCCGGAGATGCCGCTCTGGACGAGAAGGTCAAAAGCTTTCTGGCCCGGACCGCCGGAACCTGGTACGACATGAACGTCCCGGAAGTCGACGGCCGGGCGCTCTATGACCTGGTGGTCCAGAACAGGTACCAGAAGGCTTTGGAGATTGGCACCTCCACGGGGCGGTCGGGGATCTACATCGCCTGGGGGCTCAGCAAAACCGGCGGCCGGCTGATCACCATCGAGATCGACCCTTCCCGGCACCGCCAGGCGCTGGCCAACTTCAAGGAAGCCGGCCTTTCGGAATTCATCGACGCCCGCCTGGCCGATGCCCACAGCCTGGTCAAAGAGCTGCCCGGACCGTTCGATTTCGTTTTCTGCGACGCCGACAAGGACTGGTACAAGAATTATTTTGTGGATGTGCTGCCCAAGCTCACGGCCGGAGGGCGGTTCGCCGCCCACAACGTCAGCGGCCGGAGAGGCTGGGGCACGGGAGAATTTTACGAATATGTCACCAGCCTCTCTTCGATCGAAACCACGCTTTCCCGGGCCCCGGGATCCAGCCTGTGCGTCAGCCTGAAGAAAGCGAAATAGGCAGCCGAATCATTCCCTGGGCCGACATGTAGTAATCATAAGAGGGAGGAAGTTATGGAAAAACACAAGAAAATACTGGCCGTTCTGAACATTGTCTGGGGCTCATTCGGCTTGATCGGCTGCCTGATCCTGGTCGTCGTTTTCGGCGGCCTTCTCGGATTCGTCCAGGTGGCCAGCCGCCACACCCCGGATGCCCGCATGGCAATGCCTATCCTGGGCATCATCGCCATGATCGCCGTCGCGGTTCTGCTGCTGACTTCCCTGCCGGCGATCATCGCCGGAATCGGGCTGCTGCAGGCGGCATCGTGGGCCCGCACGCTGACCCTGATCGTTTCCGCCATTCACCTGCTGCACATCCCCTTCGGCACCGCTCTGGGCATATACGGGCTATGGGTTCTCTTCTCGGAAGAAAAGAGTCCTCTGCAGGCTCGCCCCGCCGGCCCGCCGGTCCGAATTTCGTAGCCCGACCAAGGAGCCTTTTCATCATGACTCTACCGATTCGACCGACATCCGTCTTCCTTCTCCTTCTTTTAATACCCTTGCTTTTACATGCCGAGCCGCCCGCCCGGAACGATTTTCTACCCATATCCGTATGGTACAGCGGCGGCAAGGCCCGGGCGCCGATGCTCTCGGAAATCGGCCCGCGCTCCGAAGAAGAGTGGCGCAAAGACCTGAACCAGATACGCAGCCTGGGATTCAACACCGTCCGCACCTGGGTGGAGTGGACAGCCTGCGAGTCGCGCCCCGGAGAATACCGGTTTGAAAACCTCAACCTGCTCTGCCGCCTGGCGCGGCAGGCCGGGCTGCGGGTCATCATCCAGCTCTACGTCGATTCCGCCCCGGACTGGGTAGGAAAGCAATTCCCCGACGGCCTCTACGAAGCCCAGAGCGGGGATAAAGTAGCCTCCCAGTCGGCTCCCGGGTTCTGTACCGATCATCCCGGCGTGCGGGAAGCGGTGCTCCGCTTCATCACCGAGACCGCGCGCACCGCCAACCGGCATGACAATTTTTTCGGCTGGGACCTCTGGAGCGAGCCCCACATCGTCAACTGGGCCTACATCAACTACGTTCCCAACGTCCAGTTCTGCTACTGCCCGTCGTCCCGCGCCCGGTTTCGCGACTGGCTGAAGATCAAGTATTCCGGCCTCCCCCAGGTCAACCGGGCCTGGTACCGGAATTTTTCCTCCTGGGAGGAAGTCGATCCGCCGCGGTTCGGGACCATCCTCAGCTACACCGATTTTATCGACTGGAAAAACTTTATTTACGAGAAGATGGCCGCCGACTTGCGCATGCGCTACGATGCGGTCCGCAAGGCGGACCGCGATCACGTCATCACCTCGCATGCCGCCGTCCCTTCCATTTTCTATACGCCCTACAACGGGTATGGCGCCACCGACGATTTTCTCATGGCCGAACAGGTCGACTATTACGGCACCTCGCTCTACCCCAAGCACAACCACCCGAGAAGCCACTGGGAGGCCTGGCGCTTCATGACCGCCGTCGACTTCAGCCGCAGCGCCAACCGCGCCAACGGCGGGTTTTATGTAGGCGAACTGCAGGCCGGACACGGGACCATCGGGCTGGACATCGGCAATCCGATCACCCCCGAGGACCACCGGCTCTGGATCTGGTCGGCCATCGCCAAGGGCGCCCGGGGGATCAACCTATATGCCTATTACCCCATGTCTTCCGGCTACGAATCCGGAGGCTACGGGCTGATCCACCTGGACGGCAGCCTCACGGAGCGCGCCGTGGAAGCCGGTAAGATCGCCGGGCTCATCGACCGCAAGCAAGCCCTGTTTCTGCAGTCCGCTCCGGCCCGGGCCCAGGTGGCCATCGTCTACAACCCGCTGGCCCAGATGGTCGGAGGCGAGCAGCGCGGCAACACCGCCGACATGCACCAGCAGTCGCTGATCGGCTGCTACCGGGCTTTTGCGGAGCAGAATGTCCCGGTGGATTTCATCCACCGCCGGGACCTGGAGCGCGGAGCGCCGCTTCCCTACCGCCTGGTCCTGCTGCCCTACCCTCTGATGCTCTCCATGAAAGCCGCGCAGGGCATCCGCGACTTCGTCCACCGCGGGGGCCACGTGCTGGCGGAAGCCCGCCTGGCCTGGAACGACGAGAGAGGATATGCCGCAGAGGCCATCCCCGGCATGGGACTTCATTCCGTGTTCGGCGCCCGGGAAGACAGGATCCGCATGGCCGAAAAGCCGCGCCTGCAAATTTCCGCAGGCGCGGATCACCCCGCCCTGGCCGGCTGGAAGGCCGGGGAGGCTCTCACCGGCGCCTACTGGAGCGAGTCGCTCCAGCCGGGCACCGCCCCGGGTACCGCCGTTCTGGGCACCTGGGAGGACGGAACGCCGGCCCTGGTCGCCGGCCGGTTCGGCCAGGGTGAAACCCTCCTGGTGGGAACCTTCCTGGGGCTTGCCGGTCACCCGGTCCCCCAGGAGAACAACAACCGCTTTCTTCTCAACCTGCTGAACTGGGCCGGGGTGGAAAGGCCCTTCCGCCGGATCTCAGCCGGAGGGCCTTCCGCAGGGACGGAAATCCGGCTTCTGGAAAATCCCCAGGGGTTCGTTCTTTTCCTGATCGGCCATTCCTCCCGGCAGGAGCAGGTGGATCTGAGAATCCGGGTTTCGCAGGATGGCCTCTTTCGCATGGAGCAGCTGACCGCGGAAAGCCGCCCGGTTGCGGTGACATCCCGGAATAAGGAAATTCCTTTTTCCTCGGTTCTCAAGGGCAACGACATTCAGGTCTGGGAAATCCGCTCTACCCCGAGCGCGCCCTGACCCCGCTCTTACCGCGGGGAAGCGCCACAAAAAAGCCGTTTTGGAATTCAGAAGAAAGAATTCAGAATAGGGGCAACCTGTAGGAAAAAGGGCTTTTATATTCTGGATTCTGGCTCCTGTATTCTGACTTCCTGTCTTTTGGGACTTTTTGCGTCTCCATCCTGGCTGGCCCGGTAAAAAGTATCGATCTTCTTTCGACCAGCCTTTTCGCCTTTCTTCCCGCTCTTCCTTTCTTCCTGTAAGCCTTTTCTTTTCAAAGGAAGACGGGAAGATCAGGAAGGAAGAAAGAAGCCATCAGGGCATTTCGGATGGAAAGAGGGCCATTTTGCCGCTCCATCCTGGCGGATGGCTACCGCCCGACTGGTTGCACCTTCATCCTCCCTCTTTACATCTGGAGCGGAATTACGTTAAGATGGCCGCGAAAAAACGATTTACGGATAAGACCCGGGAAGATGAGGGCGTATCCATTCCCAACCCCGAAGAGGTTGCGGATCACAACGGCAGTGGAACGGTTAAATTATCAAGATCTCTTTGAGCTGGCTCCCACCGGCCACCTGGTCCTGGGCCAGGAGGGCCGCATCCTGGCAGCCAACCGGAGGGCCGCCCAGATACTCGGTCTTTCGCAGAGCGCCCTTCGTGGAGAGCCCTTTCTCCGATTTGTCTTTCCCGAAGACCGGCACCTGTACGACCAGCTGGTCCGCCGGATGCATCAGGCCCCCAAGCCTCAACCCTTCGAGCTGCGGCTTAAAAAAGAAGACGGGCTGGTTTTCTGGTCGGAGCTGGTCGGCAGCCTCTCCCTGCCGGAAGGCGGGGACACGGTCTGCCAGCTGGCCATTCACGAAATCACCGTCCGCAAGCAGAAAGAGCAGTACCTGGCTCTTTTCAAGTCGATCATCGAGAAGTCCAGCGAGGCGATTGCCATCACCAATGCCAAAGGCCGCGTGGTCTATGTCAATCCGGCACACGAAAAGCTGTTCGGGAGACCCCTGCAGGAAGCGCTGCAGCAGAGCTACCAGGACTACCTGCCCCCGGAGTCCATCCGGCGGCTGGCGAAGGAGGCCATTCCGGCGCTGCAAAAAGGAGAAGGGTGGCAAGGCGAGATGGAGGCCTATGACGCGACCGGCCGGAAGTTCCTTCTCTGGGAGCGCACCGATTCCATCCTCGATGAGAGCGGCCAGATGACCTACGCTTTCGGGCTGATGCACGATATCACCGAACTGCGCAAGGCCAAGGAAGACCTGCAGGAGGCCCATGACCTTCTGGAGCAGAAGGTGGAGGAGCGGACCGCAAGGCTGCAGCAGACGCTGGAAGCCCACCGCAAAGCCCAGGAGGACCTGCAGGAGAGCAAAGACCTGTTCGACCTGTTCCTGCGCCACTCGCCCATTTACGCTTATATTAAGGAAGTAAGCCCGCAGCGGAGCGTGACCCTGCGCGCCAGCGAAAATTTCCGGGAGATGATCGGCATCTCCGTGGAAGAGATGATCGGGCGGCCCATGGAAGATCTTTTCCCCGCCGACCTGGCCGCCCGGATGACCGCCGATGACTGGACGGTGGTCTGCGAAGGTCGCATCCTGAAGACCGAAGAAGAATTCAACGGACGGTTCTACTCCACCATCAAGTTCCCGATTATCCTGGGAGAAAAAACCTATCTGGCGGGCTACAGCATCGACATTACGGACCGCAGGCGCTCCATGGAAACGCTGCAGGAAAGCTGCCGGCAGCTGGAATCTGCCATGGCCCTGGCCAACAAGATGGCTTCCCAAGCCCGTATGGCCAACCTGGCCAAAAGCAGATTCCTGGCCAACATGAGTCACGAGATCCGCACGCCGCTGAATGCCATCCTCGGGTTTTCCCAGCTGATGCGCCACGACCCGGAGCTCTCCGCGGCGCATAAAGGCCGGGTGGAGATCATCAACCGCAACGGCGAGCACCTCCTGTCGCTGCTGAACGACACCCTGGAGCTCTCCAAGGTGGAGGCCGGGCGGATTTCCCTGACGCCCGTCCACTTCGATCTGCACGCCCTGCTGAACGACCTGTCTATTGTCTTTCGCAACCGGGCCTGGAGCAAAGGCCTGGACTTCGAAACGGAAATCGGGGACACGGTTCCCCGATTCCTGATTGCCGACGAACAGAAGCTCCGGCAGATCCTGATTAATCTGCTCGGCAACGCCGTCAAATTCACCCGGAATGGAAGCGTCCGCCTCCTGTCCCGGGTGGAGTACCCGATCCTCGATTCCAGCGGGAATCTCCTGCTGGTGGTGCAGGTGGAGGATACGGGACCGGGCATTCGCCGGGAAGAGATACATCTGCTGTTCCAGGCATTCGAGCAGACCTCTACGGGCGTCAAGGCGGAACAGGGAAGCGGACTGGGACTGGCCATCAGCCGTCAGTTTGCCCAATTGATGGGCGGCACTATCACCGTGGAAAGCCATATCGGGAAAGGGACCACCTTCCGGCTGGAAATTCCTGCCCGGGAAGGAAGACTGGAAACCGCCGGGCAGCCCCCGGAGCGGCGGCTGGTGCTGTGCGTTGCCCCGGGACAGGAGCCCTGCCGGGTTCTGGTGGCGGAAGATGACGAAGACAGCAGGCTGCTTCTGACCCAGATGCTGACCGGGGCGGGATTTGAGGTCCTGGCCGCCGACGACGGAAACCAGGCCGTCGAAAAGTTCATGAACCAGCAGCCGGCTTTGATTCTCATGGATTTGCACATGCCCGGCCTGGATGGGCATAGCGCCATTCGAAAAATCCGCAGCCTGCCGCACGGGGATGAAGTCAGGATCATTGCCGTTACCGCCTTTGCCGTGGAAGATATTCGCGTCCAGTGCCTGAACCTGGGGGCCGACGAGTTCCTGGCCAAGCCCTTCCGGCAGAGCGAACTTTTTGAAAAAATCCGCCAGATGACCGGAATAAGATATATTTATGCTGAGACGGCAGATCAGGAAGAGGCCGCCACGGAACGTTCGCTGGTCCTGACCCGGGCAAGCATGAAAAAGCTTTCCCCGGAACTGAAAAGCCGGATTCGGGAGGAGATCACCCGGGGCCGATACCACCGCATCCTGGAGGCCATCCGGGAAATCGAAGCCGTGGACCCTGTTTTATATGACGCGCTGCTGGCAATGGTCCAGAGATATAACTACGAATCTTTACGGAAGTACCTGGATGAAAACTGAGCGATAGCCTTTGTTGAATTCACGGGCAGGGAGCCGATTATGAGCAATACGCAGGATTATTTCGAACCGACACCAACCATCCTTATTGTCGACGATACCATCACCAACCTGAACCTGCTCTCCGGCATGCTGCGCGATCGCGGCTACGAACCGCGGCCCCTTCCCAGCGGTAAGCTGGCGCTGGCCGCCGCCCATGCCGATCCCCCCGACCTCATTCTTCTGGATATCAAAATGCCGGAAATGGACGGCTTCGAGGTGTGCCGCCGGCTGAAGGAAGATGAAGCGCTGAAAGGAATTCCGGTCATTTTCATCACCGCCCTGTCGGAAACCGCCGACAAAATCAAAGCCTTCAGCCTGGGGGCGGTGGACTACGTAACCAAGCCTTTTCAGATGGAGGAGGTCGAGGCCCGGGTCCGGGCGCACCTGAAGATTCAGAGCCTGCAGCGCCAGCTGCAGGCGCAAAACGAAGGCCTGGAGCGCATGGTGGCCGAGAGAACCCGGGAGCTGGCCAAAGCCAACCAGAGGCTGCTGGAGCTGAGCCGGCTGAAGAACGACTTCCTGGGCATGATTTCCTACGAAATGCGCACCCCGGCCAACGGGGTTCTGGGCATCGGCGAGCTGATCCTGGATCTCTGTCCCGATTCCGAGGAATTCACCCGGTACAGCCAGCATTTCCAGAGCAGCAGCAAAAGGCTGCTCAACCTGATTGAAGACGCCACCATGATCGCCGACATGGAAAAGCTGACCCGGTCTGCCGGAGAAACGGTATCCCTGAACTCCCTCCTGGCCCAGGTGCAAACCCAGCTCCCGGAGCACCGGATCTGCTTCGACTCCGGCCCGGCCCTGGAAACGGTTTTCCTCAAGGGTGACCCGGCCCTGCTGATCAAGGCGCTGAACACCCTCCTCCAGCTGGCGACTTTCTTCGCCGTGAACAAGACCGAAGTGCGGATCGAAACCAGTCTGCAGGAGCAGAACGTCTGTCTGCGCCTGCACCTGGACGCATTGACGATCTCCCAGGAGCAGGCCGCCGAATTCTTCAACCTGGAATCGCCGGCCCGATGCACCAGCTCCGCGGAAAGCCTGGGACTGGCGCCGGTCGTTGCCCAGAAAATCATGGCGGCATTCGGGGGCAATCTGAAAGTCGTCAAAGGAGAGGGACAGTCCGGCTCTCTGGAAGCCCTGTTCCAGTGCGAACCGGTCCACATCTGAGAGCGGAAACCCATGAAGACCGGCACCTCCCTGTTTCACCGGCCGGCCCTCCAGCTTCCCTGGTGGACCATTGCCAGCGAAGAGCATCCTCTGGCCCTGGCGGCGCGGATCGCCTCCCATTTCGACATTCCCCTGCCGATGGAAGCTTATGAGTTTCCGGAAAAGGGAAACATCAACCAGCACACCTTCGTGATCCTGGCCGGGCCGAGAGAGCAGCCCCGGGAGCTTCTGCTGCAGAAGATCAACCAGCGGGTCTTTACCCGGCCGCGCAACGTGATGGCCGCCATGATCGCCTGCATCCAGGCCCAGCAGAGGAGCATCGCCGACGGGAGGGTTCCGGAAGGGCAGGAGTGGGAGACCATACAGCTGCTGCCCACACGCCAGGGAAATCTTTTTCTGGACCTGCAGGACCGGAGGGAAAGCAGCTGCTGGCGGCTGATGATCAAGATTCCGGAATGCACCACTTACAAGAGCCTCAGTGAAATTTCCGACCCCGCCCGCCGGCTCTTCCTGGCCGAAGAGGCAGGCAAAGGACTTGCCCTGTACGGCGATTTCACCTCGGCCATGGATACGGGCGGCCTGGAAAATCCTCTGCCGGGCTACCGGAATACGCGCAATTACTACAGCCAGCTCAAGTCGGTTCTGGCCGGCAGCCGCACCCCGGAGGAGGCGGCGGACTTTCTGCCTGCCGACCCGATCCTGCGGCAAAGCACCGAGCTTCATTTCCGGCTCCATATCTCCGAGAAGGAATTTCAGCGCCGCAGCCAGGACCCGCAGCTGCTGCCATTCATACGATTGTCCCTGGAACAGGAAAAATTCGGACTGACCCTGCTGGAGGCCATGGAATCGGGCCGGATCCGCACGGTGGCCATTCACGGCGACACCAAGCTGGACAACTTCCTGTTCAGCCGCCGTACCGGTCAGGTCAAGGCCCTGGTCGATCTCGATACCATCATGCCGCACACCTGGCTGGCGGACTGGGGGGACATGGTCCGCTCCCTGTCCAACGTGGCCGGGGAAAAGGAAGCCGACCTGGAGCGCATCCAGGTGGACATGGACATCTACCGGGCCCTGGCCCGTGGCTTCCTGTCCACGGCCCGGGAAGTCACCGCAGAGGAGATCTCCCTGATGGCCGATGCCGTGGAGATTATCGCCCTGGAGCTAGGGATTCGCTTTTTGTCCGACTACCTGCGGGGGGATTCCTATTTCAAGCTCGGACCGGCGGATCCCCCGGAGCTGAACCGGATCCGGGCCATGGTGCAGCTGACCCTTTTCCAGCGGCTGCGCGCGAAGAGAGATCAGATTCTTCCCTGCCTTCGGGAGGCCAGGGAGAGCCGCCTCAACTCCCGAACATCCTGAGGGCCGACCGCCAATCATCATGTCCGTACGAGAATTAAAAATCGGCACCTCCTGGGTCCGCGGGGCGATCGGAGATGCCCTGCCGCCGGAACTGGTCGTCAATTTTGCCTGCGCCTTCGGAACCTGGTGCGGCGGAGAGGCGGTGGTCATCGGCCGCGACACCCGCAGCTCGAGCCCCATGCTGCGGTCGGCGGTGATCGCCGGGCTGCTCTCCTGCGGCTGCGAGGTGATCGACCTGGGTATTTGCTCCAGCCCGCTGCTTTCCTTTGCGGTCCGCGACATGGGCGCCTCCGGCGGGATCGCCATCACCGGCAGCCACAACGGGATCCGCTGGAATGCCCTCAAGTTCTTCGGCAGCGACGGAGTTCTGCTCAGCTCCTCCAAGAGCGAGGAGCTGATGGACCTGTACCACGCTTCCGCCTACCTGCAGGCCCCCTGGGATGCCATCCGGCCCGTCGCCGAGGCGCCCGACCGGATCGACCGCTACCTGGAGCACATCCTCAGCTGCCTGGACACCCCGCTGCTCCGCCGCCGCGGCTTCCGCCTGGCCATGGATTTCTGCAACGGCGCCTGCGGCGAAGTGGCCGCCCGCTTTCTGGAAGGAATCGGCTGCACGCTGCTGCCGCTGAACGAAGATCCGACCGGCGAATTTGCCCACGCCCCGGCCCCCAGCGTCAGCAACATGCGGCAGCTCTCCTCCTTCCTGCGCTGCATCCGGGTGGACCTGGGTGCGGCCATCAATATCGACGGCGACCGGCTGGGCCTGGCCCTGCCGGACGGCCGCGCGCTCAGCGAGGAGTTCGTCCTCCCGCTGACGGCCCTGCATCGGCTGGCCCACCGCCCCGGCACGGTGGTAACCAGCCTGTCCACTTCCCAGATGGTGGATGCCGTCGCCCGGCGGTTTCAGCAGGAAGTGCTGCGCGTGCCGATCGGGGAAGGCTCGGTTATGGACCGGGGGCTGGCGGAAGGCGCGGTGCTGGCCGGGGAAGGGAGCGGCGGGGTAGCCGCGCTGCCCGTGGCCATGTCCTTTGACGCCCTGCTGACGCTCGGCATTGTCCTGGAATCGATGGCCCGGCGGGATTGCACCCTCTGGGACCTGACCGAGGAGATCCCCCGCCTGGAGATGCGCAAGGGATCGCTGCCCTGCCCTCCGGCCATCGTGCACCGGGTCCTGGAAGGCTTCCGCAAATCCTACCTGGGGGAAGAGCTGGATACCGCCGACGGGCTGCGGATCCGGTGGGAGGACGCCTGGCTGCATATCCGGGCCTCCAATACCGAGCCGATCCTGCGGATTATCGCCGAGGCCCGGACGGCGGACCGGGCCGATTCGATCTACGGCGAGGCGATGAATTACGCCCGCCGCACCGCATTCCAGTCTGGAGGATAGCGCGCATGCATCAGCACCTTTCCCTCAAGGTAACCACATCCGGGGTTCGAGGCATCATCGGCGAGTCGCTCTCGCCGCAGATTCTCACTTCCTTTGCCGCCGCCTTCGGCACCTACTGCGGCACCGGGCCCATCGTCATCGCCAGCGACACGCGCCCCTCCCGGGAGCTGGTGCGGCATGCCGTCCTGGCCGGACTGCTGAGCGTGGGCTGCACCCCGGTGGACCTGGGGATCGCCCCGGCGCCCACCCTGATGCACTATGTGCGCACCCGGCACGCCTTCGGCGGCATCTGCCTTTCCGGCAGCCACAATCCCATCGAATGGAACGCACTGAAATTCATCGGCAGCGACGGCATGGTCCTGCCCCCCAACAAGACCGCCGAACTGGTCGACCTCTTCCACCAGGGAGCTTTCCCCCGGGTGAGCGCCTGGGAGCTGTCGCGGGTCAAGCTGGAACAACAGGCGGTGGCCGACCATCTGCAGGCCGTGCGCCGCGCCGTCCAGGAAGACCGGATCCGCTCCCGCGGCTTCCGGGTGGCGGTGGACTGCTGCAACGGTGCCGCCTCGCTGGCCGCACCGCAGTTCCTGCAGGACCTGGGCTGTACGGTGCTCCCGCTGTATACCGACCCCCATCGGCCGTTTCCCCGCAGCCCCGAGCCCCTGCCGGCCCATCTTTCCGCGCTGGGCGCCCTGGTCCGCGAACAGCAGGCGGACTTCGGCTTCGCCCTGGATGCCGATGCCGACCGCCTGGCGGTGGTCGGCTCGGACGGGCAGCCCCTGGGGGAGGATGCCACCATCGCCCTGGCGGTCCGTCATGTGCTCCGGAAAGATTCCGGGCCGGTGGTGGTCGACATGGCCTGCAGCCGGATCGTGGAAGACATCGCCGCGGGCTTCGGAGTTCCCGTTTACCGCACCCGGGTGGGCGAGATTCATGTGGTGGAGCGCATGCGGCAGTGCGGAGCCCGAATCGGCGGAGAGGGGAACGGCGGAGTGATCGCCCCCGAAATCAATCCCTGCCGCGACAGCTTTGTGGCCATGGCGCTGCTCCTGGAGGCGCTGGCGACCGAAGGGGGCACCGTCGACGCCATGCGGTCCCGGTTTCCGCGCTACGCCCTGCTCAAGGAGAAGCTGGATTTTCTGGCCCGCGAAATTCCCACCGCCCTGCGGCGCCTGCAGAATTTCTTCCGCAAGGAAACCGTGGACCGCACCGACGGAATCAAAATCGTATGGCCGGACCGCTGGCTTCTGGCGCGGGCCTCTTCCACCGAGCCCGTCGTCCGGGTGATCGCCGAGGCGCCCACGGAAAAGGAAGCCCGCCAGCTGATGCAGCAGGCCTTCGAATGCCTGCGCCCCTCGCTCTAGGAGCCCGACAAGCCGCGTTGGGCTATTTTCGGGGCCGGTTCAGCTCCTCCACCAGACGCGGCTGCACATAAACCTTCTGCAGCACTTCCTGCACCACCGCCGCCGAAACCGCAACCGTGCGGTTCAGGGTTCCGTCATAGCCATAGGCTCCCCCGTTGGAATGGAGGTTGCCGTCGAATACCACCCCGATCACCCGGCCCTGGGCGTCGATCAGCGGAGAGCCCGAGTTCCCGCCGATGATGTCGTTGGTGGTGGCCACGGTGAATACGGTCGCCGGGTCCAGGCGGTCCCTGGCCGCGGAGAGCTTCGGAGAAACCTGGTAGGGGTCGGCGCCCGTCTCGCGCTGCCATAGGCCGGCAATAGTGGTGAGCGGCTCGATGGAGCGGTCTCCTTCCGTCCAGCCCGCAATCCGGCCGTAGGACAGCCGCAGCGTGAAGGTGGCATCCGGGTAAACGGCATTCCCATACAGCTGGTAGCGTGCCTGGGCGATCTTCTCGGCGGCCCGGTCGGTGGGGCCCACCACCTTTGCCTCCCATGCCTCCCGGATGGCGCGGGCCTGGCTGTCGGTGGCCAGAACGAACCGGATCAGCGGGTCGTCGGAAGCCCGGACCGCCTCCAGTCCCCCATCCCAGAGGGCCTTGCGGACGGACGGGTCGGCGATCCGCGTGCCGGAGATCAGGCGGCCGGCCAGGCCTTCGGGCGATTCCCTGCCCAGCAGTCCCCGGGTTTCCGGAGCGTCGGTGCCCATCGCCTCGCGGGCCTTGGACAGCCAGAACGAGAGGTAGAGCGTTTCCAGCTCCGGCTCGAGACTTCTCGGATCCAGCAGCGTCTTCTGGGTCACCGCCAATCGGGCATCGGAATATTCGGGCAGCCGGTCCTCGCTGGGCCTGGCCCTCTCGGCCGCCGCCCGCACGATCGTCCGGGCATAGCCGAAAAGAACCGAGGAGCCCCCGGCCAGCCGTTCCAGCGACTCATACCGGGCATTCAGGCCGGCTGCCGGCTGCTGGATGGCGGCAATATCGGCGATGGCGGCAGCGACCGGGATGGAGTCGGGCCGCGCGGCAGCCCGCTCCACCAGCTCCCGTTCCGCAGCCCGCCTGGCTTCCAGAAAGGCGGGGACCGCCAGGGTCTGGTGCATTCCCCAGGAGCGCTTCAGGTTGTTTTCGACTCCCCGGATGGCATCCCGGGTGATGCGGCGGTGCTCGGCGCTTTCCTCCGCAAACCGAAGCAGCCTCCCCCGGATCTCGGAATAGCGCTTGATGGCCGAAGGCAGGGTGATGTCCCGCTCGGTTTCCAGCTGGGCCACCGTAGCCAGGCGCGAGGTGCTGCCGGGATTGCCGGCGATGAAGACCGGCTCGCCGGGTACCGGGGCGCGCGGCGACCAGGTCAGGAAAGAAGGGGTGGCGGCCGGCGCGCCGTTCTCGTAAATCCGCAGAAAGGCGGCATCCAGGGCAAATCGCGGGAAGTTGAAATTGTCCGGATCGCCGCCGAACACCACCGCCTGGTGCTCGGGGGCATACACCAGCCGCACGTCCGAATAGCGCCGGTACCGGTAAAGCTTGTATTCTCCGCCGCGGTGCAGCGTGACCACCTGGCAGCGCAGCCGGCCGTCGCCGCCGCAGGAAGCCTTCTCGATCCGGCTGACCTCGGCATCGCGGGCCTTGACAAAATCGCCGGCGGCCTTTCCGCCGGCAGCGGCCATCACTTTGGCGGTGACGTCTTCCATTCCCAGCAGGATTTCCGCCGACTGTCCGGGGCAGGTCCGCTCCTGGATGCGCTCCGCGGTGAAGAACCCCTCGGAAAGGTAGTCGTGGCTTGCAGTGGAAAAGCTCTGCACGCAGGACCGCACGCAGTGCTGGTTGGTCAGCACCAGGCCTTCCGCCGAAACCAGCGACGCGGAGCATCCGCTCAGCCGCACCGCCCCGGCACGAACGGTATCGAGCCAGGCCTGGTGGAGGGAAGTGCCCAGGGCCTGGTTGATCCTCTCGAGCGGCGCGGCATCGAAGGTCCACATTCCCTCTTCGCCGAGTGGCCCGGTGCCCAGCGCCAGCACGGAGGCAGCGACCATCCAGGCCAGCCGGAAATTGCGGGGAGAACCAAAATGCAGGATGCGTTTGTTTTTCATAGAGCGTATTTGATGATCCGGTTGTTGTACGTTTTTACCAGGGGACGAGTTTACCGGACCGGGCCGCTGAAATCAAGCAGGCGCCTGCCCGCGGCCATTAGCGGAAGGTAGCACAGAAACAGCGGATGGAACGAATGGAAGCCGGTCCGAGCCGGCTGCGTTTATCGGCCTTCCGGATAGAGGAACCAATACAGGACCGCCAGCAGGTAAAAGCTGCACAGTACCCAGATAAATATATTGATGATTCGTCCGAGGCGATCAAAAAAAGAAAAGGAACGATGGACGGGGGCCCCCTTCCACTGGAAAAGAGCCCGCGCGACAGCCAGCGCCAGCAGAATATAAAGCCATTTACGCATTTCCAATTGTAACAAGGATAATAAAGGACATCCACTTTCCCTTTTTCGGAAAGGAACACAGAAACAGCGGATCGGGCGGATCGAAGCCAAGGACGCCGGGAGGTTAAGGTACACCATCTGGCTTTATGCGGATGGAGCTCGTTGGCACAAGGGAGCATGCACTAGTGGGTACACCGTTAAAAAATATTCCAAGCAGGGCGTGCCCGGCGGCAGGCCGGCGAGCAGCTGCGTGGCGAGGGAGGTTGCCGTAAAGGAGGAAACAGGAAGCCAGATGGCCTGTTCATTATCGATGCGACTCAACTGCTGACATTTCCGGTCAGGATCCGATTGGCGTCCATCTTTGCCAGGCACTGATCGTCTTCCGGATCCCTTATACAGCACACGGGACATCCGTGGAATGCTCCTACTGCGTGTCATAAGTATAAAGCAACATCCAAGGTGCTATCAACCGCTCGTACCATAAGGCAGGTCCGTTTCGGTCCGGATTCGTTAAACACCATCTTTTGGTCCTTAACTTTGGGGTAACCGGAAAAGCGGGTATCCTTTAGTCTTATTGATTCTTTTCATGGAATAGGCCAACCATCATGCATAAAACCATTGTTCCCGCCATTACTATCCTGCTTCTGGTATCCGTATCCGGCTTGGCTTTTTCCCAGGCGAACCGGAATCATCTCAACCCTGCGCTGCCGATGGACGAACGGATTTCGATCCTCATCCGTCAGATGACCCTGGAAGAAAAAGTGGAGCAGATGTCCTACAAATCGCCGGCCATTCCGCGCCTGCAGGTTCCGGCCTACAACTGGTGGAATGAGGCCTTGCACGGGGTGGCGCGATCGGCCAACGCCACGGTATTTCCTCAGGCCATCGGGCTGGCTGCCGCTTTCGACGAAGATCTGGCGTTTCGGATTGCCGACGCGGTTTCGGATGAGGCGCGGGCCATTTACAACGCCGCCGTGCGGAAGGGCAGCCGCTTGCGTTATGCCGGACTCACCTTCTGGACCCCGAATATCAATATTTTTCGCGATCCGCGCTGGGGGCGCGGGCAGGAAACATATGGCGAAGACCCATTTTTAACCAGTCGGCTGGGGTTAAGTTTTGTCAAAGGTTTGCAGGGGAACCACCCGAAATACCTGAAAGTTGCCGCCTGCGCCAAACATTTTGCGGTGCACAGCGGCCCGGAGAAGCTGCGCCACGAGTTCAACGCAGTGGTTTCCCCAAAGGACCTGCATGAAACGTATCTGCCGGCTTTCAAAACCCTGGTCCATGGGGGCGTCGAAGCGGTGATGTGCGCCTACAACCGTACCAACGACGAACCATGCTGCGGCAGCCAGGCGCTGTTGGTGGATCTGCTGCGAAACCGATGGGGCTTTCAGGGTCATGTGGTGTCGGACTGCTGGGCACTGGTGGATATCCACCAGGGGCACAAAATCACGGCCGGACCGGTGGAAACGGTCGCCCTTTCTCTGAAAAAAGGAGTCCATCTGAATTGCGGCGATGAGTATGTCCCCCATCTGATCGATGCCGTGAAACAGGGGCTGGTAACCGAAAAGGAAATCGACCAGGCCCTTTCCGTATTGTGGAGGACCCGATTCCGGCTGGGAATGTTCGATCCCGATGCCGACAATCCATATTCCGCCATTCCCACCTCGGTGATCAATTCGCCGGATCACCGGAAAATTGCATTGGAAGCGGCTCGCAAGTCCATCGTAATGCTCAAGAATAACGGGGTGCTGCCGCTGAAAAGCGACATTCCCTATCTTTTCCTGACCGGCCCCAACGCCACCAGTGTGGACGCTCTGCTGGGAAATTATTATGGCGTGAATCAGAATATGGTTACGATTCAGGAGGGTGTGGCCGCCCGCTTGTACCCGGGAAGCCTGATGCAATACAAGCAGGGCTTTCTGGCGGACCGCGACAACATAAATCCCATTGACTGGACTTCAGGCGATGCCAAGCAGGCCGATGCCATCCTGGTGGCGATGGGGCTGACCGCAAACCTGGAAGGCGAAGAAGGAGAATCCATCGCCTCGGCCGACTTTGGGGACCGGTTAACTTACGATCTTCCCGGGAATCAAATCGATTTTCTCAAAAAACTCCGCAAGGACAATACCAAACCGATCATCGTGGTGATTACCGCCGGCAGCCCTGTGAATATGTCGGAAATCAGCGAATTGGCGGATGCCGTACTTTGGGCCTGGTATCCGGGGGAAGAAGGCGGCAACGCAGTGGCGGATGTCCTCTTCGGAAATGTTTCACCGTCCGGACGTCTGCCCATCACCTTTCCCCAATCGTTTGCCCAGCTGCCACCCTATGAGAATTACAGCATGGCTGGCCGCACCTACCGCTACATGACCCAGGAGCCGTTCTACCCGTTCGGATACGGGTTGTCCTACACCCGGTTCCGCTATTCGGGCCTTAAACTGTCGAAAGATACAATAAAGAAAGGCGAGTCCATTGAGACGGAAATAACCGTTACCAACGAAGGAAAAATGGAAGGCGAGGAAGTGGTCCAACTCTACATCCAGCCGGATCATCCCAGGAACCTTGCGCCGCGTTTCGCCTTGAAGGGAATGAAACGCATTTCCCTTAAACCGGGAGAATCCGTCCGGGTGAGTTTTCCGGTGACGCCCGAAGCGATGAGCGTTTTTGATCCGGAAGGTAACGAAGGGATCGAGCCCGGTTTTGTCCATGTATTCGTGGGCGGATGCCTGCCTGTAAAGCGCAGCCTGGATTTGGGCATGCCGCCGGTTTTGACTGCCAGGCTGGAGGTCAGGGAATAGGGGAAATGGATAATGGAGAATGGAGAATGGAGAATGGAGAATGAAAAATCCACTTTCCCTTTTTTGAAAAGGAACACAGGAACAGCGTATGGAACGGATGAAAGCAGATCCGATCCGCGGTGATCCTTATAATCCGCCGTTTGCGCGCAACCGGAAAAGCGGGTGTCCTTCCTTCCGGTATTCCCAAACCATATCGGGTAAGATTATATTTATCTTCTCACCGGGCGAGGATCAATAGAAATTTTGGGGTGTCGTGTTCGTCAGAAGGCCGGTGAAATAATACCGGCAACCGGGCAATGGGAAAGCCATTACAGGAAAATCAACCCACTTAGGAGTACCCTCATGATGCGTTTGCTCATGCTGCCGCTTTGCCTGGTAATGCTGCCGATCCACGACGGCTATGCGGCGGATACGCCGAAATTCGTACCCGTCAAGCATTACCGTTTCAGCACGGTGGACAAAGATGCCCAGATGTGGAGCGCGCTTTATGTCGGCTCCAACGGGAAGGTATATGCGGGCCTGTGCACTCACGCCGATGCCGCCAACCTCTATGAGTTCGATCCTCAGACGGAAAAAATGCGACACCTGGCCAACCTCACCGAACTCAGTGAGGAACGCGGCAAGGGAATCTGGACCAACGGCAAGATCCATGTTCAGATGCAGGAACTGGACGGGTGGATCTATTTCGGATCGCTGAGCGAAGACAACGGCCCACCGGCCATCGACGCCTCCAGCTACAAGGGGCCGCGCTGGTACCGGGTGGAGATGGCCTCCGGCAAAGTGGAGCAGCTCAGCCGGATCAACACCTTCTGGGGCCTGCTCGGTCAAACCATGGATCCCAAACGGCGGCTGATCTACGGGCTTGCCGAGAACGGGCACCTGTACAAATACTACATCGACCGAGACTGGACCGAGGACCTCGGGCGGGTGGATGAGTGGGACATTTGCCGCACCATTTTCAGCGACGACCAGGGGAACGTTTACGGCAGCTATCCTCCCGGACGAATCTGGAAATACGATGTGCAGCAGGACCGTATCCTCGATTTCGAGAATATACGCCTGCCTTTGATTAACCAGTCCCGGACCATGGCCAATCCCATGCTGGATCGCAAAGTGCAGTGGCGCATCGTCGAGTGGGACCCGGTGGATCGGGCCGCTTACGGCATTATCGGAGGCAGCAACCTGCTTTTTAAATACGATCCGCACCAGGGACCCGAGGGCACAGTCACGCCGCTGGTTTCCATGGCAGCTCCGACCGTGCGGTACGGCGACCCGATGAAACTGCCTTATGCCACGCTGGCCATGTCTCTTTCCCAGAAAGAGCGCAAAGTTTACTACATCAACGTCATGGCCGGAGACTTCGATTACGGGGCCGTCACCAGGGATGTGATGGGGGCTTCCTTCCTGACAACCTATGACCTCCGGTCCGGCCGGCGCGAGGACCTCGGGGTGCTGCGCACGACAGACGGCCACACGGCCTCGGGAATGGGGGGGGCGAAGATCGATCGCAACGGGAATCTGTGGTTTGTCGGGGCGTTCAGCGAGCCGGATCCCAAACTTCAAGTAATTGCCGGCCGCCGCCCTTACAGCATGGGGCTCGGCTTTTATCAACCGGCTCAAAAATAGGACCGTTCTGTCCCCAAGGAGATTTACCATGAGAACTGCCAAGTACTTCCACGGACTGCTGCTGAGCCTGCTGCTGGCGGTCCCCGTCCTCTCCCAGCGCTGGATCAATCCCCATTTCGATACCCATCGCCTGGATTTTCGCGATCTCGGCTATCCCGCCCAGAACCTTATCCCGGCCGATAACAGCCGCATCTCCTCCCTGCTGGCCCACTCCAACGGCTTCGTCTATGGAGCGACGAGCGGCCGCACCCAGTCCTACCTCTTTTTTTATAACCGGTTCCTGAACAAAGTGCGCCCTCTGGGAAAAATCGCCGATGCGCGCGGAGTCTATCACGGGCTGCTGGAAGGCAGGGACGGCGAGATTTACATCGGCACCGGCCTGAGCATGTACGCTTCCATCGAATTGACCCAAAAGTTCCCGGTGGAGATCGAGGGTATCGAAAAGCAGCTCTGGAAAGACATTTCCGCGCCTTACCGGGATTTTCCCGGGGGCCATATTTACCGTTACGATCCCAGGAAGGGTGATGTCGAACGCTATACCAACGATTCGGCGACGCCCCTGGAGGACCTGGGGATTCCGGTCCCCCACAACACCATCTACGCCATGGCGCTGAGCCCGGATCAATCCAAAATTTACGGGATCACCTACCCGGAGGCCCATTTCTTTATTTTCGACCTGGCTTCCCGAACCACCAAGGATATCGGGGAGTTTCTCACGCACAAGGTTTACAGCGGGCCGGAGCGGCACTGGCGCAGCATCCCTCGGGCCATTTACTGCCACCCCAAGACCGGCCAGGTTTACACCTCCGGAGATAACGGCTTTATCGTACGCTATAACCCGGAAACTTCCAAGATGGAGCCGACCTTCCTGCGGCTTCCGGGAGAATACTGGGAAGGGCTCACTTCCTACGACTACCCGGTCGTGGAGGCGTTTGAAACCGATGCTCCGGGAAATGTGTATGTTGGGACCAACGACGGCTTCCTGGTCCGGCTTGACTTTACGGCCGAGGACGCCATTGCTCTGGGTAAGCCGCGCATTATGCGCCGGGTCCGCGCAATGGCAGCTGGAAAAGATGGGAATCTGTATCTGATCAGCGGCGAGTTTGAACGGTCCTGCAAGTTGCACACCTGGGATCTGAGCGGCAAAAACGGTTTTTCCGAACTCGGCCCCTTTGCCGTGGATCGAAGCCCGTATTATGCCCACCGGGCGTATCAGTTCGACGCCATCGCGGTCGGGACAGACGGGGCCATCTTCTGCGGGGAAAGCGATCGCGGCGGGAAGCTCTTTATTTATTTACCGGGTCCCGGACGATTCAAAGGCGGTCTCAATCCCGCCAATCCGGAAACGGAACGGCAGCGCCCCAATACACCGGGACTGATCCAGGAACGGTTGTGAAAAAACCCTGTCCAACCTCTGGAATCCCAATAACGCCGTGGACGACCGGACCGGCTTGAACAACTTCAAATACTGCGAGAACCGCACCTTGTATTATTATAACTACTCCAGCCGGGTGGACTGGCAGATCTCCGGAATCCGGACCTGCCGTTCCAGCCGTGGGAAGAAACCTTCTTATGATTGCTTTACGGTCATTTCCTTTGTTTGAATTGCGGCCGCGCCTGCAGGGCTGCCTTGGACGTCTGCCTTCTCATCCTTATTTGCCGGAGGTTCGATGATGAATAACCGATCCACTTTCTATCTGCTTATTTCACTACTTTTCCTCTTCTGCGTCCCGAACGCCGGAAAGGCCCAGGATTACGGGCTTCCGGTGATGAAGGGCGTCCAGGGTTTTGGCTTTGATGCCAGGGGAGGCACCGGAGGAAAGATTGTCCGCGTCACCAACCTGAACAAATCGGGCCAGGGGTCTCTGAAGGAGGCCATCCAGACATCGGGCCCGCGCCTTGTCGTTTTTGAAGTGGCCGGGCGGATCGATCTGGAGGGCTCGTCGCTCAAAATCGATCAGCCGTTTATTACCATTGCCGGGCAGACGGCACCGGACCCCGGCATAACCCTCATTCGGGGAGGAATCGGAATCGTCACCCATGAGGTCATCCTTCAGCACATCCGCGTCCGGCCCGGAGAAGCGGGACACAAAAAGAAGGAGGGATGGGAGATCGACGGCATTGCCACCGCGCAGGGAGCCTGGAATGTGATCATCGACCATTGTTCGGCCTCCTGGGCCACCGATGAAAACATTTCTCCTTCCGGGCCGCGCTTTCAAGGCGCAGGAGTGGAAGAATGGAGGCGCAATACATCGCACCGGGTATTGATCAGCAACTGCATCATTGCGGAAGGGCTGAGCCATTCCACTCATTCGAAGGGGGAACATTCCAAAGGAACCCTGATTCATGACAATGCCACGGAGATAGCCGTGATCGGCAACCTTTACGCCAACAACCGAAGCCGTAATCCGATGTTCAAGGGCGGCTCGCAGGGGATCGCGGCCAATAACTACATCTACAATCCGGGCCGTGAGATGATCCATTACAACCTGGTGCCGGCCGAATGGGAAGGCCATGAATGGGTAACCGGGAAAATGACCGTGGAAGGCAACGTCATCGAATTCGGCTCCGATACGCCGAAAGAGGCCTTCCCCGGGCAATTCCGCGGCCCGGTGGAGGTGTACTGGCACGACAATAAAATTATCCCGGAAACCGGTGAGAAAACCCTGGGCGGCACCCACACACTGGTCGAGCGCCGTCCTGTTTTTCCTGCCGGTTTTGTTCCCACCGCTTCCTCGAAAGTAATCGAATCCGTTCTGCTCCATGCCGGGGCGCGCCCCTGGAACCGCGACGCGGTCGATGAGCGGATTATTCGGGAAGTAAAAGGCAAAAAAGGGAGGATCATCGACGGCGAACAGCAGGTGGGCGGTTATCCGTCCGTAAAGCCCGTTCAGCGAACTTTTGTGGAGAAAGAATGGGATATGGTTCGCCTGGTGCAAAAAAAGTAATCCCGGAATAGCAGCGGCTGGGGCGGATGAAAGCCGACCCGAACCGCTGTAATCCTCATAATCCGCCCTTTCCGCGTTATCGGAAAAGCGGGTATTCTTAATTTGTTCTTAATCTGTTCATTTGCCATACGCAGGAAAGGAGACAGAACCATGCTTCAACGCTACCTTTTCTTCTTCGTTGTTGTCTGCATCTTCTTCGCCGCCTTGCCGGCCAACGCCCAGACAACCTTCGCCACAGTCACGGGAACCGTAACCGATGCCACCGGCGCCCTGGTGGTCGGCGCACAGGTTACCGCCGTTCACGTCGAGAGCAACTACCGCTACACCGCGCAGTCGAACGCCGCCGGAACCTACACCCTGGCCCAGCTGCGCGAGGGCGCTTACACCTTTCGCGTGCAGATGCAGGGTTTCAAGGAATTCGTCGTCTCCGACCTGCAGCTCGTCTCCATGGACATCCGGCGTATCGACGTCAAACTGGAAGTAGGCGCTGTGGACACCCGCATCGAGGTCACCGCCGGAGCCACCCTGATCGAAACCGAAACGGCGCGCATCTCCGACACCAAGTCCTCCCAGCAGCTGGCCGACCTGCCGCTGAACACCCGCTCGCTCTGGAACTTCGTCGGCCTCTCCCCCGGCGTGGTCCAGGCCGGCAATGAGAGCTCCACGCGCCGTTTTACCGGCTCCCGCGCCAACCAGTCCGACGCCTCCATCGACGGCATTACCCTCTCCAACCAGTACGACGGGACGCAAATCACCCCCCTGGTCTCTCAAATCGAATCCTTCGAGGAAGTGCGCATCGACACGGCCAACAACACCGCGGAGTTCGCCGGAATCGGGCAGGTGACCATCATTTCCAAGGGCGGCTCCAACCGGCTGCACGGCTCGGTCTTCGACTACTACACCACCCCCTTCTTTCGCGCCCGCAACACCTTCTCGGAGCAGCGCGCCAGCGGGGTGCGCCACAATCCGGGCTTCTCGGCCGGGGGACCCATCTTCATTCCCAGGCTTTACGACGGCCGCAATCGCAGCTTCTTTTACTTTTCGTTCGAAACCACGCGGGGCTCGCAGGTGCTTTCCAGCCGCAACTCCACGGTCCCCATTCCCTACTGGCGCAGCGGCGACTTCAGCCGCGAATCCCCCATCCGCGATCCCCTGGCCGGCAACACTCCCTTCCCCGGAGGCCGGTTGCCGGACGTGCGCATCAATCCCGTCTCGCGCAAGATCCAGGAGCGCTTTTATCCCGAGCCCAACCAGACGGACCCCAACACCTTCCGCGCCAACAATTTCCGCATCCAGCAGCTGCGCCCCTTCGATCCCAACACCTACTGGACCACACGGCTGGATCACCGCTTCAGCGAGAAGCACACCCTTTTTGGCCGCTACACCTGGAACCGCTCCCACTCCCGGGACTTCGACAGCGCTCTCCCGGCCATCGGCCAGCGCTGGCAAACCCGCGATACCCGCGCCATCCAGATGTCCTACACCGCCGTGCTGCGCACCAACCTGGTCAGCGAATTCCGCTGGGGCTTCGCCTGGAACGACAACCCGCGCCACGGCCCGCTCATGGGCCTGGAGGTCGTCAAGTCTCTGGGTCTCACCGGCCTCTCCCCCAACCTGCCGGACCTCAACGGTGTCTTCCAGGTTTCCTTCAGCGGACTGGGGCTGACCGGCATCAGCCAGACCCAGTGGCGCCATCCCGGTTTCCTCAACTATGCCCAGCAATTCCAGGAACATGTCAGCTGGTTCACCGGCCGCCACAGCTTCAAATTCGGCATGAGCCCCGGCCGGACGAAATACGAAGACTGGCAGATGCCTTCCAACCTCTACGGCAGCGCCACCTTTTCCAACCGGTTCACCGGCCACCCTTATGCCGACTTTCTCCTCGGCATTCCGACCTCCACCTCCCGTGCCGCCGCCAGCCTGATGGTCAGCCGCGTCCGCTGGAACTATGATTTCTATGCTACCGACGAGTGGAAGGTACGTCCCAACCTCACCATGAACCTTGGATTGCGCTACGAAATACGGCCCGGCTGGAGCGAAGCCTCCGGGCTGCAGGCGGTTTTCGATGTCGGATCGGGCAGGATCGTGGTCCCGGACGGTGCCCTGTCCAAGGTAAGCCCCCTGATGCCCGCCGGGTATGTCGAAGTCGTGGAGGCATCCAAGGCCGGCTATCACCCGAAAAACCTGCTCACCAACGAGTACAACAATTTCGCTCCGCGCATCGGTCTGGCCTGGCGGCCCATCGGCTCGAATACGGTGGTGCGTGCCGGCTACGGTATTTTTTACGACATCGTCGCCCGCACGGTCTCCGGCGGCGGATCGCCCTTCGTGATCAACGAGCCGACCTACACCAACACCACGCCCCAGCCGACCATCCTCCTGCCCACCGTGTTCCCCACCTCGGTGGCCGGCCCGACCACCATCAGCCTCCCGGGCGCCGTCCGCAAGGACCTCCGCACCCCCTACTCCATGCAGTACAATCTGACCCTGGAGCACCAGCGCTGGAGCACCGGCTTCCGCATATCCTATATCGGAACCAACACCCGCCAGGGCGAATACGGCTACAACATCAACCAGCCTGTCCCCGACAGCCGCGCTTTCATCGACAAGCCCAGAATGTTTCCGCGCTACCCGAGCATCACCTACATCACCAACGGCGCCGGACATCAGTATCACTCCATGACCGTGGAAGCCGAGCGGCACTTCACCAGGGGGCTTGCCTACCAGGCATCCTGGGTGTGGGCCCGCGATATCGGCGACCTGGAGCGCGGCGAGTCCCCGGAAAACGCCTACGACCGCAAGCGCGAGCGCGGCGTCTGGCTGGACATCCCCACTCACCGGTTGACCGGCAACCTGATCTACGAGTTTCCCTTCGGCAAAAACTCCCATGGCTGGAAAGGCGCGTTTTTCAAAGGGTGGCAGATGAACTCCGTGTACAGTTTCTTTTCCGGCGAATTCCTTACGCCCCTTTGGACCGGTCCGGATCCCACCGGCACCGCCTACACCACCTCCCGGACCCCGGCGCAGGTGACCATCCGCCCGAATATTCTCCGCGACCCGAACTTCCCTGTCGAACAGCGCTCCCTCAGCCGCTGGTTTGACGTGGGAGCCTTCGCCGCTCCCACCTCCGGCTCTTTCGGGACCTCCTCCAAAGGAGTCATCAAAGGACCGGGCTCCAAGGTTTTCAACTTCGGCCTCTCCAAGCGCTTCACGATCGCCGAACGCCTCCAGGTGCGCTGGGAGATGACGGCGACGAATTTTCTCAATCAACCCAACTACAACAACCCCGGGGTCAACATCACATCGCTGGCTGCTGCCGGCGTCATTACCGCCGCGGGCGGCGAGCAGGACCTCGATTCCGCCGGACCCCGCACCTTCCGGATGGGCTTACGAATAGAGTGGTGACCGCATGATACGCAACCTGATAATCCTGGGTGCCCTCAGCGGCACCCTGCTTGCCCAGGCCCCCACCCGTGAGGAAGTCCTCGGCGCCATGCGCCGCGCCGCCGACTTCTACCGCCACAAGGTTTCCACCGAAGGCGGCTATCACTATTACTACACCTCGGATCTGAGCTACGGCCGATCCGAATCCGCGGAAGGCCCCACCCAGGTGGAGGTTCAACGCGAAGCGACCCCGATCGTCGCTTTGGCCTTTCTCGAGGCATTTGAAACTACCGGCGACCGCACCTTTCTCGAACACGCCCGGGCCGCGGCCCACGCCCTGGTCCGCGGCCAGCTGTGCAGCGGCGGCTGGGATTACCTGATCGAGTTCGATCCGGCCAAGCGTGCCCAGTACCAATATCGCAGCGACAAAAACTGTGCGGAAGAGCGCCGCGGGGTTTCCAACCTCGACGACAACGTCACCCAGGCCGCCGTCCGCGTGCTCATGCGCGTCGATCGGGCCCTCGATTTCCAGGACGCCGCCGTCCACGAGGCCGCCCTCTTCGCCCTGGAAAAGCTTATCTCCGCCCAATACCCCGTCGGGGCCTGGCCCCAGCGCTTCCGCCGCCCACCCGATCCGGCCAAATACCCCAGCAAGCGCGCCTCCTATCCCGCCTCCTGGGAACGTAAGTGGCCAGGTCCCGATTACCAGGACCACTATACCTTCAACGACAACTCCGTCGCCGACGACATTGACCTGATGCTCGAGGCGGCGCGTGTCTACAAAGAGCCGCGCTACCGGCAGTGTGCCGAAAGGGGCGGGCAGTTCATTCTCCTGGCCCAGATGCCCGATCCGCAACCGGCCTGGGCCCAGCAGTACGATGCGGAAATGCATCCCGCCTGGGCCCGGGTCTTCGAGCCGCCTTCGGTCACCGGCGGCGAATCGCAGAGCGTCATGCGCATCCTCATGACACTCTACCGCGAGACCGGCGACCGCAAGTACCTCGAACCGATCCCCAGGGCTCTTGCGTACCTCAAACGGTCCGTCATTCCGCGCGGCGACAGCGAGATCTTCCGTCGCATCGAACCCGGGCCGGTACTGGCCCGCTTCTACGAACTGCAAACCAACAAGCCGATTTACGTCACCAAAGGCTCGCGCCTGAGCGCCGCCGGTCTCGGCAGCCGCATGGTGGACGGCTATGAGCTCAGCTACAGCCCCGAATCGGTGATCACCCACTACAACGTCCTGGTCAGCGGCAACTGGCTCGCGGAAGTGGAGGCCGATTACCGCAGGGTGGCGGCGCTGGATCCGGCTTCCATCCGCCGTCCGGAAAAACTCAAGGGTCTTTCTCCCTGGAACGAGCGCCTCCGGCCGCCCGCTTCCCCGGCCGCTCTTGCCGGGGAGGCCCGCCGGTTGATCGATGCGCTCGATCCCCGGGGTGCCTGGACGAAAATGGGAACCATCGGTCGTTCCAACCGCCTCCTCTTTGCGTATTCCGCCAAAGACATGCTCCTGCGCATCGGCCGCGGCCGTGCCGACGGTTCGGCCGGCGACAATCTCGACGCCAAGGCCCAGATCATCCCGCTCCACGAAAACGACACCATGGAACTCTTCCTGGGCCCCCAGCCCCCCCCCGAGCGCATCATCCGCTCCGCCGACTTCGCCGACCATCTCACCCGGCTGGGAGAGTACCTGGCCACGCTGAAATAGAGGGGGTGAAAGGGGACATCCACTTTCCATTTTCCTGAAAGTAACACAGAAACAGCGGATGGGACGGATCAAAGCCGATCCGATCCGCTGTGATCCGGATCATCCGCCGTTTCCGTGTAACCGGAAAAGTGGGTGTCCTTAATTCCGTCCTTAATTCCGCTTTAATTCCGCTTAATTCCGGATCAGCAGGGCGGCGCGCGATTGCCGCAGGGCATCCTCCTCGGGCCACCTGGCCAACATCCGGTCATAGATGCGGAGGGCCTCCTTCGGCCGGCCGGCACGCACCAGGGTCGTGGCCTGCAGGGTCAGGACATCCTTGCTCAGGCTTCCTTTCGGAATGGAGTCAAAGCAGCCGACCGCCTCCTCTCCGCGGCCCAGCCGCACCAGACAGGCCACCTTCCCCTTGAGAATCGGGGTGGAAAAACCGGAAAGCTCCTCCGCCCGGCAATAGGACGCCAGGGATTCCTCCATGCGCCCCAGATGGAACAGGCAGGTTCCGCGATTGAGCCAGAATTCGCCGCAGAGCGGATCTTCCTCCACCGCCTGCTGAAACAGGGCCAGGGCCTGTGCCATGGTTCCCTGCTGCAGAACTCCGAAGGCCTGGTCGAACAGCGCCCGCCCGCGGGCCTCATCCCACTGCCGGCCCGGGTTCTCCAGGCCGAGCAGCTGCTGCCGCACCACGCGGACCCGCTTCTCCCCGCTCCCCTTTTTCCGCTCCAGGTAGCGCCGCAGCGAACGGATGGCCTGCTCCGTTTTTCCAAGCCGGGATTCCACATCCCCTTTGAAGGCCCAGGCCTCTTCGTAGCCGGGATCGGCTTGAACGGCCTCCTCGAAGCACGCCAGGGCCTCTTCATTCCGCCCCCACCCGGCCAGCACAATTCCCCTCCGGGAAAGAAGCAGGCCGCTTCGCGGACAGCTCCGCAATCCTTTTTCCAGGATGGCCAGGGCTTCCGGGTGCCGCCCGGCACGCATCAAGCAAACGGCCATGTGATCATAGGACTTCGCTTCGCCGGGCTCCAGGCAGGCCGCCTGTTCCAGGCAGGTCAGGGCTTCGTCGGTCCGGTTCAGCATGGCCAGACCCACGCCGCGCTCCTTCCAGGGCTCGGCCCGATCGGGAAAATCCGAATTGAACTGCCGGTAGGCGGCCACGGCCTGCTCCAGGTCGCCGATGGCCTCGATTTCCGCCAGCCGGACCTCCGGAAGCAAGGCCAGGTCCCGGATCCGGCTTTGAGCCAAGGAGCGCCGCTCTTCCCCGAGCTGAGCCCAGTTGAGAGAATTGCGGTAGAAGCGGTGAGCCTCCACCATCCGTCCGGCCGCGTCGGCGCATCGGGCCGCCAGAAAGGTGCGCTCCGGCTCGCAGTCTCCCCGACCGATAAAAATCTCCAGCCATTCCAGCGCCTCGGCGTGGCGCCCCAGGGCGGCCAGGGCCCGCCCTTTTCCGAGCAGAGCCTCCCGGCTCCAGGGCTCGTGCTGCAGCGCCCGCTCGTAAGCCTCCAGCGCCGGCTCCGTCTTTTTCCGGGCTTCCTGGGCCTCCGCCAGGAGCAGCAGTCCTTCCAGGCTCCCTTCTCCGCTCAAGGATTGCTGCGCGGCATCCTCGGCCGCCGGGGCATCGCCGCGCAGGAGGCAGAGCCGGGCGCGCTCCCGCCAGGCGGCGCCGGCGGCGGAATTCCCCTTCAGCGCCGCGTCCACGTGGGCGGTCGCCTCATCCAGCCGGCCCCGGGCCCGGCACCAGGCGGCCAGCTGCAGCCGGCGCTCCAGAGTATCGCCCCCCGCAAAGCGCAAGCCGAGCGAGGCAAAGTGAACCGCCCGATCCAGCCGCGGAGGCTTCTTTTCCGCAAAGGCCGACGCCTGGGCAAACCAGTCCGCCGGGTTCTCGGGCGGATCGACGGCATCTCCCCGCGCTGCAAGCTGCCGGGTCAGCTCCGCCATTTTTTCCAGCAGAGAGGCCCCTCCCTGAATCCTGGATTCGACCAGCGAGAACGGCCCGACCGCCAGCCCGCTGGGCCAGACCACCTGCCATCCGTTGGCCGGCCGGTACGGGTCTTCCTGCCATTTCCCGCCAAACCGGGCGCATAGCCATTTCCCCAGAAAAGCCCCCAGGACTTCGATCGTGTGCTCCGGCCTCCAGCGCGGCAAAGCCACCCCCGGAGCCGGCTTCAGGATCTCATCCAGAAACAGGTCTGCGGCCACCAGGGTCGGCGTCCCTCCGTCCACCCGCACTCCGGCGGCAGCCAGGGCCTGGCGTCCTTCCGAGGTCCACCCCTCTACCTTTTGACGGGATTCGGCCAGCAAATGCTCCTTTTCCTCATCGGCCTGCTTTCGGGAGGCCTCTTCCGCCTCGCGCCTCAGACGCTCGATGGACCGACGCTGCTCCGGCCCGGGGGACAGGGTCAGCGCCTTTTCATAGAAGGACAAAGCCAAGTCGGGTCTTCGGACGTCCTCGAAGCACCGCGCCTGCCGCAGCCATCCGTCGATTTCACGCGGATCCGGCTGGATCTGCAGCCGGCCGGCGAGCCGCGTATAAAAGGCCTCCAGACTTTCCTCCGCGCCGATTTTCAGCCGCCGGAAGACCAGGGCCGCAGGGAGAACCGTCGTATTTCCGGGCAAAACCACCTGGCCCATGCCCGGATTGTCCGGCTGCTCGGGATGATCCTGCCATTTGCCCCGGAAGGCGCGGCAGAGAATTTCGCCGAAGATCAGCCCGAAACCCAGGACCGCATTCTGCTGTCCCGGCGAGGGCTGCCAGCCGGCATCGTTCAGCCCCAGTCCCTTGCTGCCCCAGGTGATGTCGAAAAACAGGTCGATGGACCGCACCGCGGCGGGATGAAACTCCAGGCGCAGCATAGGCTCCTGGGCGGCCCGGCTTTTCTCTGCCATGGCCGGGTAATCGTGGCGGGTGGCCTGCACCACCGCCGCAACCGGAGTTCCGCAGAACGGGCATTTGGGAAATACCCGGTTGAACGGCCGGCCGCAGCGGCTGCAGGTGCGCGTATTCGCTTCGCTCATGGAATGCTCCTCTTCCCTTTCCGGATCCTGGTTTACCTATCAAGGTACGCGAAGCCGGCGGGATCGTCAAGGGCCAATCCGGTTACAGCAGGCTCATCGGATCCAGGTCGATGGATATGCCTGTGGCCGCGATTCCCTGCTCTTTCCAGGCCGGCAGCGCCTTCCGCAGCAGCCGGAGCAGATCGTCGCGCCGCGTGGCTTTCAGCAGGATCTGGTACCGGAACTGGCTTTTTATTTTTTCCAGGGCCGCGGGATTGGGGCCGAATATCCGCAACCTGCCCGCAGGCTGCATTTCCGCCAAAACCTTGTGCAGCGCCTGGGCCGCCTTTTCGGAGGTGGATTTCAGCTGGTCGAGGTCGGTGTGGCGAATCAGCAGGGCCGCCAGGAAGACGAACGGCGGGTAGGCCAGGGCCCGCCGGTATTCGAGCTCTTCCCGGAAAAAAGCCGGGTAGTCCTGCCGGCAGGCGCAGCGCAGGCTGTAGTGGTTCGGGTAGCGGGTCTGAATGACCACCTTGCCCTTGATCTCGCCGCGGCCGGAGCGCCCCGCCACCTGGGTCAGCAGCTGAAAGGTGCGCTCCGAGGAGCGAAAATCGGGAACCGAAAGCCCGCGGTCGGCGCCGACCACCGCAGCCAGGGTTACATTCGGAAAATCGTGCCCCTTGGCGATCATCTGGGTGCCCACCAGGATGTCCGTCTCCCCTTTCAGCAGCCCGTTCAGCACCCGGAAATAGCCCCCCTTGCGGGTGACGCTGTCGGCATCCATCCGGTCGATGCGGTGGCCGGGATAGAGCTTCTGCAGCATGGCCTGCAGCTTTTCGGTCCCTTCGCCCACATAATAGATATAGCGCCCGCGGCACTGGGGGCAGATCGTCGGCACCTCCTTGCAGCGGCGGCAGTGGTGGCAGAGCATCAGCTGCTCGCTCTGATGAAAGGTCATCGGCGAGCTGCAGTGGTCGCAGTTCAGGACGAAGCCGCAGCTGCGGCACAGAAAGATGGGGGAGAAACCGCGCCGATTGAGCAACACCAGGGCCTGCTGCCCGGTCTGCAGGCATTCCGCGAGCGACTCCTTCAGCGCGTCGGCCAGCACCACGGTCGGCCCGTGCCGCAGAAACTCCTCCTGCATGTCCACCACCTCCACCTCGGCCAGAGGGCGATCCTGCACCCGGCGGCTCATGGACAGCAGGCGCCACTTTTTACTCTCCGCCGCCTGGTAGTAACTTTCCACGGCCGGCGTGGCGCTCCCCAGCAGGAGGACGGCCTGCTGCTCGCGGGCTCGCCAGGCGGCCACATCGCGGGCGTGGTATCGGGGCGATTCGTCCTGCTTGTAGGAGGAGTCGTGCTCCTCGTCGATGATGATCAGCTTCAGCCGCTCCAGCGGGGCGAACACCGCGGACCGCGTGCCGACCACCAGCTGGGCCTCGCCCCGCCGCACCCTCCACCATTCGTCGTGCCGCTCTCCCTCGCCCAGGCCGCTGTGCAGCAGGGCCACCTGGTTCCCGAAGTGCGCGCGGTAGATGTGCAGGGCCGCCGGGGTCAGGCCGATTTCCGGAACCAGCACCAGGGCCTGCCCCCCGGAGGCCAGGACGCCGCGGATCAGGTGCACGTATACCTCGGTCTTGCCGCTGCCGGTAACCCCGTGGAGCAGCAGCGGATCACGGAAGCCCTCTTCCATGGCGCGACGCACCGATTCCACCACGGCGCGCTGCTCGGCGGTGAGTTCCACCTGGCTGACCCGCCCGTGCCACTCTTTCTGCCAGGTGCGGCGATGGTGGAGGTGCTCGCGCACCTCCACCCATCCGCGGTGCGCCAGGGTTTTGAGCAGGGCGGTCGTGGCTTTGGCCTCCTTGCGGACCATGCTTTCCGAAAGAGGCGGAGGAAATTCCGAGAGGAAGCGCAGCACCGCCAGCTGCTTTTCCGCCTGGCGGGGGCGGGACGTGCGGGCTATCTCTCCTGCCGGATCCGCCGAGCTCAGCAGCTTCTTCCCCTCCGGGGTCAGCGCAAGGCAGCGCACCTTTTTCTCCTTGACCCGCGCCGCGGCAGTCTCCTGCACCAGCTCCACCCACCCTTTCTGACGCATGGCGGCCAGATGGGCGTGCACCGCAATATCCCGAAGGGCCCGCTGCAGATAGGGAACCGTGGTCGTTCCCCGCTCCCGAACGGCTTGCAGGATGGACTGGCGCGCCGGGCTGAGCTTCCCCGCGACGCCCTCCGGCAGGTAGGCCCCGACCGGCGTCAGCCGGACCTTGAGCACGCTGCTGATTTCCATGCCCGGGGGGAAAAAGAGCCGCAGGCACTCTCCGGGAGGGGCCAGCCAGTATTCCGCGACCCAGCGGCTCAGCGCCAGCATGAGGGGCAGGAGCAGGGGCTCCGGGTCCAGCACCGAGAGAACCGGCTTGATCTTATCCTCCCCGACTTCCGGCGTATCCACCCTGGCCAGCACCACCCCGGTAAGAATCTTGGAACCGAACGGAACCAGCACCCGGGTGCCGGGGCGGGCTTTTTCACTGAGCGGCGGCAGGACCTTGTAGTGAAACGTTTTGTGCAGCGGGACGGGGACAGCCACTTCCAGAAATACAGCCGGCTCCGGCTCGAGGGAAAACAGCGCGCTCATGCAAAAGATCCGATCGCAACCATCCGATTATTCCATTATGTTTCGTCTGCAAAAAGCCGCGCGTTCTCACGGAAGCCCTGCAAGGGCTTCGTAACACAGCCCGCGGCTGGCGCACTTCGCGCCTACCCCGGGTGAACGGTGCGGTTCCGGCCGTCTCTCAGGTTTCCTTTTCGCCGCTGTTCCGCTCGAGGCACATCTGGTCGTAGCGGGCCCGCAGGGACTGCACATCCGCCCAGACATCTTTTTTCGCAGTCGGATTGCGCAGCAGATAGGACGGGTGATAGGTGGGGATCAGCTCCGCGCCGCGGCACTGAAACCATCGCCCCCGCATATGTCCGATCGGCGTTTTCACCCCCAGCAGGGTTTTGGTGGCCGGCGCCCCCAGGGCGCAGAGGATCCAGGGGCGGACCAGCTCGACCTGCCGGAACAGAAAGCCCTGGCAGGCCAGGATCTCGTCATCCTCCGGGGTGCGGTTGCCCGGCGGGCGGCACTTGACCACATTGGCGATGTAGACTTCTTCGCGGGTGAACCGGATGGCTTCGATGATTTTGGTCAGCAGCTGTCCGGCCTTGCCGACGAAAGGAACGCCCTGCTCGTCCTCATCGGCGCCGGGCCCCTCTCCGACAAACATCACCCGGGCCTGCGGGTTTCCGCTGCCGAAGACGATGCGGGAGCGATGCTCCCACAGCTTGCAGCGACGGCAGTCGCCGATGTCGGCAAGGACGGCCTCCAGGTTCGGGTCTTTCTTTTTTTCTCCGCCGGGGGAAGCCGGAAAGAGCGAAAGGTTGGCGGCCCGGGACGGAGCCCGGACGGATGGAACGGAAGCAGGCGGCGGAACCGAGGTCGCCGGGAGAGCCGCTCTCTCTTCCGGGTCGGCGGCGCCGGCCGGAGCGCGGGGTATCGACTCCACGCCGATATCGGAAAGGAACTCAAGGTACTCCGCCCAGGAGCGCCGGCTTCCCTGTGACTTTTTAGCCATCCGAAACCATCCTTTTCATGCAAGGGGAAGGAATGCCGAGTCGCGTCTGCTCCCCGCGGCCCGGGCGCATGGAACTCATTGACCGGGACCGATTTCAATGGACTCGAGGAAGGTGACGTCGTTGCGCCAGTTCTCCCGGGTCCGGACCACCAGCTCCAGGAACACGCGGCAGCCCAGGAGCGATTCTATTTCGAGCCGGGCGTCGCTGCCGATGGCCTTGATCATGCTCCCCCCGGAGCCGACGACGATCCCCTGCTGCGAGGATTTTTCCACAATGATTTTGGCGGCGATGCGCACCAGCCCCTGGCTGGAGCGCTCGCTTTCGTCGAACCGTTCGATCACCACCGCCGTGGTGTAGGGCAGCTCTTCGCGGGTGTGCAGCAATATCTTTTCGCGAACCATCTCCCCCACCAGAAAGCGCTCGGTACGGTCCGTCACGTAGTCGGCAGGATACAGGGGTTCCCCGGGCGGCAGGTGGTCGAAGATTCTCCCCACCATCCGGTCCACCTGAACGCCGGTCAGGGCGCTGATGGGGATGATTTCCAGGAACTCGTATTCCTGGCGATAGAGGTCGATGAGCGGCAGCAATCGGTGCTTGGCGACGCAGTCCACTTTATTGAGCAGCAGGATCGCCGGGCGGTTGGCCTTCTTGACCACCTCCAGGACAAAGCGGTCGCCGGCCCCCCGTGAGCGGGAGGCGTCGGTGATCACCAGCAGAAGATCGACATCCTGGATGGCGGCGTAGACGGCGCGCAGCATGCGCCGGTTCATCTCGTATCCCGGCTTGTGAATGCCCGGCGTGTCCACCAGGACGGCCTGGCCGCGCGGATGGTTCAGCAGCCCCCGGATCTGGTTGCGCGTGGTCTGCGGCTTGTCGGAGACAATCGAAATTTTCATCTCCACCAGCCGGTTGAGCAGCGTGGACTTTCCGGCATTGGGCCGGCCGATCAGGGCTACGGTCCCGAACCGGACGGCGTCTTGGGCAACTGCTACTGGCTCTTCCATCATAAACGAATCTCCGCTTTCCCCTGTTTCATCTCTCCGCCGGTCCGCCCTGCGGGGCAGCGGCCAGCGACACAACCGCATCCAGGATCGCGCGGGCCACTTCGCTTTTCGGCATCCGCGGAATCTCCCGGCTGCTCCCGTCGCGAAAAAGAAGGGTCACCCGGTTATAATCCGACTCCAGTCCGCTGTCACGGGAGGAAACGTCGTTGGCCACCAGCAGATCGACATTCTTTTCCGCGAGCTTCCGGCGGGCGTTGTCCATCAGGTTTTCCGTCTCGGCGGCAAAGCCGACCAGCAGCTGCCGGGTCTTCTTTTTTCCGAGGCCCGCCAGGATGTCCCGCGTGGCCTTCAGCTCCAGGCGGAGCTCCGGCTGCTCCCGGTTTTTAATCTTCTGCGGAGCCGCCTGCTTCGGCGCATAGTCGCAGACCGCGGCCGCCAGGATGGCAATATCTGCATCCGGAAACAGCCGGTCCATCGCCTCGCCCATCTCCGCGGCCGAAACCACCGGGATTTTCTCCACGCCGGCAGGAGGCGCCAGGGAGACCGGACCGGAGACCAGGATCACCCGGGCTCCGCGGCGCGCCGCTTCCGCCGCCAGGGCGTAGCCCATCTTCCCGGAGGAGCGGTTGGACAGGAAGCGCACCGGATCGATGGCTTCCACCGTCGGGCCGGCATTGACCAGAACCGTTTTGCCGCATAAATCCCCGGTCTTCTCCAGGGCCTGCAGGGCCTGGTCGGCGATCCGGACGGGGTCCGCCAGGCGCCCGGCCCCGACGTCGCCGCAGGCCAGAAACCCCTCTTCCGGATCGACCACCCGCACCCCGCGCTCGCGAAGCAGCTCCAGGTTGCGACGCACGGCGGCATGGCGCCACATCTCGGCGTTCATGGCCGGAGCGACAATCAATTCCTTGTTCCATGCCAGATACAGCGTGGAAAGAAAGTCGTCGGCGATGCCCTGGGCGAACTTCCCGAGGATGTTGGCCGTAGCCGGGGCGACCAGCAGCAGATCGTATTCCCTCCGCAGGTGAATGTGCTCCACCTCCGATCCGTTCTGCGGATCGAACAGGGAGGTAATCACCCGCTGCCCGCTGAGCGCCTGGAAGGTAAGCGGGGCGACAAACTTCCGGGCATGGGCGGTCATCACCACCTGTACCCGGATCCCGCGCTCCGATAGACGGCGCAGGATCTCCACGGCCTTGTAGACGGCGATTCCGCCGCTGATTCCCAGGATTACCCCTTTCATGCGTCGGCTCCCATTTCCGCAAAACCGGTCAGGATGGATCGGGCCTGCGCCCCGCGCCAGGCGGCCCGGCAGCGGCAGCCGCGGACAATGGCGGCCAGATCCTCCTGGGCGCGGCGGATTTCATCGTTGACGATGATGAAATCGTAGCTGGGGAAGCACTGCAGCTCGCTGCGGGCCACCTGCAGCCTGCGGAGGATGGCTTCGGCGGAGTCCTGCCGGCGGCTCTCCAGGCGGCTGCGCAGCACCTCGAAGGAAGGAGGAAAAATCAGGATGGAAATTACTTCCGGCACACGCTCCCGCACCTGTCGCGCTCCCTGGGTATCGATATCCAGCAGCACATCCAGGCCGCCGTCCAGCACCTTCTGCACCTCCTCGGCGGAGGTTCCATACCAGTTGCCGTAGACCTCGGCACACTCCAGGAAGGCCTGTCGCTCCCGCATGTCCCGGAACTGCTCGCGGGAAACAAAAAAGTAGTCGACCCCCTCTGTTTCGTTGTTCCGGGGAGAGCGGGTGGTAAAGGACACCGAAAAGCGCAGGTCGGGCATTTCCTGCAGCAGCTTCTGGCAGAGGGTGGTTTTGCCGGAGCCCGAAGGCCCGGAAACGATGTAGAGCTGTCCGCCCGGTTGCTTTTTACCGCAATTCATTTCATGCGCCCCGTGTCTCACTTAATTCTACAATCACTCGATGTTTTGAACCTGCTCGCGCAGCCTCTCAATTTCCGCCTTCATCTCCACTCCGATCCGGGAAACATCCATCAGGTCCGCTTTGGACAGGATGGTATTGGTTTCCCGGTTCATCTCCTGCAGGAGAAAGTCTAGCCGCCGTCCGGCATCTCCGCCGGCCCGGATCAGCTCCCGGAACTGGCACAGGTGGCTGTCCAGGCGGGCCAGCTCCTCGCGGATGTCGCTTTTGTCGGCAAAGACGGCAGCCTCCACCAGAATTCTATCTTCGGCTGCCAGGCCTTCCGGGAGAAGCTGTTTCATCCTTTCGGCCAGCCGGGTCCGGCAGAGGGCCGGCAGGCCGTCCGAGCGCCGGCGGATCTCGTCCAGATGCTCTCCGAGGTTTTTCAGGCGCTGCATCAATTCCGCCTCCAGGCTCTGGCCCTCCCGCGCCCGGAATTCCTTCAGCCCCGCCACCGCCTGGTCCAGAACGCTTTCGAATGCGCCCTGCATCGCTTCCGCGGCGGGCAGCGCCGGCTCGCCGCTATCGGACACCCGGGGGAATCGGAGCAGCTGCACCAGGTCCGGCTCCTGCTTGAGCCCATAGCGCTCGCCAAGCCGAAGGCAAAGCGCCAGGTACTTTTCCAGCAGAACCTCGTTGACCGCCACGGAGTCCTCTTCGGATGACGTCAGGGCAACAGAAACATCCACCCGGCCGCGAAGCAGGGATTCCTTGATTTTTTTCCGGGCGGCCATTTCCAGCTCGGCATACTCCCGGGGCACCCGGATATGAATTTCCAGGTAGCGGCTGTTCACGGAGCGGACCTCCACGGTGAGGCTCTTCCCCTCGATCTGCGACGATGCGCGTCCGAATCCGGTCATGCTTTGTATCATGGCAATGGCAACTCCTTGCGAACGGTTTCTGAAAAAAATGGTTTACGGCGCGTCGAAAGCCCGGTCGATATTTTCGTACTGCAATCGAAAGAGGCGCTGGTAGATTCCTTCCTTCTCCAGCAGCTGGTCGTGGGTTCCGCACTCCACGATCCGCCCCTCCTTCAGCACCACAATCCGGTCGGCGCGGCGTATGGTGGAGAGCCGGTGGGCGACCACGAACGTGGTCCGGTGGCACATCAGGTTGGCCAGCGCCTTCTGCACCAGCTGTTCGGATTCCGCATCCAGGGCGGAGGTGGCCTCATCCAGGATCAGGATCGGCGCGTCCTTCAGCAGGGCGCGGGCAATGGCAATCCGCTGCTTCTCCCCGCCGGAGATCAGCTGCCCTCGCTCCCCGATGACGGTGTCGTATCCCTCCGGGGTGGCCCGGATGAAATCGTGGGCCATCGCCGCGCGGGCCGCCTGCTCGACGGCTTCCTGGGCGGTCTCGCCGCAGCCGTAGCAGATATTGTTGCGGAAGGTGTCGTTGAACAGAAAGGTTTCCTGGGTGACGATGCTGATCTGGGAGCGCAGGGAGGCCAGGGTCAGACCACGGATATCCTGTCCGTCGACCCGGATGCAGCCGGAGGTGACGTCGAAGAAGCGCGGCACCAGGTTGACCAGCGTGGTTTTCCCGGAGCCGCTGGCCCCGACCAGCGCCACGACTTGGCCCTTGCCGACCTCCAGGGAGATGTCCCGGAGTACGGCCGGGCGCGTGTCGTCCCGGACATAGTCGAAGCAGACCTCCCGGAATTCGATGGACCGCGAAAAAGGCGGCAGCACCCGGGGCTCGGCGGCCTCCCGGATTTCGCGGTGGGTGTCGAGCAGTTCGAAGACCCGCGACGCGGAGGCCAGCGCCTGCTGTACCTGGACGTGCATGCGGCTCAGCTTGCGGATCGGGTCGTAGAGCCGGCCCAGGGCGAACAGGAAGGCGCCGAACATGCCGAAGCTCATCTGCCCGCTTTTAATCATCAGGCTGGCATAGGCGATCAGCGGCACAAACCCCAGCACGCCGAGAAACTCGATCAGCGGGGAATTCAGCGCCAGGAGCCGCACGGTTTTCAGGTTCACCTGGAACAGGGCCAGGGCGGATTTGCGAAAGCGGTCCTGCTCGTATTTTTCCATGCAGAAGGCTTTCACTACCCGCTGCCCGCTGATCGTCTCCTGGAGAATATTGGACAGCCGTGCCAGGCTCTCCTGGCTTTTTCCGCCGTAGCGGCGGGCCCGCTTGCCGAGCTCCACGGTGGAGAAGAGGATCGGCGGGCCGACCAGCAGCGCGAGCAGCGCCATCCGCCAGTCGATGTAGAAGATCCAACCGATCAGAAAGACCAGCAATATGATTTCCCGGATGAAGTCGGTGAGCGTGCTGGAGACCGACTCCTGGAGCTTCTCGACGTCGCTGATGATCCGGGACATAAGCCTGCCGGTGGAATTTCCGGAAAAGAAAGCCAGGGACTGCATGGTCAGATGGTCATACAGGGCGGTCCGCAGGGCCACCACCACCTGCTGCCCGACATAGGTCATGGCGTAGTTCGAGAAATAGACGCAAATTCCCTTGATGGCGGTGAACAGGACCAGGCCCCAGGCCACGCGCCAGAGAACGTTCTCCTCGGTAATGCCCAGCCATTCGTAGATGAAGCGCAGCCGCGAGGAGGCTACGGTGGAGCCGCCCGAGGCCAGCACGGAGTCGAAGAGCGGTGCGGCCAGAGCGTTGATCAGGATTTCCACCGCACCGGCCAGAGCCAGCAAAACAAAAGCAGCGGCCAGGACCTTGAAAAAAGGCCGTACGTAAGACAGAAGCCGGCGGAACTCTCCCATAGGGGGTTAATGCTAATGGCAACACACCTTCCTGTCAACCCTGACCCCGCCCAAGCGCCGTCCCTCGCGGGTCGTAGGTATGTGCCGCAAGGGCGCAGCCCGGGCTGTGATCCGGAACCCCTTTGGGGGTTCCAGACTTTTTGCCGCACCATCTCGAATGACCAACCGGTAAAAAGTTGCGGCAGCCCTGTAAAGGGTTGCACTAAATCCAGCAATAGCAGGTGGTTGCGCAGCCCTCACAGGGCCGATTTTCAAACAAATCCACTTTTTGCCGGACCATCTTCCCTGACAATTTCGCAAAAAGTCCTAAAAACACCCGAAAACAAACTTACAAACGAAAACCGTTTGAGTACAGCCTTCAGGCTGCGTGCTGCAAGCAGGTTTTCGCTTGTGCCACGCAAGCTAAAGCTTGTACTCTGAACAAAGAAGACTTTTTCCCGGGCCATTTCGAATGGCCGCGGCCGAGGCGTCACGCAGGTGCAACCGAAACCCGGTGTTGCCCTCGGGGCGTCTTGATGATAGTATCTGCGCATATTTTTTCGGCAATTTCGTTAGGGGGACAATGGCATGATGGAGTGGATGCAGCAGCTTCTGGAAATTTTTCTGCACCTGGACCGGCACCTCAATGAGTGGGCTGTTGTCCTGGGACCGTGGCTGTACGTGGTTCTTTTCCTGATTGTTTTTTGCGAGACCGGGCTGGTGGTCACTCCCTTCCTCCCGGGAGATTCGCTGCTTTTCGCTATCGGAGCCCTGACCTCCATCGAAGGCTCCCCGATCAACCTCACCGCCGTCATTATCCTGCTGTGCATTGCTGCCGTAATCGGGGACGCGGTCAACTACACCATCGGCTACCGCCTCGGCCCGAAAGTTTTTCACCGCGAGGACTCCTGGCTGCTGAACAAAAAGCATCTTCTGCAGGCCCAGGAGTTCTACGAAAAATACGGAGGCAAGACCATTTTTCTGGCGCGGTTCATTCCCATCATCCGGACCTTTGCTCCCTTCGTAGCCGGGATCGGCAAAATGAGCTACCGCCGCTTTTTCCTGTACAACGTAACCGGCGGCGTAACCTGGGTGCTGGTTTTCGCCCTGGCCGGATACTACTTCGGCAACGTACCGGCGGTCAAAAGGAACTTCCATTTTGTGATCGTGGCCATTATCGTCCTTTCCCTGCTGCCGCCGGTCATCGAGGTCCTGCGCGCCAGGCGCAACAAGAAGGAGCAGAGCCTATGAGCGCCCCGGCGGCTCCGAGAAAATGGCGGCTGACGCTGACCCAGCAGATTTTCCTGGGGCTGTTTATCGGGCTGCTGGCCGGATTTCTGATCAGCACCTATCAGCCGGCTTACGTCAGCTACGTGCGCCCCTTCAGCCAGCTCTTTTTGCGGATGATCAAGATGGTCATCGCCCCCCTGATTTTCGCCACCCTGGTGGCGGGAATCGCCGGCCCCGGACACCTGAAGTCGGTGGGCCGCATGGGCTTTCGGGCCATCATTTATTTCGAGGTGGTCACCACCCTGGCGCTGATCATCGGCCTCCTGGCGGTGAATCTCACCCGTCCGGGCGTCGGGCTGAATATTCCGGCCCCCACCGGGCAGCTGGAAATCACCGCCAAGCCCCAGACCTGGGACCAGGTGCTGCTGCACATCGTTCCCACCTCCATCGTCCAGGCCATGGCGGAAGGCGACGTCCTGCAGATCGTGGCTTTCAGCATCTTTTTTGCCGTGGCCCTGGGGCTGCTCGGGGAAAAAGGCCGCCCGATGATCCGCATGTGCGAGCTGCTGGCGGAAACCATGTTCAAGTTCACCAACCTGGTCATGATGTACGCCCCAATCGGGGTGGGCGCCGCCATCGCCTACACCGTGGGCCACGGAGGACTTCGCGTCCTCTGGAACCTGGCCTGGCTGGTGGCCACTCTCTACCTGGCCCTGGCGGTTTTTCTGCTGACCGTTCTGGTCCCGGTGGCCCTGCTCTTCAAGGTGCCGCTGCGCAAGTTTTTCATCGCCGTTAAAGAACCGGCGGTGATCGCCTTTTCGACAACTTCGAGCGAAGCGGCTCTCCCCCGGGCCATGGAGGTCATGACCCGCCTGGGGGTGCCCCAGAAAATCGTATCCTTCGTCCTGCCCCTGGGCTACAGCTTCAACCTGGACGGGACTACGCTTTATCTCTCCCTGGCTGCCATCTTCGTGGCTCAGGCGGCCAATGTCTCCCTGACCGTCGGGCAGCAGATCACCATGCTGCTCACCCTCATGCTCACCAGCAAGGGAGTCGCCGGCGTCCCCCGGGCCTCCCTGGTCATCCTGGCCGGCACGCTGGCCAGCTACAATCTGCCGCTGGAGGGGATCACCCTGATCCTGGGCGTCGATGAGCTGATGGACATGGCCCGCACCATGGTGAACGTCATCGGCAACTGCCTGGCCACGGTGGTACTGGCCCGGTGGGAGGGGGAATTCAAGGAAGCCAGCGAGGAAGAGCTGCGCGCCGCGGCGATCGAAGGCGAGATGTAAGCCGCGGCCGAAACCTAACTCCAAATCTTTTTTGTTCCGGATGGCCGATATGAAAATCTCTCTCCTGGCGACCAGCCTGTTATTTCTGTGCACAACAATCCTGGGCGCCGAGGACCCGATCGCCCGGAAAGCCCGCAGGATCCACGACCGGATCTTCACCCTGGACACCCACTGCGACACGCCGCTGCTCATGCTGCGCTCCGGATGGGACCCCGGGCAGAGGCACGAGCCGTACGGGGCTAAAAGCGGCAAACAGGACTTCCCGCGCATGAAGGAAGCCGGGCTGGACGCCTCCTTTTTCGCGGTTTTCGTACCCCAGGGGGACCTGACACTGGAAGGGCGGGCCCGAGCCAGGCAGCAGGCGGAGCGCATCCTGGACCTTCTGGATGTGACCTTCCAGAAAAATTCGCTCCTGGCGCAGCGGGCGCTGCGTCCCGAGGAAGCCTATCGCCTGGAAAAGCAGGGAAAGCGGGCTATTTTCCTGAGTCTGGAAAACGGATACCCGATCGGCACCGACCTCTCCGCGGTAGACTATTTTTATCAGCGGGGAATCCGCACCATTACCCTGGCGCACTCCGCAAACAACGACCTGTGCGATTCCTCCACCGATTCCCACCGCCAGGCCGACCGCGGGCTGTCGGAATTCGGGCGCCGGGTGGTGGCCCGCATGAACGACCTGGGCATGATGATCGATGTCAGCCACATATCGGAAAAATCCTTTTTTGACGTGCTGGCCGCCAGCCGCGCTCCGGTGATGGCTTCCCACAGCAGCGTGCGGGCCCTGTGCGACCACCCCCGCAACCTGAATGACGCCCAGCTGGACGCCCTGCGGAAAAATCGCGGCGTGATTCAGATTTGCATTTTCAGCAGGTATGTCCGTTCGGATCCCTCCCCGCAAGCTCCGGCGAACATCGCTCGAGCCGTGGACCATATCGATTACGCGGTCCGGCGGATCGGCATCGATCACGTCGGTATCGGCACGGACTTCGACGGCGGAGGCGGGCTGGAGGATTGCCGCGACGTAACCGATTTGCCCAAAATCACCGAAGAGCTGGTGCGGCGGGGATACAGCACCGATGCCATCCGGAAGATCTGGGGGGCCAACGCCATGCGGGTGATGAAAGAATCCATGCGCCTGGCCCGGAAGGGAAAATAGCCCCGGTGGATGAGTCGCGGGTCGCATCCCACATGCTTATGCCTTTATTCAGGTTTTAACAAATCAAAGGATGCCCCCGGAGAGTGCCCTCAGGAGGGGAAAATCTCCTGAATTTTCTGCAGCAGCTGCTCGGTAAGAAACGGTTTGGCCAGCAGATCGATTTCCCCGCGGCGAACGCCCTGCTCGGAAAAGACCTCATCGGGCTGCCCGGAAATGTAGATTACCTGCAACCCGTTCCTCTCTCCGGCCATGGCCCTGGCCAGCTCCACCCCGTTTTTATGCGGCATGACCACATCGGTTACCAGGAGGTCAATCGGCTCGCCGTATTCCCGGCTCAGATCCAGCGCCTCCTTGCCGTCTTCGGCCGCCAGCACCTTGTATCCCGCTTTTTCCAGGGCGAACACCAGAATCTGCCGCAGGATGGAGTCGTCCTCGGCAACCAGGACGGTACGGCACTTTCCGGCCGGCTCGGGCCGCAATTCCTCGCGCTCCGCATGGCGCAGGTCTTCCTGGCTGACCGGAAAATAGAGCAGGAAGCGGTTCCCTTCTCCTTTCCGGCCGTGATAATGGAGATGTCCGCGGTGCTGCTGCATGGTGAAATAGACCGAAGCCATTTCCAGCCCGGGCTTTTTGTCCTTGCGGTAATCGATCGGAAAGTAGGGCTCAAAAAGGCATTCCTGCGCGGAGGGATCAAGTACGACGCCGGTATCCTGCAGGGACAGAGCCGCATAATCGCCGGCCGGAGGGCCTTCGATGCTATCGGCAGACCGTTCGGTGACATGCAGGTTAAAGGTTTCCAGCACCAGCTTGCCCCCCGCGGACATCGCCGCCTTGGCGTTGGAGATCAGATTCCACAAAACCTGCTCCAGGGAGGCGGAGTCCGCATAAATCTCTTTCAGTTCGCTGCCGAGGTGCCGCTCATATTGGATCGACCCCCCGAGTTCGTCCCGAATGCGCTTCTCCAGAAAAAGCACCAGGGTGTTCAGATTGACCCGGTCGCAGCGGGTGAGCTGTTTGCGGCCGATGGTCAGGAGCTGCCCCCCGATTGCGGAAGCCCGCAAGGCTGCATCCCGAATGGATTGCAGATGCTTCTTCAGAGGATCCGCTTCGTCGCGAATTCTGCGCTCCGCCAGTTCTCCATACCCCAGGATCGGCGTAATGGCGTTGTTCAGATCATGGGCGGCGCTGTTGGCCAGCCTGCGGATGGCTTCCATCTTCTGAGCCAGGAGCCGCTTCTTCTCCAGCCGGTTTTTTATTTCCATTTCCTGGCTGACCAGAATCGTGCTGGACAGCAGGTCGGAGCTGGCGCGGTCCCTCCGGCGCCGCCGGACCAGCAACAGCCAGACCAGCATCCCGAAAGCCGGAAAAGCCACCAGGATCGTCCAGGCTCCGATCCAGGGTAAAACTTCCTCGGTCAGGGAAGCCTGCGGCTTTCCCAGAATGACCGAACCGGCAGGAAGAGCCGCGGCAGGAATCCGAAACCGGGACAGCGCCGAAAAGTGGAATGCGGGATGAATCGAAGGATTCCGATCCGGCGGCAAATCCTCCGGCCGGGCCCCCTGAAGTATTTGAGCCCCCAGGCGAGCCATCGCTTCCCCCTGGTCAAACCCCCTGGTAATGTAACCGCCCACCACCTCCTCGTGGAACAGCCCGGAGTTGCTGGTGTAGAGCGGGACTGGGCAGCCGGCCGCCAGCCTCGAAACGATTTCCGAATTGGAATACCGGGTTCCGTCCGGATCCTGGCGGAAATGGGCCAGGTAAACCAGCGTATCGGGAGACAGTCGGGAAAGTCGTACCTCCATTTCCGCCAGCCCCAGCCCGTCCCAGAACTGGTGGGTGACCGGTTTGGAAAGGTGGGCAACGCTTTCCTCGATCTGGGCGCGAAACACCCGTCCGGTCTGGGAGCGGTCGGTGACCACAACCAAGTTGCGGGCCTGCGGATGCAGGCGCATTGCCAGCTGCAGGGTTTCCAGATGATGGACACTTTCCAGGACACCGGTGATTCCCTTTTGATTCTGCAGGGAAACACCCGGGAAATCGTTCACTCCGCAAAAAACCATGGGGACGCCCGGAAAGAGACGCTCGCGAAAGCGTATGGCAAACAGCAGGGCATTGTCGTCGGCAGTAAAAACCAGGTCCCATTTGCGGTCCTGGTACTTGAGCCGCAGCAGCTCCAGGCATTGGGCCTGGTATTCCTCGTCAAACCTCGCCTGGGAATCGAGAACCTCCACGGATAACCGCCACTTCTCTGTATGGGTCTGGAGCGCAGAGACCACTCCCCGGGTGATGTCCGATACCCAATCGTCTCCGGCGGCATAGGAGTGCAGCAGAAGGATCTGCCTTCTGGGCGACTCCTGGGCGGACGCACTTCGGCCGAAGGCCAGCACCAGAAGGAAAGCCAACCCCAAAGCGCGGCAGAGCGCACCGCCGGAAGAGAAAATCGAATAAAAGAATGCCATACGGATCAGGTCTTCACCTCATTCGGGTGCCTGCGAGCCATTTCGATTTCCAGCTGCTCCTCTGCCGATTGTTTCTATTTTTCTTCCGCCCGGAGGGAGTCCCCCAGGGAAGAAAGTCTTTGGTTCCGATTCCGGATCCCTTCCCGGAATACTTTTTCGGTTCCCCAGATCTCGACCCGCGTTCTCGCCCGGGTAACCGCCGTGTACAGGAGCTCCCGCGAGATCAACCCGGAAGATTCCGGCGGCAGCAGAACCAGGAGGTGGTCGAACTCCGAACCCTGACTCTTGTGCACCGTCAGCGCATATCCCGGTTCGTAATTTGTAAGCCGGGCGGGGTGAACTCCCCGCAGGCCGGTCTGCTCGTCCGGGAAATAAACGCGGTAATTCGCTTCTTCCTCGCTTCCTTTCCTGATGTCCTCCCTAAAGCATACCCCAAGATCCCCGTTGAAGAGGCGCAAAGAATAATCGTTGGCCGTGATCACTACGGGGCGTCCCGGGTACCATTCTCCGGCTGGCAGCGCCCACCCGCGCTTTTCCAGAAGCCGCTCTAAGAGCGAGTTTACCCATTCCACGCCGAAGGGGCTGCGGCGCAGAGCACAAAGAACGCGAAATTTCTGCAGACGGTCCAGGCAATCCCTGGCATTGGTCCCACCCAGGGCGGGTAGAAAGCCCTCCAGCAGGCGTTCGACCAGCCGGGTTTCCAGGTCCCGGGCGTCGCCGGCCGCCACCCACTGGACATCCGTGTAGCGGCCGCCCTGGAGAATTTCCCAGGCCCGGTCTTCCTGCCCCTCCCGGATGGAACAGCTCAGCGCGGCGATGCCGCTGTCGGGTCCGAAGCGGCGGTTCTGCCGAAGAACGACGATGGAGTCCCCCCAGGGGCTCTCCCCGCCGGTGCTTACCGGAAGAGCCGGGCCGGGAAAGCCCGCCGCATGCAGAAGCCGGACCATTTTCGGCGAAAAAGCGTTATCCCTTCGCCCCCCGCAGAGATCTCCGAAAACGCAGCCCGGCTCCACGGAAGCGAGCTGGTCCTGGTCTCCCAGGAGGATCAGCCGGGCCCGCTCCGGCAGGGCCTCCGTCAGGCGCTCCATCATGGCCAGGTCGACCATGGAAGCCTCATCCACCACTACCACATCGTAAGGAAGCGGATTGCGGCGGTCATACCGGCACGAGGCCGTCCGCGGCGAGTAGCCAAGCAGGCGGTGCAAGGTAAAGGATTCCCTGGGCCAAAGCCCGGCCGCCTCGCAGGAAAGCCCCAGTTTATCTTCTTCGGCCGCCGCGGCCTCGCGCAGCCGTACGGCTGCCTTGGCGGTCGGAGCGGCCAGGGCGATGCGCAGGCTCTCCTTCCGACGGCATTCCAGAAGCAGGGCCAGCAGCCGGACAGCTGTCCATGTCTTCCCGGTACCGGGCCCCCCGGTGATCACCAGGACCGGACGGAATAAACCGGCCAGCGCCGCCAGCTTCTGGTCGTCGGCCCAGCGAGATCCTGTGTCCCCCGGAAACAAATGCTGCAGCCGATCGGCGGGAGCCTCCCCGGTAAGAGGGTCCGGCGGCCTGCGGAAAGCCGCCCGCCAAAACCCGGCCACGCGCTGCTCCTGATGCCAGAAGCGGAACAGGTACAGCCGTCCCCGGCCATCCAGAACCAGGGGGCGGGGCTCCTGGCCTAGGCAGGATTCGGGGTCTCCCACCACGTCCATTTCCCGGAGCAGACGGCACCATTCCTCCCCGTCCGGGGCCGTAATGACCGATTCCCGGTCCTCGCCATCAGGGACAAGGATGCGGAGACCGCCGCAGGCCCGCAGGTCGAGATACGTGCTGCCGGCACGGGCATCCCGTGACAGAAGCGCTCCGGCCAGCCGGAGCGCCTCGGAATTCCCGCCCTCCAACCGGAGGAGGAAGGAGGCGAAATGACGGTCAATCGGCTGCCACTCCCCCTCCGCCGCGGGGCTGAATTCCTCCCGAAACAGGTTCATTGGTTCCTCATCCTTCCAGCGCTCGATTCAGCCGGTCCACAATTTTTTCGGAGGGCCGGTCCCAGAACAGTCCTTCGCTCCCGTCGGGCCGGATCCCGCGGAGGAAGACATAAACCACTCCGCCGAAATGCTCCCCGTAGGAATACCCGGGCAGGAACACCTTAAGATAGCGGTGCAAGGCGACCGAATACAGGTAGTACTGCAGGAAATAGCACTCTTCGCGGATCACCCGGGAAAGGGCTTCCGAACGGTACGATTCCGGGTCGGTCCCCAGCCGGTTCGACTTCCAGTCCACCAGGTAATACCGGCCTTTCCAGCTGAAAACCAGATCGATAAAGCCCTTCAGCATCCCCTGCACCGGGGCAAAGCCCAGATGCCGGACCCTGTCCGCCAGCTCGCTTCCCGGGCAGGCCGGATCCGGATCGGCCAGAAAACAGGCGGCCAGGCTCTCCCTGGAAACCGTCTTCAGGGGAAAGCAGAACTCCATTTCCGAAAGAAAATCGCCGGGAGCGAGCCTGGACAACGAAAAACCGGGTTCCACCCGGTCCAGGCGGACCTCCCGCACCTGCCCGATCAGCGTCTCCACCGCCATTGCCCAGTCCGGATCGAAGCCATATCCGGTCAGCAGCAGCCGGATCCGGTCCCCCGGCGGAATTTCCGGCCGCCCCGGCAGGCAGAACCGGTCCAAAGCCTCATGCAGCATCTGCCCGGCGATCGGTCCACCGGGAAAGTACCGGATGTCACCGCCGGAGGCGGGCTCCGGGCCCGGGTCGGCCGCGCCTGCCGGACGGTCCTCCGTCCCTCCGCGCTCCTCGATGCCCTGCAGGCGCGAATCCCAGGCCGGCCCGGAAGTCAGGGCGGTAAAGCTCGCCGTTCTCCAGTTTCGCAAAATGCGCCCCGAAAAATGACGGGCGGCAAGGCGGGCTTCCGGAAGCTCTGGCGGCAGAGGCGCGCCGTCGCCCTCCGGCGGTGCGCACTCCACCACCCGAATGGCACCCTGCGACTCTTCCGCCAGCTGCTGAAGATCCTCCACCATCTGGCGGTCGGTTACCGAATCGAAAGAAAGGCCGAAAGCCTCCCGGGACGGGCTGCGGGCAGAATGAAAAAGGTAGGCCGGTGCGGAGCTTTCCGCTCCCGGCAGAGCGCCCCAGACCAGGTAGCAGCGATAGCGGGCCCGGGTCACCGCCACGTAAAACAGACGGATCTCTTCGGAAAGCTTCTCCTGGGCGGCACGCAACCGGTTGGCATCCATCTGCGGGGAGCCCAGGTCGATGAAGCGGTCCGTCCCCTGCGCCGGATCGTGAAAGCAGACCTCTTCCTGACCCGGGGTTTTCGGCCCCGGCACGCACCAGAGGAACGGACAGAACACGATGGGAAACTCCAGCCCCTTGCTGCCGTGTACCGTGAGCAGCTGGATCGCCCGCTCATCCGTTTCCAGCCGCAGCTCGCGCGCATCCCCAGCCGGCAGGTCCTCGTCCTGCCTGGAGCGCCGGAACCACTGCATCAGCCCCTCCAGGCCCAGGCGCTGCCGGTATTCGGCTTCATGCAGCAGCTCCGCCAGGTGGAACAGGTTGGTCACCCGGCGCTCCCCCTCCTCCCCGGCAAGGACGCGTCCGGTGACCTCCTGCTCTGCCAGGAAACGGCGCAGCGCGCTCATGATCCCCTGCTCGACCCAGATCCGCCGGTATTCCCGGAAGCGGGAAGAGACCTCCTCCCATTTCGAATCGTCCTGCACCAGCTCCGCCAGGGAGTTGCCGTCCACCCCGCACAGCCCGGTTCCCAGGGCGGCTTTGATCTTTCCGGCGTCGGAGGGATCGGCCGCGGCTTCCAGGATCTGGAGAACCTCCGCGGCTTCCCCGGAGAGCAGGACATTCCCCGAAGAGCGATACACGGCGGGAATGCCCGCCTGGCGCAGGCGGGGCAGCAGCTCCTCGGCCTGCCGGTGGGTGCGGACCAGGATGGCGATGTCGGAAGCCCGGAAAACAGCTTCGTGCGGCGTGCCCGACTCCGCGGGCCGCAGGATCCCCTGAATTTCCCGGCACAGCAATCCGGCTATGGCTTCCGTAGCCTCCTCCCTCCGGATCCTGGTCGGATGGCTGCCACGGGGCAGAAACCACCACACGAAAGGAGAATCGTCCCGGCTCTGGCCGGCGCGTTGCAGCTCCTCCGGGGACCAGGCGCGGGGGGCCACAGGATGAGGATGGATTTCCCGGAATACAAAACTGTATCCCGCCTTCCGCGACGCGAACAGGGTTCGGACTCCCTGCACCAGCCGGGGAACGGACCGCCAGTTGGTGCCAAGCGTGAAGACTGCGGAAACCTGCTTCACTGCCGACAGGTAGGCAAAGATATCCGCACCCCGGAACCCGTAAATGGCCTGTTTGGGGTCGCCGATGAGAAAAAGCGACGGGCCTTCCGCTTCATAGACGGCACGGAGAATGCGGTGGTACTGCACCGGATCGGTATCCTGAAACTCGTCCACCAGGGCCGCCGGAAAACGGCTGCGCAGCTCCTCCGCCAGGAGCGCGCCGTCCGGCCCCGCCAGGGCCGAGGCCACATCCAGGAGGAGGTCTTCGTAAGTCTTCACCCGGAGGTCTTTTTTGCGGCGGTCGAGGTACTCTGCAGCATCCCGGCGCATTTCGCCGTACATCTTCCACCGGTACCGCCTGAAAACCTGCACCAGCGAGGCAAGCGCTTCCTGCAGGGTGCGGCAGGCGGTAAAAAACGGATGTTCCGGTGCGGCATGTCCCTTTTTAACCTCGAACCGGCAAAGCCGCTCCAGATTCCGGGGAGCCTGGAGCGGAAAAACCTGGCGGAAATAATCCTCCCATTCCGACTGCCACTTCGTAAGCCCATCCAACCGGTATATGTTCCTGTTCAGGCCCGGATGCGCGCGCAGCAGACCGAAGACATCCTCGCCCTCCCGCGCCCAGATGGTCCGGGCCTTTTCAAAGGACACCCAGAAATTCCGTTCTTCGGCTGAGACCGCCTGCCAATCGGGGGCCGGCCCCTCGAGCCACTCCTCCGGCAGGAACCGCACCGAAGGCTGCAGGGCCCTGGCAAGCCAGCGAGCCATGGTCTCCGGCGTTTCTCCCCCGTCGTTCAGGAAGGCCAGGAAAAGCTTCGAAGCTTCGAACAGGCGGCTTCTCCAGAAGTGGTCGGCGGCTTCCCGGATCAGCTCCCCGGATTCCGCCGCCGGCTGGAAGTCGAAGCCGGTCCGGCTCTCGAAAGCGTATTCCTTCAAAATCCAGCTGCAGAATCCGTGGATGGTATAAATGGCCGCTTCGTCAAACCCATAGAGCGCCTCTTCCAGCAGGGACTTCGCCTTCTCTGCCTGCCGGGCGTTTCCGGCCACCAGCTCCGCCAGAAAAACATCCTGGCTGGTTCCCTGGTCGAAGGCCGCCAGGGCCGCCCTGATTTTTTCCCGCAGGCGCCTTTTCAGATCTTCGGTAGCCGCCACCGTGTAGGTCAGGACCAGGATTTTGCGGATGGATAGTCCCTTTTCCAGAAGCAGCCGGAGGAACAGGCTCTCAATGGCGTAGGTCTTCCCGGTGCCGGCGCCGGCTTCGATCAGGACGCGCCCCTGCAGCGGCAGGAGCATCGGCTGGAATTCGCGCGCGGCGTTCATCCTAGCCGGCCTCCTGCCGGCAATTCAGCATGGGCTCCAGGATGTCGCAGCTCAGCCGCTGCCACTCTTCGCCCAGAGGATCAATCGGGCCGAAAGCGCGCTGCAGGTAGGCATCCTGCCCTTCGCCGGAGCCCTCCGGAATGGAGCGGGCCCATTCTTTCCGTGCGGCCCCGACCGCATCGGCCGGGCTTTTGCCGCTGCGCAGCGCCGTGACGAAAGCCAGGGAAGTCTCCGGAAAGAACGGCAAAGGCTTGCCAAGACCGAGCGCCTGTATTTCCGCCAGTTTCCGCAGATGCCCGACCGGATCCGGAAGCGGCTCAAAACGGAACTGCCGGTCCTCCATGACCAGAAGGGTGCGGCGCGGATATCCTTCTCCGCCGGCCGCCAGAAGAAAAAGATGATCCAGCCAGGATCCGAGAAGATCCTTGGCCTTTAGCCTGGTGCAGCGCCAGGCCAGCTGCTGTTCGGCAAAGAGGCTCTTCAGCTCCCCCGCAATCTGCAGCGGTCCTGCCGCAAGCTGAGCGTGTATGTCCGGCAGTGCCGCCCCGCGCGCGAGCTTCTGTACTTTCCTGGAAAATGCCTGGCATTCCTGGGCGGTCTTTTCGAAGACCGCCTCCCCCTGCCGGCCGGGCGGGATGCGCCCCTGGGCCTGCCAGAGCCGGAAGACCGATGCTTGCTCCGCCCCGCTCAGGATGGCCCGGACCAGGTCCTGCTTGAGCGAGTAGTTCTCCAGGGAATCGAGATCGAACGGCTCGCGATCCTCCAGCTCCTCCTCTTCCTCCCCGAGCCGGACGCCCAGGACCCGGTTAAAAAAGTACTGGGCCGGATGCCGGTAAAACTGCTTGAGGTCCCGCAGCCGGATCCTTTCCGGAAGCATCGATTCCTCCCCGATCCGGACCGGAGCCAGCACATAGGGCCGGCTTCCCGAACGGAGTCGGTCGGCCTGCCGAAAGGCTTCCGCGATCTCTTCCGAGTAGCTGAAGAAACCGGGAAAACGGTCTTCCTGAAAATAGCGGCGGCTGAAAGGCTGCGAGGGATGAAAGCGCCTCAGGCTCGTGGAAAGAGGGGCGCCGTTTTCCGCGGCCGGGTAAAACTGGTCGAGGTAGTCCAGCAGTTCTTCCACCACCACCGAAGGGGGAATCCGGTGATTATCGCGCTGGTCCTGGCCTGTATAGCTGATGTAAAGGCATCTCCTGGCGCTGAGCAGCGCTTCCAGAAAGAGCAGCCTCTCCTCTTCCCGGGGCATGGGGTCGCCGGGCCGCGGATGCTTGTCCATCCGGTTGAATGGAAGCCGACGCGGCACCGGGGGAAAATCGCCGTAATTCATCCCCACCAGGGCCACTACTTCGAAAGGCACACCCCGCATAGGGCGCAGGGAGCAGAACACCGTCCCCCCGGTCAGAAAGCCCGCGGCATGCCCCCGGGAGGCGATAGATTCCTCCATGAACGGACGGATGACCGCCAGCGCCACCGGATCGTCCATGCCCAAGGGGGCCCCCGTGCTTTCCAGGGACTCGATCTGCCGGACCAGACCGAGGAATTCCTCCTGTTCGTCCTCTGCCGGGAGAAACAGGCCCCTCAGCAGCGCCATCAGAACCCGGGCCCACTCCGCGGCCGGGCGCGGAGATTCCAGCGCCTGCAGTCTCTCGAAGAGCGCTTCCAGGAAGCCAAGAAAGGCTCCCAGAACCCGGCTCCCGTCGCCCTCCATCCCGCCCGTGGGGAGAATGCCGCGGAACAGGAACTCCTCTCCCGAAGGCATGGCCATGCCGAGCAGCCAGCGGTCCATTCCGCTGCGCCAGGTGTTCTGCCCGTAAGCGGGGTACCCGAATCTCCGCCGGTGGTCCCCGTCCAGGCCCCAGCGGATACCGGATTCCCGGACCCAGCGCGTGGCCATCGCGGCATCTTCGGCCGAAAGACCGAACCGGCGGCGAATGGCAGCGGAAGCCAGAAGGTCCATGACGCCGGTAGCCTCCCAGCGGCTGCCCGCCAGGTCCAGTACCTGCAGGAAAGCCTCCACTAGACCGCCCGAATGCCGGGAACCACGGTCGGCAATCGTGTAGGGAATATGGCTGTCCCTGGACGAGGTTCCGAAAACCGCGTCGATATAGGGGGCATACCTGGCCGGATCGGGCATCATGACCAGGATGTTCCTGGGCTCAAGATCCGGCAGGCGCTCCAGGAGGTCCAGGAGGCGGTCGTAGAGCACCTCCATCTCGCGCATCGGCCCATGGCAGGCGTGAACCTGGAGGGAAAGATCTTCCTTCCCATCCCCTGGAAGGCGCCGGTTCTGCCGGGCATGATCCTCACCGGGTACCGGATCGGGAGAAGGCGGCTCTCCCCGGCCGCGCAGGGATAGCAAATCACTTTGAACCGAGTGCAGCAGGCAACCCCGGCCCGGGTCTGTGAACTCGAAGGTATCGTCCGGCCCGCCCTCCAGCTCCAGCAGGCGCTGCTGAAATTCCCGGGCCGATCCGCCCATGGAGGCCAACAGCGGATTCCCCTCCTCCAGATGCAGCTCCCGGAAGTCCGTCCGCGAAGCTCGCCGCTTCACCTTGGCCTGTTCCCTCCGGCTGAGAATTTCCCCCCAGAATTCCCGGCAGGGATTCAGAGTAAAAAAGTGGATGTCCACATACCCGGCGAGGGCGGTCAGAAGGTCCATATAAACCGGCGCAAGCTGGGCAACACCGAAAAAGTGGATACGCAAAGGGAGCTGCTCCAGGGGAAGCCGACTCTCCCGGATCGAACGGATGAAATCGGGGACCAGCCGGGCATTGTGGGCCGTACCGGTTCCGGCTGCCAGATCGCACCAGAGCCGGGCCTGCCAGGGATGCTCCGCCGCTTCCGGGCTGTTCTCCCAACCGAGCAGCAGATCCTGACGGTAGACCAGGTAGCGGTCGAAGAGCGAAGCCAGGCGGTGGGCCAGCTGCCATCGGCGGATCCCCTGCCGGTCTTCGTCCAGATACCGGCGGACGGGAGCGAACTCTGGCAGGTGCAATCGCGAGGACAATAGAGAAAAAAGGCCCCAGGTCATCGGGAGGACCTCATAGGGATCGCGCGCGGGAAGCTCCGGAAAGGCCAGGCGGAAGAACCGCCGGAACAGGGATGGCGGGTAATCGTAGGTGGCATTCCCCCAGATCCCCAGGCGGCGGCTGAGCTCGAAGGAAAGCCACTGCCGCATTCCCGCGCTGGGCACCGCAATGCATTCCGGAGAGAAAAGCCGGCGGCCGGGCTGGACGACCACCTCGGCAAGCCGGCCCGCCAGGACCTCCATCCGATTGGAGGCATGAATGCTAAATCCGGCCATACTTTTTAAAGCCTCACAGGAAGACCGGGTAAGGGAGAAGAAAAGAGGGAAGCACATGGCGGCCCTCCCCTCTTCCTGATGTTCTCCTGCTACCGCGCAGCAAAACCGGCCAGGCGCCACAGCACGGCCAGCTTACGGGGAATTTCCGTATTATCCATCACGCCCTGAAACTGCACGGCTCCAGGCCCATCCGCCAGCAGCGGCACATTGATCCCGGAATGATCCTTGGTGCCCCAGTTCGGCCTGATTTTTTCCTTGCTGCCGGCTTCGGGGGCGATCAGAGTCAGCCCGCCGGTTTCATGGTCGGCAGTGACGATCACCAGCGTCCTGCCGTCCTTGCGGGCAAATTCCAGCGCTTTTCCGATCGCCACATCAAAATCCAGGGTCTGCTTGATGGCTCCCGCGGCATCCTGCGCATGGCACCGGGAATCGATCTGACCTCCTTCCACCATCAGGAAAAATCCGTCTTTGTCCGGCGACAGAAGCTCCAGCGCCTTGCCGGTCATTTCCGCCAGGCTGGGCTCCGGGGCCTCCGTGGTCAGATAGCTCATCTGAAACAGTCCGAGCAGCTTCCCCTGCCGGACCGCGGTCATTCCCTCGCGCGTGTCGACCACCGCATAGCCGGCGGCCCGGGCTTCCTGGAGCAGATCCCGGCTGTCTTCGCGCTTGCTTCCTCCGGCCGATTTCGGAAGGAAAAAGGCACGCCCGCCGCCAAGTAGCACGTCGATCTTTTTCTCCAGGTATTGGGGAGCGATATCCGCTTCGCCGGCGCGGGAGGATACGTGCGCCCCGAAGGAGGCCGGCGTGGCATGAGTGATGGTGGTGGTGGTGACCAGGCCGACCGACTTCCGGCGTTTCTGGGCCGCTTCCAGAAAGGTTTCCACGACCTTTCCGTCGGGAAGAACGCTGATCATTCCGTTGTTGGCTTTGAAACCGGAAGCCAGAGCGGTTCCCGCCGCGGCCGAATCGGTGATCAGGGAATTGGCCGAATGGGTAAACACCAGGGCTGCGACCTTCATGGCATCCATGCGCAGCGCCGTCGAGGTACCTTTCGACAGGCGGGCCATGGTGACCTGGGCCAGGCCCATCCCGTCCCCGATCATCAGGATTACGTTCCTGGGCCGGGTTTCCGCCTGCGTGGTCCAACTAATGGAGGCATACAGCAGACAAAGAAAAACAGTCCAGCAGGCAGGTTTTTTCATGGAAAATCCCCTTTTCGGATTATAAAATTACACTCCGGGTACGGACCCTTGCATGGCCCGCATCCGCATGCTAAAAACCATTATTTAATCTTCAAAAGCTCCGAGCGAGAAATATTACCATGGAGAAGCACTTGCAAAAACCAGATCCGATGCAGGCCGTTTACGCTGCCGGCAAACCGATACGCCGGGGAAAGAAAAGCTTCCTTTTGGCGGTCGGCATAACGGCCGGCTCCCTCCTGGCGCTGTCGCTCGGTGCCGGAATCTGGGCCTACCGCCAGCTGTCCGCCAGCCTGCCGCAAATGGCCGGCAGCCAGGTACTGCCCGGCCTTTCCGATGACGTCCGCATTGAGCGGGACCATTGGGGCGTCCCGCGGATCCGGGGAAAATCGCGAACGGACTGTGCTCGGGCCACCGGTTTCCTGCACGCGCAGGAGCGCTTCTTTCAGATGGACCTGCTGCGGCGGCGGGCGGCCGGTGAGCTTTCGGCCCTGTTCGGCTCCCGCGCCGTGGAAATGGACAAATCCGCACGCCTTTTCCGTTTTCGATCCCTGGCCGAACGTATTGTCCGGGAACTGCCGGAGACCGAGCGACGGGTTCTGGAAGCATACACCGGGGGAGTCAATGACGGCTTGAGCGCGCTGAAAAGCCCTCCCTTCGAATACCTGGTGCTGCGGATAGATCCCGTTTTCTGGAGGTCCGAAGACAGCGTGCTCGTTCTGGCATCGATGTTCTTTACCCTGCAGTCAGGCAATCTCTCCAGGGAATCCAGAATTGGTCTGCTGAGAGATACCCTTCCCCCGGCGCTTGTCGCCTTCCTGCTCTCCCCGGCCCGCGAATGGGAAGCCCCCCTGCTCGGAGAGCTTTCGGCCCCTCCGGTTGTCCCGGGACCGGACGTCATGGACCTGCGAAAAATGCCTCCTGCGCCCGGCCCGGCCGCAAGCATCCTCACCGGCCGACAAGAGATGGCTTCGTCGGCGGTCAATGCCCTCCCTTTCCCTTTCCCGGACATCCTTTTTCCTGCAAACCATGAGGAAGCGTCTCTTCGCGGCAGCAACAACTGGGCCCTTTCGGGAGCCCATACGGCCAGCGGAGTCCCCCTGGTCGCCAACGACATGCACCTCGGCATTGCGGTTCCCAACACCTGGTACCGCGCCTCGATCGAATGGCGGACGGCGGAGAAAAGTCACCGCGTTTCGGGAGTAACCCTGCCTGGGACACCCATTCTTGTGGCCGGTTCCAACGGAATGGTCGCCTGGGCATTCACCAATGCCACCGGGGATTTTGGCGATCTGGTTCTCCTGGACGCGGATCCCGCCGACCCGCAGCGCTACCGGACTCCCGACGGGTCGCTGCCTTTCATCCGGCACCGGGAGCGGATCGAAGTAAAGGGGGGCACGGAGGAAATCCTCGAAGTGAAAGAGACGATCTGGGGACCGGTCTATGATACCGACCAGGGAGGTCGGGCCCGGGCTGCCTGCTGGGTCCCGGCTCGACCGGGCGGGATGAACATCGGATTAATCGGCTTCGAGAGCGCTGCGACCCTGGAGCAGCTGCTGGAGCGGGCGCACGGAGCTGGAATCCCCGCCCAGAACCTTACGGCCGGTGATCGTAGCGGGCGCATTGCCTGGACCATTGCCGGCCGCATTCCCAAGCGCACAGGGCTGGACGGTCAGCAGCCATTGTCCTGGGCGGACGGAAGCCGGCGCTGGGACGGGTGGCTCGAGGAAGCGCGCTACCCGCGGGTGGTTGATCCCCCCTCCGGCCGCCTTTGGACAGCCAACAACCGGCTGGTGGACGGGGAAATGCTCCGGATTCTCGGGGACGGCGGCTACGATCTGGGCGCCCGCGCCCGCCAGATCCGCGATGGACTGATGTCCCTGGAGAAGGCTGCTCCGGCGGATATGCTGACCATTCAGCTGGACGATCGGGTTATATTCCTGGAGCGCTGGCGCGACCTGGCGCTGCGTGTCCTCAGCCCGGAGGCCTGCTCCTCCTCTCCCTCGCGACGGGAGTTTCGCCGCCTGGCGGAGCAGTCCTGGTCCGGCCGCGCTTCAGTCGAATCGGTCGGCTACCGGCTCATCCGGGTCTTTCGCCAGGAAGCGGCCGGGCTGGCCCTGGAGCCGCTCTTGAAGCTTGCCTTTCAGGGGGATGCGCGCCGCCGCACGTTGGCCCTGCAGGGAATCTCCTCGGCCGAGGGGCCGCTCTGGGCGCTGGTTTCGGAGCAGCCCCTTCATCTGCTCGATTCCCGGTTTGCCCGGTGGGACAACCTCCTGCTGGCAGCGGTGGACCAGGCCTGTTCGGCGCTCACGGCAGAGGGGCGGGCACTTGCCGAGCGCACCTGGGGGGAAGCAAACACACTCCGCATGATGCATCCGCTGGGTAACGCGATCCCCTGGATCGGGCACCGACTTCATATCCCGCCGCTTCCCCTTCCCGGGGACAGCCATATGCCTCGCGTGCAATCCGCCGGGAGCGGGGCTTCGGAGCGTTTCGCCGTTTCGCCGGGACACGAGGAGGAAGGGTATTTCCACATGCCGGGGGGGCAAAGCGGGCATCCTCTTTCTCCGCATTATGCGGACGGGCACGGCTCCTGGGCCCGCGGAGAACCGAATCCCTTCCTACCCGGCCCGCCGGAAAACGTGCTGGTCCTGACCCCCCGATAAGGTGGGAAGGGTGGGACATCCACTTGGGAAGGGTGGGACATCCACTTTTTGGAGAACAAATCAAATCAAGGACCAATCAAGACAAATCAAGAGACAAATCAAGGACACCCAGATTAATCTTTGCACAATGGGTGTTTCTGTAAACTTTTTATCTTTAAGATATTCAATTGCAAGAAGAATGCGTACGTAGCCAGGACAGTAGATCGGTTGGCTCAAATGATCAGGCAGCCGGTGTCCATTTATTTGCAATTCTCCATGATCGGCAACACGGACACACACAAATACCGAAATATTCAACCGAGGCCATTTCAGGTGCCAAAAACCTCGCGACACGCCTTGATGCCATGAAACCAGTTCAGTCCAGTGCCCCTTGCCTGCTCCATTACATGGCTGGCTCGGCCAAGAATACGACGGAACCGGTTTTCATAATTTTCCAAAATACCAAACCAGCATTCTGTAACAATCGACAAGCGTTGAAGAATCGGTTTGAGATCGAGAGGAATGAATCCTTTTTTATCTGGCTGAATTTCGCGGCCCAGGATATCCAAAATGTACAAGTATTCGTCAAAAGAGATACTCTGGAATGCGCCCATACGTTCCGCGGTATCGCAAAAGGGGCAGAGCCAGTCGGAGGGAGTCGGATTTTTATGTGAATCCTGAGGAGCATTACCTGGTTCAAGGGAAATACTCTCTGGCGATTTTACCAGCTTAACAACCTCTTTTCGACCCATTTGAATACGATCATAGGCGGAGGTGAATCGGCTTTCCTCGGGTGTTTTGGTTTCACCGGCGCGAATGGGATTCAGATCGACATAGACCAGGCAAGTCAAAAGGGCGGGTTCGTCCAATAACAGCTTGCATTTGAATCGACCTTCCCAAAAGCGGCCTTTACAATTATCCTCACGGTTGGCCAACCGGGCAATTCGCTCGTCAAGGCATCGCATGAACCAACTCAGATCGGTCAAACGCCGACGGCAGGTGGCCAGGCGTTCTGGATTATGGACTATAAGATCAATCGTGCTCTGTCCGGGAGTCCAGTCCGACATTCCCCGAAAACCGGCGGGAGGAAAGAGGCGCAGCCACCTTAAGGCAACCGCCTCATCGGACATCTCTTTGGCCAGGTCGGGCCGGGTTCGCAGAATAACATGAAGATGGTTGCTTTGCACGGAATAGCCGATGATATCCATGGCAAAGACTTCGCTGAGAAAGGCCAACCGTTCCTGAATCCACTGCCGGCGATGCTCATAGTCTTTACCGGAAAGGAAGTCCCGGCCGCAAAGAAAAGCCCGGCGAACACACCTTACGGTGCAGTGGTAATTCCGGATCTCGTTTTCCACTAAAATCTGTTTTCTTGCAATGGTCATAAAGAATCCCCGTATGTGAAATACATGCGTCCAAATGCAACCGCATTCGCAATCAATAACGAGGCGCGATCGGGGATTACGAAAAAAATAGTGGATAAATCTTAAGAGACAAGGACATCCAATAAAAGAGACAAGGACATCCAATTAAGGAGAGGCAAGGAGACAAGGACATCCAATCAAACTTAAGTTGATTTGGGTGTCTGGATTTTATCCACTATCCACGAAAAATGGGTGTCCAGATTAATCCTCCTCCCAGATCAACCCTGGGTGTCCAGATCAACAGATCACTGGGTGTCCAGATCAACTCTCAGGTGTCCAGATCAACCTCCAGATCAATCCCCTGGGTGTCCAGATCAACCCATCCAGATCAACCACAGATCAACCCAGATCAACCAATCCAGATCAACCAGATTAATCCGAGGACATCCACCCGGGATAAGGTCATTCGGGTTTCCTGCCTGGCCGTTTGGTTTTAGCGGGAAAAGGTGAACCGCAGACCGGTGGTAAGGAGCACGTCGTTTTTCTTTCGTCCCGGCATCGGGTTGCCCAGGTAGCGGTCGCTGAAAGTCAGCTGCCAGGAGAGGAAGCGGCTTAGCGAAGTGGCCGTGCCGGTTTCGAAATTCATGCGAAAGAAGCCGGTTTCGGTCAGGTTGTGGAAGATGCGGAACGACTGCGTAAGGCTGGTAATCCGGGAAACCTTGTAACTCAACTGGTTCCCCCAGAAGGCCTCCGCCGAATTCCGCGATAAAGGAATGCCGAATTTTTCATAGCTGTAGTTGACTCCTGCAAGCAAGTCCACTGCCGTGTTTTCCTTTTTTACCAAACTGTAACCGGCGCCGCCGCCAAGCGCAAAACGCAGATCCAGGTTCTGAAAGGCATCGTACTCATTATCGTTGAACAGGTTCAGAAACATGCGGGGAACCAGGTCCCGGTTGTAGGCCCATCCCACCCGGGTCGCCCTGGCAGTCGTAACGGGGGCCCCGCCGGCGGATTTGCCCGTGGCATAAATCTGATGAAAATAGGCAGAGGTTTTGTCCGTCCTGGTCTTGCGCACCGCGCTGATATCCGCGGTCACCGTGGTGGTTTCGGCGTTCCCCTGAGCCAGGCTGATGCCCAGATCGGCAAACCCGCTCCACAGGGAAAAAATCCCCGGCTTCTGCAGCCTCTCCCACCCCTTCTGTTCCTCGGCGTTGCGAATTGCCGCGATCTGGGCCTGAGGGAACTCCTGAAAGCCCTGATCGGCGGAGACCTCCAGCTTGCGGTCCTTCCCCCGGATTTTCCCCCGAAACGAGCGGCCGTCGGAAGAAACTACGGTCAGCAGCCCTTCCGAAGTGATGTGGGCCACCGCCTCCCAGGGAACGGAAACCACCCCCATCAGCTCACTTTTCACCGACAGAGAGGTTCCTTCTTTCTTGATGATGGCACCTGTGATGCGGTCGCCGTTGTTCAATAAAACCTGATCCGCCCGAATTCCGCCGACCAGGAAAGGGAAAAGCCCCACCATCCATATTTTCGACCGCATAAAGCCTCGTTTCTCTTTTTGCCGAATCCTCCGGCGATCCGAAGAATCGTTCGGAAGGAAAAGAATCCCCCCGGCTGCACCGCGGTTAGGCCCAGCAGAGGGGACGCCAATGCCGCAGTATTTGAGACGAAGGCTGTGCTCTAAAGTTCCCGCCGGACGAAATGATCGCCCCTGGCCGGCATTCCCGGCTTAGAAATTGTATCGCAGCATGAACTGGATCTGGCGTGCGGTGCCCACGCCGATCGTCCGGTTCATCGGAGAGGTAATCCGGCCGAAACTCGCGGTCGACGAAATGCTGGAAGCCGGGGTGCCCAAGTGTACCCGGTTGAACACATTGAAGAATTCCGCCCGAAACTGAAGCCGATGCTTTTCCATGATCCTTATGTTTTTCTGGAGCGATAGGTCGAGCTGGTTCACACCGGGCCCGCGCCCCAGATTCCGGGCCGCATTGCCCCAGGTATATCGCAGCGGCACCGCAAACGCCCCGATATTGAACCAGCGATCGATAGTCTGAACATCCGGGTTGATGGGGACACTGTTGACCCGGTCCGGGCGCTGATTGCTGCTGTTGCCGTCCAGCATCTGGCTGGAGCTCCTGCTCACGCTGAAGTTGATGGCTCTCCCGGTCCGCGCCTGATGAATGGCGTTCAGATCCCAGCCGCCAATGACGTGGCTCAGGAAGCCCGACTTCAGGAACCGCTGGCCTTTGCCGAACGGCAGCACCCAGCTGACATTGGTGGTAATGGTATGGCGGATGTCGTAGTTGCTGTCCGCTTTGCCGGCGCGGCGGTCGTTGACGTTCTGCGGCGCGGTGGACTCGCCGCCGCCGATCATCCCGTCATTCAAGGCATGCCCGTAGAGGTATTCCGTCTGCCACATCAGACCGCTGGTCATCTGCCGCCGCAAGGACACCTGTAAGGAGTTGTAGTTGCCGTTGCCGGCATCCTCCTTGCTGTCGATACGGCCGAATTTGCTCCAGGGCCTGGTTCCAGTCGCCGGATTGATAAGATTGATATAGGTTCGCGACAGGATCTTGTGGGCATTGTTGGCCATGTAACCGACCTGGAGGGTGAAGCTAACCGGCAGCACCTGCTGGACGGACAGCCCCCAATGCTGGGTGTACATGTCGCGGCGGTGAGGAATGATATGCCGGGGCGTCAGCCCCTGCTCCTTGGCCTTCGAAAGGAAGGGATCGATCGGGAAGGACAGCCCGGGAGCGTCGGCAGCCGTCAGGCGATAGGTCTGCTGAGTGCTCTCGATCGACGCCATGACGTCGTCCATCTGCCCGGGACCGTAATACATGCCGTACCCACCGCGCACAACGGTCTTCTGCTTCAGACGGTCCGGAGCCCAGGCGAAACTGAAGCGAGGGGCGATATTGTCCCGGTCCGGCCGGTAGGAAGGCGTCCCCTGGGGCGCGAAGTCCCCCTTCTGGGAATCAAACACCAGGATCCGGTCCTTCACCTCCGTCATTACCGAGTAATATTCATAGCGCGCACCAAAGCTCAGGGTCAGGGTGCGGTTCACCTTGAATTCGTCCTGGGCATAACCGAACAGCAGCGTACGCCGGCCGCCCCGGGTGGCCATTTCACCGCTGATGCTGACGGTGTCCAGCCGGTTGTTGATGAAGTCGTTCATGCTGGAATAGCTGGCTGAGGCGGACGCCGTCCACCAGACGTTGACGTGCACGCGGCGCACCTCGCCCCCGAATTTCAGGCTGTGCCGCCCATGAAAGAGGCTCAGGTTGTCGAGGAGAGAATGGGAAGTACCCATCTCCTTCTGGCCATCGTCCACGGGAAGCGAGGAAAGGCCGGGAATGCTGAAGGAATCCCGGAAGGCGCCGAAGTCCTCCTCGATGCGCGGCACACGGTGAATCCCGTAACGGGTTTCGTTCACTGTATTGGTGCCTATGGTCCTCTGCATCTGAATCATCAGGTTCTTGGTGTACTGATTTTCCGTCTGGAACCATTCGCGGCGCATGCCGCTGGGGATTTCCATCCGCGCCTTGTTGAGGTTGATCCGGCCGAACAGCGTGGTGCGGTCGCTGATCTGGTAGTCGATGCGGCCCATGATGCTGTTTTCATTGCTCCGCGTGGACCAGGACTGTACCACCTCGTCCACGTTGGGGTCTTTGGTAGGCCGCATTCCCAGCGGGTAGGACTCGATCATGCTCTTCAGGGAAGGCGTCGAGGCCAGCACCTTGCTGCGCAGCGAGTCGCTGGGCACCTGGTAGGTATAGACCGAGCCCTGCCGCTGTCGAAGCCCTTCGTAGTTGCCGAAGAAGAACAGCTTGTTGGCCTTGATGGGACCGCCGAAGTTGCCGCCGAACTGGTTCAGCCGGAAGGGGGAAAGCTTCGGACCGTCGAAGATGGTCCGGGCATCCAGTGCGCTGTTGCGGAAGTACTCGAACAGTCCGCCGTGAAACTCGTTGGATCCGCTCTTGGACACCAGGTTCACCTGCCCGCCCATCCCGCCACCGGATTCGGCAGAATAGAGGCTGGAACTGACCTTGAATTCCGCAATGGAATCCATGCTGACCACCAGCCGCGCGCCCGTTCCGTAAGTCGGGTCCTTGATCGCGGTGTTGTCCACGCCGTCGAAGGTCCAGTTGTTGTCGTCATTGGCCCTCCCGGCAAACCGGACATCATCCTGGAACCCCTCACCGGTGTTTACCGCTCCGGGCGCCAGAACCATGAGCGAGGCCCAGTTACGACCGTTGATCGGCAGCCCGGATACCTGCGAGGACTGGATCACGCTGCCGATTTCGGCCGAGGACCGGTCGAGAGCGACCATGGTATCGCGGACTTCCACTTCGACCGCAGCGACCGCAATCTGAAGCTGGGCGTCCATGGTGCGGTTTTGTCCGACCAGAAGTTCCACCTTTTCGAAGCGGACAGACTGGAAGCCGGACGCTTCTACGGTCAGGGTATACATACCGATCGGCAGCTGCGGCAATACGTAGGAACCGGCTTCGGTTGCCGTTGTCCGAACCAGGCCCGATGCCGTGTGAGCGGCGGTTACCTTGGCACCGCTAATAACTGCGCCGGACGGATCGGTAATCATCCCATTAATGGTGGCGCGGTCCAATTGGGCGGCCACAGGCATAACGATAAGGAACAGAAGAGAAAAGAAAACGAGGGAAAAGACGTAGAATCGCTTGGAAACCATAATCCAGCCTCCCATCAGCCCCATGTGGGTACATGGATTAAAATGTTATTGTTTTCAAAAAGTATAATGTAATTCCTGAGGGGAATCAAATCGGGGACTTTTTTCATCCGGAAAGCGGGGTGATCCCGGCCAGGGAAACAGTAGCGGAATTCTACGGGGGACGCGATGCGGAGGCGTGCCGCTGCCGCTTTCGCTCAGGAGGGCAGGAAGCCGGCGGCGACCTGGCGGAACTGCTCCCGCTGCTCCGCCTGCCAGGTTTCGCTGCGTCCCAGCTCTTCGGCCATCCGACGGGCCACCTGCGGGGCCATCTCGCAGGCCGCCCGCGCATGGAGATACAGCGCACGGGTCCGCCGGGCCAGAACATCATCCAGGGTGAGGGCCATTTCCTGACGGACCGCCCACCAGACCTCCACTTCCCGGATGGGCAGAGCCTCGTGCAGCGTGCGGGCCAGCTCCGGGCGCTCCTGCATGGCGTTTTCCAGTCGAACCGCATCGGAGCCGTACCCCGCCAGGGAGCCGAAACGGTCCGTCTGCTGGTGGTATCCGTGGATCTGCAGGCGGCGGGTGACGCAAGGGCGATCCTCCAGCCGGGCCAGAACCGCGGCGTGGTTGACAGCATCCTCGGCCATGCGCCGGTAGGTGGTCCACTTGCCGCCGGTGATGGTCAGCAGACCGGCCCGGGAGACGTGGATGGTATGCTCCCGCGAGAGCGCCGAAGTGTTGGCACTCGAGTCGGCCTTTACCAGCGGACGAATCCCGGCAAATACGCTGAGGATATCGGAGCGGTTCGGGCGCCGGGCCAGGTAGTCGCCGGCGGTTTCCAGGATGAAGTCCACTTCCTGGTCCAGCGCCCGTGGCTCCAGCGAGGCCCGCTCCACCGGCGTATCCGTGGTTCCGACCACCACGTGGCCGTTCCAGGGGATGGCGAACATCACCCTTCCGTCCCGCGTATGGGGCACCATGATGGCTGTGGCCCCCGGCAGGAAGTCGCGACCCAGCACGATATGAACCCCCTGGCTGGGGCTGATCAGGGCCGGCGCCTCGCCTTCTTCCAGCCGCCGCACCTCATCGCAGAAAGGCCCGGCGGCATTGATGACGCATCGGGCCGGGACGTCGTATTCCGCACCGGTTTCGGTATCGCGGAAGGTGAGCCCGTCCAGGAACCCGTCGGCATCCTTCCGCAACCCGGTGACCGGAGCGTAATTCAGCAGGCAGGCCCCCTGCTCGGCGGCCGTAAAGGCCAGGTGGATCAGCAGCCGGCTGTCGTCGAACTGCCCGTCGTGATAGAGGACCCCGCCCCGCAGCCCCTCCTGCTCCAGCGTGGGAATCCGCTCCAGGACCATCTCCCGGGTCAGCAGCTCGGAGGAGCCGAAGCCGTACTTGCCGGCCAGCAGATCGTATACCTTCAGCCCGATGCCGTAAAACGGGGCTTCCCACCAGAGGTAGTTGGGCACCACAAACTGCATGTCGCGCACCAGGTGCGGCGCGTTCTGCAGCAGGATGCCCCGCTCCTGCAGCGCTTCCATGACCAGGGAGATGTTGCCCTGCTGCAGATAGCGCACCCCGCCGTGAATCAGCTTGGTGGAGCGGCTGGAAGTCCCTTTGCCGAAATCGCTCTGCTCCAGCAACAGCACCTCGTACCCGCGGGAAGCGGCGTCGACGGCAATGCCGATACCCGTCGCTCCTCCGCCGATGACGGCGATGTCCCACGGGCGGCTCCGCTCGGCAACACGCCTCAGAAATTCGGTTCTCTTCATGCCTCCCCCAGGCATGGAACGGTCTGCGGGCCTTCCGGCAGCAGACCGACCCTGGGCCCGTATTGCTTGATCCAGCGGGGCAGATCGGCTGCGATATCCCGGCAGGGCGAAAAAAGGGCCTGGCGGATCTGTAGGTCGCTGAGCCCCCCGCTGTAGACGTAGACATCGGCGTGCATCTGGATCATGGCCTGGATCTGCACCTGCCACTGGTCCTGGGCGGCAAATCCGGGCTCCGAAACCTTGCGCAGCACTTCGGCCGGAGATCCCGCCTCCCGCAGCAGCCCGGCATACAGGCCGTGGTCCGGCAATCCGTCCTCGCAGCCCGCCACCATGAGAATGGCCCCTCCGCGGCGCACCATGCGGGCCGCGGCGCTCATTCCCTTGACGGTCTGATACAGGTTCTGGTCCAGGGGATAGCCGCTGTTGGAAGTAATGACGATGTCGTAAGGCCGCTCCACCGGGACCATGGCGTGGCGGCGCACGAAGTCGCAGCCGGCGGCGTGGGCGGCATCGAGGTCCCCGATGAATACCGCGGTGATTCGCCGTTCCGTGTTCAGGGTGACATTCAGGATCAGGGCCGGGGGAACCTTGCCGGCAACTTCGCGCATCTCCTCCCAGATCGGGTTGCCGCGGGTAACGCCCCAGGTGGCCCGCGGATCGGCAATCATGCCGTAGCCGTGATTGGTCAGAACGCTTTCCGCTCCGGCCAGCGCAGGCAGCACTCCCTTGGGACCGCCGCTGAATCCGGCGAAAAAGTGGGGCTCGATGAAACCGGTCAGCAGCCGGATATCCGCCTCCTTCCAGAAGCGGTTGATGCGCACCGGGTGCCCGCGCCCGGTCGCTCCCAGGGGGACCAGGTTTTCCGCCGCACCGGCATCATGCTGGAGGCAGCGATAGCGGTCCACCATCCCGCTCCCCAGCATGGCACGCAGCTCCTCTGCCGTCTGCGGGCGGTGGGTTCCCAGGGCGTTCAGCAGGGTAATATTTTCCCTGGGGACCCCCAGGCGCTCCAGCTCTCCGGTGAGCACCGGAAGAATTCGGTCGTTGGGCGTAGCCCGGGTGATGTCGCTGTGGGCAATAACCACCCTGTGGTGCGGCCGCACCCGGTCGGACAGCGGGGCCGCGCCGATGGGGCGCTCCAGCCCGTCCCGTATCGCCCCGGCCTCGTCCGGCAGGCCCGGAAGGAAGCGGGGCCGAAACACGTCGGAGGAATCGGGAACCGAAATCTCCAGGCTTTTTCGTCCGTAGGCTACCGGGACAATCATTCCGCCACCACCCTCCTAATCCGCTTTGGAATGGGACACCGGCACCAGGAGAAGCGGGGTCCGGGTGCGCGAGGCGATCTTGGGGGTAAGGCTCCCGGACCAGAAGGCGTCGGTGGCCTTTTTCCCGTGCGTACCCAGGATGATCAGATCCGAGCCGGTGTCTTCCGCAGCCTGTATCACCTGGTAGATCGGCTCGCCGCGGATCACTTCGCCGCTCATCGGAATGTCCGCCGCCTCCAGCCGGGCGCTGCATTCGCGCAGGTACTGCTCCCCTCCCTCCTGGGCCAGATCCAGCATGGCCAGCGCCGTCCCGGGAAGCAGGCGCCCGGCGGCCGCGGGCTCGTCGGTCAGGTGCTCGTAATAGGGAACCACCATCACCAGGTGCAGCGCGGCGCGGCAGGCCCGGGCGATCTCCGCCGCCACCGGCAGGCACTGCTCGTGCTGCCGGTCGCCGTCGAGCGGCACCAGGATTTTCGAGATGGTAAAGTCGCGGGCCTCCTGCGCCGGCCGGTTCCACTCGGCCGGCAGAACCAGGACGGGACAGGCTCCCAGGGCAATCACCTGCTGGGCGATGGAACCGAACAGAAAATCGCGCATGCCGTGCCGGCCGTGGGTGCAGAGAATCACCATCTCGGAGTGAAATTCGTGGGAATGCCGGAAAATGCTCTGCGCCAGCTGCTTTTCCTTCTCTTCGTGGACATGGAATTCCACCCGGATGCTTTCCGGCAGCCGACGCCGGGCCGCATCCTGCAGATAGGCCAGCGCCTCCCCGGGTTCGGTCAGGTGGCGGTCCCCGTGAATTTCCTTATGGGCGGCCGATTCGATCACATGAATGAGCATGACGGAGGACTGCAGCGTCGGCGCCAGGTAGGCAACCGCCGGCAGTACCGACTCGGCCAGCTTCGATCCGTCCAAAGGGACCAGAAGATGCTCGAACATGACGTTACCCTCCCCAAAGATTCTCGTAAAGCAGAAATAAATTGAGCAAAACGATGAGCCCCGCCGCCAGAGCAGCCGCCGCTGTGGTCAGGCGCCGGTTGACCAGTACTCCCATAATGTCCCTCCGGCTGGTGAAAATAACCAGGGGAATGATCGCGAAGGGGAGCCCGAAACTCAGCAGCACCTGGCTGAGGACCAGAGTCCGGGTGGGATCGAAACCCAGGAAGATCACCAGCAGCGACGGGGCGATGGTCACCACCCGGCGAAGCCACGGCGGGATATGCCGGCGGATGAATCCCTGCATAATCACCTGCCCGGCCATGGTGCCCACCGAGGAGGAGGACAGCCCGGAAGCCAGCAGCGAAATCCCGAACACCCAGCTGGCCGCCTTCCCCAGCAGCGGTTCCAGCGTCCGGTATGCCTCCTCGATACTCCCCACAGAAGTCAGACCCTGCCCGAAAAAGGTAGAGGCGGCCATGATCAGCATGGCGGCATTGATAAGGCCGGCGGCCCCCATGGCGACGACCACATCCAGGATCTGGTAGCGGAAGAGAAGCCGCAGCTGAGCCGGCTCGCGCACCACGATGCGGTTCTGGGTAAGCGCGGAATGCAGAAAAATGGCATGGGGCATGACTGTGGCTCCCAGGATGCCGGAAGCCAGAACCAGGCTTTCGGGGCCGGCAAAGGACGGGGAAACCAGACTGCGTCCTACCTGCGCCCAGTCGGTGGAGGCCAGGAAAATCTCGATCAGGTAGGACAGAGCGACCACCGCCACAAAACCGGTGATGACGATCTCCAGGGGACGAAAGCCATAGCGCTCCAGCCCCAGGATCAGGAAGGTCACCACCGCAGTCAGCAGCCCGCCTATGGTCAGCGGAACTCCCAGGAGAAGGTGGAAACCCAGGGCCGCCCCCAGGAACTCCGCCAGGTCGGTGGCCATCGCCACGATTTCCATCAGAACCCAGAGGAAATAAACCACCGGCCTGGGGTAATCGCAGCGACACTGCTCGGCCAGATTCCGGCCGGTGGCAATCCCCAGCTTGGCCGCCAGCAGCTGGATGAGAATCGCCATCAGATTGCTGGCGACCACCACCCAAAGAAGGAGATAGCCGAAGCGGGCTCCGCTCTGAATATTGGCCGCGAAATTGCCCGGATCGATATAGGCAACGCTGGCGATGAAAGCCGGCCCGAAAAAGGGCATCAGCCGCGACAGCAGGCCTTTCCTTTTGCTCTGCCCGGACAGGATCTGTATGGCCGAGCGGGCCGTGGAACTGCTGGCCGATGTCGCTGCGGCGTTCGCCTGCGCGGAATCTTCTTTTGCACTCATATCAGCTCCCGGCTTCTGCTCCGAATGGAAACGGGCATTGCCTAGCTCTCCACAGACGGGACCTGCGGATCCGTCTGCGAAGCAGCCAGTTCGGCCAGCATCCGGTTATCCTTGGGCAAAAGCACGATCTCCGCCTTGCCTTCCAGAAGGTTCTGCAGTTCCAGGATTTCGAACATGGAACCGGCGATTTCCCGATCCCGGGAGATTCCCTCCAGGGCCGCCCCCACGATCTGGGGTCGCATGGCTGCCGCCTTGGCAAATTCGACCGCTGCCTGGCGCTCGGCGGTGTTGGTGATGATGCCGACCTGGTTTGCTCCATCCTGGCGGATGGCGGAGGTCACCTGCCGGAGCCGGTTGACCACCTTCTCTTCGATCTGACGGATCATGCCCACATCCCGAAAATGCACCTTGCGGATGTACACCGAACCCAGCCGGTATCCCCACTCGTGCGATTTGGGGGAGACCTCGGAGCGCACCGTCTGGCTCATGGCGTGGCGGTTTTCCATCATGTTGGCCAGCTTCATATTGCTCAGGCAGCGGACAGTGGCATTGCCCACGTTGGCCGCCAGCGACCCCCGCGGGTCCGCATTCTTGAACAGATAGGAGACCGGATCGCTGATGAACATCTCATACCAGATCCCGATGCCCATCGGCGCCCCCTCCTCGGAGTTGACCGGCTGGCTGCGCAAGTACTCCTGGTCCAGGCGCATATCCAGCACATAGCAGCGGCCGAGCCAGTTGACGATCAGGGCCTTGAGCCCCATTTTGAACCACAGGCAATGGATTCCCGGTTCGTCCAGGATGGCCACCACCTTGCCGAACAGAACGTAGACCCGGCATTGCTTCTCCTGTACGATGGCATAAAGGCCCAGAAGCCGGACCACCGACAGCAACACAGGCAGCGCGATAAACAGGCCGAAAAAAACGACCAGGGCAGCCAAAGTAAAGTCAGTCATGAGCCACCTCCAGAACCACGCGCCGGCTCCGGCGGAAAAGCTGCAACCGCACATTGCGCACGTATGCGGACAGGGCGGCGGGCCCGTGGCCCCGCAGCTGCCGCAGCTGCTCGGCCAGGGTCACCAGCGGCTCCACCTCCGCCTGGGCTCTCAGCGTCTCGATTTCCACCGCGCGGCGCGACTGCACCAGAGTCTGGTCCGCGGAAGCCTGCGCCAGGCTGATATCGGAGGAAACCTGGTTGTAGGCGGTGTTGATCGCCGCCAGGGCCGATTCCACTTCCGCGGGCGGATCGATCCCGGTAATCAGCGAGGCGTCCAGAACAATGCCGTAGCGCGCCGAAGAGCAGGCGCACTCGCGGTCCATGTGCTCGTTGATGTCCCGCAGATTTTTACGCAAATCGTTGATGGAAACCCCGATGGTCGGGGCGGCCCCTTCGGACGTGTGGGCCGCGGCCTGCCCCGCCGATTCCCTGGGCGCCTCGAAGTTGGCGATTCGCTCGCGCAGCACGGAAGTGAAGTAGCCCATGACGTGGGCGATGGGTCGCTTCACTCCGAATAGATAGGCGTACAGGTTTTTCTCCGACACCCGATAGCGGATCTGGCCGGTCAGCCCCGTATTCAGCTGATCCTTGGTCACCGCCTCCAGGATGGTTCCCTGCGCGTTGGCGTTGGGATCCTCCACATCGTGGGCCATGTTCACGGTCTGGGTAGCCACCGAGACCTTGAACACTTTTTCCCAGGGCCATTTGAAGTAAGGTCCGCCCGGCGGGATGACCCGCACCTGAGGATAGCAGTAGCGCTCCGTCTCCTCGGGTCGCAGCTCCTGGGCAATCGGATCCTGCAGTGTGGTGGCCGTTCCCACGCGCTCCGCCCGGCCGAAGCGGGTTTTCACCGCGCGCTCATTCTGGTTTACGGTATAAATCCCGGCGACAAAATATCGCACTATGAACCAGGCGACCAGCCCGGTTGCTGCTCCCATCAGCATGTCCATAGAAATTTGTCCTCCATGCTCGAATCATTTAAGGATCTTTCCCCTACCGCACTATTTCCTGGATGTAATTGTACAAGCATAGTTCTTTTTTTCACAAACCGGAAAGCCGGCTTCTTTTTTCTTTTGACGGGCATGGCGCAATCGGTGCCGCCCGTGCGCGGCTTTTATTTTTCGAAATACTAAGGTGATTTTTCATGTAAAATGTAGTATTTATAGATAAACGCTACATTTTTCGTAAAAACAGGCGATAAATATCAAAGAATGACGATCGACAAGCTTCACCTGACCAGGCTGAATTTTTTCGTAAATGCCGACAATAAGCTGGTCGCCGTACTGGCGTCCGGACCTCCGCTTGAGGAGCTCACGGTCCGGCATATCAACGAGATGCTTGATGCCGCAGGATTCGGACAGGCTTTCATTTACGATCGGCTGATTGCCGAGCTCCTGGAATTCTGCCATTCCAAGCTCGAGCAGCAGGTTTTTGTCCATATCGGTGAAATCAGGGATTTCAGCTTCACGATTTCTTTTTCCAACGACCGGATGGAAGCCTATCTGGCCGTGGAGCAGCCCTACGGCGGGGCGGCACCGAATGCGGAGCTGATCTGGAAGGCGATCCAGGAAAAAGGGATTATCCACGGAATTGTCCCCGAGGAAGTGGAAAAGTCCATTCAGGCCATGGACGGGCGGGAGCGGACCATTGCCCGCGGAGAAAAGCCCCAGCCGGGAAAAAATGCGGTTTTCACCAGCCTGCTCCCGGACAAAAAAATACCCGAAGCCGTCGTGGAGACGGATCAATGGAGAGGGGTGGAAGACAGCGACTTCAGCGATCTCCTTTCTGTAGAGGCAGGCATGCCGGTCATGCAGAGAACGCCGGCCACGGCCGGGATCGGCGGCTGCAATGTGCTGGGCAAGGAAGTCCCGGCCAAGCAGGGCGAGGACATCCACTTCACGCCGGGCCTGAAGGGCGTGGAGGTGGACCAGCTCAATTCCAACCTGCTGATTGCCAAGGTATCCGGTCAGCCGATCCGCGTGCCTTACGGCATCTATATCGAGCCGCTGCTGACGCTGGAAAACGTCGATCTGTCCACCGGCAACATCAATTTTTCCGGATCGCTGCAGATTCGCGGGAATGTAACCGCCGGCATGAAGGTCCGGGCCAAAAACGACATTTTTATTGGCGGGGTGGTGGAGTCGGCCGAAATTCAGGCAGAGGGCAGCATTACCGTGGCCGGGGGAATCATCGGACGGGGCGAAAAAGAAAAGGGTAAAAACTCCGGCAAATGGATAGCCTTCCTGCGCTGCGACGGAAGGGCGGCGGTGCGCTTCGCGGAAAACGCCCACATCGAATCGGGCGAATCGATCCTGGTCCAGGACAGCTCGCTCAACTCCACCCTGATCTGCAGCGAAAAGCTGGTAATCGGCAGCCAGCGGAGCAGCAAAGGCCTGCTGGCCGGGGGCTCCTGCCACGCCGGATTGCGGATCGAAACCCGCGTTCTGGGCATCGTTACCGAAGTGCAGACCGATGTGCTGGTGGGAATCGACCCGACCGCCTACGCGAAAGGGGAGGCGCTTCGGGAGGCCATCCGCGCCAAGACGATGGAAAAGATGGAAACCCAGAAGACTTTGCTGCACTACAAGCGGCTGGAGCCGGCCAAGTATCTGGAAAAAGTCCACGAGCTGGAAATGCTGCTGGAAAAGATTCAGGCGGAAATCCAGCAGCTGGCCCAGGACATGAAGCAGCACAAGAGCAGGCTGGAGGGCTTCGAAAAGGCCAGGATCATCGTCCGCGACCGGATTTACCCCGGGGTCAACATCCAGATCGGCTCCAAGAAGATGCGGACTAATGAAGCCACCCGCGGCGGCACCTTTTACCTGCTGGACGACGAAATAACCTTTACCTCGCGCATCCTTAACTGAGCGCCCCGTCTTCCCGCGAAATGACGGGACTTACAGGAAGACAGGAAGAGCGGGAAGAAAAACAAGGAAGCCTGTCTCCCGCATAGGATAAATCTTTGCCGCTCCATCCCCGGCGATGGAGCGGCAAAGAGCCACGAGGAACCCCAAAGGGCTTTCCCCAAAGGAAATCCGAAGATGTGGGACTTGGAACGGAGCCATCGCCAAAGACAACCCGGTGGCTCGTCGTTTCTGTCGCCTCGCGTGACTTAGGACCCGGCCCGCCGGGCCACCTGGCTTTTCATGAAGGCCAGCCCATCTTCGGCCAGGCGGAACTCGGTGTCGTACATCCGGCGCCAGATGCGGACGGTGGGCACCAGCTTTTCCAGAAGGAGGCCGAAGGCTTCGATCACCATCAGGCCATCGTAGCCGATCTCCTGCAGGGCATCGAAGGTCTCCGCCCAGCGCACGTTCCCGGAACCGGGCGTGCTGCGGTCGTTCTCGGAAATGTGCACGTGCTGCAGCAGGCCGCGCAGGGCGAGGACGGCCTCGCGGCTGCTTTTTTCTTCGATGTGGGAGTGAAAGGTGTCCAGCATGGCGCGGCAGCGCGGATGATTGACCTCCCGGCAGAAGCGGGCCATATCGGCGGCGGTGTTCAGAAAATAGCATTCGAAGCGGTTCAGCGACTCCAGCGCCAGGGTGATCCCGCAGCTTTCCGCGTGCTCGGCCACGGAGCGCATCCCTTCCGCCGCCCAGCGCCACTCGTCGGCCGTCGGGCCGGCGCCGCTGAAGACCCCCAGGCCGGAATGGAACGGCCCGATCAGCACAGAGCATCCGGCCGCCGCGGCGCAGTCCACCGCTCTCCTGTTGTTTTCCACGCCCCGCGCCCGGACCGCGGGGTCCGGGCTGATCGGATTGTCCGCCGCACCCCGCACGGTCACCGCGCTGCGGGCCAGCCCCAGGCCATCCAGGTGCCTGCCCCAGGCGGAATACTTGTCGACATCCAGCTCGAAAAGCGGGAGCTCGACCGCGTCATACCCCAGCGAGCGGATTTCCTCCACCACGGGAAAAAGCGCCTCGCTCAGGGTGTCGGCCCATAACAGCAGATTGATACCGTATTGCATCGCCGCCTCCTCCGAAGACCATCCGGCTAAAGGGTTTTTACCTCGGAACGTCCTGCCAGCCGCGCTTGCGGGCGCTCTCCAGCACCGCATCGCAGATGCGCTGCGTTTCCAGTGCTTCCCGGAAGTTGGGCGAGCAGGCCTGGCCGCTCTGGTAGCACTTCAGGAAATCGGCCATCTGGTGCACAAAAGAGTGCTCGTAGCCAATCTGCAGACCCGGGACCCACCAGCGGTCCATGTAGGGGTGGGCGCCGCCGTGGTCGGTCACGTGGATGGAACGCCAACCGCGCAGCCGGCCCTCGTCGCGGTGATCGAAATATTCCAACCGGTGCAGATCGTGCAGATCCCAACGGATGGAAGCATCCGTGCCGTTGATCTCCAGGGTGTAGAGGGCCTTGTGCCCCCGTGCGTAGCGGGTGGATTCGAACAGCCCCAGCGAACCGTTGGCGAAGTGGCAGAAAAAGGCGCAGGCATCATCGATGCCCACCGGCTGCACTGCGCCGCTGACCGCGTGCTTCCGTTCCTTGACAAAGGTTTCCGTCATGGCGCAGACGTCGTTTACCGATCCGTTGAGCCAGATGGCCGTGTCGATGCAGTGCGCCAGCAGGTCCCCGGTCACTCCGGAGCCCGCGGCCTGCACATCCAGCCGCCAGGTTCCGTCGCCCCCCTGGGGAACGTCCGGAGAAATGGTCCAGTCCTGCAGGAAATTGGCCCGGTAGTGGTAGATCTGCCGCCCGAGCTTTCCTTCGTCGATCAGCGCCTTGGCCAGGGACACCGCCGGAATGCGCCGGTAGTTATACCAGACCATATTGGGCACGCCGGCTTTTTCCACCGCGGCCACCATTTCCTCCCCTTCAGCGGAATTGCGGGCCAGCGGCTTCTCGCACAGAACGATCTTCCCTCTTTCCGCGGCGGCGATGGCAATTTCCTTGTGATACAGGTTGGGAACGCAGATATCCACGGCGTCGATGTCGGAGCGATCCAGGAGCCGGCGCCAGTCGGTCTCGATGGAGGCGTAGCCCCACTGGGCCGCAAACCGCCGCGCCGCCTCTTCCTTGACGTCGCAGACCGCCTGCAGAACCGGCCGGCATTCCAGATCCGGGAAAAAGTCCGCCACCCGCTTGTGGGCATTGGTGTGCGCCCGCCCCATAAAACCGCAGCCGATCAATCCAAGATTCAGTTTAGCCATTGTTTCGTCCTTTCTTTTATTACCGCACCAGAGGAGCTACTCCCGCCAGCCGTGCGCTTCCCGCACCGACTGCATGGCCCCCAGGATCTCATTCCAGGTTTCCGGCTTTTTCATGGTTTCATTGGAAAACATGCAGCCGTCCCAGCAGAGGTGCCGGATGGAGCGGGTCAGCTCCTGACGCTCGTCCCGCAGCCAGTGGCCGGCCAGGCGGGTGATGTCCAGCTTTCCGCCGGGATCTTTGGGCAGGCAGTGGCGGCCGGTCTTGTCGTGCGATCCGGCGCCCTTCACCGTGCCGTCGTTCTGGGCGATGTGCAGGTCGATCGTCCAGGGCCGCAACCGGGCGCAAAGCTGCCGGTAAGCATCCTCGAATTCCGGACTCTTCCAGTCGACCGTTTCCGATACCATGGCGTCCTCCGGGGCGTTGTACCCCAGCAGGTACAGGAAGGTGTGGGCCATATCCGCCTGAAAGCCCAGCGTGGCCGGGCGGTTCACCATTTCCAGGAGCTGCACCATGCGCCGCCAGCTGTGCATTCCACCCCAGCAGATCTCTCCCTCCGCTGCCAGCCGCTCGCCGTACTCCTCGGCTATATCGCAGGCCTGCCGGAACGTTTCGGCGATCCGCGCCTGGTTTCCCTCCGGGTCCGCTGCCCAGCTTCCCGGATCGACCGCGGAGTCGATGCGCACGATCCCGCTGGGCCGCACCCCGAGCTCCCGCAGCCGCCGGGCGATGCGGCAGGCCTTGGTCACCTGGGCAAGGAATTTCTTCCGATCCTCCCCGCCGCCCATGGCCGATCCCCCTCCCGTCGGCCCCCAGACCGGGGCCACCACGGACCCGATCTCCAGGTTGCGCGAGGTCACCTGCCCTGCCAGCCGCTTCAGATCCTCTTCGGAGGAATCGATGCTGACATGGGGATCAAAAAGGAACAGGTCCACGCCGTCGAATTGGACGCCGTCCACTTCGGCCGCTGCGGTCAGGTCCAGCATGGTTTCCAGGGAGAAGTAAGGCTCGCTTCCTTCCCCTTTGCCCACCACTCCGGGCCAGGTGGCATTGTGCAGCTTCGGGTAATTGTTCTGACTGGTACTCATTTTCGGATATCCTCCCTGTTTTTCCATTCCCAAGAATAATAGTGAATGTCCCGTTCCGAGCCGTTTCAACGTTTTCCGACTTCGCAGACCCCGGGGCCGAAATGCTTCAGCATGACGATCGGGTCGGTTTTGCTCGGATTGGAAATGACCACCCCTTCCCGCGCCGCACCTTCGGAAACGAAAAATTCGTCGTAGGTCAGCTGCCCGTAGCGGATCAGGGATGGCGTTTCGATATCCCACACACCCATCGTGCCGTGGCCCTGGAGCATGTACAGGCCGTAGGGCCCCTGGTCGCGGACCGTCACCGTTCGTCCGGGATAGACGGTAAGCTCCTTGGCGCTGAAATCCTCGGACAGGTAGCAGATCCATTGTTCCTCGTATCCGTCGGCGCGCATGGCTTCCGGATCGGCCACCGGCCGAGGCTTCATGAAATGCTTCTCCTTGAAGAAAGGATCGACATTCTGCTCCCAGTCGATCACTTCGACCAGGTAGTCGAAGTTTCCGACCTCCTCCCTGGGAGTGTCTTTCCACAGCAGCTCGCCGGGCAGAACCTGGTGGTGGGTGACCGATTCGTACATGGCGAACACGTCGGAGGCCTTCTGCGGCTCGTAGGTGCAGAGGCTCCCCGGGGCGTGCAGCACGCCGGGGGGCACGTTCCAGCCGGTTCCCGGCGTCAGGACGTAGGCCACGGAAAGGTCGGCGATCCGGTTGTCTCCTTCCGCAAAGCGGCGCAGGGCCTCGCGCACCTGCTCTTTGGTCACTCCGGGTTGGAGGCCGAAGAAGGTGTAGGGAAAATCCCCACCGTAATTGTTCACCTGCGGAGCAAAATAGTAGGCTTCCGGCTTCCCCAGGGCGCCGACCCGTCCGGCATGGGCGTCGTCGTGGTGGATGTGCAGCGGCAGCGCTCCCTTATTGTCGAAAAACTTGGAGTACATCGGCCAGCCGCGGAACCTGTCCCAGAGCGCCTTGCCGATCAGCTGGTCCTGGAGCTCGGCGATGGCGTCGCGCAGCAGAATGGTTTCCGCGGACCCGCCGTCTTCCACGACGATATGGCTCAATCCCTCGTTCTTGCTGGTCAGCGGCCCGTTGTCGGCCGGAGTGGTGGAAGAAAACCAGCGCTCGTCGATGCCGCCCCGGTTTCCCCCGAGCGCGTAGTAATCATCCGGATGGAGCTTGATGCGCCGACCGGGAACGCAAAAGACCCGGGGCACCCAGGTGGGCGTCAGGCGGACGATCCCTTTTCCCTGGCATAAGGCTTTTTCTGCAATGGACTTGATGCTCATGTTCTCCTCTTTTCTTTTGCTGTAAGGACCCCGTTAACGAGCGGCAGGGCCCAGGTTGCGAACTTCCACTTTCTTGACGGTGACCTTCCTTCCCTTGTATTCATTGCCGGGATGGACCTGTATGCCCAGCGCGCCCTTGCGGAACGAGGAGTCCTGGCAATCCCCAACCAGCAGGCCGTTCAGCCAGATCCGCAGCCGGTTTCCTTCGGCGCGAATCACGGCCTCGTTCCAGTCTTCCTTCTTTTCCAGGGCTTCATCCAGGTTTACGGTCAGAAACATCTTTCCGGGCATGTACAGAGTTCCGCTGTAAGCCACCGGATCCTTGAACTTCAAAATATCGAACTGGTATCCCTTCCCGTCCTGGGTCCGGAACCAGAAGCCGCTGTTGTTCGGCCAGTCGACGCGATAGAGGGCGCGCATTTCGAAATCCTCCCACTGTCCTTCCGTGTAGAGGTCGCCGCCCTTCCCCGTGGTCTGGATGCCGACCAGGTTGCCTTCCGCCACGGAAAACTGAGCATCTCCGGTCTGCTTCCAGCCCGTCAGGTCCTTGCCGTTGAAAAGCTGGACCCAGCCGCTGCCCTTCCCTTCATAAAGAAGACCTTCGCGGACCTTGTCCCCGTAACCGGCGTCCCAGCGGATATTGTCCAGGGGACCGCCGCCCGTCTTTTCCATTTTAAAGCTGAACTCCCATGGCCCGGCCGACTGCACCACCTTGATCAGGACCTCGTTCCACCCCTCCCTGAGCGCCGCCGTCATGGCGCTCCTGACGGTTCCCGAACCGGGCGGGACATTGTGCAGGTAGACGATTTCGCGGTTCAGCCAGACCTTCAGGGGATCGTCCATTTCCAGCGTCAGGACCGCATCCTGGGCCTTCTGGCTGAAAATCCAGCTGCGAACATACGCGGCCCGCATACGGCCCTCGCCGAGGAAGGAGGCCACATCGACCCGCCATGGATTTTCCGTACGGCTGCTCAGGGTCAGATCCTGCCACTTCAGGCTTTCATCCCCGGTTTCCGGGGCCAGGGCGATATCGTAGAGACGCAGCCCCTCGCCGCCCATCCGCGTGAAGGGCCCGGTCACCCGCCAGGCCATCAGGTATCCCTGGCTGCGCTCGATCTGGCTGATCATCTCCGCCGCCTGCCGGCGGATCTCCTCGCCCTGTGCGGCATTTTTCAGCTTTTCGGCAGCCTGCCTGGCCTCCGCCGGAGCGGCGCCCATCACCCGGCGGGCGATGCGCATCAGAGCCAGTTCGGCTTCCGCCCGGATCCGCGGGTCCTCCAGGCCCGGAGCGGCCAGTTTCAGGGCCGCCGGATCGGGAACCTCGGCCAGCCCGGAGAGAATGAACACCTTGTCCTCGGGCCGCGGAGCCAGGGTCAGCAGCTCCCGGTAGCGCGCTACCGTTTGGGAAGGAAGGCCGTCTCCGCGCCGCAGCAGCTTCACGCATCCGCGGATCAGCGAAGCCTGCTGGTTCACGTTGCCCCCGGACCGGCGCAGTTCCTGCAGGAGCAGGTCCACCGCCTTGGCGTCCGGCCAGTCGGCCAGGGCCTTCAGAGCGTTCTCGCGGATTTCAGGCACTTTGGAGCGCAGCGAAGTGCGCATCACGTCCAGCGCCTTGTAATTGGCGATCCCCCCCAGGATGCGCAGCAGGGAGCACTGCAGCGCGGTGTCCGTGACGGTCGGCAGGGCGGCAAGGACCGCGTCCGCCTGGGCGCCGGCATCCGGATTCTTGCGGGCCAGACGTACGATGGCCAGCTCGGCATCCGTGCCGCTTTCCGCGCTCCGGCCGGCCAGCATCAGTTTCAACAGGGCCGGCTGCTGCTCGGCGCTGCCCAGGTTGCCGATGGCCTTGAAGGCCGCTTCCCGAACGCGGGCATCCGCGTGGACCGCTTCGGCAAAAAGGGCATCCAGAGCATCGGCCGCTCTCCGGGAAACCAGAATGCTCATCAGCTGGATCCGCGGCTCGATCTCCGCGGCTTTCATGGCGGTCACCAGCTCCGCGGTGATTCCGGCCCCCCGCAATCGTTCCAGGCTTCCCACCGATTCTTTCTTCAAGGCTTCGTCGGCTGCTCCGGCCAGGAGCCGGCTGAGGGCCGCCACGCAGGTGGCATCACCCGAGCGGCCCAGGGCTTTGACCGCCGCCATTCGGACCTCCGGGACGGAACCGGCCAGCTCCCCGATAATCGCCGGGAGAGTCAGCCGCGGATCGCATTCCGCCAGAGCGGCAATCAGCCATATCTTCACCTCCGCCGGGGCTTTGGGAAGAAAGGTGCAGAAAAAGCGGATGGCCTCCGGATCCTTGATCGAAGGAATATTGGCCACCGCCACGGATTTCAGGGCCGCATCCTTGCCTTCCACCGCCTTGCGGATCCGCACCGACGCCTGTCCCGGCACGGCCCGGAGGTATCCGACAAAAGCTCCCTGCCGGATGTGCACCGGCCATTTGGAAGTCAGTAGCGCCTCGTAGATTTTGACCGTCTCCTCTGACCGGCCGGAAAGAACCATCCTTTCCGCCAGCGCAAGGGACGATTCTCCCGCTACGTTCTGAAAGGCGGGAGCCGCGGCGGCCCGAAACTTCTCCAGGGCGGCGGCCGCTTCCGGGGTGGCCATGCGGCCCAGGGCGGCGGCGGCGGCATCGACGACCGCGGCGTCGGAGTCCTTCAATAGCGGGATCAGGTCGGGAACCGACTCTTTATCGACGCGAAAGCCCAGAGAGCCGATGATCCCCACTTTGAGCTCCGGTTCGGCTTTCGGAAGAGCTTCCCGGAGGGCCTGCGCCACCTGGGGATAGGGCATGGGCTCCAGGGCGTAGCGCGCCATGTGGGACAATTCCCGGTCGGTCAATAGCGCCGCCAGGGCCGGAATGGAGGCCGGCGAGCCAATAACCTGCAACTCGCGGCAGGCCAGGTCTTTTTCCGCCGCACCGGCGCCGCTCTTCAGAACTTCGATCAGCCGGCCTTCCCGGTCGGCCCGCTCCTTATCGTCTCCGGCCCAAAGCCCGCCGGCCATGCACCCCACCGCCAAACAGAACAACATCCCACTGCAAATCAACCTGGTATGGAAGCTCATTACGATTCCCCTTTTCGCTTGCTTGGAAACATTCCGTTTTTTCTCCTGCACCCCGCTGCTAAAAGCCGATGGGCGCTACAGCCTCCAGGGCTGCCGGTAGGGCCGGGTCCGCAACCGGTTGGCCTCCTCGTCGCCGACGAATTCCTCCCGCACCGGGTCCCACTTGACGGGACGGCCCAGGCGGACGCAGACGTTGGCGGCGTGGCAGGCGGTGATGGCATGATGGGCGACATCCGCGGTGGCGATGGGCTGGCGGCGGGATTTGACGCAGTCCAGGAATTCGCGAACATGGTTGTCGGCCGGGTATCCTCCCAGAAACTTTCTTTCCTGCAGCAGGGAGGCCGGGTAGGTTTCGATCTGCCCGGAGTCGCCGGTTTCCACCCAGCCCTCCTCTCCCTCGAAGCGCACCGGACAGGACCCGAAGCGCATCCCGGTGCGGATGACCAGCCGCGTGCCGTTGGCGTACCGGGCCACGACATCGAATTTTTCATTCATGATCTCGTACTCCACCGGGGCGGTGTGATCGGCATCGTTGGCCCACTGGCACAAATCGACGGTATGGCTGCCCCACTCGTTGATGGCCGCCCCGGAGAAATCGCCGTGGTCGCTCCAGAAGCCGCGGGTGTAGTACTTGGAGTTGTAGGGCCTCCAGGCGGCCGGCCCCAGCCACAAATCCCAGTCCATCACTTCCCGGGCCGGCTGCGGCTCGGTGGGCAGAACGGTAAAGCGGACGATGTTGGACATCCCGGTAGCTTTTTCGGCATGCAGCTCGCGGAGTTTGCCCAGCTTGCCGGAACGGGCCAGGTTGACGGCGAAAACAAAATTCCCGATGTTGCGGCGTTGCGTTCCGCATTGGAAAACCCGGGCGTAGCGACGCATGGTCTCGGCTACCGCCCGGCTCTCTCCGATGGTAACGCTCAGCGGTTTTTCGCAGTAGATGTCCTTTCCCGCCCGGGCAGCCAGGATGGAGGCCATGGAATGCCAGTTGTCGCCGGTGGCGATCACCACGGCATCGATGTCGGGGCGCGCCAGCAGCTCCCGCAAATCGATGTAGGTCTTGCAGTCGCTGTTGCCGTATTTCTTGTCCACCATGGCTTTGGCGGCAGCCCGGCGGTCTCCCTGGACCTCACAGACGGCGGCCATCTGCACGTCCGAGTTCCACATGAAGGCATCGATGACATACCGTCCGCGGCCGCCGAACCCGATGCCGCCCATCACGATGCGGTCGCTGGCCGGCAGCCGCCCGTTGCCCCCGAGGGCGCCGGATGTAATCATGTAGGGAGCGGCACCGATGGCCGCGGATGCCAGAGCGGTTTTCCTCAGAAAGGAGCGACGGGTCTGCTGCGGGCCTTGTTTGGTACTCATGGTGTAAATCCTTCCTTTATATCGGTTAATGATTTGCCCATAGCCTTTTCAGGCTTTATTTCCTGCCTCGGCGATGCCTAAAAATACTATGAATAGGCTGAAAGCCTCAAGTTTTTTTTGCGGCTATTTCAGGGCCCGTCCAGCCTGTCGTTTTCCACAGAAAGAGAGGAAGCAGCGTTTTTATTCCGGCTGGTTCAGCTGCTGGCAGAGGTGCTTCAAACGGCACACTTCGCCCCAGCCCAGGATTTTTGCCGTAAAGGCGGTTTTGTTGTGCCACAGTGGCTCTTGCCACGCCACGGCCGGCCCGTATCTCTCGCCGTCTGCGGTTCCGGGCACCGGAGAGTACTCCGCGAGCATGATCCGAATCCCCAGGCGGTGGATGTACCTCATGGACGACTCGATCATTTCCGGGGAATGCGCCGGGTGGCCGAGCAGAAGGTAGGCGGTAATGGAACTCCCGGGCACGCCGGTGTTCTTCAGGATTTCCGTCGCTTTCGACAGCTCTTCCGGAAACACCTTGGCGCCGCTTGTTTCCAGCCATTCCGGGGAAATGCTTTCCGCTCCCAGGTAGAAGGAGGCGAAGCCGGCGCGCACCATCAGCGAAGCCAGTTCGGCGGTCAGCAGCCGGGCATGGAGAGCATTGGGAGTGTGGAACCGCAGCCCGCCCGTTCCCCTGGCCAGCACCGCATTCAAAAAAGGGATCAGTACTTTCTCCGGCTGAAAGAGCAGCGCATCGTCATAAAAGGCAATATGCGCCGCGCCCATGCTCCGAAGCCGCTCCCACTCCTCCAGGACCGAATCCAGAGGACGGGCGGCATATCCGGGGTGCATACGGCCGGAGGCGCAATAGGAGCAGCGGAACGGGCAGCCGTCGGCCAGTTTCATAACGCCGTAAGCGGGAGCGGCATAAGCCTCCCAGAACGGCCTCTGCTCCGGAAGAGCCTCCCGCTCCAGCAGGCGCCAGAGAGGGTCCAGTTCCCCTCCCCGGACCACCAGGTCCGCCCCGAGAGAGCGGGCATGCTCCGGGCATAGCGAGGCGTAGCATCCGCCGAGCACGATTCGCGTCTCCCGGCTGCGCCGGCGAATCTCTTCGATGGTTTCGACCAGGCCCAGGTACCAATAGGTCATTCCGGTCTGGACCAGGGCAAAATCAAATGCCGGTCGCCCCTCCAGCCAGGCGCGAAAGGACTCCCTCGGAATTCCGAAGCGGCGGTAATACCGGGGCAGGAAGGAGAAGATCTCCGGCTTGGCGGTACCTTCGGCGGGAATCGGCCCTCTTCCCCAGGCATCCCTTTTCCAGGCATCCCTTTTCCAGGTACCGCCTGGCGGGGCGTCGGCCGCATCGGAACAAAGGAAATCAAAGCTCTGCAGCTGACAAAGGCCCCGGAGCCTCCCGGCCACACGCAGCAGCCCGTAGGGCTTCATCCAGAAGTCGTAGGCGCTGAAATCATAAATGGGCGGATGGACCAGCAGCACCCTCGGTTTGTCAGTCATCCCTTTCCTTTTAGAAACCGAAAGCCAAGCATCGAGGCCTTTCTACCCGGCCCCCTCTTTATAAACAAGGAACGTGGATCACAACCATGCCCCTTGATTATAAACACACCGGGTGACTCCGCTCTATGGGGAGCCCTTCTTTTTCCCGTAAGGGGCGGCAGGATCATCGCCCGGCGGTTGATTGCCGGGTTGGCTCCGGCACGCTGCAAGTCCCTATCGGGAAGGCAGAACCGAACCCCTTACCCAATTTAATAATCTCGCAACAAGTCTTCTGCGTTCAGTACAAGCTTTAGCTTGCGCGCGACAGTCGGAAACCTGCTTGCAGCGCGCAGTCTGAAGACTTTACTCAAAACGGCTTTCGTTCCTAAGCTTGTTTGCGGGTGTTTCTCGGACTTTTTGCGAGATGGTCACTTTTGAAAGGGCCATCGTTTCAGGGCAAGAGGGATTTTCCTATGCGACTGCGATGGCGTTCGCGAAACGTCATCGCGCATTTTCTGCTATGATTAGGGGTGGACAGAGAAAACTATATGATCCAGCGCCAGGAAAAACGTCCGTCCGAGCCTCGAAAGGCAGGCGTGGAAGAGGAAACGTCCTCCTCTTCCCTGCTGCGGAGCACACGCAATCCGCTGATTTCCGAAATTCGGCGGCAATTGGGTCACGGCAGCTCGAGGGGCCAGGATTTTTTTGCCATCGAGGGACCGCGGCTGCTCTCGGAAGCCATCCGCGCCGGAATCGGCATCGAGACCTTTCTGGCGACACCCTCCTGGGACGAAGACCCCGGACATGCGCCCCTATTGCGATCCCTTCGTGCGGCAGCAAAAACTTCACGGCGCGTCGATGCGCGCGTGATGCGGGCGCTTTCCGACACCGAGCAGCCCCAGGGCCTTTTGGCCCTGGCCCGCCGCCCCGGCCTGCCCGCCCTGGCACCGGTCCTGGCCTCTGCCCCGCTCCTCCTGGTGCTGGTTGATCTGCAGGATCCCGGAAACTGCGGCACGCTGGCCAGGAGCCATCTGGCTTTCGGTGGAAGCCTTTTGATCACCGTGGGAAGCACCGCCGACCTGTGGGCCCCCAAGGCGCTGCGAGCCTCTGCCGGCGCGGTTTTCCACCTGGCCTGCCTCCACTTTCCGTCCTTTGCCGATCTTCGCCGGCACCCGCTTTTACAGCCGATCCCTCTTCTGGCAGCGGTCCCCCAGGGAGGCCGTCCGCCCGTCGCACTGCCCCTCGACAGACCGCAGGCCCTGCTGATCGGCAATGAAGGCCGCGGACTTTCTCCGGCCATTCTCGGTTCCTGCGCCGAAAAGGTGTCCTTGCCCATGTCGGTTCCGTCCGAATCGCTGAATGCAGCGGTGGCCGGCTCCCTTCTTCTGTATGAGCTGACTCGAACCTGTCGGCCGTCTTCGGATTCCGCCGCTTCATGAAACACCAGAGGTCGCTATTCGATCCGCCGGTGGCCAAAGGGCAGGAAGGCAAGCGACCCCTTGCCGACCGCATGCGCCCCCGAAGCCTGGAGGAGTTCCTCGGGCAGGAGCACCTGCTCGGCGAAGGCAAAGTCCTGCGCCATGCCATCGAGAAGGACCAGATTCCTTCGATGATTTTCTGGGGCCCCCCGGGGGTGGGGAAAACCACCCTGGCCCGCATCATTGCTGCCATGACCCGGTCGCGCTTCGCTTCGTTCAGCGCGGTTCTCTCGGGCATCAAAGAAATCAAGGAGCTCATGCAGGAAGCGGAACTCTCCTTCCTGCGGGAGGGGCAGCGCACCATTCTGTTCATCGACGAAATCCACCGTTTCAACAAGGCGCAGCAGGACGCTTTCCTGCCTTTCGTGGAAAGCGGGCAGATTGTCCTGATCGGGGCCACCACCGAAAATCCCTCCTTCGAGGTCATTTCCGCCCTGCTCTCGCGGATGAAGGTTTATGTATTGAATTCCCTGTCCCAGGACCAGATTACCGGTCTGCTGCGCCGGGCGCTGCAGGATGAGGACCGGGGCCTGGGCCTCTGGAAAGTCCGCATCTCCGAAGAAGCCCTGGAGAGAATCTCCGATTTCTGCAACGGAGATGCCCGCATGGCCCTGAATGCCCTGGAACTGGCCGCCTCCCACGTGTTCCGGCCGGGGGAAGAGAGCGACGAAATCACCGCGGAACTGCTGCAGAAGGTGCTGCAGCACAAGGGTTTCCTGTACGACAAGCAAGGCGAAGAGCATTTCAACCTGATCTCGGCCCTGCACAAAACGATGCGCAACAGCGACCCGGACGCCGCCCTTTACTGGCTGGCGCGCATGCTGGAGTCGGGAGCCGATCCGCTCTACGTCGCCCGCCGCCTGGTTCGCTTTGCTTCCGAGGACGTCGGCCTGGCCGATCCCGCCGCCCTGCGGCTGGCCATGGCCGCCAAGGAAGCCGTCGATTTTATCGGACTGCCGGAGGGAAATCTGGCCCTGGCCGAGGCGGTGGTCTATCTCTCCGTGGCCCCCAAATCCAACAGCGTTTATACCGCCTATTCGCGGGTCCGGGAAACCCTGGAAACCACCCGCAACCAGCCGGTCCCGCTTCATTTGCGGAACGCACCCACCCGGCTCATGAAAGACCTGCAGTACGGCGAAGGGTACGAGTATGCGCACGATCTGCCGGAAAAGACTTCCGGCATGTCCGGCCTGCCGGACAGCCTGGAAGGACGCTCTTTCTATCGCCCCACAGAAGAAGGCCTGGAAAAACGGATCAAGGAAAGGATGGAGTCGCTGGCCGCCCTCCGACACAGGCTCCGATCTTCCGGGCCCGGATCCAAACAAACCTGAAGGAACCCACATGACATACCGCTTTTTATTTACGGCTGCCTCGACTTTCTGCCTGACTTTCGGATTCCTCCCGGAGCGCCTGCCCGGGGAGGCCCTTCCGGTGCGAACCGTACCGCAGCCCCAGAAAATGCGCCAGTTTTTCACTCTTGACGACCCCCGGATTCCCCGGGAGCTGATGGAGGCGCCTGCCCCCTTGCCTTTGGGAAATCCCCCGGTGCTCTGCCTGGCCACGGACGGCGCGGTGTGGATGGGGCAGTCCGAAGGTCTGACCCGCCTGGACCCCAAGGCCGCACCGCGCGACCGCATCCAGTACCTGCACGGACCGCGGTACCTCCCGGATAACGAAGTCCTCAACCTCCGGGCCGACTCCTCGGGCGGCATGTGGGTGCGGACCCGGACCGGAGCGGCCCACATCGAGCTGGTGCCCATGACCCTGGAGCAGAAAGCAAAGCACTTTGAAGAGCGCATCCGGGCGCGCCACGACCGCCACGGCCTGGTCTCTCCGTCCCGGCTGCTGCGGCCGGGCGACCTGCAGTCCAACCAGATGAGAGACGACGACAACGACGGGCTCTGGACCGCCATTTATGTCGCCGCGGAGTGCTTCCGCTACGCGGTTACCCAATCCCCGGAGGCCCTGGCCGCCGCTAAAAAATCGATGGAAGCCATGCTTTTCCTGGAGGAAGTTGCCGGCCGGCGCGGCTTTCCCGCCCGGTCCTACATCCGCAAAGGAGAACCCATGCCGCGCGGCGGGGAATGGCACTGGACTTCCGACGGGGAATATTACTGGAAGGCCGACACCAGCAGCGACGAAATCGTCGGGCATTTTTTCGCTTTCGGGCTGGCCTATGATCTCCTGCCGGACCCGCTGCTGAAGCAGAGGATCCGGGAGACCGCCGCCCGGATCATGGACCACATCCTGCAGAACGGCTACGAGCTCATCGACCTGGACGGCAAGCCCACGCGGTGGGGGCACTGGAACCGGGCCTACTTCGACACCGAGCCCGGGGAAGGCCCGCTGAACGGTATGCAGCTTCTCAGCTTCCTCAAAACCACCGCCCACCTGACCGGAAAGGCCCGATACGAAGAGGAGTATCAGAAGGTCGGCCGGCAGCTCGGTTATTTTGAATTGATGCTGCGCTTAAAGGAGCTTCGCGAGGAGCTGAACTACTCGGATGAAGAGCTGGCCATGCTCCCTTTCTACAGCCTGCTCCGTTACGAGAAGGATGACGGCATTCGCCGCCGGTATATTCTGCCGGCGATGGGACTGTGGTGGGAGAACATCGTTCGGGAGGACTGCCCGCTGTGGACCTTCATCTACGCCTTCGGCGATCCCAAGGCCTGCCCGCCGCTGGACGGAGCGGTGCGCACCCTGTACCGCACGCCCATGGACACGATTTTCTGGACGGTGCGCAATTCCCACCGCGCGGATATCCTCTGGGCCAAGGAGCCGGACCGCTTCGGCAAGCGGCAGGCGCTGACCCTTCTGCCCCCGGACGAGCGCCCGGCCATCAAATGGAATGCCAATCCGTTCGTGGTCGACAGCGAGGGAGGCGGATCCGGGGAAGAGGACGGCGCCGCCTTCCTGCTTCCCTTCTGGATGGGCCGCTACCACGGCTTCCTGAAATAGCCGCCAGCCTCAGCTGGCGGTGGAGGTGCGCGGCATGGTGTAAATTCCGTCGGCGCTGATGCCGTTCAGGAAAAAGTTCGGCTCGTTGAGAAAGCTCAGAAAAATCACGATAAAGGCCAGGGCGCCTTCGACCATCAGCTCCTTGTCGGAATAGAGCGATTCCAGCTGCTTGCGGCGCGCCGGCGAGCTGTGGTGGTCGAAGCGCTCGATGATGAAACCATCCAGCCTCTGCCTTTCGTCGACCTCGGTCACGGCGTGCACGCCGCCACGGCGGCAGTATTCCAGGACCTCCAGGAGAAGCTGGCGCTGGTCCCGGACCTCTTTGTAATGGTAGCCAAAGACGTGCATGACCACGCGCTGCGCCTCCCGGATGCTGGCATGGCAGATGGCGTCGAACAGTTTCTGGGCCACGTCATCCTCCCGGATGGCTTTCTGCTGGCGGATCAGCGACAGGGTCACCACGTTCTTGAAGAGCTCGTACATGCGCTGCGCCCCGTCGATGGGCGCCGGGGCAGGGTGCTCCAGGCACGGAACATAACCCCGGTAGCTGTTCACGAAAAACAGCTGGAACATATGCTCGTAAAAGTCCACTCCCTCCAGCGGGTCCTGGATTTCGATGCGCATGTCCAGCGTATTGTCCAGGCGGTCGGCCAGCTTCACCCGGATCAGCTCGGGGGTGCGGGTGGCCTGCCCCACCAGGCGGCCGATATAGGCGTAGTACGTGTCTTTTTTCTTTTTGGCCAGAAAGTCGATCCGCTCCATGAGAAACCAGCGGGCCTGCTCGTCCATTCTCCGGAGAAATTTTTCAAAGCGCTGTTCGATCTGCTCCCAGTAATCCCGTTCGTACTTTTCCGAGGTCAGATCCTCCATCTTGTCGTGCAGCATCATGCTCAGCAGGTCGGCGACGTCCAGCTCCGCCGAGCTGCGCGCCAGCAGGGCGGTGGCGCGCAGGGGGTGCAGGATGGCCATCGGGCCCAGACGCCTTCGCTTGGGGGCATACGCCATCTGCAGGTAATCCAGGGCGTCGGCGAACAGCTTTTTGGCACCCGCGGGTATGGGCTTCCCGCCCATAATCGTATCCAGCACGCTCTGCCGGCCCACTGCGGCGGCGCTGAGCTGGTAGTTCAGAGCGGCAGACAGGCGTAAAAACGCATTCAGATCGTAAAGGCACATGCTCGTCGGGCGAAAATAACAAAGGGGTGCTCTCCCCAGGCACCCCCTCGGAAACTCAAAAAAACATCCTGTCGGAGAAGAGAACGCCTGTATTCCCCCGGAGCAATCTCCCCTCCTGCAGCCATCGACCGGATTCCGGCCGGCTTAAAAATCCTTCAAGGCTTCCTGCTCGTCTTCGTGAACCTCGAAAACGGTGAGAAGCTTGGTAATGCTCAGCAGCTCCTGCAGCTTTTTGGTCAGGTTCAGCAGCTTCAGCTTGCCGCCCTGGTTGGAGGTTGTGGTGAAGGCGCTGACCAGCTCACCGATACCCGAGCTGTCGACGTAGTTGACTTCCCCAAGGTTCAGAATGATCTTCTTGCATCCTTCTTTCAGGAGATTGCGAACTTCATTTCTCAGCGCCGCCGTTCCTTCACCCAGGGTAATCTTGCCGCTCATGTCGAGAATCACAACCTCGTTGACCGTTCTTTTCTTAATTTCCATACCGTCATCACTCCTTATTTGGTATTGATCTAGTTGGTTTGTTTTGGAACCAGACGTTTTATCATCTGAACTTGCATACCGCCGTTATCCGTCTGCTGGAAATCTACCTGGTCCATGAAGGAACGGATATAAAAAATTCCCCGACCGCTCGGCTTCAATAAATTTTCCGGAGCCAGGGGATCCGGAATGGACTGAGGATCGAAACCCCTCCCCTGGTCGGTGATTCGTATCAGGAGCTCATCCGTACCCACCAGGAAAAGAATGGCAACCTTTTTCTCAGGATCCAGCCCGTTCCCGTGCCGCATGGCGTTAATGGACGATTCCCGGACGGACATGTTCACCCAGTACGCTGCCTCCTGGTCAAAGCCCATCAGCCCGGTAATACTGTCCGTGACCGTCTCCACGAGACCCAGATAGTCTAAATTGCTGCCAAGGACCAGCTCGATCGTATTGCTCGTTGCACCCATAGTGAATAGCGAATGAACCCGTATCTCCCTATCCTGTTTTTCCGTAAACGATATTCCGTATCATACGGATTCCATTCCTTACTTGTCAAGTGGGCAGAATGATTTTTATGTAAGCCCGAGCAGAGAAAGAGCGTTCTCCCGAGCTATTTTCCGGCTCTCGGCCCCGGTCAGCCCGAGGACTCTCTCCGCGTGCCGGACGCATTGATCCAGTTGGAAGCTCGAGCCGACCAGGTGGTTCCCCGCCGGATTCCAAAGCTTGCCGTTTTCCTCCAGCCGGACCTTGTGGCCGAGATTCATGTATTCCCCGGCGGGATAGCCGGCAATGGGAGCCGCATCGCTGGTCAGCAGAATGCGGTCGGCCCCGGCCGCGCGCCAGCACACCTTCAGAAAGCTGTCCGGCAGGTGATGCCCGTCGGCGATCAGCATGATCTTCAGCCTCTCCTCTGCCAGCTGGTCCCAGATCGGGTTGGGATGGCGCGGCAGCTGATTCGGGATTCCGTTTCCCAGGTGGGTGGCCAGGGTTGCCCCGGCATCGCAGGCCCGGCAGATGGTTTCCTGGTTGGCCAAATGATGGCCCAGCGACACGAGAACGCCCCGCGAAGCCAGGAAGTCGATCAGCGGAATCGCTCCCGGCATTTCCGGGGCCAGGGTAACCAGGGAAACCCAATCGTCCGCCCACTCCAGCAGGTGCTGCAGAAAGGGGATCGAAGGCTCCCGCACCGACTCTCTCGGGTGAGCCCCGCGGGCTCCGTCGAGGGGCGAAAGAAAGGGGCCTTCGAGATGAATCCCCAGGAGATGCGGCCCGAGCTGGTCGTCGGCGGCCGCCTCGGCCAGCAAGGGCAGGTTTTCCCGGTAAATTTCCTCCGGGGAGGTAATCATAGTAGGGCAAAACGCGGTAACTCCGCGATCCGCCAGGCACCGGACCACATGACCGATCTTATCCAGGTTCAGGCCGGGGCCGGAAAAATCCACCCCGTCATAGCCGTTCACCTGAAGATCCACCCATCCGTGCGGGGCATCCGAAGTCGTTTTCCGATCGGCTGCATTGCTCAATGGATTTGCCTCCGGCCGCCCGTCAGGGCAAAAAAGGAAACAGGGTTTTCCGGTTTTTTTCGTTTACCGGGCTGCCGTATTCGGAAACTTCGAATACCTCCACCGCATTCATCTTGCCCCCCGAGGCCTCCCCGTAGAGCTCGATCAGGCGGGGCCGGAACTTGTCCGCCAGGCGGCGGGCGCCGTTTTTCTGCCGCTCGGCGGTCATGGCCCGCCGGGCCTCATTTCCCTCGGGCACCTTCTCCAGGTAGCCGCCGTTATAGGGAAGCCACTCGTACATCTGGGATTCATGGCAGTGGTACATGTCGATCTTCTTTTCGATCACCTCGCTGATGTCGACCAGGATGTCAGCCCGGAAAGGAGTGGGCCGGGTGAAGTCGTCATGCAGATACAGGAAGACCGGATTTTTTTTCAGGTGCGGCACTTGGGACACCACGTTGGGAACGGTCACCATGTAAGCCGCGTCCCGAACCAGCAGGGCGGTGTTACGATGATCGGGATGATAGTCGTCCGGCCTCGGAGTGAACACAAGGTCGGCCTGGATTTCGCGAATCTGCCGAATGATCTCCCGGCGGTTTTCCAGGGTTGGCATCAGCTCCCCATCGTGATTATCCAGCACCACATATTCGGCGCCGATGGCCTTGCCGGCACACTGCGCTTCCTTCCACCGGCGGGCAGCCAGAGCGCCGCCTCCCATCTTGAAATGTCCGGCGTCCCCGTTGGTCATGGTCAGCAGGCGGACCCGGTGTCCCATCATGATATACTTGGCCATGGTGCCGCCGGCTTTTTCCGGGTCGTCCGGGTGGGCGCCGATCACGAGAATATTAAGCTTTTTGGACGAGGCGGGCGGCTGGGCCGGGAGAACCCAGGAACCGACAGCCAGGAGAAGCAAGAGAAGGCATCCGGCGGTTCGCTTATTCATTTCAATCTCCTTAATGGAATGTAACCAGATAAAGCAGCTCGCATCAATCCTAGCACATCCGATCAAGGAACAGCGGGAAGAGGATAAAAATAGATGAAAGCACAACATATTGCCGATTACCTGGGTATCCCCCTGAGGGGCGAAAGCGATCTCGAAATCCGGTCGGTTGCCGAACTGGATCAGGCCGGGAAAGACCAGCTCTCCTTCGTGGAATCCGAAAAACATCTTCCCAGGGCGAGGCGCTCGCGAGCCGGCTGCCTGTTGGTTCCGGAAGGAGCGGATCTCGCGGACCGCACCCTCCTGCTTAGCCCCCGCCCCCGATATGATTTTATCCGGGCCGTGGAATTTCTTATGCCCGCCCCCAGACCCGAGCCCGGGATACATCCCGATGCCCGGATTCATTCCTCCGCCAAAATTGCCGGGGATGCAACCGTCGGCCCTTTTGTCGTAGTGGAGCCCGGCGCGGAAATCGAATCCATGGCCCAGGTGGATGCGCACTGCTTTATCGGCAGCAACAGCCGGGTCGGGCAGGGTACGCACCTGTATCCCCGGGTGGTACTGTATTCGGGGGTTCAGGTCGGCAATCGCTGCATACTTCATTCCGGAACGGTCGTCGGCGCCGACGGATTCGGCTACATGCCCTGGGAAGGCCGGCATGTCAAATTTCCGCAGCGCGGCCGGGTGGAGATCGAGGATGAAGTGGAAATCGGAGCCAACGTCTGTATCGACCGGGCAGCCTTGGGTTGTACGCGCATCGGCCGCGGCACCAAAATCGACAACCTGGTCCAGATCGCCCACAACGTCGAGATCGGTCCCCACTGCCTTATCGTTTCCCTGACCGGTATTTCCGGCAGCTCCGTTCTGGAGGACCACGTGACGCTGGCCGGACAGGTGGGCGTCGGCGAGCATGCCCACATCCAGAGGAATGCGGTGGTCGGCGGACAGAGCGGCGTTCTGAACGGCAAAATCCTTCGCGGCGGAGCGCTTTACTGGGGCACGCCGGCACGACCTATGGCTTCCTTCCAGGAGCAGCACCGCCTTCTGGCCTCTCTACCGGGGCTCAGGCGCGAGGTGGAAAAATTGAAGCAGGAACTTGCGCTCCGGGAAAAACTGGGAGAAAATTAGCCCATCTAAGCCCGGATGCCGGCGGTTTTGCAGAGAGAACACCGGGCCATTTACGCACAGATTTGGAGCGCTGTTTCGGATGGAACCCTTGCTGTCTTCGTACGGCTATCTGGGCCTCTTTATCGGTACGCTGCTGGAAGGAGAGGCCACCGTCATTCTGGCAGGAATTGCCGCTCATCAGGGATTCCTGGAGATGCGTTCGATCATCCTCATCGCGCTGATCGGAACCATTTTCGGGGATCAGTTCTTTTACTATCTGGCCCGCTGGAAAGGCTACGAATGGGCCTGCCGGTCGCGCTGCTTCCGAAGAAACTACCCGCGGGCGGCGGAGCTGCTGCAGCGCCACTCCTTCTGGCTGATTCTCTGCTCCCGCTTTCTTTATGGCTTGCGCACCATTATTCCCACCAGCTGCGGTGTGCTTCGCATTTCCGCCTGGCGTTACAGCCTTCTGAACCTGGTCAGCGCCCTGCTCTGGACTCCTTTAATGGCATTTCTGGGATACAGCTTCGGGCACAGCATCCATACCTTTCTTAAGGAGTGGCAGAGCCTGAATCTGATTCTCGTCGGCACGCTGCTGCTTTTTCTGCTGATGATCTGGTTTTTTGGCTGGCGCGGAATGCGCGACGGGCTGGTCCTTTTTCGCTTCAAGCCGCACGCCCTGCTGCCGGAATCCAAGGACGCCCCATGAGGCCGGCCCTGCGCAGGAGCTGACTTTTCGAGACCCGAACCGCCTGGCCGCCCCAATCCTATGTTTGCCGTAGACCGACCCTGTTTCGACCGCTGGGTAGAAGAAGCCTGGCTTCAGATTCCGGCCTTTTTCCGGTCCCGGGTCAAGAACGTCAGTATTGAAGTAGAGGAAACATCGCGCCCTTCTCGCCGGCCAATCCTCGGCCTGTACGTCGGCGTTCCGCTGCCGGAGCGAACTTCCGCCGAGTCGGAAACCCCGGATCGGATCATTCTGTACAAGAAGAATCTGGAGATGGTCTCCGATTCGGAAGAAGACCTGCGCGACCAGATCCGGCAGACTCTGTGGCACGAGCTGGGGCATTATTTCGGCATGGACGAAAAGGGGCTGCGGCGCCGCGGATATTGAACGGGTCCGGCGCCGGCCGGACAGCCGGTGGTTTCCGGCAGGGCAGCCTGCCGTCCCCGGTGCGAAAAGCACGTAGGAAGGCGATCTCCCTTCCTTTTGTTACGGTTACTGGTTTTCTACTTGACCTTCCGCCTTATCCCCCTTATACTGAACGAATAGGTCAGAAAATCGATCCTCATTACCTGAAACAGCTGAAAAAGAATGCTTGCACGCGGGCAGAAAGTTACGCACTACTCCATCCTCGAAGAGCTGGGTCAGGGAGGGATGGGAATCGTCTATAAAGCCTGGGATGAACACCTGCTCCGGGAGGTGGCCATCAAAATTCTGCCGGAGGGCTCGGTTACCGGCGAGGCCGACCGCAAGCGTTTTCGCCTCGAGGCTCTGGCTCTCTCCAAGCTGAGCCACCCCAACATTGCCTCGGTATTCGACTTCATTACGGAGGGGAACTCCGATTACCTGGTCATGGAGTATGTGGCCGGCGGATCGCTGAAGGACAAGCTGGCCCAGGGCCCCCTTTCGGAGGAGGAGGTGGTGCAGTACGGCACCCAGCTGGCGGCGGCCCTGGAAGAGGCGCACGAAAAAGGGATCATTCACCGGGACCTGAAGCCGGGGAATATCGTTCTCACCCACCGGGGCTCGCTGAAGGTCCTGGATTTCGGCCTGGCCAAGCGGCTGCCCTCCAATGAAAGCGACACTCTGGACACCCAGTCCCTGTCGGGCGATTATTCCCTGAAAGGAACCATCCCCTATATGGCCCCGGAGCAGGTGCTCGGCAAAACCGTGGACGCCAAGAGCGATATTTATTCGGCCGGCACAGTTCTTTATGAAATGGCCACGGGACAACGACCTTTCCCGGAAAACCAGACTCCCCAGCTGATCGATGCCATTCTTCACAAGACACCCCATCCCCCTTCCGCTCTGAACCGGAGTATCTCCAAGAGCCTGGAAAAGGTTATTTTGAAGGCGCTGGCCAAGAATCCCCTGGATCGGCATCCCTCCTCGAAGGATCTCTACCGGGATCTCTCCCAGGTAAAATCCGCGGATACGGTGCGGGAATCCGGCCCTCTGCCTTTCACGGGCCGGAAAAGGATTAAGACGGCTTCTATTGCTGCCCTGGCGATAGCAGTTGTGTGGCTGGCGATCCAGTTCCGGGGGGCCTGGCAGGATTTCTTCGGCCGGGAACCGGTCGCCGATTTTTCGGAGTCCGGAAATGTTTCCGGAATGAAGAACATGGTAGTCGCGGTCCTGCCGCTGGTCAACCTGGAAAAGGACCCGTCGGTGGCCTACCTGGGAAAGGGAATCAGCCGCTCTCTGGTCGAAAGCCTATCCGTGCTGCCTTTCCTGACGGTATTCGCCGCAGACACCGAAGGAAGCCCGGTTCCGTCGGGCGAAGGAGGGAGTTCGGGAATCGCGGATGCAGCCTACGTGGTCGGCGGCTCGGTCCAGCGAACCTCGGAGCGCTACCGGATATCCCTGCAGTTGTCGAGAAGCGACGAGTCGCTGCTTTGGAAGGAGGAGTATTTCAGCGTTTGGAACGAGCTGGTCCAGCTGCAGCCGCAGCTGGCCGGCGACCTGATCCGGTCGCTCAAACTGGCGCTGAGCAGCCGGGAACAGCGGCAGCTCGGAGCTCCCTCGACCGACAGCAACGAGGCTTACGTGGATTGCATCCAGGCGCGCGCTTTCCTGGAAAGGCCGGACGTAGCCGATAACATCGACCGGGCGATCCGATTGTTCCAGTCGGCCATTGAGAAGGACCCCAAATACGCCATGGCGCATGCCGGCCTGGGCGATGCCTGCTGGGCCAAATGGGAAAAGACCAAGGACGCCTCCTGGGCGGAAAAAGCCAAAAAATCGACGGAAGAAGCCCTGACCATCCATCCAAACCGAAGCGATGTGCGGCTGGCACTGGCCAACGTTCTGAACGGAACCGGGCAGACGGATAGCGCCATTGCCGAAATCCGCCTCGTCCTCCGGCAGCAGCCCAACAACGACCATGCCCATCGCATGCTGGGACAGGCCCTGGAAAAGAAAGCCCTGATGGAGGAGTCCTTCCGCGAATACCGCAAAGCCATCGAATTGCGTCCCAACTTCTGGCGCAACTATCAGGCGCTGGGCCTGGCTCTGCTGAAATCGGGCCGTTATGCGGAATCGATTTCGGTCCTGAAGCGGCTGACGGAACTGCAGCCGGATCTATCCTGGGGCTATCAGAACCTGGGAACCGCCTATCACAAAACCGGCGACCTGGATCAGGCAGCGACAAACTACCGGCGAGCCATTCAGCTGGGCACCAGCAGCAGCCCGGCGGCCTTCTCCAACCTTGGCACCATCTACTACCGGCAGCAAAAATATCCGGAAGCCGTTGCGATGTACTCGCGGGCTCTGCAAATCCGTGAAGCCTGCATTACCCTTATGAATCTCGGCGATGCCTACCGGCACCTTGGCAGGCGGGAGGAAGCAGAAGCTCACTACATACGAGCCATCGAGTTAGCCCGGGACACGCTGCGAATCGATCCCAGCCGTGCCAATGATATGATCGTCATGGCCCACTGTGAAGCCAGAATAGGCAGACCCAAAGAAGCCATAAATCATGCCGAACAGGCCTTGGCAATTTCTCCTCGTCATCCGGATATTCTCTATTCCAAAGCAGCCATCCACGTTATGGCAGGGGACCCGGAAAAAGGTATCTCCGAACTGGAGCAAGCGCTCAAATATGGAATTAGCCGGAAAGAGATCGAAGACAATGAAGATTTCGCTCCGCTGAAACGATTCCCCCGATACCGAGAATTGTTCAATAATTAATCTCATCTTTTATCAGGAGGTTCCAATGAAGGAGGATGTAAAGATTGCCCACGTTCAAATCATCGACGATGATACGCACCCAGGTTCTACACACCCGAATCACAAGGTCGAAACACCGACACCTAAATTGTGTATGAAAAATGATGAGGATGAAGTTAAGTGGATATTCACTTTTCAATCCAATCAGCAAAACGCACAACCGGTCAGGATCCGGGTCGACAATTTTGTAGACTTAAGTACAAATAGACCTTGCAATCCTCCTCCAGTAGTGCTGAATCCACCGCAGCTGATCCTTTACAACGGCCAAACAAATTCGCTGACCGGCAGACGGAAAAATGGCGTTGCGGGATTATTTGAATACGATATTGTGGAAAAAAAACAGGATGGGACCGACCATAAGGTCGAGGACCCGCTATTGGAGATTGATCAGTAGAATTGAAGCCGTAGTCAGCCGATCCTTCGAATAAGGAAGATAGCAATAGCTAAAAGGAACTATAACCAAGCCAGTGTATGACAAAGGGGGGGGGGAGAAATGCCCCCTTCGCATTCCGGATGCCGGTGCGGTGGCCCTTCAGGTGCGGGCTGTCTGCTTTCCGGAAATTGTCTCGATAACCACCTTGATGACGGCGGTTTTTCGCACCGATTCCTCCGGGAAGGTGAAGGTTCCAGGGGAATACTGCCTCATGATCAGGGCCAGGGCGTGACGTTTTTCCTCCAGGTCCTCCAGGAGAAAGGCTCTCCCGGTTCCCATCACGCTGCGGTAGCGGACACCCCAGCGACAGGCCTCCTCGGCGGCAATCAGCCCTTCCACCTTGTCGAATTCGAAGCAAACCCGATTCCTGCGGGCCAATAGCTCGATTTTTCTCCCCGCCGGGGCTGAATGGAAATAGAGAGCGTTGCCGTCGTACCCGAAGCTGAGCGGAACAATGTAAGGCTCATTTTCGTCCATGAGTCCCAGGCGGCACACCATACTCGCCCGGATAATGGCATCCATCTCGGTACGATCACCGATCTCTCTCTCGGATTTGCGCATGCCCTGCACTCCTTTCCTGGTACTTTTTTCGTTACAAAAGAGGGGGCTTCCCGCCGCTCCATCCCGACCGGCCCCTCCATATTTTAAAATGGTGTGTCACGGACCGGTTTCGAAACCTGCTTCTGAAGAATAAAAAAGCGGGAAATAATAGCGAAACTGGGAAGCCGATTGCGGAGGGCCCTTGGAAGCGGATGCGGAAGGATCGGTTGTGGTGACCACCACGAATGTCTGCGTGGCATCGTCCGGGTCGGAAACCGTAATCACGGGGATGATGGGATCGGCTGAAGTTCCGCTGGCAAAAATTTCGGTGGAAACCTCCTCCGAAAAAGGACTTTCCCGTCCGGCGGCGTCAAGAGCCGTAACGGCAAAATAATAGGGGTCCTTGGATAGCCCGGAAACTCGGCAGCTCAGACGGCTCCCGACGGATGAAATACGGGTGTAATTGCGGCTGCTGGTCCCGATATACAGTTTGTACCCGACCACGCCCGGACTGGCGGGAGGATCCCAGGCCAGCGTAACGGTGGCCCCCTTCGCAAAGCTGCACAGAAAGAGGCTCATTAGCATACCTGCCAGACCAACCGGCAGGCTCATGGAAACCCGGGCGTTTTTCGCTTTGATCATTCCATGTTCTTTCCGAATACCCCTACTAAGGTTTCAATATTTTTACTACCATTGATTTGTTGAATTAATAAATTATTGCTTTTATTATAGCTCATAATGGGTTTTTTGTAACCACTGGTTCATGAAAAAGAATTTTTCCTTATATCGGACAAGGACTTAACCCTAGTCACTTATTAAAATGGATTAACCTAATCACCGCCAAACAAAACTCTAAAAAGACGATGCATCCTGCCCCGATCTCGGGTATGATTTGACCCTTTAAAAAAATCATCATCCAAACATCGGATCGGAGAGTGCAGATGCCTTCTCATTCAGTTCCTGCCGCCATGCCCTCTTCTGAGGGAATCCCGGAAACTAATCCAACCTCCGCGCCCTCCCCTACCTCTCCCTGTTCGGGGGCAGAAGAAAGCCTGGAGCAGAGGCCTTCCACCGGGCAGGAAGAGCACTATCGCCGACTGGTGGAGTTGTCTCCCGACCTCGTGCTTCTCCTGGACGAAGAGGGAATCGTCCGCTATGCCAACCTGGCCTCCCTGGATATTCTTCGCGTTACCCGTCCGCGGGAGGTTCACGGCCGATCCCTGGAAGATTTTTTCGCGGACAAAGCAAGTCTTCAAACCAGGGAAGTCGTAGAACGGATAAAAACCGCCGGAGCAGATACTCCTCTGGAGGAAATCCGCTTCCGGCGCATGGACCAGACCTGGTTTTACGCGGAGTTACTGGCTTCTCCATTCCTTCACCAGGGTGAGCACATGACTCACCTTGTGGTCCGCGATGTGACGCGCCGCAAGGAGGCGGAACAGGCCCGGAAAAAGATGCGGCGCCGGCTCCTGGCAACCGTGGCCCTCTTCCTGACCACGCTGGCGGCATTCGGCTCCTACCATATTTACCTGTATACCGAGTCGACCGAATTCTGCGGCAAGTTCTGCCACTCGGTCATGGGCCCCGACCTCGCCCTTCACCAGCGATCGGCTCATTCTCAGGTTTCCTGTGCGGAGTGTCATATCGGACACGGAGCTGCCTGGTATATCAAGGCCAAACTTTCCGGCTTCCGACAGGTCTACGCCACTTCTACCGGGAACTACAGCCGGCCCATCAAAACCCCGATACACAACCTAAGACCTGCCATGGAAACGTGCGAGGAATGCCACTCCGGCCGGGTTTATTACAGCAACCGCGATAAAGTTTATTTCCGCTTTCCCGCCGAAAGCGATTTGCTGGATCCGCAGGTCACTCTGGTCCGGCTTCACGTGGGAGGCTTTCTTCCCGACACCGGAAAAGCGGTAGGCATCCACTGGCATGCGGGACACGACGCCCATGTCGAATACCGGACAGACGATCCGCAGCGGCTAAAGATCAAGGAACTGCGGGTCAGCGAAAAGGGAAAAACCAGACGTTACGTGCGAGCCGATTGGCCTGACCCGGCTCCGGATACGCCCTGGCGAACCATGGACTGTACGGACTGTCATAACCGCGTGGCACACCGCTACGAATCCCAGGAAGAGGCCCTGGACCGCCTGCTCTTCCAGGGAAAGCTGAACACTTCTCTTCCCCACCTGAAAAAAGCCGCGCTGGAAGCGCTGAGTCGGAAGTATCCCCCCGGATCCGAGGCGGGCAAAGGAATTCTGGAATCGCTGGAGTCGTACTACAAATCCAGGCTCCCGGACCTGTTCGACAGGCTCCGGCCTTCCCTCGCCGCGGAAGCACAAACCCTGTCCAGCCTGGCCTACCGGATCAATGTCTCCATGGAAATGAATATCGGCTGGAACAACTACCTCAACCTGCTTGGACACCAGAATGAACTGGGCTGCTTCCGCTGCCATGACGATCAGCATGTCGGCGAAAGCGGCAAAACCGTTTCCCAGTCGTGTGATTCCTGTCACGACATTCCGATCGACGGTGTTCCCCTCTCGCGGCTGGAGCCTGCCGCCCGGGCCCTGGTCATGCTGCGGCAGGTCGAACCCGGTTCGGGCTTCCCTCTTAGCCGAAAATGAGCAGGACAACATACAGCAGGCCGAGGGACCAGACGCCGGCCATAGGGTATTTCTGCTGCCGGCAGGGATCCCGCTTTTCGGACAGCAGCTTTTTCAGCAGGGAATTCGAAGCCAGAATGCCGAGAAAGCAGAGGCCGACCTGGATCAATTGAACCACCCAGGGAATGGCCGGCGCTCCCAGCGAAGCGGAAGAGGCAATCCCCATCTGGTGAAGCAGAACATCGGGAAATAGCCCGGCGCGCTCCAGGGCGCGCTCGGTCTGGAAGCCGAGCTCGAAAGCCAGGGATAGCGGCAACAGGGCATGGGCAAAAAAACCCCAGGCGTTTGGCGAAGTCTCCTCCTCCCCGCCAAAGAGCGAGCGGCCGCAGGATTGCATCCACCAGCTGGCCGCAGCGATCAGAAGAAGAAAGAAGAACGCCAGGAAGGACCATCGAAGGACGGCCGGTTCCTCCAGCGGTCGAAAGACTCCGGTCGCCCAGGTCTGACGGAAAACCTGGCTGGCGATCACCACCGGAAGATAGATGGCGATGGCAGCGGCCGGCTGAGCCGAGGTCCAGAGCTCCGCAGCCGGCAGGCGCAGATTCAGCCTTAGCGCCCCGTGCGGGCAATTTTTTATGCACTGCCCACACATCACGCAATGAATGTTGGTCTGCAGCATGAAGGGTCCTTCGAGCAGAGGACATCCCCCGCCGGACTTGCCGCCTTTGAAACAGGCATGGGTCTTGCACTCGTTGTCGCAGACCCCCTTGTTCGAGCGGATTTCCAGGGCAGCGCAGGACGAGAACAGGCCCACCATCCCGCCGAAGGGACAAACGTAGCGGCACCAGGCGCGGCGGGCATAAACCACTGCAAAAAGGATCCCCCCCAGCAGGATAGAAAGCACCAGCCAGGCGGTGGCCCAGGCGCTCGAAGGCATGGCGGACGCCTCTTCCAGCCAGAGAATCACCGCCAGGCCCGCAGCGCCCAGGTGCAGGCCATATTTCCGAAGCCAGGGAGGGATGCGGCGCTGCAGGCTGAACCGCTCGCTTATCGCAGAATTCAGTCCACCGATGGGACAGATCGCACACCACACCCGGCCGAAGAAAAGGGCGCCCCAGAAAACGGCCGGCTCCCAGAGAGACCAGGCCAAAATCAGGGCGACGTTATGTTCCGGGGACGGATTCCCCCAGAAGCCCAGGGCCATAATCAGGGCAATGGCAATCCCTGCGGGCCACTGCAGGGCAGCAGGAAACCAGCGGTGCCGGATCAAACCGCCTACATTCTTCCATGGCAGAATGTTCAAGGTCGGCCCGGAAAAAGCCGGTTTGCCGCTGACAAACACATCCTCGGGCATCAGCTCCGGCCCCTGGGCCAGGTCGACAGCGCAGCGAATAGTGGCAGCCAGTTCCTCGGTGTTTCCCGGCCAGCTGTATTCCAGCAGCTCCACCACCGCTGCGGGGTGAATCCCCTCGATCTTTTTGCCGGTGCGGCGCGCAAATTCCCGGGCCAATCCCTCCGCCATGGGAAGGATATCTTTTTTCCGCTTGATCAGGGCGGGCAACTGAAGGTAAGGCTTCTGAAAGCAGGAAAGCAGCCCCGGGTGAAACTTGCCGGCCTCGGCCCAGGCCGCCAGATCCACGGTGGTAGAAACCATGATGCGGGCGTTGGAACGGATAGGAAAATCAGCCCCCATAGGCAGGAGGCTGCCGGTCCGAAGAAAATTGTAAAGCCGCTCCTGGACCACCACGGATAAGCACTCCACATTTTCAATGAGCACCGTCCCCCCGGACCCTACCCGCAGGTATCCCATGCGATCCACATCCGCGGCCGTGGGGATGCCGATCCGGCATCCGAAAAGTGCCAGGTCCTGAGCCAGTTCCCGGGCCATTTCCCCGACATCCTCGCCGGAGGTGCCAAGGATCAGCTCCAGACCGACCGTCTTGGCGTCCATGACCAGAAAGGGGGCGTTGGGACGGGCCCCGCCGGCATGGATGCTTCGGGCCACGTCCTGCTTCTCGGTTCCGGCGGGCCCCACCAGGAGAACGGGATTCCGGTTCCCTCCGGCCGCTTCCGCCGCTTCCCGAACCCTTCTCAGCGATTCGCTCCTCCCCAGGGGCCGCCAGTGGTTTCCCCCGCCGTGCGCGGAAAGGAACTTCAGGTAAGCCTGTTCCATTTCGGCAGAGTGATGGAGATGCTCGTGGATACGGGAAATGTGCTGGAAGAGCGCCCGTGAGAGAAAAGCCGACAGAGCCGGAAATTCGGTCTGGGCCTCCTCGAAGTCCTGCCGGCCGATCCGAAACAACTTCGAAGGGGCCGTCGTCCGGGCCGATTCCCGTCTTGCCCCGGCCACGAAAAGGCATTCTTCCCCGAAGAGATCCCCTGACTCCCAATTGAAAACGGTGGTCGGAACGCCCGATTCGGATAGCAGGATTCCTTCCACGCTTCCGGAAACCAGCAGGTAGATTTCTTCGTCATTTGCGCCCTGCCGGTAAATCCACTCTCCTTCGGGAAACTCCAGTTCCATTCCGCGACGCAGGAGCGCGGCGGCCGCCTCCTGCGGCAGGCCGGTGAACGGTTCTATAGAATATTGCTTTATCGGCTTTTCCGACATGGCTATATTCTACCGGCGCCCCCCGCTTAAAACAACCCTGTTTTTCCTGCAACCAGGCTCATGGAATATTGTCTGGGACAAACATCTGCTGGTGCTGGAAAGCGCGTTTGGCATTTAATTATTTTGGACAAGAGTGAAAAACGAGGAAGCGGTAAAAGGTCTGGAACCCCGCAAGGGGTTCCGGATCACAGCCCGGGGTTGCGCCGCACAGGCGCTACCCCGGGTAGGCGGTTTTGTTTAAAATACTGCCCGGAAAGGGCTGCGCAAACAACGGTCATTACGGATTTTGCGCAACCCTTTCCGGGTTGTCGCCAGAGGGTGTCCCTACCCGGGGTAGGCGCGAAGCGCGCCAACCCCGGGCTGTGTTGCCAAGCCCTTTCAGGTGCTTTCCCCAACGGAAATCTCCAGATATGGGACTTTTTACCGGTTTGTCAGGAAGGATGGCTTCGAAAAAAACCCGTTTTTTCGTCCGGTTCTACCGTCCCGATGGGTCTTACCCCGCGCTGGAGCCAACCCGGCAATAAATTGCCGGGCCATAATCTTGTCGTCCCTGACGGGACTTATGCCTCGGAATTACAGCCGTGTGCCGGCAAACGCAGGGCCTGACAAGGCAAGGCCGTAGTACAACGGTATGATCTCCGCTATTTCGTCCCGTGCAGTACACACGCCAGTCCCGTAAGGGACCGCAGAACATAAAATGAATTTCGACTTTTTGCCGGGTTATCAAGAAAAAGGCCGGCCCGGGTTTTCGTGCCCGGGCCGGCCTTGTGGCTTGACAGTTGCGAAAGGATGCCGGGAAGATTTACCAGAGCATCTTCATGCCGAGCTGGATGTAGCGCGGCGCACCTACGCCGCTTACCTGGCCGAAGGACGCATTCCCCAGGGTGGTGTTGATGTCCTGCAGGTTCATGTGGTTCGGAGCATTGAAGGCCTCGACCCGCGCCTGCAGCTTGATTCTTTCCCACACCTTGATGTCCTTGAGGGCAAACGCGCTCAGGTCGATGGTGCCCGGTCCGCGAACGATCCACTTTCCCGCGTTGCCGAACGTCCAGTCCTTCGGCCGGGCAAATGCCGCGGTGTTGAAGAATCGGAAAATGGTGCGCTCGCTTTTGGGCAGCTCCCAGTCTCCCACCACGTCCGGACGGCTGGCAACCCCCCGGGCCACAGCGGTCAGCCCGGGCGAATAGAGCCGCCCGGTGTTGAGAGTCCAAACCCCGGTGATCGACCAGCCACCCAGGATTCTGCCCAGCAGCCCCTGCTGGGTTTTAAACCACGGCAACTCCCAGGTGTGCATGATGATGGCATAGTGCCGGCGGCTTTCTTCCAGTTCCGATCGGTCCAGCCGCCAGTTGTTGGGATTCTGCATCCCGCCGGCAACACCCTCATTTCCGTAGCCCATAATCTTGCCCAGGGTGTAGGAAACGCTGTAGGTGATCTGCCCGGTGCGCCTCCGGGCCGCCAGCTGCATGGCGTTGTAGCTGGAGGTAGCCGAGGGCTCCACCATATTGAGCCCGCCCAGTCCGGGATAGGGCGCAAAGGGGCGCAGGTCGACTCCCTGGTGGGCGGCCTGGACCTCGGGAGTGATGTAGTTCAGGTTGCGGCTCAGAGAAAGGTGCCGGCCGGTATTGCCCACATAGCTGACGTCCAGCTGGGTGGCGTACGGGAGAATGGTCTGAATGCCCAAAGTGTAGTTGTACATGGTGGGAATCTTGTATTCGGACGGCAGCGCGCCGGCGTCGATCGGGTAGATCGTGGTGCTGGGAACGCCGCTGGCCGGGTTGTCGGCAAAGCCGTTGGAGATCGATGTCGACTGGATGAGCGGCGCGCGGGCCCCCAGGTACCATCCGGAGTAGGCGATTCCGGTCACCCCGTGGAACACGCCGACTCCGGCACGGACCGCCAGTTTGCCGGTACCGAAAACGTCCCAGGCGAAGCTGAAGCGGGGCTGCAGGTTGCTCTTGCGCACCGGGTTGAAGCCGCGGGGAACGCCGCGGAACAGGGCTTTGATGGCAGCATCGTTGTACACCGGAATCCGGCCGTTGGCCGCCTCGGGCCATCCGCTGCCGGGCAGAACCAGTCCGTTGTAGGGATCCCCCGTTCCCGGAACGATCGCCCCGGTGGCCGCCACCTGCGGAGCCTTGCTGGCCACCCAGTACTGGGGCATAAAGGCCACCACGTTGTTCAGCTCGGCCCCCCAGGGGGCGATAAAGGCCCAGCGCAATCCGAACTCCAGGGACACGCGCCGGTTTACCCGCCATCCGTCCTGGACGTAGAACTCGCGGTCATACGACTGGTAGACCGTCTGCACCGGCGAGCTCACTTCACTGTAGCCGTCGAAATTTCCGAGCAGGGCGTTGGCCCAGGGATTGGTGGAATTTTTGGGATTGGAGCTGGAGCTGCCGAAGGAAAACGTACCGTTGTCGTTGGCCTGGTTGAGCTCGTTCATTTTCATCGACTCCAGGTAGAAGCCCATTTTGAAAGTATGGGAGCCGAAGATTTTGGTAAAGTTCTCCCGCAGGATCAATGTGGGAGTGGTAACGAAGGTGGGATGGCCGGAACCGCTCAGGCCGGTGTAGCCCGAAATGTTGATATTGGGAATGCGGTCCAGCCGGTTGCCGCTGAACACTTCCGGAAAAGCGAAACCGTAGGCGCTGCGCTTGACGCCGTCGCCCAGGACCTCGAAACGCTCGCGGTAGTCCGAATAGCCGAACACCAGCTCGTTCACCGTTCTGGGGTTTAGAATGGTGTTGAGCGTCAGGGCGTAGTTGTTGCCCGTCCGGTAGCGGTACACCCGGAACAGGGGAATGTTGTTGCCGGTATTGTCAAAGGGGGAGGTGAAGTTCTGGGCTCCCGGCAGCCCGCGGAAGCTCAGCTGCCAGTTCTCCTTGAGTTTGTAATCGGCGCGGAAAATGATATCCCGGCTGGTGGTCGGCTGCACATTCTCGGCATAGTAGTTGCCCCCTGGGCCGGTGTAGTTCGGGTTGGGGTAGATTTTCTGCAGGGACTTTCCGAAGGCACTGATCCGCGAGGAGGGGATCAGGTTGCCGGAAAACGGCAGCCCGGTGGTGGGATCGATCGGCTTGATCTTGCTAGCGCTGAAATCGCCGTTGCGCTCCGCCTCGGTGGGCAGGGTGGAAAGCTTCTGGTTGAAGCCGTTGTTGTGCCGGCCTTCCATCCCGACGAAAAAGAAAAGCTGGTCCTTGTTCTTGTTGAAAACTCCCGGGATGTAGACCGGGCCGCCGACCGTCACGCCGTAATTGTGAAACCGGGCCTTGGGTTTGGTTCCGACGATGAAATTCCGCGCGGCGAACTGATCGCTGAAAAAAAATTCATAGGCCGACCCGTGGAAATCCTGGGTGCCCCGGCGGGTGGTGAAATTGATCTGGGCGCCGGTGTTGCGCCCGTATTCCGGCGCATAGTGGGAAGTGGAGATTTTCACCTCCTCGATGAAATCGACGCCCATGATGTTGTTCTGCTGTACGCCGTCCCGGTTGCGGCCGTTGTTGACCCCGTCGACGGCGATGAAGTTGGTATCCTTGCGCTGCCCGTTGACCTGCAGGCCGCCCATCGAAAAGCTGGTGCCGCGATAGTCTCCCATGGAATTTCCGTAGCGGGAAACCACTCCAGGCATGATCCCCAGCATGTAGAAGGGGTTGCGGCCCGGCAGGGCGAAGTTCTGCAGCTGGGTTTCGGTAATGGTATGGGCCACTTCCCCGTTGGTGGTCTCGATCAGCGGGGCGGAGGAGGTCACTTCCACCTGCTGGGTGATTTCCCCTACTTCCAGGGCCAGCTTGAGGGAAACCGCGGTGTCCGTATCCAGCCGGACGCCCGAGCGGACCAGGACCTTGAAGCCCGGGACCTCCACCTTGATCTCGTAATTGGCCGCGGGCAGGGTGGGAACGGTGAAAAACCCGCTGTCGTTGGTGCTCGATTCCCGGCTCAATCCGATTTCGGGAGCGGAAACGGTCACCCTGGCCCCCGGGACCAGGGCGCCGGTCGGATCGGTTACCTCACCGGAGATCACGCCGCGGCTTTGGGCCCATAATCCCTGGCCCAGTAACAGGGTCAGGATTAGCAATGAAAAAAATCTCGCTCTCATTCTTTACTCCTTGAATAACATTGGAACCAACGGCGAGTCCTGCCCCCTGCCGCCGAGACAAACAAATTACTTTGGCCTTTCCCGCCGGACAATGACGCCTGGATCCCTCCTGTCCAGGATGGCTTGTGGAAAGCCAATTTTTCTGAAAGTATACCTTAATTCTCTCCGTTTAGCCGGTTATTTTCCCGACGATACGGAATATCATGAGCAGGCTGAGGGCGCCGGCCACGGCACCCAGAAAGCCGGCAGATTCCCCTCTTGCATACCACCCCATGTTTTGTCCGACATAGGTGGCAAACAGGGAGCCGGCAATGCCTAAAAGGATTGTTTTGGTAATGCCGCCGGGATTGTCCTCCGGCAATATGAATTTGGCGATGGTCCCCACTGCCAGCCCGATCAAAATCATCCAGACGATTTCCATTTCCATGGATCCCTCCAATCCTGCCTGTCGTATCGGCCGCAAATCGGAAAAACCGGATACGGGAACGCACACCCTTCCGGGCGACGGCAAGCGGCTTGTCTATCGATCCGGTGTCAGACGGCCAGACGTATCTTCGCCTGATCAACTGTTTCCGGCGGAAGCGCTTTTTTCCGAACGGCTGATCCGATCATACAATGCTTCGTATTGCGGAACAATTACATCGGCGGAATATCTCCCCTGGGCTCTCTTCCGCGCCGCGCTGCCCATAGCCTGCCTCCGCACCGGGTCTCGTAGGAGCCTTTCGACCGCCCGGGCCATGCCGTCCAGGTCCCCAAAGGGAATAAGGCTCCCGGAGACGCCGTCTTCCACCACTTCCGGGATTCCCCCGACGCAGGAGGCCACGCTGGGACATTCGAAATACATTCCTTCCAGGATGCTGAGGCAGAAGCTCTCCACCTCGGAGGTGTACAGCCCGATGTCGGCCGCCTGGAGGTAATCCTCGATATCCAGCACCTTTTCCCGGACCAGCACCCGCTCCGCCAGCCCCAGCCGCCGGACATCCTCTTCAAAAGGAGCGAAGGAGGCACCGGCCAGGATGACCAGCCGGAAGCTGTCCGCCGGACGGATTCGGGAAGCCACCTCCAACAGCATATCGATCCTCTTCGGCGTCCGCAGGTTGGAGGAGTGCAGGATCATGACCTCTTCCGCGATCCCCAGCGAAGCCCGGACCTCCGCGCGGGAACGCCGCGGGGGATGGGGCCGGAAAAAATTGTGGACCGTTTCGATAGGCCGTTCCACCCCCAGAATCCGGCGCGTCTCCTTCTCCAGAAAGTGCGAAACGGTGGTCACCGCATCCGACCGGCCCAGCGCATACTGGATGGCAGGCCGGTACCCCGGGTCCCTTCCGAGCAACGTGGTATCGGTTCCGTGCAGGGTGGTGATCACCCCGGGCTGAAATTCCGGGGGGAGCATTTCCCGGGCCAGCAGGGCCGCCGTGGCATGCGGCACGGCATAATGGGCGTGGATGACATCCAGGCGAAACTCGCGGCTGACTTCGGCCATTTTCACCGAAAGGGGCAGGGTGTAATCCGGGTATTTGAAAAGGCCGTAGTCGCTGATTCGCACCGGGTGGAACCGGATTCCCGGCATATCCGGCGGCAGCCGGAACGGACGCTCGTAGCTGATAAAATGAACCTCGTGCCCCCGCAGCGCCAGTTCTTCGCCCAGGGAAGTGGCCAGGATGCCGCTCCCCCCCACGGACGGATAGCAGGCCATGCCTATTTTCATCGGCTTCCGGAGGCTCATTTCAGAAGCGCCGGGCTCCTCGCCCCAGACTTTTCAGCGAATCGAAAATCAGCGGATCGGCGGGGAAAAGGGCAACGGCGTACTCCACTCCGGCCCGCAGCCCGTTGAGCCGGGCCCGGGTCATCTGCATCTCCACGTAGCGCCGGGTCTGCATTTGCGAGGCGTGGGCCTCCATGGCCGACTTCCAGGCCAGCACCGACTGCTCGCCGGAGACATCGATCCAGATGCGGGGCAGGTCCGGAGGCTCGGCTTCCGGAGTAACAGCGTAAAACAGCAATTGCTCGATGGCATGCGGCGGCCGGGATTGCAGCTCCCGGATGCCGCCGTAGCGCGCCAGCCGGGCGGCGTCGCGGACCAGTCTTCCCAGGCGGGCGTGATCCGGATGCTGGTTTTCCACCACCGACGGCGCCAATACCACCGCCGGTCGGACCCTTCGGATCACCTCCGCCAAGCGTATGGCATGGGCGACTTTTCTTTCCAGGCGGGCGTCGCCGTCCAGCTCCAGAAACTCGAGGGAGGCCTCCAGGATCTCCGCGGCCCGCTGCGCCTCCCGGGTTCGTTCCGCCGGGGTTCCGTTCGAGGACGCCTCCCCGCGGGAGCACAGCACCAGGCGGGCGGAGCCTCCGCCTATCGTCTCCGCCGCGATCACCCCGCCGCATCCGAATTCGATGTCGTCGGGGTGCGCTCCGAAGGCCAGGAGCCAGGCCGTTTCAGTTTTCGATTTGGATATAGGCTTCATGGGGATCCTCGATCGCTTCGCGGTGGACGAATGTCACCTCCGGAAAATTCCCGCGAGAAAGATAGTCCTGTTCGCTGGCCCCGGCGATATAGTGCGTGCAGCCGATGACCGACTGCATCCAGGCAAAGCGGCTGTCCCGGGTCGGGCTGATCTGGTCCTTGCCGAAAGCGGTCATGGGCAGGTGAAGGAACTCCTGGCCTCCTTCGTGCAGCAGGAACTCATTCCCGTGAAAGCGGGCCCGGACCGTCTCTCCCTCATAGGGAAGATCCACGAAGAAATCCTCCACCGGCGCAGCGGCATTCCGAAAGCCGGGATCGCTCGAAGCCGCCACTCGCATGCCGTGGAGCAGATTCATGCGCCCGTACATTTCCAGACAGAAGGAGCCCACCTGTTTCTCCCGGACCTCCTCAAACAGGCGGATCAGGGGATGCTCGACGTAGTTCGGCAGGGTCCTCACCATCCGTTCCTGCCAGTCCCCCGGAATCCGTTTCTGGGCCAGCGGCGAGAATTTCCTCTGCCAGCGGTTTTCAAAAGTGAAGTTGAGCTGGGCCGGCTCGCCGGTCTTGCGGTGCCGCAGCAGCGTCCTGGTTTCGCGCGGATCGTGATCGCTGTCATGATAAAAGAACACGATTTCTCCGCCGATTTCCGCCTGCAGCCTCCGGGCGGTGCGCATCTTGGCCACCAGGAAGCGCTTGGGGAAAATGCCGCAGGGCTGCTGCCCGAAGCAGATAATCGGCTTCAACGACATCCCTGGATAGCCTCCCTGGAAGAAGATTCCGGGTCCGGTCCGAATAGCGCCTGCAGGATCAAACTGAACAGGACGCAGGCCGCACAGCCGATCAGGTTATACCAGAGGTAGCTTATATTCAGAGTGAAATACAGAGCGAAGACCAGCAACTGCGCGCCCAGAGCCGCCCAGAATACCGCCCGCCCGCCGACCCGGCGAAGGAAAAAAGCCACCAGGAAAAGCGCCAGCACGACCCCGTAAAAGATGGAGCCAATGATGTTGATCGCCTGAATCAGGTTTTCGGCCAGGTTGGCGAACAGGGCGAAGGCCAGGGCCACCAGCCCCCAGAAAAAAGTGAACCACTTGGAGGCGGCCACGTAATGCGCGTCTCCGGCCTCCTTTTTCACGATGTGACGGTAGAAGTCGACCGTGGTGGTCGACCCCAGGGCATTCAGCTCCGCCGCCTTGGAGGAGAGCGCCGCGGCAAAAAAAGCGGCGATCAGCAGACCGACCACCCCGTGCGGCAGATACTTCAGGACAAAAGCGATAAACACGTAGTCGGCGTCGTTGCTGGAAGCCTGGGGGGCCGCTTTGAGCAGGGCGGCTTTGCCCGCCTCGCGGATCGCCGCGCTCCTTTGCAGCGCTTCCAGGGCCTGCTCGCGAGCCCGGGCTTCCGCCGGGGCATCGCCGGCGCGCGCCGCCTCAACCCAGGCAATCATGCGCTCCCGCTTGCGCTCATGGGCCTGGGCATATTCCTGCTCGATGGCCCGCAGCTCCGATCCCGATTCCCGAACCGACCGGGCCTTCCAGGCAGCTTCGTTGAAAAAGACCGGCGGCGCCTCGAACTGAAAAAAGACAAAGACCAGCACCCCGAGCAGAAGGATCAGGAACTGCATGGGGATCTTGAACACGGCGTTGAACATCAGCCCCAGCCGGCTTTCGCGCAAACTGGCTCCGGTAATGTAGCGCTGTACCTGCGACTGGTCGGTTCCGAAATAGGAGAGCGAAAGAAAGAAACCGCCCAGGAGCCCGGACCAGAAGGTGTAGCGCTTCTGGATGTTGAGGGAGAAATCGACCGCCTCCAGCTTGTTGCACCCTCCGGCGATCGTCAAGGCATCCGTCAGGCCGATCGGCAGCTTGACGACCAGGATGACGAAAGCCAGCACCATCCCTCCGAAGATGACCGCCATCTGGTACTTCTGAGTGAGGCTCACCGCCTGGCTCCCCCCGAGGACGGTGTATACGATCACCACGCAGCCGCTGAGGATAATGGTCAAATCCAGACGCCAGCCCAGCACGGTGGAAAGAATAATCGCCGGGGCGTAGATGGTGATTCCCGCGGCCAGCCCGCGCTGCAGCAGGAAGAGGGCCGCGCCGAGCAGCCGGGTCCGGGCGTTGAATCGGCGGCCCAGAAATTCATAGGCGGTAAAAACGTTCAGGCGGCGGTAAACCGGCAGAAACACCGCGGAAATGAGGATCAGGGCCAGCGGCATTCCGAAATAGTTCTGCACGAAACCCAGGCCGCTGTCGAACCCCTGGCCCGGCGTGGAAATAAAGGTAATGGCGCTGGCCTGGGTGGCCATTACCGAAATCCCGATCCCCATCCATTGCATGGAAGGGTCGCCTTTCAGATAACCGTCCAGATTCCGTTTCCCCTTGGTCTTCCAGACGCCGTAGGCGGCAATGCCGACCATGGAAACGATCACCACCAGGAAATCAAGTGCATTCATAAAAAGGACACGCTCAACAGGTAAAGCAGGCTGACCCAGAAAAGAAAGCAGCCGAACACAGCCAGGTAAACCCCGTTCCAGGTGTGCAGCATCGGCAACCCGGTCTCTTTCTCTTCGGCCGGGGGAGCGGGTACCGGCGCTCTGCGACCGGATTCGGAAGCGGCTGCGGTGCTTTTCATTTGCCCAGGGATACCAGGTTGGCAAACAGGCGGTAGGCCCCCGGCACGCCCGCGGGCAGCTGACGGAACCAGGCCAGCCCGGTATAGACGTAATACCCTTTCCCGTGTCGGGCCACCAGCAGGCCGCTTTTCAGCGGAGCCTCGCCGGAATCGCCGCAGGACAGAATCGGGGTGAAGTGAGAGTCCCACCGGCCCGGGAAATATAATCCCCGCTCCTGCACCCAGCCTTCGAAATCGGAGGAGGCGATGCGGTTGGGAGCGTTCAGCGCCAGGTGCTCGGGAGTCAGGAAGGTTACCTCGGCATTTTCGTCCGTGACCCGGTCCTGGGACAGCTGCAGATCATAGGGGGCCAGCGGGCTGGCCTTCAGGCCGTTGGGATTGTTGTACTGCACCACCACGGTCCCGCCGGCCTCCGCAAAGGCAAAAAGGGCCGGCATCTGCGCAGCCAGGTCCGTGCGCACGTTGAACGCCCGGATGCCGATCACCACGGCATCGAATTCCCGCAGCCGCTCCGGAGTCAGGTCCGCTCCCGTCAGCCGGCTCACCTTGTAGCCCATCTCCTCCAGGCACTCGGCCACCCGGTCGCCGGCCCCCGGCACATAACCCACCCGGCTGCCGCTGATCCTCAGGTCCAGGCTCACCGCTTTCAGGCCGGCTGCCGGCTGCAGCAGCTGGGGGGCCAGGTGATCGTAGCGGATTTCCATCCGCCGGCTTCCGTAGCGGCGGCCGCCGATGCGGGCGGAAGCGGTCACGGTGACATCGGCAGGCCGGGACGGCGCCTGCAGGGTAAAGGAAAAAGCAGCCTTGTCCCCCACCGCGTGCAGGCGGAATTTGTGGCTTGCTGGAGAGACGCGCCAGCCGGAAGGCACCTCCAGCCGAACATCGCCGGTTTGCTCCGGCCGGATCGCGCGGATTTCTATCTCCACGTTGCGCGATGCCCCGGGCGCAAACAGCCGGACCTCGGATTGGAACTGCAGAGGGACAGGGGAAATGACCTCCATCCGCCGCCGGGCGGCAGCACCTTCGGCCTTCGGCGAGGCCTGCACCGGTTCGTCCGCCAGAACCAGGGTTTGTCCGTCCACTTCGAATTGAAACTCCACGGCCAGGGCCGGCGGGTTTTCCGGCCGCCCGATCCAATCCGGGTTATCCACCTGGAACATGCCGGGCGGATGGACGGAGCGCAGCCAGTAAGGCTGGCTCAGCGGAATTTCTGCCGGTAGGGAGAGCTCCGCTTCCCGAACCGCGGGCCGGCCGGCGGCCAGCATCTCGCTCTTTTTCGAGTCGCGCGACAGCCCCGGATAGCGCACTCCAAGCCATCGGACCGGATAATCGGAGCGGACGGTCACGTTGTGTTTCAGCGAAAGCTTTTCGCCGGGGACGACTTCCGCTTCCGGAATCAGGGTTTCCACCGCGAGGCCCAGGCACCCCTGGATAATCCGGTCGAGCCGCTGACGTTTTTCCTCGATGACCGGGTCTGCGGCCAGTCCAGCCAGCAGCTTGCGGATCGAAAGCAGGGCGGGAACGCTTGCGGCCGGGCGGGCGGCATGGAACTGGCGGATGACAGCGTCGATTCCCTGCCCCACGGCCGTCCCTCCGGGAACCCGGCTCCAGGCGGTATCCACCCCGTCAAAAATATCGCCGGCGACCGGCTCTCCGGCCAGCAGCTGGAAGGACTCCATCCGCGGCCCCCGATTTGCGGAACCGCTGTAGCTGCCGAAGCCCTGGGTTTTATGCATGGAACGGCTGCGGCCGGCGATATCGGCAAACGGCTCCCCGGTCACCGGATCCGTGCCGGACACATCCAGCTGCAGAACGCGGGCGCCGGGCGCGGGCGAGCCGCCCCGCGGAAAGCCGTTCTGCAGCAGTCTTTTGGGCTGCCATGGCGCCAGCCTGCCCAGCCGCTCGGGCATGAACTGGGCATTGCCGCAGAGCGGAAAGGCTTCCACCGCCAGGACCGCGGATGCCGTATGATGCCCGTGCCCGCCGCCATCCGGGGGAAAGCGGGTGATGACCACATCGGGGCGGAAGGTTCGCACCATGCGCACGATATCGGCCAGCACCTCCTGGCGGTTCCACACTTTCAGCGTTTCCTTCGCATCCTTGGAAAAGCCGAAATCGATGGCCCGGCTGAAGAACTGCCGGGCGCCGTCGAGGCGCCGGGCCGCCAGCAGCTCCTGGGTCCGCAGCACCCCCAGATCCTCTCCGAATTCGGGACCCAGCACGTTCTGCCCTCCGTCCCCGCGGGTCAGCGAAAGGTAGGCAGTCCGGTAGTTTTTCCCCCGCGCCAGCCAGGTGAGGAGCTGGGTGTTTTCGTCGTCGGGATGAGCGGCGATGTACAGCACGCTCCCCATTTCCCGGAATTGCCGCATATCCTGGAGAATGGCAGCCGCGGCGGTGTCTTCCGCCGCCCCGGCATTCCCTCTGACGCCCGGCTCAAACAGGAAAGTCATACACAGCATCCAACATACCAGGAACGGATTCCCGTGAAATTTCGAAGGTCTCGTCCGACTCTTCATTCCCGATTACTCCAAATACAAATCGAATATTCGCGACCAGGTCGCAGGAAGGCGCCGGGGCCGCCCGCCGCGGCCTACCGAACGTAACGATAAGCAGCCTATTTCCTGATGGTAAACGCCAGGGAATACTGGGTGTTTTCCCACATCATTTTAAGCAGGCCGCCACCGGCCGGATTTTTTTCCACGGCCATGGTGAACTGCTCCACCGCGGTCTCCAGGCTGTCCTTTTTCAGATCCAGCCGCACCAAGTCCTGCTTTTCGTCATACTGCATGCCCCATTGGCCGATCTGCTTGTTGACGATCAGTTTGGCTGAGCCGTCTTCGGCGGGTAGGGTAAAAAGCGTGTAGGCTCCCGCGGGGATCACCGCCTCGCCGACGGCAATCGGCTGCTGGGTGACCAGGAGGGTGGCTTCATTCGCCCCGGTTCTCCAAACCTTTCCGAAGGGAACCAGGCCTCCCCAGATCTTGCGCACTTCGCCCGTCTTGGGGCTTTTGGAAAAAGGCCGGCTGTAGACCACCGTCACCCGGCTCCCGTCGATGACCGCGCCGGTGATGTCGGCAGGACTGACCCGTTTGGGCTGGGCCATCAGGGGAACCGTGATCAGGGCGATAACCGCAGCAAGAAGAAGCAGGGATACAGATTTTCTCATACGTCCTCCAGGGAAGGTTTCAGGAAGTTACACTTTGTGGCCATCATCGGCATAGCCAGATTGTAAGAAGCAGCGCGCCGGAATGTCAAGAGGAATCGGACCGGACAGCCGGCCCCCAGCCGGGAGTCTGTCCGGGAAATCAACATCCGCAACAGGATATCTTGAGGGGCATGCGGCGCGCGCCCCTCTCGCCCCATAGCCTTACCAGCCGATTCCACCGGGGCAGCCCACCGGGTTATTCCCTTTCAGGCCGAAGCCTTTTGTCCGGCCTGCTTCTTCCTGATAAGCAGGAACACCTTGGTCAGCCCCGTAGCCGCCAGCAGTAAGGCTGATGCCAGTTGTATGCTGGCGATTTCGGGGTTGGCGATCAGGTGATACTTCCAGGTCATATCCCCCACCCGGGGGATTCCCAGCAGAATAAACAAAGGCAGGGCCCCATCCAGCAGCCAGAAAAGCGCCCAGGCCAGCAGCGGCCTTGCTCCTTTTTCCGAAACGAGCCCCGGAAACCGGCGCGCCCTCCCGGCCCGGAATACCAGTAGAGCCACAATGGCGCAGGCAACCAGCGCGAGGAGCCAGTGCGCGGGCAGGCTCCTGTCCGGGGCTGCCGGCTGCTTTCCTTCCAGGATCGCGGCGATACCCTCGCCGATGGACTCGGCGCTGACAGTATCGCTGCAGTTGGCAAGCACGACAATCCCCAACATGGAGAGCGGGAAAATACGAATCACCGTGGAATACAATCCGTCTCCACCGGCATGCCCCGTGCCAATCCGATCGGGTTTTCTGAAAATCTGCCAGTAGGCCAGGTACCCGCGTTCGTTTTCCGCAAAGGCTCCCAGCGGCGGCTTGCGTTCGGGCAATTCGTTGTTGGGTATGACCGACTCCCCCTTGAAATACCCGTTGTTTAAAAACAAGGAAACATATCGGGCCATATCTTCGGCCGAGGAAATTTGAAACCCGGCAGGGACTTGAGCGGTAGGCCAAGGCAGCTCCAGCGGAACAGTAATGCCGAAAACGATCTTGTGCCCCGCCGCCAGCCCGGCTTTTTCGGCAGGCTGCCGCGACAGGAAGCTTGTTTTCATTTCCAGCCTGTCAAATATGTTTTTCTGAATGTACTGCTCATAGGTCAACCCGGATACGGTTTCAATGATATGGCCAAGGATGACGAAGTTCAGGTTGGAATACTCGCGGGCTGCTCCCGGCGGCCTGACCAGCTCTACCTGGGCGAGTTTTCTGACCAGCTGCTCCACGTTGTACTTCGATTGGAAGGTATAATTTTCCGAACCCGCAGCCCTGGATAATCCGCTTTTATGTTCAATCAGGTGACGGACGGTGATCCGGGCGGCGGCATCCGCATCTGCAAGAGTGAACCACGGAATACACTCCCGTACCGTCGTGTCGTAAGCTATCCTGCCTTCGTTCACCAGCTGCCGGATGCCGAGCGCCGTAAGCGTCTTGCCGACCGAGCCCAGGAAGAACGGCGTCTGTGGCGTGACCGCTCTGCCGCTGCGGTCAGCCACTCCATAGCCTTTCAGACAGGTAACCTCATGGCCCTCGAGGATCGCCAGGGCGAGACCGGGTATCCGTCCGGCTTCCATCGCCCGAGAGATGTATTCGTCGATTCTGGATGCGTTGGTCCGGGCTTTCGGAACGACACTGGAAGCGGAGACCGAAGCAACCGTGGACAAAGTCAGAATAAGAATGGAAAAGGCAGTGACCGATCGCACCTTCATAAGCACGCCTCCCAAAATGGAAATCCGATACGGCGCATCGAATCCTTACCTCCCGCCGGGTGGATTGGATTTACAGCTTATGTCTCTTATTGCAGATTTTAGGATGCCCTTGGAAAAAAAACAAGCTGAAATCACATGAGATGGCTCCGCATAAAGGATCCCCAAAGGGCTTCCGCGCGAGCTCACTACTTTTTACCGGACCGTCCTATAGTGGATGCGAGGGCGACCCCTGAAACAGTCGACTGGTTTTGGGCCGTTTGCGGACCGGGGAAAAGGCATGACGATGCGCTGCCGGGAGTTATGGCACCCTTACCGTGACCGGGACATGCCGGCCGCCCCCGCAGAAACATCAGCTGGCCTCACCCCGGCTCTGCCAGCGGGGATCCGGAGTGAAGGGCCCGACCAGGAGGAGCAGAATAGCCAGGGAGACGAGCGGCATGATGCCGTAGCCGACGAACACCGGGGTATATCCGTACTGGTCGATGAGCCGTCCGGATAGCCAGCTGAACACCATGCCCCCAAAGCCGGAGCCCATGCTGGCCAGACCCCAGACGGACCCCAGCATGGTTTTGGGGAACACATCGGCAGGAATGGCCAGGGCGTTTGCCAGGTACCCGGTATATCCAAAGGTCGCTGTGGAAATCAGCGCGATTGCCGCTGCGGCACTGGGAGCGAACATCACCGGAATGGCGGAAGCCATAAGCAGGGTAAAAATGCTGACGGATATGCGCCTGGCCCGAGGGATAGGGATCCCCCGCCGGATGAACCACTGCGTCAGGGCCCCTCCGGCAATGTTCCCGATGTCGGCGGTTAAAAAGGGAATCCAGGCGGTTTTGCCGATATCCGCGAGCGAAAAGCCGTGGACGGAGCTCAGGAATTTGGGAAACCAGAAAATGTAGAAGTACCAGACCGGATCCATGAAAACCTTGGACAGGGTAAAGAACCCGACAAACCGCGTGCCCATCAGCCGCCAGGGCGAGACGGCCGGGCGGCTGATTTCCTCCGCCCCCTGGGACGGAGTGTAGTAGGAAAGCCACCAGACGACAAGCCACAGGTATCCGCTGAGCCCGACGATCAGGAAAGCGCTGGGCCAACCCCACCGGATCACCAGCCAGGCCACCAGCGGCGGGGCCAGGATGGCCCCGATAGCCGACCCGCTGTTGAAAATGCCGGAGGCCAGCGCCCGCTCCCGGGGCGGGAACCATTCCCCGACCAATTTGACTCCCGCAGGCCAGTTGCCCGCCTCGCCCATGCCCAGCAGGAACCGGAAAATGCCCAGCGAGAAAGGGCCGGTGGCCAGCGCGTGCAGCATCCCGGCCGTGGACCACCAAACCATGCACAGGGCATAACCGATCCGCGTTCCCACCCGGTCCAGGATCGGCCCGGAAATGCCGTTCATAACGGTGTAGGCCAGCATGAAGGCGCTCAGGATCAGTCCGTAGGTTTCATCGCTCATGGCAAACTCTTTTTTCAGCTCGGGAGCGACGACCGAAAGGGTCTGGCGGTCCAGGTAGTTGATCACCGTGGCCAGAAAGGCCAGGGCGATCATCAGCCAGCGGAGGCGGCCCGGCGCGGGCCGCGCGGATTGGGCTTCGGGACCGGAGCAGGGCGGGAGCTTCATCGGCGTAAGGCCCGGTCAGCAGATCCGCATGGTGAGCCCGCCGTCGACCACCACGGTTTCCCCGGTCACATAATCGTTGCAGATCAGCTCCCGTATCATGTGCGCCACCTGCTCCGGCTTTCCTTCGCGGTGCAGGGGAATCCGGTTTTCCAGGTTATGCTTCTTCACCTCCGGGGGCATCGCCGCGTGAAAATCGGTGCGGATGATGCCCGGAGCCACGCAGTTGACGCGGATATTGTCCCCGGCAAACTCGAACGCCAGGGCGCGGGCCATCTGCGGAATGACCCCTTTGACCGCCTGGTAGGCGATGTTGGTCTTGATGCCGCGGATGCCGGCCACAGAGGAGACCAGCACGATGGCGCCCTCTCCTTTCCGCTTCATGCCGGGAATCACCGCCCGGCAGAGGTGAAACACGGCGTGGACGTGCACCTCGAAGGCCTCATACCAGGCGTCCCGGGTCAGATCCAGCAGCCCGCCGTTGACCGGCCCCCCGGCGGCGTGCACCAGCACGTCTACCGGGCCGAAACGGGCCTCGGTCTGCTCCACGCAGCGCACCGCCTGTTCCGGCTGGCCCATATCGGCCGCCAGCAGCAGGCACTGGCTTCCCAGCGCCTCGATGCGCTTCTCGAGCACCCGGGCATTTTCATCCGCATGGCGGGCCGCAACCGCAAGACGGGCGCCCTGCCCGGCCAGCGAAAGCGCCGTGGCGGCGCCAATCCCTTTGGTGCCGCCGGTGATCAGACAGGTTTTATTTTGCAGCTGCATCGGTATCTCCATAGTCAATGAATTGGTTGTGGAGCGCGGCCGCCGTTCACGGGAATACGGTTCTCAGAAAGCGCTCCACATCCCGGGGATAGGTCTCGTCTGCGGGGGCCAGAGTCTCGTTGTGCGTGCCGCGGATTTCCAGGAAATGCTTCGGCTCGGCTGCCTTTTCAAAAAGCGCCCGGCCATGCGAAAAAGGGACAATCTCGTCTTCCCTGCTATGGACAATCAGCTTGGGGCAGGCGATCCCCCCGATTTTGTCGATGGTCCGGTACTGAAAGCGGGACAGCCATCGTCCGGGAAGCAAAGGGTACAACTTGCCGGCCAGCTCCGGGATGGAGGTGAAGGTGGACTGCAGGATCAATCCGGCCGGTCGGCAGCGCCAGGCCAGATCCGCGGCCACCGCTCCTCCCAGCGACTCCCCGAACACCAGGACCTTTTCGGGGGGAATTCCTTTATGCTCCCTCAGAAAACGCCAGGCGGCATCCGCATCGAGGTAGGTTCCCTCTTCGCTCGGCTCTCCCTGGCTTTTCCCGTAGCCCCGGTAGTCGAAAAGCAGAACGCTCAGGCCCAGTTTCTGAAAAAGCTGGGCGGGATACAACCGGTGGGAAATATTGCCGGCGTTGCCGTGGCAGAACAGCAGTACTCCGCGGGAATTTTCCACCGGCAGCCACCAGGCCGCCAGGGTTTTGCCGTCGGCAGCCGTCAGGCGGTGCTCTTCGTAGGCGATGCCGACCTGATCGGGAGTTACGGCAATTTCCCGGAAAGGAATATACAGAAGCCTCCCCTGGAGAAGGTAAAGAACAGCCGCCAGGCTCAGGTATAAAATAATTCCTGCCAGTATGACCGTATACATCTTTTTTTTCATGGACCCAGCGGAACGGGAAGACATCCAGGCGGTATGATAAGAGCGACCGCCGCCCAATGTCAAGAAAGATGATCCCGGATAGCGTCTCCTCCCGAGGAAACAGCACCCGGCCTCTTTGGAAAAGAATGAGACCGAATCTTGACAATCACGGAGAGTCCACCTAAAATTCTGCCTTTGTTTTAATAAAAGATTCCTATGGATTCGGAGCCAATACCCGCCTGCCTTAATTGCCGTTGCCGGAGCGCCCTTTATTTTCCTGCTCCGGCCGCCGATCGGAAGATTTTCCATGCTTGAGCTTTGCCTTCGCCCCCGGGTAACCATCCCGTCTTTCGAAACCTTCGTGGAAACCCACCGGCCCTATTCGATCGCCATCGACGGGTACGTGGAGGACGAGAGCCGCTGGCAGCTCAAAACCGCCGACCACGAAGGCCCCTATCTGAACCTGGATCACCATGCCAAAGTGAACCGGTCCTCCACCCGCAGCACCTGCGCCCAGGCGCATTATCATATGAAGCTGCGCATCCTGGAGAGGCTCGGTTTCCTGAAAGAAAATTTTCTGCAGGGTACGGTTTTCGCCAACCACTGCGATGAGGACGTCTGCAAAACCTGGTGGCTGCTCTCCCACCCGGAGTGGTTCGAAACCCGCCGCACGCCGCCCCTGCTGGTCGACGCCCTGCACCTGGAAGATGCCCTGGACACCACCTGCGGCGCCTATCCTTTCGATATCTATTCCAACCGCCTGAAGCGGATGTTCTGGATTTACCAGGCCTACAACGAAGCCAAAGTGGCCGGCATACTTCCCCGAATGGATGCCGCCGGCATGAGGAAGATCGTCAACGAAGTCGGCCGGCGCATCGATGAATACGTGGCCGGACGCGCCGAAATGATCGAGCCGGATACCCGCTACGAGTGCCTCGACCAGGGCGACGGCTGGATCATGATCAAGGAAGTCGGGGCCCAGGCAAGAAGCTACCTGTTTCGCGAGGAAGGCAAGCAGCTGATCATTACCGCTCTGCGGATCAACGGAAACTTCGAGTATCGGGTCATCAAGCAGGTCCCCTATGTCGACCTGAACTCCGCCGGGCTGGCCCGTCGGTTGAACCAGATGGAAGGCTCGCTGATTACCCCGACCAACAAGTGGGGACAGAGCGATCTGTTTGTCGTCTCCCCACGGGAAACAGGAAGTTCTCTGCCCCCGGACATTCTGAAAGAAGAGGTCTTCAAGTTCGTAGGCCCTCTCTTCTGGGAGACCATTCATCTGCCGAAAGGTTCCCCGGAGCCGACCGACCGGGAATTAGGCGACTGGGATTATTACACCCGTTTGGATGCCGGCTCCCGGCACTGAAGTTCCATCCTTCGGCTCCCGCCCGCCGGGAGTCTCACCCCTCAACACCCGCCGGCAGCAACCTTTCGGAAAATTTGCCTGCTCCTTATAGCCCGCCGGCTTCCCCGTGCTACAATTTGGAATCGGTTCCCCCTTGGGAAGCAGTTTCAGGAGAAGCAACCATGGCTATGAATACCGGACGCTATCGGTTTTTTTCTTTCCTTCTGCTCCTTTCCCCGGCAGGGCTGGGCTTGCGTATGACCCCTCCCGCCGCCTCCGCCACAACCTTTTATATCAGGATGGACGGAGGAAGCTCCGAGCAATGCACGGGAAGGGCCGATACCGCCTATCCCGGATCGGGAACGGGACAGCCCTGCGCCTGGAACCACCCGTTTCAGGCCCTTCCGCCCGGGGGAACGGCGCTGATGGCCGGGGGAGATACGCTGATGGTGGGCCCCGGCGTATACCAGATGGGCTGGGGCGCGCCTCGCACGGCCGGGAGTTGTGACGCCGAAGCGGCATATGACTGCTTCATGCTCCCGGTTCCCAGCGGGCCCGACACCCTGCACCCGACCCGGATTCTCGGTGCCGGATGGGATGCCGGATGCCCGGCGCCGCCGCAGCTGTGGGGCACGGAGCGCGCCAACCTGGTGCTCAACCTGACCGGCTCCAGCCATGTGCGCATCGCCTGCCTGGAAATAACCGATCACTCCGGCTGCGTGGAAGATCATTCGGACAGCGGCCTGGCCTGCCGGCGGGACACCGCCCCCTACGGGCCCTGGGCCCGGGTCGGGCTATACGCCGAGGATTCCGCCGATGTCTCCCTGGCCGATCTGAACATCCACGGACTGGCCAGCCGGGGCGTGCTGGCCGGCCGGCTGACCGACTGGACGGTGGATCGCGTGCGGGTCGCCGGAAACGGCGCGGCCGGCTGGGACAGCGACCTGGTCGGGGACGGATCCGCTTCCGCGAACCAGGGAACGCTCACCTTCCGCCGCTGGCTGGTCGAATGGAACGGCTGCGGAGAAACCTATCCCGGGGGCCAGCCGACAGGATGCTGGGGGCAGAGCGCCGGCGGTTACGGAGACGGAGTGGGCATTGGCGGCCTCACCGCCGGTCACTGGGTCATCGAAGACTCCGCCATCCTGCACAACACCTCCGACGGTCTCGATATGCTTTACGTCCGGATGCCCGGATCGCAGATCGAGATCCGCCGTACCCGGGTGGAGGGGAATGCCGGAAACCAGGTGAAGACCACCGGTCCGGTGCAGATCGAAAATTCCATCCTGGTCGGCAACTGCCGCTATTTCCAGGGAAAGCCTTTTACCTACGCCTGGAACGACGACTGCCGGGCTGCCGGGGATGCGCTGGTTCTGGTCCTGCGGCCCGGGGACCAGGCCACCGTTGCCCATTCCACCATAACCGGTGAGGGAACCTGCCTGGTGATTTCCGGATGCGCCCTGAACCAGGCCTGCAACGGCTCCGAATCGGTGCGGCTGCGCAACAGCATATTCCAGGGAAGGTCCCCGGCGCCGGCGGAACAGACCTGCTTTGCCTGGTACAACGACGAGTCCGGGGATACGCTGCCCTCGAATCCGTTCCAGACCGAATACTCCCTGATCAACGGTGCCCGGTTCGGCAACGTCACCCCGAATTGCAGCGGATCCGGCAACCTCTGCGATACCGCACCCGGATTGGCCAACATCGCCATCGATGCCTTCAACGCCCGGCTGCTTCCGTCGAGTCCGGCGATCGACAAAGCCTCCTCCGGCTTTTCCCTCGCGGATGACTTCGACCGGCTGGCGAGGCCATACGGGACGGCACCCGATATGGGAGCCTATGAATTCCGTCCTCTTTCCTCGCGCAACTTCCTTCCCCTGATCCGGCGCTGAAGGTTTTATCAAAGCCCTTTGCTTTGGAGGAGGAGAAAAAGTCAGGCCGCCTTCGGGGTTCCGTTCGGGAAAAGGCTCCCTCTTCTGCGCGACCCCCATCGCCTCCTCCCGACCGCTTGACTTCGCCGGAAAGGTAACATAGACTTGCCTTGTGGCACGCAGCAGTAAAAAGCATCCACCCCGTACAACCCACAACCGGCTGGCTCGCTTTTCGGCTACGCTCGTCTTTCTTCTGACGGCACAAATCTTTTTAAAAGCTGCGGACCTGTTCGATCTGGCCCGGATCTCCATGCAGCCCGCCGGCGTGGAGGAAGGCCTTCCCAATCCCCGCGTTCATGCCGTTTTCCAGGATCACCGCCAGCTGCTCTGGGCCGGGACGCAGGAGGGAGCCGCCTTTCTCGGCTGCAACGGATGGACGTCCCTCCCCTTTCCCCCGGAGGCTCCCTCCCGATATATCCGAGCTATTTCGGAAACGCCGGACGGCGCACTCTGGTTTGGGACCGAAGCCGGTGGAATCTGGCGCTATCGCCAGGGCCAGTGGAAGCACTGGGGTGAAGGCAAGGGGTTACCGGCCAGCCGGGTGAATGCCTTTCTGGTCACGGACGATGAGACTTTGTGGGCCGGAACCGCGGGCGGCGGGCTGCTGCAGCTGCGAAAAGGAAGCGATGTTTTCGAAGCGGTTCCCGGTCTGCAGGAGGCCTGGATCTGGGCCCTGGCGGCCATTCCCGACGCAAGCGGCCGGCCCCGCGTATGGGTGGGAGGCCAAAAGCGGCTGTGGATGCAGAAAGCAGAAGGGTGGGAGCCGTTCCGGACAGAATCCGGGACCTGGGAAAGCGGGGTAAACGCCATTGCCGTGCGCAGGACCCTCCAAGGCACCATGGAAGTATGGATTTCCTCGTGGCAGCTGGGAGTCGGCCGGCTGGATCCGGCCGCTCATCGCCTGGAATGCCCGTTTCCCGGCTCTCCGAGCAAAAGCCCGACCTCCCTTGCCGTGGTTTCCATGCCCGGCAGAGAAGAAGAGCTCTGGGTGGGCACATTTGACGCCGGTCTGGCCCGGTATACCTCAGAGGGCTGGCAAAGGTTCAGCCGGGAGGAAGGCTTTCCCAGCACGGGCGTTTACAGCATCTGGGCAAATCCGCAGCTCCGACCGAGGCTCTGGGCCGGAACCCGGGGAGCGGGAATCGTATCGGTCGATCCCGGCGGCTGGCGGTCCCTGGCCGGCAAAAACTTCCTGCCCAGCAATCAGGCCAATTGTTTTCTGGAAACCGGGATCCAGCCGAAGGACCGGGCTTTCTGGATCGGAACCGACCAGGGCCTGGTCCGCTGGCAGCTCGGGAAGATCGAGGTTTTTACCCGGAAGCAGGGGCTGGCCGCCGATTACATCAACATCATACGGGAATGGAGCGGACCCGACGGACCGGAAATCTGGCTGGGAACCCTGGGTGGAGTCAGCCGGCTGCGTCGCGGAGCATGGACCTCTTACGGAGCGGAGCAGGGGTTGAAAATCTACAGTGTCCAGGGCTTGGCCCTGGTGCCTGGAGATCCCGGGCAGATGCAGGTCTATGCCGCAGGGGACGGCGGGGTAGCCCGCTTCCAGGATGGGCAGTGGCAGCTCCTGGAGACACCGCCGGAAATTCCGAAAAATCCGACCGTGTCCAACCTGATTGGCATTGCCGATCCGGACGGTTCCCACAGCATCTGGATGTCGATACGCTCCGTAGGGATCGCACGGCTGAATCCAACCGGCTGGAAATATTTTGGAACCGCCGCCGGTTTGGACACCAAGTCCGTTTATGGCCTGGCAGCCTGCACCTCTCCCAGCGGAAAGCGCTGGCTGTGGACCAGCACGGCGAACGGTACTCTTGCCCGGCTGGACATGGACCGCCTCGAGAGCGGATTTCAATTGTGGGGCAGCCGGAATCTGCCCGACCTGCCCGCCCAGACGGTGCAGAGAATGGTGATCAGCCCGCAAGGCAGACTGTTCCTGACCGCTTCCCGGGGGGTGGTTCGAGTCGACCTGGAGGGGCCCGATTGGAGTCCCGCCGGAGTGCAGATTTTCCGCCCGAGCGAAGGATTGCCAAGCTCCGCCGCAGAAACCGGTGCCATCTACCAGACCCGTTCCGGCCAGATCTGGGTAGGTACGGCTAAGGGTGTTGCGGTTATGGATCCGGACCTGGCCATCGATCCTCTGTCGCCGCCGGCCCCGATCATCGAGCAGGTCACCATCCAGGGGAAACCGGCGAACCACGAACAGCCCATCCGGCTCGGATACCGGGACCAGCACCTGCAGATTTTTTACTACCTGCCTTCCTTTCTGCGCCAGGAAGGAATTCATTACCGCACGCAGCTGATCGGCCTGGAAAACCAGCCGCAGGAGTGGATGAGCCGGTCGAACCGGGAGTTCACCACCCTGCCGCCCAGGAATTACATTCTGCGCATCTGGGGGCGAAGCGGGACCGGGCAGATTTCCTCGCCCCGGGATCTTCCGCTGTTGGTGGAACCCGCTCCCTGGCAGACCTGGTGGGCACTGGTCCTCGAGCTGGGGTGCGGCGGCACGATCCTGCTCCTGCTCGTGCAGCAGCGCCAGCGCCGGCTGAAAAGGCAAAACGAGACTTTGGAAAGCACGGTCGCCGAGCGCACCCGGCAGCTGGAGGCTGCCCTGCGGCAGGCTGAGGAAGCGACCCGTGCCAAAAGCGAATTTCTGGCCAACATGAGCCATGAAATCCGCACGCCGATGAATGCCATCATCGGCATTTCCCACCTGGTGCTGAATACCGAACTGACCGCCCGGCAGCGCAATCACATCGAAAAGATCAACAGCTCCGGCAAACACCTGCTGCACATCCTGAACGATATTCTGGATTTTTCCAAAATCGAGGCGGGAAAATTCACCCTCGACCGGGTGGAGTTCGAGCTGGAGACGGTACTGGAAACGGTAGCCAATATGGTTGCCGAAAAGGCGGCTTCCAAAGGGATTGAGCTGGTGGTGGCCGTGGACCGGAAAACGCCCCGCTTCCTGCGGGGCGATCCGCTGAGCCTGGGTCAGATTCTGATCAATTATGCCAATAATGCCGTCAAGTTTACCGATACGGGAGAAATCGATATCACCGTTGCGGTCCGCGAGGAGAACGAAACCGAAGTGCTCCTGTACTTCGCCGTTCGGGACACCGGCATCGGCCTGACCAAAGAGCAGAAGAAGAGCCTTTTCGAATCCTTCCACCAGGCGGACAAGTCCACCACCCGCAAGTATGGGGGAACGGGGCTGGGGCTGGCGATCGCCAAGCGCCTGGCGGAACTGATGCGCGGAGAGGTCGGCGTGCTGAGCGAAGCGGGCCGGGGCAGCACTTTCTGGTTCACGGCCTGGATGGAAAAGGGTATCGGGCAGAAAAAAGCCCGCATTCTGCGCACCGACCTGGTGGGCGGGCGCGCCCTGGTTGCCGACGACCATGAACATGCGTGCCTGGTTCTGGCCGATCTGCTCACCGATATGGGGCTGACCGTCGACCAGGTGGGATCCGGCGAAGCGGCACTGCTGGCCGTGGAGCAGGCCGAGCGCGAAGGGAAACAGTACAAGGTCGTTTTTCTGGATTGGCGGATGGAAGGGCTGACCGGCATTCAGACCGCCGAAAAATTAGCCCGGATGCCTTTGCAGAAGGTCCCCCACTCGATTCTGGTTACCGCCTACGGCCGGGACGAAGTGGTCTCCACGGCCGAACAGGGACTGCTGGCCGACGTGCTGATCAAGCCGGTGAACGCCTCGGTGCTGTACGAAAGCCTGATGCGGGTACTGGGAGGAGAAGCCTGGCAGCCCAGGGCCCAGGAGGTCCTTGCCACACGGAAAGAAGAGCTGGCCGGCATGGCAGGGGCCCGGATCCTCCTGGTGGAAGATAACGAGCTGAACCAGGAAGTGGTCATGGAGCTGCTGCAGGGAACCGGCCTGAAGGTAGACCTGGCGGAGAACGGAAAGGTCGCCCTCCGGAAGCTGGAAGCCGAACGCTATGCCCTGGTGCTCATGGATATTCAGATGCCGGAGATGGACGGAATCACCGCCGCAAAGGAAATCCGCAAACGCCCGGAGTGGCAGGATCTGCCCGTGCTGGCCATGACGGCCAACACCCGGGAAGAAGACCGCCAGCTCTGCCTGGAAGCGGGCATGAATGGCCACATTTCCAAGCCTTTCGATCCGCCCGATTTATGGCAGACGTTGCGGCGATGGATCCGTTCGAATCCGACCGAAGCCCCGGCGATGGAAAAATTAGCAACCGGTGCAGCAGACGAATCGGGCTTCCTGGAGGGGATCCCCGGCCTGGAAGCGGCGGTGGGGCTGAGGCGGGCTATGGGAAAACGGAATGTTTATCTGTCCCTGATCCGGAAGTTCGTGCAGGGACAAAAGCAGGCCGCCGCCGGAATACGGAATGCAATGAACCAGGACGACTTCGGAACGGCGGAAAGGCTGGCTCACACCGCCAAGGGAGTAGCGGGGCAAATCGGAGCCGCGGAAGTGCAGCGGCTGGCGGAGGCGGTGGAAAAGGCGATCCGCGAAAGGCAGCCCCGGGAGCGGATTGCGGAGGGAGTGGATGCCCTGGCCGGGCCGCTGGAAAGTCTGGTTGCGGCCCTGGAAAAAGCCCTGCCGGAAGAACAGGCAGTTTCCGTCGTGGAGAAGGTAGACGGCGAAAGGGTGCGATCGGTCTGCGCGCAGCTGGAGAAGCTGCTGAGCGAAGGAGATTCCGAAGCCGGCGATCTGCTGGAAGAGCATGGCGGGATTCTGAAGTCGGCGTTTCCCGAACGGTTCATGGAGCTCTCCGAAGCGGTCGGGGCCTTCCGCTTCGAAGCGGCCCTGGAGATTCTCCAGGCGGCCCGTCGTGCACGGTTCAACACCTGATGGAGAAGGAAAGCGATGTCGTCAAACGCAATTTTTTCGGGACCGGTTCCCGGGCCTTTTTCCGAGGATCGGGCTCGAAGCCGCCGCGCTCCCTGGCTCGGCTGGATCGCCGTCTGCTGGCTGGCCGGAATCACTGCAGCCCAGGCGGCAGCCGGCCCGCTGCAGGTTTACCGTGACGGACGGCCCTATGTGCGCTGGTGGTGGTTTTCCGGCCCGATTGCCGAGAAAGACATTTGCGAACAGCTGGACTGGCTGAAGAAAAGCGGCTTTGGCGGAGTGGAGATCAGCTGGGTTTATCCACAGGAGAATGCGCCGCCGGGCCCCGCCTGGCTTTCCGCCGAGTGGTCGCAGAGAGTGGCATTTGCCAGGCGCTACGCGCGGCGCCTCGGCCTGGGATGCGATTTCACCCTGGGAACGCTTTGGCCCTTCGGCGATTCCGGGATTTCCGAATCCGACGCCTCGCTCACCTTCCGGGGCCCTTCCGAACAGCGGATCCGGCGCTCCTGGGAACAGCGCACCGCGCCTCCGGCACGGGTGCTGAATCACCTGGACCAGTCCGCCCTGAAGCGTTATTTCGACCGGGTGGGCGGAGCCCTTCGCCCGGCCTTGCAGGTTGGCCCCCTGGCCCTGTTCTGCGATTCCTGGGAAGTGGAAACGGAAGGGCTGTGGGCCGCCGGCCTGGACCAGGAATTCCGCAGGCGCTTCGGCTACGACCTGGTACCTTACATGGCGGATCTGAACGCCCATGCCGGCGTGCGCTACGATTACCGGAAGCTGATTTCGGAGGTTATCATCCGGGAGTTCTACCGTCCCTTCACCCGCCTGGCGCACGAGCGCGGCGGCCTCTCCCGGGTGCAGTGCATGGGTTCCCCGACCGATCTGCAGGAGGCCTATGCCGCCGTCGACGTCCCGGAATCGGAAGCGGTGCTTTTCGATCCCGCCTTTTCCCGGATCGCGGCCTCCACCGCGGCGCTCACCGGCAAACCCGTCGTTTCGGCGGAAGCCTTCACCTGCCTTTACGGCTGGAAGCGCTGGCCGGGACCGGCGCCCTTTCTGAAACAGGAGCAGCTCGGCGACCTGAAGCTGGTGGCCGATGCCCTGCTGGCCAATGGAGTGAACCTGCTGGTTTGGCACGGCATGCCCTACAACCCCCAGGGCGGAAAAAACGAGTTCTATGCCTCGGTGCACGTCGGCCCGGATACGCCCCTGGCCATTCACTTCCCGGCTTTCAACCGCTACCTGAAGCGCCTCTCTGAGGAAATGCGGCAGGGGCAGCCTTACACCGACCTGGCGGTGTATCTCCCGGTGGAGGACAACCGTATGAAAAACGAACTCCCTCCGGAAAGGCAGCGCCCCAGTGCGGCCTACTACTGGGAAATGCAATACCAGCGGTTTCCGGCAGCCCTGCACGGATACCGGCCCACCTGGGTCAGCGCCGCCTTCCTCGAGCAGGCGCGTTTTACCGACGGATTCCTGCGGATCGGCCCGGCCCGCTTTTCCGCTCTTTACCTCGACGCCGAATGGCTGGATCGCGAAGCGCTCCCCCACATCGTTCGCCTGGCCCGGGAGGGCCTTCCGGTCTGCTTGCCGAAGCGGCCCTCCCAGCCGGGAAGAAACACCGATCCGTCCTATGCCCGACTTCTCGATGAGCTGCAGGCACTGCCCAATGTGAGTTCTGACCTGACGAAACGGATCGGCCATCCGCCCCTGCTGGAAGGAGAGAATCTTCCCGAGTTCGCCGTCCGCCGCAGCGGAGACCGCCTGACGATCTTTTTCGCCCACCCGCTTACCTGGAAAATACAGTACCCGCTGACCTACGGGCAATCCTTTTCTGCCGGAACAACGGAGGTCCGTACCTTACTGAATTATGGCGGCCGCCGCATCCCCCTGGCGCTGCGCTTTGCGCCCAACCAGTCCCTTCTGCTGCGGGTCAGCGCCAAGGGAGAGCTCCGCTGGGAGGACGTTACCCTGCCCTGCCCTGTACCCCGCACGGCACCCGAATCTCGCTGAGCCCGACAATTCGCCTGGTGCATTCCTTTCCTGCCGGCCCTGTTCGCGGACGCCATGTTTACATTGTTTACTTATTGCTTTACATTGACATTTACATTAGTCCGGAATAAAATGATAAAGTGATAAGGAGCAATAAGGCCGGGAAACACCCGAGGACAAACTTACAAACGAAAGCAGTTTTGAGCACACGATACAGATTTCTTTTGGGGGATGGTTACGGGTCGATTCCGTACTTTTTACGAAGGAATGAGGCTTAATAACCAGGCAAAAAGTCCCTCTTTCCTTCCGAAATATACGGACGGCTTCTTTCTTCCTTCCTGATCTTCCCGTCTTCCTGTGAAAAGAAAAGGCTTACAGGAAGAAAGGAAGAGTGGGAAGAAAGGCGCAAGGGCAGGTCGAAAGAAGATGGTTACTTTCTGCCGGGTTATCAAAAGAGATGGCTTCGCAGATAGTCAGAATTCCTTTAAACTGTCATCCTGAACGAAGCGCAGCGTAGTGAAGGATCTCGTTCGTAATGGTTTATTTTCAAAAGGATACAGGTTTCCACAGGAGGAGATCCTTCGCTGCGCTCAGGATGGCGGAGAGGGAAAACGGTACGATCTCCGCTATTTCGCCCCGGATGGCACCGACGCAAGTCCCGGCAGGGACGGCAGAACATAAAAATTCATACTTTTTGAACCTTCAACAGGCTTTTAAATTTCAGGAAACCGGGAGGGGTGGATGATCCCGCTGACCGTTCGCTCCGGCTACTCCCTGCTCTGGGGAACTTCGACTATCCCGGATCTCTGCCGGACGGCCGAGCAGAGAGGGTTCCGCGGCCTGGCGCTGACCGACACCGACAACCTCTACGGGCTGTGGGAATTTCTGCGCTGGTGCGATCGAACCGGCCTGCGGCCGGTCGTCGGAGCGGAGCTGACCGACCGCTCCACAGCGCATCGGGCCGTCTGCCTGGCGGAGAATGCGGACGGATTCCGCAACCTCTGCCGGTTGCTGAGCCACCGGCATCGGAACGCGGATTTTTCCCTGGCGAAGGAGATCGGGAAGTATCGGCAGGGCCTGATTATTCTTACCACCGCCCGGGATCTGCTGGCTTCCTGGCAATCGGCCGGCGTGGACGTGGCCGCCGCTCTGCCCCGGAAGCCGTCGACCGCCACGCGGCTGCTCCGCGAGGAGGCCCGCAGGCTTGGCCTTCCGTCGGTGGCTGTCCCGGGATGCTTTTTCCTCGAGCCGCCGGATCACGAGACGCATCGGCTGCTCCGGGCCATCGCCGGCAACACGACTTTTTCGCTGCTTCCGGCCCGCGACGCCGCTCCGGCCGATGCCTGGCTGGCTTCGGAGCGGGAATACCGGAAGCGCTTCGAGGTCTGGCCCGAGACGCTGACGGCCGGCGAACGGATCGCCGAACGACTGACCTGGAAGGGCCCGGACCGGGCCGTGGTAATGCCCCCCTGGGAGGATCCCGGGGGCCTTACCGCGGAAGAGGTTTTGCGGACCAGGGCTTACCAGGGCGCCCGAAAGCGCTATGGGGAGCCTCTTCCGCCAGCGGTCACCGGGCGGCTGGAGCACGAGCTGGCCATCATCGGCAGCAAGGGATTTGCCTCCTATTTCCTGGTCGTGGAGGACATCGTGCGCCGCAGCCCGCGCATCTGCGGCCGGGGCTCCGGAGCCGCCTCCCTGGTGGCTTACAGCCTGGAGATCACCAATGTCTGCCCCCTGAAATTCCATTTGTATTTCGAACGCTTCCTGAATCCGGGGCGCCGGGATCCGCCGGATATCGATGTGGACTTCGCCTGGGATGAGCGCGACGGAGTTCTCGAGTCCGTGCTGCGGCAGTATGCCGGCCGGTCGGCCATGGTGTGCAACCACGTCTTCTTTCAGCCCCGGATGGCCATCCGGGAAACCGCCAAGGTTTTCGGCCTTCCGGAAATGGAAATCAAGCAGTTCATGAAAAGGCTCCCCTGGGTCCACCACCCCTGGGGTCAGGAGCGGGAGGATAACGGCGAGGAGGATCTGCTGCCGGCCGACATGCCTCTTGATTATCCCGTTCCATGGCCCGAGGTGCTGCGCCTGGCGCACCGCATCCTGGGACTTCCCCGGAACCTCTCGGTCCATCCGGGCGGCATGATTATTACCCCGGGGCCGATCGAAGACTTTGCCCCGGTGGAAAGCGCCCCCAAGGGCGTCCCGATCATCCAGTGGGAAAAAGACGGAGCCGAGGAATCCGGGCTGGTAAAAATCGACCTGCTCGGCAACCGATCGCTGGCGGTCATCCGTGATGCCCTGTCCAACGTCAGGAGCAACGGCGGAGCCTTCGACGATTTCCGCTGGGAGCCGGAAGAAGATCCGCCGACCCGTGAGCGGGTCGCCCGGGGGGATACCATGGGCTGCTTTTACATCGAGTCCCCGGCCACCCGCCTTTTGCAGAAAAAAGCGGAGGTGGGCGATTTCGAGCACCTGGTCATTCACTCCAGCATTATCCGCCCGGCCGCCAACCCTTACATCCAGGAGTATCTGCGGCGGCTGAAAGGAGGAGCCTGGCAGCCGCTCCACCCTCTCCTTGGCGGGGTCCTGGAGGAGACATACGGCATCATGGTTTACCAGGAGGACGTATCCAGGGCGGCCATGGCCCTGGCAGGATTTTCCGCAGTCGATGCCGACGGGCTGCGCAAGGTGCTCTCGAAAAAGGATAAGGAGCTGGCCCTGCGCGACTACCAGCAGCGCTTCCGCCAGGGCGCGCTCCGGAACGGGGCCACGGAGGACCAGGTGGAGGCCGTCTGGCAGATGATCCTGAGCTTCAGCGGCTACTCCTTCTGCAAGTCCCATTCCGCCAGCTACGCGCGGGTTTCCTTCCAGGCCGCCTATCTTAAAACCCACTTTCCCGCCGAGTTCATGGCCGCGGTCATTTCCAATCAGGGCGGTTTTTACAGCACCTTCGCCTACGTTTCTGAAACCCGCCGCCTGGGGCTGACCCTGGACCCCCCGGACGTAAACCGAAGCGGCATCGCCTGGCGGGGTCAGGGAACAAGCGTGCGGGTCGGACTGATGTCGGTCAAAGATCTTTCGCAGGTCACCCGGGAACGGATTGTGCAGCAACGTGAATTGCACGGAGGCTACCGGTCCCTGGAGGATTTTCTGGCCCGAGCCCGGCCGGCGGAAGATGAAGTACGGGCGCTGATCGACAGCTCGGCGCTGGACCGGCTGCACCCCGGATCGGATCACGCCGAGCTGCTCTGGCGCTGGTTTTCCGCCCGGAAAAAGAATCCCGCGCAGCATACCATGGCTCTCTTCCAGCCCGCGGAAGAGCTGTCCCGCCCGGATTTTCCGGCCGGGGAAGAGATTCACCGCCTGCGCCGGCAATTTGCCGTTCTGGGATTCCTGGTCCATCACCATCCTATCCTGCTTTTCCCGGAAGCGCTATCGCGCCGGGACCGCGTCCAGGCACGGGAAATTCCAGGGCACCTGGGCCGCCGGATTCGCATGGCCGGCTGGCTGATCACCGGTAAAACCGTGTTCACCAGCCGTCATGAACTGATGCAGTTCCTGACGTTTGAAGACGAAACCGGCCTGATTGAAACGGTGTTCTTTCCCGACGCATATCGCCGGCTTTGCCGCATGCTGGACTGGGGCCGCCCGTACCAGCTGTGCGGACGGGTGGAGGAAAATTTCGGCGCCTTTACGCTGACCGTGGAACAGGCCTTTCCTCTCGCCCCCGGAACGTCCGGGCCTGCGACACGGGCATTTCCCGCCGCAAATTGACACTCCGCCGGCATCCATTTAAAATAGTGGATGATCGATAGAAAATATGAAATTTGACTCCGACAGCCTGCTGTAGGCGCTGCTGCAGACCACCACGGACGGCATCTGGCTGGCCGACCGGGAGGGGAACATCCTGCTGGTCAACGATGCCTACGTCCGGATGAGCGGCTATACCGCCGCAGAACTGCAGGGGATGCGCATCCGGGATCTGGAATGCCGCGAAAGCCCGGAGGAGATTGCTTCCCACATCCGGACCCTTCTGGCCAGCCGGCAGGACCGGTTCGAAAGCCTCCACCGCCGCAAGGACGGCAGCACCTTCGATGTGGAAGTCCGGATCCAGGTGCAGCCCGGCCCCGATTCGCTGATGGTCGCTTTCATCCGGGACATTACCGAAAGGAAGCTGGCCGAGCGAAACCTGCAGGAGAGCGAAGAGCGCTACCGGAAACTGGTTGAAGGCTCGCCGGATGCCATTTACATTCATATCGACGGCATCATCGTTTTTTCCAATGCCGCCGGCCTCCAGCTGCTGGGGGTCGACCGCCCGGAAGAACTGCTGGGAACAGCGGTCATGGAATGGGTTCATCCGGAATACCGGGAGGCGGCCCGGGAGCGCATCAAGCGGGTCCTGCGGCAGGAGGAAACATCCCAGGTCATCGAATACAGACTCCTGCGCCGGGACGGCACCGCCGTCGAAGTCGAGGTGGCATCCATCGGATCCCTGTATCGGGGCCGTCCCGCGGTTCAGGTCACCGCCAGGGACATCTCCCAGCGAAAGCAGGCGGAGCGGCAGCTGATCCATGCCCACTCCCTGATGGATTACGTGATTTCCCACGCGCGCAGCGCCATCGCGGTGCACGACCGGGACTTGAATTACGTCTACGTCAGCCAGCGCTATCTCGACGAATACAACGTCCGGGAAAAGGACATCATCGGACGGCACCATTACGAAATCTTCCCCGATCTGCCTCAGAAGTGGCGGGATGTGCATCAGCGAGCCCTGCAGGGGGAAGTATCCAGCAGCGAGGAAGATCCCTACATCCGGGCAGACGGCAACGTGGAATGGACGCGCTGGGAGTGCCGTCCGTGGTACGAAGACGACGGTTCCATCGGCGGCTTCATCATCTATACGGAGGTGATCACCCCGCGCAAGCGCGCCGAGGATGCCCTGCGCCGCAGCGAAGCCCGCTACCGGACGCTCTTCGAAGAGTCCGGCGATTACGTGCTGCTGCTGTCCCCTCGGGAAGACGGTCCGCCTCTCATTGCCGACGCCAATGAGGCGGCGCTGCGGGCCCACGGCTACTCCCGGGAGGAGCTGATCGGGCATCCCGTTTCCCTGCTGGAGCCGGGCCTGCCGCCGGAGATAACCAGGGATCGGCTGGAGCGCATCGGGAAAGGAGATCTGGTCACTTTCGAGGTTCGTCATTATCGCAAAGACGGGACTTTTTTCGATGCCGAAGTGCGCAGCCGGCTCCTGCACCTGGAGGAAAGCGACCTCATCGTCAGCATCGAGCGCGACATCACCGACCGCAAAAAGGCAGAGGCGGAAAAGGAGCAGCTCCGCGAGCAGCTGATGCAGGCCCAGAAGATGGAATCCGTGGGGCGCCTGGCCGGAGGCGTGGCCCACGATTTCAACAACATGCTCGGGGTCATCCTGGGGCACTCGCAGCTGGCCCTGGAAAGACTGCCGCCTTCCGACCCTCTGTTCGCGGACCTGAAGGAGATTGAAAAAGCGGCCCTCCGATCCTCCGATCTGACCCGTCAGCTGCTGGCATTTGCCCGCCGGCAAGCCGTCGCGCCCCAGGTCCTGGACCTGAACATGGTGGTCAGCGGCATGCTGAAAATGATGCAGCGTCTGATCGGCGAGGATATCCGCCTCAGCTGGAAGCCGGCCGGCTCGCTCTGGCCGGTCCGCATCGACCCGAGCCAGGTGGATCAGATCCTGGCTAACCTGTGCGTCAATGCGCGGGATGCAATCGGCGGCCAGGGATCGTTGGCCATCGAAACAGGAAACGTTACTTTCGACGATCTCTATTGCGCGAATCACGCCGATTTCGTGCCGGGCGACTACGTCATGCTGGCCGTCAGCGATAACGGCTGCGGCATGGACCGCGAAACGCTGGCTCACCTCTTCGAGCCTTTCTTTACCACCAAAGGGTTGGGACAGGGCACGGGCCTGGGCCTGGCCACGGTTTTCGGCGCCATCCGGCAGAACCGCGGATTCATTCATGTATACAGCGAACCCGGCCAGGGGACCACATTTCGCATCTACCTGCCGCGGTTTGTCGGCCCGGAAGGAATTTCGGCTCTTCCCCAGGGCAGAATCCCTCTTCGCGGCGGTTCGGAAACCATTCTGCTCGCAGAAGACGAGCCGGCCGTATTGAACCTGGTCAAGGCCCTTCTGGAGCGGCTCGGATATAAAGTCCTGCCGGCTGTGGCTCCGGAGGAAGCCATTCAGCTGGCCGAATCCTATCGCGGGCCTATCCACCTGCTTATTACGGACGTCATCATGCCCGGAATGACCGGGCGGGATCTGGCCAAACGCCTGGCCTCCATCCAGCCTGCCATTCGGCTACTTTTCATGTCGGGCTATACCGCCGATGTCATTGCCGACCACGGTGTTCTGGCTCCCGGTATTCATTTCATCGAAAAGCCGGTCCGCCAGGATCAACTGGCCGCCAAAGTCCGCGAGGTTCTGGATCAGGCCGCAAGCCCCGCCTTCTCCTGACGTTTCATGGAGACCCCTGTCTTTTCACACTTGCCGTCCCTTACGGGACTTTTCTTCGGAATAACAGTCCTGTGCCGTCCTACGCGGGACCTCCCAATGCCACGGTGTCACACAACGGTACGATCTCCGCTATTTCGCCGCGTGCGGCACGCACACCAGTCCCGTGAGGGACGGCAGACCATAACGAAATATCGACTTTTTGCGAACGCATCCGGGTTGATGAAAGTGCAAAAAGAAGCAGGAACCCCGCAGGGGTTCCGTAACACAGCCTGGGGTTGGCGCGCTTCGCGCCTACCCCGGGTAGGGACACCCTAAGGCGTCAACCCGGAAAGGGTTGCGCAAAATCCAGCCATGGCAGGTGTTTGCGCAGCCCTTTCCGGGCTGGGTTTTAAACAAATCCGCCTACCCGGGATAGCGCCTATGCGGCGCAACCCCGGGCTGTGATCCGGAACCCCGCAGGGGTTCCGGACTTTTTACCCGGCCATCCGGGTTGATGTCGGCGCAAAAAACCGAGAACCCCGGAAGGGATTCCGGATCGGAAAGGACGCTATGGGCCGGGATTTCTCCGCAGGACCGCCGGTGCGATTTTCTTCCCGCCCCGTATATTTCATCTTGACTTGAGCCTGCAGTTCGCATACTCTTTGGGCTTCGTGAATCCTCCTCCCCGAAGCATCATCCGATCGCGGGATCCGGGCAGTCTCCGCTTCGCCGGGGAAGGAATGAAAGCCAATGGGGTGCACATGTATACGATTGCGTATGATCTCAGAACCCTCCGGGGAAGCTCGCTGCTTCTGCTTTCGATCCTGATTTGCCTGCCGTCCTTGGCCCCGGCACAGGAAGCCGCCGCTCTTCGGCCGCCGGCCACGCCGCTGATCGCCCATGATCCCTATTTCAGCATCTGGTCCATGTCCGACCAGCTGACCGATCAGCCGACCCGGCACTGGACCGGGTCCGAGCAGCCGCTGACCGGACTGATCCGCATCGACGGCAAAGTCCGGCGCTTCATGGGAACCTCCCCCCGCGGCACCGCACCCATCGAAGCCCTGGCGCAGACCTCCCGCAAGCTGACCCCGACCCGGACCATCTACTCCTTTGCCGGAGAAGGAATCCAGCTGGACCTGACCTTCCTTACCCCGGCACTGCCCGGCGACATGGATGTCCTGGCCCGGCCGGTCACCTATCTGCTTTTCGACATCCGCTCCTCGGACCGCGCCGCCCACCGCGTGCGCCTGTACCTGGATGCTTCCGGCCTGTTAGCCGTAGACAATAACGCCCAGCAGGCGATGTGGTCCCGCCATCGTATCGGGAACCTGGAAATCGCCCGCCTGGGCAGCGTCGAACAGCGCATGCTGACCCGCTCGGGGGACAACCTGCGCATCGACTGGGGGTATTTCTACCTGGCAACCCCCGCGCCGGCCGCCACCCTGGGAATCCGCAGCCGGGGCCGCGCCGGCTACCTTCCCACCCTGGAACTGCCCGTCTCGCACGACCTCGAGAACCCCGAGCCCGGCGAGCGCCAGGGAGCCTTCATTGCCCTGGCCATGGATGCCGAGGTTCCGGCCGAAGGCGCGGTGTCGCGGTATGCCCTGGCCGCCTATGACGATATTTATTCGCTGGAATATTTCCGGCGCCCGATCCGCCCCTACTGGCGGCGGAACCGCGCTACCGCCGAGACCCTCCTGGCCGAAGCGGTCCGGGACCTGCCCGAACTCAAGCGGCGCTGCGAGCAGTTCGATGCCGAGCTGACCGGAGACCTGGTCCGGGCCGGCGGACCGCCCTACGCCGCCGTGGCCTCGCTGGCTTTTCGCCAGACCCTGGCCGCCCACAAGCTGGCCGCCGATCTGGACGGCACCGCGCTGCATTTTTCCAAGGAAAACTTCAGCAACGGCTGCATCGGCACGGTGGACGTGATCTACCCCGCCGCCCCGTTTTTCCTGCTTTTCAATCCCCGTCTGCTGGAAGCCCAGCTTCGGCCCGTGCTGGACTACGCCCGCTCCGGCAAGTGGAAGTGGCCCTTTGCGCCGCACGACCTCGGTCAGTATCCGCTGGCCAACGGGCAGGTCTACGGCGGTGCGGAGGAGAGCGAAGACAACCAGATGCCGGTGGAGGAGAGCGGCAACATGCTCCTGCTGCTCGGAGCCCTGACCCGCATCCAGGGGAATGCCGATTTCAGCCGCCCCTACTGGCCTATCATCACCCGCTGGGCGGAGTATCTCGCCGAAAAGGGACTCGATCCGGAAAACCAGCTCTGCACCGACGATTTTGCCGGCCACCTGGCGCACAACACCAACCTGTCGATCAAGGCTATCCTCGGCCTGGGCGCCTATGCCCGGGTGGCCGAGTCGCTGGGCCATGCGGAGGCCGCAGAAAAATATCTTCGCCTGGCGAAGGAGCTGGCCGCCCGCTGGCCGGCCATGGCCCGGGACGGCGATCACTACCGGCTGGCCTTCGACCGACCCGGGACCTGGAGCCAGAAGTACAACCTGGTCTGGGACCGCCTGCTGGGGCTGAATCTGTTCTCCGCGGACATCGCCCGCCAGGAGATGGCTTTTTACCTGCAGCGGCAGAACCGCTACGGCCTGCCGCTGGACAACCGCGCCGACTACACCAAGCTGGACTGGATACTCTGGACCGCCACGCTGGCCGAAAATCCCGCCGACTTTGCGGCGCTGGTCACCCCGGTATACCGATTTCTCCAGGAAACCCGCGACCGCGTTCCGATGACCGACTGGTACATGACCAGCGAGGGAACGCAGCGCGGCTTCCAGGCCCGTTCCGTAGTCGGCGGGGTGTTTATCCGCCTGCTGGCCGACGCCCCGCTATGGAAGAAATGGGCTTCGGCCCAGAGGCGCTGATCCCGGTCGATATTCGATCTTTGATTCTCTGTTTTCCGGCAGAGGGGCCCGGATGTTCCGTCCCATGGGGTTTCTGCCGATTCGTTCAACTTTTTCTTTTGGAGGATTTTTTTGATGTCCAGTTCCATGAAAGATCTGATTGCGGAAGTGATCGCTAAAAATCCGGCGGAGCCCGAATTCCACCAGGCCGTCCGGGAAGTGGCCGATTCCGTGGCCCTGGTATACGACAAGTATCCGGAATACAGGCAGGCCAAGGTTTTCGAACGGATGATCGAACCCGAGCGGGCGGTGCAGTTCCGCGTTACCTGGGTCGACGACCGCGGCGAAATCCACATCAACCGCGGATTCCGCATCCAGATGAACAGCGCCATCGGGCCCTACAAAGGAGGCCTGCGTTTTCATCCGTCGGTGACCCTGGGGATCCTGAAGTTCCTGGCATTCGAACAGGTCTACAAAAACAGCCTGACCACGCTGCCGATGGGCGGCGGCAAGGGCGGTTCGGATTTCGATCCCAAGGGAAAAAGCGACGCGGAGGTCATGCGCTTCTGCCAGAGCTTCATGAATGAGCTGTACCGCCATATCGGCGCGGATACCGACGTGCCGGCCGGCGACATCGGGGTCGGCGGCCGGGAAATCGGCTACCTCTTCGGGCAGTACAAAAAGATCGTCAATCAGTTCACCGGGGTTCTGACCGGCAAGGGCCTGAACTGGGGCGGATCGCTGATCCGTCCGGAAGCCACCGGCTACGGGGCCACCTATTTTGCCGCAGAGATGCTGGCCACCCGCGGCCAGAGCATGGAAGGCAAGGTGTGCCTGGTATCCGGAAGCGGCAACGTCTCCCAGTACACGGTGGAGAAGGTGCTGCAGCTGGGCGGCAAAGCGGTCACTCTTTCCGATTCCAACGGCTACATCTACGATGAAGAGGGGATCGACCGGGACAAGCTGGCGTTCGTCATGAACCTCAAAAACGTGCGCCGCGGGCGCATCAAGGAGTATGCCGAGAAATACAAAAGCGCGGTGTATACGCCGGTGGACGGCAAGGCCGCCTGCAACCCGCTGTGGAGCCATCGCGCCGACTGCGCTTTCCCCAGCGCCACCCAGAACGAAATCAACGATCTGGACGCTCAGAACCTGCTGCGCAACGGTGTGTACTGCATTTCGGAAGGCGCCAACATGCCCACCACGCCGGAAGGAGTCCGCATTTTCACCGACGCGGGCGTCCTGTACGGACCGGGGAAGGCCGCCAATGCCGGCGGAGTGGCCACTTCCGGCCTGGAAATGTCCCAGAACAGCATGCGCCTGCCCTGGACCCGGGATGAGGTCGACAAGCGGCTGCACATCATCATGAAGAGCATCCACAAGACCTGCGTGGAAACGGCGGAGCGGTTCGGAACGCCGGGCAACTACGTCAACGGTGCCAACATCGGCGGTTTCCTGAAGGTGGCCGATGCCATGATGGACCAGGGGATCATCTAACCTTCCCGCCCCGGAGGGCTTACCCCGCGCAGCGGGGCGATGCCTTCCGGGCCACGGCCGGGGCGGAAGTCCGCGCCGATCCGCGCTTTTCCGCCCCGGCCGCCTTTCCCCCGGAGCGCCGGTTTTCCCGGATGCCCAACCCGACTTCGGCTCCGGGCCCGGATGCATCCATGCTAAGATTGGTGACGGGAAACTGACAGGCGGCTTTTTCTATGCCCAACACATTCAAGGACGTTCTGACCCATTTCGACCCCAGCTGGGTGGAACACGGATACGGACGGCGTTTTCAGGGCTTTCAGAACCTGATGCGCATCCGCATTCGCGATATCCTGCTGGTCTCCAGCCTCTATGATCTCTTCGTCTTCGAGGAGGACGGGCGGCTTTACGAGCTGCTGCGCAACGAATACCAGGCCCTGAAGCTGAGCCATTCGCCGGAGATCACCCGGGTTTCCAGCGGCCGGGAGGCGCTGGCCCTGGCCAAGGAAGAGAAGCACTTCGACCTGATCATCACCACGCTGCACATCGAGGACATGACCGCACCCACCCTTGCCAAGCTGGTCCGGCAGGCGGGGGTTACCACACCGATCGTTCTGCTCACCTACGACAACCTGGAGCTCAGCAGCCTGTTTCACCATGAGGACGTCCGGCATTTCGACCGGGTCTACATGTGGCAGGGGGATTTCCGGTTGCTGATCGCCATCATCAAGCAGCTGGAAGACCGGCTCAACGTGGACCACGACACCCGCATCGCCGGCGTGCAGACCATCCTGGCCATCGAGGACAACGTCCGCTACTACTCCTACCTGCTGCCCATGATCTATCGCGAAGTCATCCAGCAGGCCCAGCGGCTGATCGCCGAGGGGATCAATCTCTCTCACAAGGAAATCCGCACGCGGGCCCGCCCGAAAATCCTGCACTGCATCCATTTCGAGGAAGCCTGGGAATTCTTTGAAAAGTACCAGGAAAACGTGCTGGGGGTGATTTCCGACATCGACTTCCCCCGGCAGGGCCGGATGGATCCCGAGGCCGGCCTGGGATTCTACCAGAAAGTGAAGTCCATCCACGCCGACATCCCCTTTCTCTTCCAGTCCAACCAGCCGGACAACAGCGCCAAGGCCCAGGCCCTGGGGGCCTCCTTCCTGTTGAAGAACGCTCCCGACTTTCCGGTGGAGCTGCACCGCTTCATGATGGAGAACTTCAGCTTCGGCGATTTTGTCTTCCGCCTCCCGGACGGAGGCGAGGTCGGACGGGCGCAGGACCTGATCTCCCTGGAGCAGCAGCTGACGGTGGTCCCCTCGGAAAGCATACGATACCATGCCGAACGGAATCATTTCTCGCACTGGCTCAAAGCCCGAACCGAATTCTGGCTGGCCCACAAGCTCCGGCCGCGGACCGTTTCGGACTTCCCCAACATCGAGCTGATGCGCGCCGACCTGATCTCCTCGCTGCGGGACTATCGCCGGATCTGGCAGCGGGGCATCGTCAGCGAGTTCCGCAAGGACTCCTTCGACCCTAAAAAAAGCATCGCCCGCATCGGCAGGGGCTCCATCGGCGGAAAAGCCCGGGGGCTCAGTTTCGTCAATATCCTGCTGAGCAATTACCTGGTGCAGGACCGCTTCGCCGGAATCTCCATCCGCATTCCGCCGGCAATCATCCTGGGCACGGACGTTTTTGACGAATTTCTGGACACCAACCAGCTGCGGGCTTTTGCCCTGGGCGAGCCGGACGACCGGAAGATCCTGGACCGCTTCCTGTCCGCCGCCTTCTTTCCCGAATCCATCCTGGCCCAGCTGGTGGCCTTTCTCGACCTGGTCCGCGACCCTCTGGCGGTGCGCTCCTCCAGCCTTCTGGAGGATTCCCAGTATCATCCTTTCGCCGGGGTGTACCAGACCTGCATGATTGCCAACAACCAGCCGGACCCGCTGTCGCGGCTCGGAGAGCTGCTGAAAGCGATCAAGAGGGTTTATGCCTCCGTTTTCTACCAGGGCCCCAAGGACTACTTCCGGGCCACCTCCTACCGGCTGGAAGAGGAAAAAATGGCGGTCATCGTGCAGCGCATGGTCGGCAACACCTATCGCGGAAGGTTCTACCCGGAATTTTCCGGTGTGGCCCGGTCCTACAATTACTATCCTGTTCCTCCGCAGAAATCCGCCGACGGAGTGGCTTCGCTGGCCCTGGGGCTGGGAAAAACCGTGGTGGACGGTGGCGTGTCTTTCCGCTTCTGCCCCAAGTATCCGCTGCAGGGATATCCCTTCAGCAGCGTGAAAGACCGTCTGAACGCCAGCCAGCGCGCTTTTTACGCCCTCAACCTCTCCTCGGGAGCCGGCGAGCCCCTTCCGGCCCGGGATCCGAACATCGTCACCCTGCAGCTGGAAGATGCGGAAAACGACGGCACTCTGACTTATATCGGGTCGACCTACTCTCCGGAGGACGACCGGATTCTGGACGGCATTTCCCGCAGCGGCATCCGCGTGGCCACCTTCCAGCCGCTGCTGAAAAACAGGGATTTCCCGCTGGCCAGAATCATCGACCTGCTCCTGGGCATGGGGGTGTGGGGCATGGGCACCCCGGTGGAAATCGAGTTTGCGGTCAACCTGAAGAAAAATCCGATCGAGTTCGGCCTGCTGCAGATGCGCCCCCTGGTGCTGAGCCGCGAAAAGGAGGAGCTGACCATCGGAGACCACCGCCGCGAGGAAATGCTGCTTTCGAGCCACCAGGTCCTGGGGCACGGATCCATGAGCCACCTGTTCGACCTGGTGGTCGTGGACCGCGAGCGGTACGACCGGGCGAAGAGCGCCGAGGTGGCCGCGGAAATCAACCAGATCAACAACCAGCTCATTTCGGAAAAAAGACCGTACGTCCTGATCACGGTCGGCCGCCTGGGCAGCCTGGATCCCTGGCTGGGAATCCCGGTGACCTGGGACCAGATTTCCGGCGTCCGGGTCATTGCCGAAGCCAATTTCAGGGACTTCAACGTGGCACCCTCCCAGGGCTCGCACTTTTTTCAGAACCTGATTTCCTTCATGGTCGGCTATTTCACCATCCCGGTCGAGAATCAGGATAACTTTATCGACTGGTCCTGGCTGCGGACCTGCCCGGCGGCGGCGGAAATGCAGTTCGTGCGTCACCTTCGTTTTCCTTCGCCGCTCCTCGTCAAGATGAACAGCCGGGAGGGCCGCGGCGTCGTTCTCAAACCCAAACCATGAGGATTCACGGAATGACCGGAGATATGCATCGCACCAATCCCGAGGAAGCCATGTCGGCCTGTCCGCAGTGCGGCCGCGAGCTCAGCTCCTGGGAGCAGGTTCTGCTCAGTGTAGACCGGGCGCTGATCTGCAAGGGTTGCTGGTACCATATTCTACTCAACCTATACGATGATCTCCCATCCGCCCCGCCCGCCGCCCCGTCGGATCGCCGCACCGGCAGAGAAAGCGAGTCCGCCGGCCGGGACGAAACAAATTCGGAATAGAAGAGGAAGCAAAGCCGTGGAATTGAAACGCCAGCTGGGACTCCCCACCGCCACCCTGGTGGTCATCGCCAGCATGATGGGAACCGGGATTTTTTTCACCACAGGAATCATCCTGCAAATGACCCGCCAGGCCTGGCTGGTGCTGCTGCTCTGGCTTCTGGGAGGATTCACCGCCATCTGCGGCGCCCTCTGCTATGTGGAACTGGCCACTCTGTGGCCGCAGACCGGCGGCGAATACGTCTACCTGAAAAAGACCTTCGGGCGGCTGCCGGGCTTCCTGACCGGCTGGATTTCCCTGATCGTGGGCTTTTCGGCCCCGGTGGCCACCAGCGCCCTGGCTTTCGTTTCCTATCTGAACGCCTTTTACCGGGAGCTGCCGGACGCCGCCGGGAATACCGCCGACCTGATTTCCGGGACCGGGCCGCAGAAGCTCCTGGCGGCCTTCCTGGTGTTTTTTTTCGGCCTGTTGCACATCGTCGGAGTGCAGTGGGGCAGCCGGATTCAAAACGGACTGACCGTCCTGAAGTTTCTGATCGCGGCATCCTTTGCCGCCGGCGGCCTGTGGATGGCCGACTGGAGCCAGGCCGCCCGACTGGCGGCGGTCTATCCGGCGGAGTCCGCCGCGCCCGCAGCGGATTTGCCTATCTGGGGCCTGTCGCTGCTCATCATCATGTTTTCCTATTCCGGATGGAATGCCGCCTCCTACATCGCCGGCGAGATCCGGGATCCGGAGCGCAATCTGCGAAAAGCCCTCCTGTACGGTACGGCCTGCACCGCCGCTCTCTATTTTCTTCTCAATCTGGTATACCTGATCGCCGTGCCCGGTCCGGACCTGATGGGGCAGGAAGCCGTCGGAGCCCTCGCGGCGCGCCATCTCTTTCCCCTGCCGATCGTCCAGTTCTACACCCTGGGCATTTCTTTAATTCTGCTGTCTTCGATTTCGGTGCAGATGATGATCGGCCCCCGGGTCTACTTCGCGATGGCCCGGGATCGGCTGATGTTTTCTCCTCTGGCCCGGGTGCATCCGCGTCTGGGCACTCCGTGGATTGCCATTCTTCTGCAGATGATCCTGGCCATTCTCTACATCTTTACCGGCAGCGCCCAGAAGCTGCTGGAGTACATGGGATTCGCCCTGACCGTATTCCCTCTGCTGGCCATCCTGGGGCTGTTTTTCTTAAAGCGGAAAAAACTGGTCCCCCGGCAGGGAACCCCGCGCTTTTTCTTCCCCTGGATTCCGGCTGCCTTCATAGCGCTTACCTTCTGCATGGCGGCCTCGGCGCTTCTGGCCTGGACGCGGACAACCTGGTTTGCCCTGATGGTGGTCCTTTCGGGAATACCGGTTTATTACTACTGGGAGTGGAGCTTGTCCGGAAAAAAACCGCTGCCGGATGACGCTCCGACCGAACCGCCTCCCTCGGAATCGCAACCGGAGTGAGTTCCATTCAACTTCGCCGGGAACAGCTGTTTTTCGTGAAAAAACAGCTGTTTTATTTTCCATTTTCCTTGACAACGCCATGCTAAATCCAGCAGAATATTAGCCATAAAGGTAGTGGGAGGTCAGCAGGTCATCCGGAAGAAGCTATGAATTCAAGGAAAAACATCCGGGCCAGCCTGAGCGTTCAGGTGGTCATGACGGGAACGTCCGTTGAAGGACTTCCCTTCAAGGTTTCCGGAACCAGTGTCGACTTCAGCCGCCAGGGCTGCGGTATCATCCTGGATCGCAGTTTCGCTTCTCCGGGCAGTATAGTAACTCTGCTGCATGGCGATCGATTCCGGTCCGAAGCAGAAGTCCGCTGGGTAAAAACAGATTCCGAAACAGGTCGTTACCGGGTCGGCCTGCGCCTGATCCAGCCGCAGGCCGGCGTCGGACTCAAGCTGGCCGCCTCGCTGCTGCTTTTCTGGACTTTCTTCTGCCAGAGCGTCTCCGCCCGCGCTTCCTCTGCCGCGGATCGCTCGGACCAGCTGCGATCCGCCACCGTGCAGACAATCGCCTCTCCCCCCGCTGCCTCCTTCACGCTTTCCGGCGGCTATACCAGCCATACCAGCCGGCGGGATAACGCAGCAGCTGAAGAAAGCCACGAAACGACCTCCTGGATCGAGTCCTCGATGAAGCAGGCCGCCGATTCCCGGTCCAACGCCGGGTACGCCAACATCGACATACGGATGAGCAAGGACGTCTACCGCTTCGGCGATACGGTGGCCGCCAACCTGTACCATCTCTCCAACCCCTCCAACTACGAAAAGCGAATCGAGGTTAAAACGTGGCTGGCCGTCCCTGGCACGGCACCGATCCCGGTAGGAACGGTCGGTGCGGACGGGCTTTATTCCCTGGCACCCGGCTCCGATGAGGAATATGGCCCGGTACAGCTTATGCCGGTCATTTCGGATCTCCCCTCGGGCAAGTACGAGTTTAATGCCCGGGCTCTTGATCCGGTTACCGGGGAAATTATCTCCGAAAAAATAAGCCCCTTCTCCATTGCCACGCCATCCGAGACGCCGACCTTCGCTCCGCGGACCACCCGGCCCACCCTGGCAGTGGACTTTCAAATAGGAAAGAGCAGCTACTCCATGGGGGAAACCGTGGCTTCCACGGAGGGCTGTCGCATTCGAAACCAGGACATCACTTCCGCCACCATCGAGCTGAAAATCTGGCTGGAAGGCCCCGGCCTGCTCCCCATTTCCGTTTTTTCGGTCGGGGCCGACGGCACCCTGGTCCTAACCGCGGGCTCGGAAATTCGCCTGGAGCCGTTTCAGCCTTTCAAGGTGACTCCCTCGCTTCCCTCCGGCGTATACCAGATTAAAACGAAAATCCTGGATCCGACTACCGGCCAGCAGATCATGGAAACCGCCAGCTCTTTCGCCATCCGCTGACGGCCGGCGCGGCATGGTTCCGCAGTGCCGCCTCCCGGAAAATTCCGCCTACCCCGGGCTGTGTTCCGGAACCCTTTTGGGATTCCTGCTGCTTTTTGCGCCGTCTTCTTGCGCGGCGGTGCGGTTTTTTCGGCGCGGGCCTTTCCTTTTTTCCTTTGCTTGTCATACTATTGTGTGCTTCCAGACCCAAACAAGAAAGGAGACAGGACATGGATACCACCTTGAATCGACGAAGCTTCATACGGAGCGCTCCGGCCGCCTCCGCGGGAACCGCCGCCGCCTGGAGCATTGTGAAACCGGGCACTGCCTTTGGGACCCAGGCCAACAGCGCCATTCGCATGGGAATTATCGGATGCGGAGGAAGGGGCACCGCCGTCGCCACCTCCTTTATGAAACACACCGACACGCGGGTCGTCGCCCTGGCCGACCTTTTTGAAGACCGCCTCAACCGCGGGCAGGAAACCTTCAGCAAACTGGCACAGGAAAAGGGCTTCGCCGCCGTAGACAAAAACCTCATCTTCCGCGGATCGCGAGCCTACACCCGCATTCTGGAATCGAAAGAGGTGGATGCCGTGCTGGTCTCCAGCCCGCCTTTCCTGCACCCGGAGCATCTGCTGGCCACTGTGGAAGCCGGCAAGCACGTCTATTGCGAAAAGCCGGTAGCGGTCGACCCCTTCGGCTGCCAGCAGGTTCTGCAAGCCGGGAAAAAAGCAGAAGGCAAAGTCAGCCTGGCGGTCGGATTTCAGATACGCCATGCCACACCTTTCGTGGAGCTGGCCAAGCGAATCCACACCGGGGCCATTGGCGACATCGTGAGCGGCGAGGCTTACTACTATGCCAGCGCCCTCAAACTGCCGGCCTATCCGGGCGCTTCCGCCGAGGAGTCGCGCCTCCGGCACTGGGTGTGGGACCGGCATCTGTCCGGGGACATCATTGTCGAGCAGAACATTCACATCATCGACGTGTGCAACTGGTTCCTGAAAGGACACCCGGTCAAGGCCGTCGGATTCGGCGGACGAAAAGGGCGGACCGACGACGGGAACTGCTGGAGCCATTTCAACGTCACCTACCTGTACCCGAATGACGTTCACGTCAGCGTGATGTCTACCCAGTTCGACCCCGGCCTGGGCGACGTCTGCGAGCGGTTTTTCGGCACCAAGGGCATTTCCGAGTCGCACTACAGCGGCGGCGTGTTCATCAAGGGAGAGAATGCCTGGGATTCCGGGGCGGCCCGCAGCGGCCAGGCGGTCAGCGCCAAGGACTGGGCCACGGGCTCCTTCCGCTCCGCGCTCGACGACGCCGATGCCAACAAGGAAAAGGCTTTTATCGAGAGCATCCGCAGCGGAAAGCGGATCAACGAGGCCGCGCAGGGCGTCGAATCGGCCCTCACAGCCATCATGGGACGCGAGGCAGCCTACTCCCAGAAAGAGGTCACCTGGCAGAAAATTTCCGCTTCCAAGGAAAAGTGGGATCCCAAAATCAACCTGAAGCAGTTCGACAAGTAGATCCGGAGCACCCTGCCTCCTGGCGGGGGCAGCCCTCGGCGGCGGCCCCCGCGGGACAGGTTTTTCCAGGCCCAAAGAATATCCGTATTTTCCACTCTTTCCCGGAAACACCCAGGAACATCGCCTCTTGACAGACTTCGAATTCAACCCCGGGATCCATCCCCACCGCCGTCACAATCCTCTGACGGGAGAATGGGTGCTGGTCTCTCCGCACCGCACCCAGCGGCCCTGGCAGGGCCAGGTGGAGAAGAGGGCCGAAGAGAGGCGGCCACCTTACGATCCGCAGTGTTATCTCTGCCCGGGAAACTCCCGGGCCGGAGGAGTGATCAATCCGCCCTACCGCAGTGTCTTCGTTTTCGAAAACGACTTCGCCGCGCTGCGGGAGGACACACCGGTCTCCGCGCCCGGGGCGGAGGAGTCCGCCGCCTCCCTGCTGCGGAGTGTCCCGGAAAAAGGCTGCTGCCGGGTGATCTGCTTTTCCCCGCGCCACGATCTGACCCTCCCGCAGATGGAACCCCCGGCCATCGAATCGATCATTCATGCCTGGAGGGAGCAGTACCTGGAGCTGGGTCGCCGCGAGGATATCGCCTACGTGCAGATTTTCGAGAACAAGGGCGCCATGATGGGCTGCTCCAACCCGCATCCTCACGGGCAGATCTGGGCAGGATCCGCGCTGCCCAACGAGCCGGCCAAGGAAGATTTCCAGCTGAAAGCGTATCAGCAGCGCCATGCCCGGTGCCTGCTCTGCTCCTACCTGGAAGAGGAACGACGCCGGGAAGAGCGGATCGTGACCGCCAACGATCACTTTTCCGCCCTGGTCCCTTTTTGGGCGGTCTGGCCTTACGAAACCCTGCTGCTATCGCACCGGCATTTCGGCAGCCTGGCCGAACTGAGCGGTGGAGAAATCCGCTCTCTGGCTGCCATCCTCCAGCAGCTCACCATACGCTATGACAATCTTTTTCAAATTTCTTTTCCCTATTCGATGGGGTTTCACCAGACACCCACCGACGGCCGCGCCGGCGCCCACTGGCACTTTCACGCTCACTTCTTCCCGCCCCTGCTGCGCTCGGCTGCCATCCGCAAGTTCATGGTCGGATACGAAATGCTCGCCGACCCGCAGAGGGATCTGACTCCCGAGTATGCCGCCCAGACCCTGCGAGCTCTCAGCGACAGCCATTACCTCTCGGCGGCCCCGCCGGATCCTCCCTTATCGCCGTCGACGAAGTCGACATCTCCAACAAAGTATTTGTAGGGGCGAGCGGCGCCCGCCCTTCCCCATTCGCCTTGCCAGCCGATTCCTCCGGCAGGAGCAATCCATCCGCTTGCGGATCGGTTTCTTTGAAGCAAGAGGGAAGTTGTCGGACCAGACCTCACGCGGAGCACAACGATTTACCGTTCGATCTCCGCCGGTCACCAGGGGGTTCGGATGGAACGAGTTTTCGGACTGAACCTTCCCAATGGTTTCATTTTGAAACTATTGCGTCGCCTCCGGATCCCATGCTCTTTCCTTTTCTTTTTCACATGATACAACCGTTGATATTTCTATAGATTAGAGACGAGATTCTTTTCAGACCTCTACCGTCCCGGCTGGCCAGGTTCTTGCTATAAATATTCCGGAAACAATACAAGGAATGGGAAAAAAAAATGAATAGCCTGAGCCAGCGCCCCGGAATGAAACGAAGGATTTTGGCACTTTGCCTCGCCGGTATTGCCGGCACCGGCTTCTGCATGGCCGAAGCGCAAGCAACTTCTCCCTTTCTGATCCAGGAGTCCGGTTTTGTGCCCGTCGTGCTGGACAACCAATACAAGCCGAGCTTCACTCCGCCGCCCCCCTCTTTCACCGACTACCGGGCCCGACGCGCCCCCGCCGCGCAGGTACACATCAGTTTCAACGGCAGCAGCTGCCGCGGTACTCTCGCCGCCTGGCCCGCCGAGGCCATGACATCCTTCCAGTATGCCAGCGACATCTGGGCATCCCTGGTCAATTCGACGGTAGCCATTGAAGTGGCGGCCTGCTGGCGCACTGATTTGAGTACGAGCAACCTGGGGACGACTTCCACCAACCTGGTTCAGGATCCGCCCAACGCCCCGGTGAAGAACACCTATTACCCATTATCCCTTTCCAACCACCTGGCCGGAACCAGGCTGGTTCCCACAGTGCCCGATATGATCGTCGACATCAACGGTAACAGCAACTGGTACCTGGGCACGGACGGCAACCCGGGCTACAAGGTGGACCTGGTCACCGTTGTCCTGCATGAAATCGCCCACGGCCTGGGCTTTATCGGGGCCTTCACGGTCTCCAGCGGTTCGGGCTCCCTGCGCTTTCCCAATCCCGCCATCTACGACCGCTTCACCGCGGACGGCAGCGGCACTTCTCTTCTCAGCTACCCTTCTCCCTCCACCGCTCTCGGTTCGGTGCTGACCGGCGGCGGCATCTACTTTACGGGAGCAGCCGCCAGGAAAGCCAACGGAGGTCTGTCGGTCAAGCTGTACGCCCCATCGACCTGGGTCTCCGGGTCCAGCTACACCCATCTGGATGAAGGATTCAACAGCACCCAGAATGCCGTCATGACCTATTCCATCGGCTTCGGAGAGGCCATTCACACGCCCGGGCCGGTGACCTCCGGTATTCTCACCGATATCGGCTGGCAGCTGAACCTGACGGAGCCACCGTTCGCCCCGGCCAATCTTACCGCCAGCGGCCTAAGCTCCACGCAAGTCAGCCTCACCTGGCAGGATACCAGCACCAATGAGGACGGGTTCCGTCTGGAACGGACCCTCCGGAGCAGCGTCAGCTGGCAGCTGCTGGTCTCCCTTCCGGCCGGCTCCGCCAGCTATGTGGATGCCACGGCTGCTGCCGGCACGGGCTACCTGTACCGCATCCAGGCCTTCAATCAGGCCGGATCCTCCTCCTACAGCAATTTGGCGGAAGCGGTTACCACCAGCAACATCAACTATGCATATAAATTGTATCTTCCTTCCGTAATCCGCTGAAAAAACGATACAATGGGTCCATGAAATATAGACCCATCCGTCTTGCTCCGGTTTTCCGCTTCCTGGCTCTTCTCTCCCCGATGCTCCTTCTTCCGGCGGATCCCGGGCTTATAGGCGCGCCGAGCCCGGGCTGGGCTACGCTTTTCGACGGCACGAGCCTGGACGGCTGGCAGGCCTACGGCAGCCGGAAATCCTGGTCCGTGCAGGAGGGCCGAATCGTCGCCCAGGGCGCTCCGTCTCTGCTTCTGTTTACCGGCCCCGACCGCAAAGCCTCCTATACCGATTTCGAATTCCTGGCGGAGGTCCTCCTGGAAAACGATGCCGCGGCCGCCATCCTTTTCCACACTTCCGGAAAAGGGAAGTCCCCGCAGGCCTCCGGGTACGCGGTTTCGTTGAAAAATTCTCCTTTCCACCCGGACCGCGATAGGGCCACCAGCGGCAGTCTGGCCGCCGTGCGCCAGGTTTACAAATGCGCGGTACGCGACGGGGAATGGTTTGCGGTACGCATCCGGGTTGCCAGCCACCGGATTCGAATCTTCCTGAACGAGCTCCCGGTTGTGGACTATGCCGAGCCGGCCGATCCGCCCCGGACCGCCGCTTATGCCGGCCGGCGGCTGTCCGGGGGAACCTTCGCCCTGCAGCGCCAGACGGCGGCCGGGAGGACCCTGTTCCGAAAAGTGCAGGTAAGACCCCTGACTTCGGTGGACCAGGCTCCATCGGACCAGGCCGCGCTCGACGCTGCCGAAAAAGCCTTGACGATCGAGGCTCTCGTCAACCGCGGATACCCGGTCATCGACTTCCACGTCCACCTGAAGGGCGGGGTGGTCCTGGAAGACGTGCTCGAAAAGTCGCGCCGCACCGGCATTTTCTGCGGAATCGCACCCAACTGCGGCGTGGGGTTCCCGATCGACACCAACGAGAAGCTGGAGGAGTTCTACCGGCAGCACCGGCCGATCCCGGTATTTCTGGCCATGCAGGCGGAAGGGCGCGAATGGGTCCAAACCTTTCGGAAGGACTCCATCGCCAGATTCGACTATGTTTTCACCGACGCCATGACCTTCACCGACGACAGCGGCCGGCGCATGCGCCTGTGGATGAAAGACGAAGTGGGAGAAATCAAAGATCCCCAGGCCTTCATGGAGATGTACCTGCGTCGCATCCTCTCGGTCCTCGACCGCGAAAAGATCGACATCTACATCAATCCCACTTTCCTGCCGGAAGCCATCGCCGCGCAGTACGACACGCTGTGGACCCGGGAGCGCATGGAGGCGGTGACCGACGCTCTGGCCCGAAACCGCATCGCCCTGGAAATCAACGCCCGCTACCGGATACCCAGCGCCGCTTTCGTGCGCCTGGCCCGGGCCAAAGGAGTCAAATTCGCCTTCGGCACCAACAACGTCGGAAAGGAATACGCAGAGCTGGACTACTGCCTGCAGATCCTGAAGGAATGCGACCTGCAGCCGGCGGACATGTTCTTTCCGGCCCCGGAGGGCCGAAAGCCGATCCAGGTCCGCTAATCGGGCCTCGTTGCCTCGAGGAGATTCAGAATGAATATCGGTTTTCATACGGATGCCTTCAACTCGGCTTACTGGAGCTTCGAGCGCTGCCTGGCCTGGGCCGGGGAGAACAAGGTGCCCTTCATCGAATGCGGGCTGATCGACGGGGTCAGCTGGATTCACGGCCTGGGGTACCAGCCGCACGTGGCCCTTTACGAAGACCCCCGGCTTCTGCGGAATAAAATGGACCGTTACCAGGTCCGCTTTTCCCAGGTGGATGCCGCCTTCCCCCTGTCCGGAGAGGAGGGCCCGATTCGCGGAGTGCCTTATGTCATGAAGGCCATCGCCTGGGCAGCGCAGACCGGCTGTCCCTGTGTGGATACCACAGACGGGCTGCACGCCCCCGCGGAATGGAGCGAGCGGGAGGCCATGGACTCCATGGGTCGCTGCTATCGCCAGATCCTGCGGGTGGCCGAAGCGCACCAGATTATCGTGAACATCGAGCCGCACGGGCACTTCACCACACACCCCGATTTCCTGGAGGAAATGCTGGGTTTCGATCCCAGTCCCTGGCTGCGGCTGAATTTCGACACCGGCAACACCTTCATCGCCGGCCGGGATCCGGTGGAGATGCTGCAAAGGTTTGTAGGCAAGGTTAGCCACGTGCACCTCAAGGACGTTTCTCCCTCCCTGGCCGAAGCCACACGCGGGCAGCAGACCGGCATCGCCGTAAGCCATTGCGCGCTCGGGGAGGGAGTCAATGCCGGTAACATCCGCGCCTGCCTGCAGGTCCTGAAAGATGCCGGCTACGGGGGGGTGGTCAGCCTGGAATGCGAAGGGCAGGGCGGCCCCATGATCGAGCGTTCCCTGCAGTGGGTTCGCGAAACCCTGGCCGGCCTGGCCTGACCGGTATCCGCCGCCGCCAATGGATCCAGCGCTCATACCAAGGAGATAAATATAATGATGGAAACGAAACGAAACGAACCTTACCCCGGGACGGCTTCCCGCCGCCATTTTCTGAAAACCTCCGCCGGATGGTCGGCCGCCGCCGCGGCCTCTCCGGAGATCGGCCGGAGCGCCTGGGCCGCCGGCAGCGACACGCTGAAAATCGGACTGATCGGCTGCGGGCACCGGGGCACGGGAGCGGCCATCGATGCCCTGGATGCCGACCCGGGCCTCAAGCTGGTGGCCATGGCGGATGTTTTTGCCGATAAGATCGAAAACTCCCTGGCCAAAATTGCCGAAAAGCATCCGGACCGTGCCCGGGTAGACAAGAACCACCGGTTCTCCGGCTTCGAGGGCTACCGGCAGGTGATCGAAGCGAGCGATGTGGTCCTGATGGCCTGCGCCTCCAAGTTCCACCCCGCCTATCTGCGGGCCGCCGTCGATGCCGGCAGGCACGTCTTCGTGGAAAAACCCCACGGGATCGACCCGGTGGGCGTCCGGGCCACGCAGGAAGCATGCGAAATCGCCAAGGCTAAGGGGCTGAGCGTGCTCTCCGGACTGCATAACCGGTACGACGTAGCCGTCCGGGAAACCATGAGGCGCATTCACGACGGGGCCATCGGCAACATCGTCTCCATGGAGGTCAACTTTCTGCGGGCCCCGTACGTCGTGGTGGAGCGCCAGCCCGGATGGAGCGAGCTGGATTACCAGTTCCGCAACTGGTACCACTTTTCCTGGCTTTCGGGCGACGACGTGATCCAGTCCCTGGTGCACAGCGTCGACAAGGCCTGCTGGGCGATGAAAGAGGAGCCGCCGCTCAAGGCCCACGGCCTGGCCGGCCGCTCCGCTTCTTTCGGGCCGATGTACGGAGACATGTTCGACCACCATTCGGTGGTGTATGAATATGCCAGCGGAGTTCGCCTCTATGCCTTCTGCCGGACGCAGAAGGGTTGCCACGAGGGCGTTTCCGATTACATTTTCGGAACCCGGGGCCGCGCTTCCCTGCTGGAATCCAAAATCGAAGGCGAAAATCCCTGGAGCTACTCCGGGCCGCCTCCCTCCCCCTACAAGGAGGAACACCGCGCATTTTTCGCCGCCATCCGCAGCGGCAAGCCGGTCAACAGCGGCTACCACATGGCCAACAGCACCATGGTGGCGGTGCTCGGGCAGATCGCCTGCTATACGGGCCGCCAGTTCAGCTGGAAAAAGGCAGCCAATTCCGATTTCGCCTTCGAGCCGCGCACCTGCACCGCGGACACCGATCCTCCCGTAAAGCCGGGTGCGGACGGGCTCTATCCCGTCGCTGTTCCCGGTGTAACCCGTCTTCTCCCTGGGACCTGATACCGATGATTCGAATCCGATCTGCCGTTTTGTTTCTGATGTTCCTGCTTCCTTCCTGCTGGCCTCCGGTTCGCGGCCAGGCTTCCGATGCCTCCCGGGCCGTGCGCCTGGCCTTTGTCGCCCAGGCCGACGGCTCGCTGGGCTTCGACACCGGGGTGCTGAAGGGGAAGCTTCACTCCGCGAGCAAAGCGCTCGGGCTCACCGAAGTGGTGTATGTGCCTTCGGGAATGCGTCTCGACAAGAGCCCCGGCCTGCTCAACCTCTACCGGATGTTCTCCGGCAGCCGCCGCTTCCTCCCGGATATCCGCGACTTCCCATCGGAGGTCCGCGTCCTGGAAAACGGTTCGGCCCGGATCGAATGGAAGGGTACCGACGAGCGTCCGGTCGACCTGCTGGCGGTATATCGCTGGATCAATCCGACCACGGTGGACATGGAACTGACCGCCACCGCCCGGGCCGATCTGCCTGCCTTTGAGGCCTTTCTGTCGTCCTATACTTCCGCCCCCTTCCTCTCTTCCCGCATCTACTGCCGGGCTGCGCCGGGCAAGCCGGCAGGAGACTCGTTTCTGGCAGCGGAAAAATCCCTGGGCGACTGGCAGATGGCCCCCCGATCCCGCGCCGACGTGGCCATGATCACCGACGGAAGGTGGAAAAATACGCCCAATCCCGTGGAGTGGACGATGCTCCCGGACTTCGCCCTGCCGATGGGAATCCGCCGGGACCCGCAAAGCGGCCTGTCGCTTCTTTTTATGACCCTGCCGGAGGAATGCCTCTCGGTGGCTACTCCCCAGGAAAAAGACTCCCATTACTCTCTCTACTTTTCGCTGTTCGGCCGCGATCTGCCCCGAGGCGCCACGCGGCGCACGGTGGCCCGGCTGTCGGTGGTGCCGGCACTGGATGACCGTCAGGCGCTGGAATCCTGGCATGCTTTCTCCGACGCCTACAGTGTCGCGGCGCAAACCGCCCGTCGCGAGCCGCCCCGCCGGCTGCTGCTGGTCACCGGCCAGGATTACCCCGGCCACCTGTGGCGTCAGACCGCCCCGGTGGTCCGCTCTTTCCTGGAGCAGGACCCGCGTATGGCGGTGACGGTTACGGAAGATCCCGGGATGCTCGACTCCCAGGGGTTGGACAAATACGACGCCGTCGTCCTGCACTTCATGAACTGGGAGCAGCCTGCTCCCCCGGCCGCCGCACGGCAGCGCCTGCAGCAGCGGGTCCGAGAAGGAATGGGCCTCGCCCTGCTTCATTTCGCCTGCGGCGCCTTTCAGGACTGGCCGGAATTCGCGGAGCTGGCCGGAAGAGCCTGGGATCCGAAGCTTCGCGGGCATGACCCCTACCGCCGGTTTGAAGTGGAAATCGCCGACGCCGAACATCCAATCACCCGCGGCCTGGAGCCCTTTGCCGTGGTCGATGAGCTGTATACCTGCCTCACCGGAAGCCGGCCGATCCACGTGCTGGCCAAGGCCCGCTCGCAGGTGGACGGCAAGGATTACCCGATGGCCTTCACCCTGGAATACGGCAAAGGGAAAGTATTCCATTCGGTCCTGGGCCATGATTCCCAGGCGCTGTCCACTCCCGGGGCCTCCGCCCTGCTGCGCCGCGGCATCGCCTGGGCCGCCGGCCTTCCGCCGCGCTGATCGCACCGGACCAGGACGGCGTCCCCATGTAAAAAAAAGCCCCGGACCTATTGCGGGACAATCCGGACCGGATTCCTACGGGGCCCGGCGATAGACCCTCTTGCCGCCCAGGTAGGTTTCGAGAACCCGGGTGCGGGCGATGTCGTCTTCCGGGCACGAGAGCAGATCGGTATCCAGGAGGATGAAATCGGCCAGCTTGCCGGGTTCCAGGGAGCCGAGCTCCCCTTCGGCGAACAGCAGCCAGGCGTTATAGGAAGTGTACATGCGGATGGCCTGCTCGCGGCTGAGGGCCTCTTCCGGATGCAGCGGCCCCGCATACCAGCGCGCCTTGCGGCCGATGGCGGTCGCCATGCCCAGGAAGGGATTGTACGGATTGATGGACCGCAGAGAGCCCACCTTCTGCATGTGATCCGATCCGCCGCCGGCCACGCCTCCCGCGGCGAAGATGCTGCGCAGCGGCTGAAACCAGCGCAGGCGATCGTAGCCGAAATGGGATACCAGGGTACGGGCATCCATATAAAGCCAGGCGGGCTGGACATCTACCGAAACTCCCAGCCGCGGCAAAAGATCGACCGCTTCGCGACTCATGAAGTTGGAGTGCGAGATGCAAGGCCGGGTGCGGGCGATGGGAATGGTGCGGTTGACTTCGGCATAGGCCTCCAGCAGGGCCTGCACCGCGCCGTCCCCCACGGTGTGGGCGGAGAACTGCAGCCCGGATTCCACCGCCGTGCGAACCATGGCCGCCAGCCGGTCCGCGGGGATGAACCGCACGCCGCGGTACTGCGGATCGGTGATGGCATAAATCCGGCTGACTCCCCACGGCTCGCGCATCAGGGCGCTGCCGGTCAGCATGCCGCCGTCCAGGTAGGTTTTTATTCCCAGGACCCGCAGCCCGGGGTTTTTTTCCAGGAAAAGCGGCTCGGCGGCCACCTGCCGGATGCGCTTCAAAATGTCGTCCAGCGGACCGATGGATTCGATGTGCCACAGGGCGCTCAGCCGCACCGGGAGCCGGTTGCCGTCGCGCAGCCGCCGGTAGAGGTCCAGGTCCTCCGGGGAGGTGTCGCGGTCGCAGATGCCGGTCAGGCCGACCGAATTGTAGTCCTGGAAAAGCTCGGTCATGCGCCTTTCCCGGTCTTCCGGCGAGGGCGCCTTCCCGGATTCCTCGATCTTTACATAGCGGGTGCAGTTGCGCAGGATTCCGGTTGGCTCGCCGGTTCCGGGGTCCTTTTCCGCAAAGCCGCTGCCGCCGTCCGTCACCCGGAAGTTGCGGTCGATCCCGCTGCGCTGCAAGGCCAGGCTGTTCAGGGAGGCGTCAGGGCCGGTGCGAAACACCACAGGGTGGCGGGGGGCAGCCCGATCCAGCTCCTGCCGCGTGGGGTAGCGCTGCTCCCGGAGGCGGGTGATGAACACCTGCTGCAGCACCAGCCAGCGCCCCTCGGGAACCACCGCCGCCCGGCTCTGGAAATAGCGCAGCACGTCGGCGATGGTTTCCATTTCCGGGATGGGGTGGTCAAATTCGGTCATGGCGGCCTCCGCCGGATGGGTGTGGGAGTCGATCAGCCCCGGCAAAATCATTTTGCCCGCCAGGTCGACCACCGTGGTGTGCGGCCCCCTCCCGCGGAGAATTTCCTGGTCGCTGCCCACGGCCACCACGCGCTCCCCGCGGATGGCCATGGCCGGGTGAATCGAGAACTGCCGGTCGGAGGTCACAATCCGGCCATGGTGTAAAATCAGATCGGCTTCGGCAGCCTGCAGGACGCCGAGGCCCGTCGCCCATGCCAGCAGAAGCCAGCCACATGCAAATCGGTAAATCCTTTTCATAGTACAAATCCCGGCGGTCTCAAACGCTGCAACGGGTCTGTGGAGTCCATACCTTTCAGGCACCGCCGGAAGAGGTTTTGGCAGACCGCATGAAAATGATCCCTCTCCTCCGGCGGGAGCCGGAAGTGCTCCGTCAGGTAATCGGCAAAATGCCAGGCAGCCTCCAGCAGGGCGGCCATGGAGACTCCCTCGATATAAAACAGTTCCCGGCAGTTCCTGGCGATATAAGAATCCAAGGTGCGCTCCTTCAACCAGAAAATGTCCTTGGGCTTCCCGTGAGAGAGCTTGGCCATCCAGTATTGATGCAGCTCATACGCCAGAAAAAAGGATCGGACCCAAGGAAATCCCCGGCGGCGATGGAGATAGGCGCTGAAATTCCAGTTGATATCGATATAGTGCTGCACCAGTTCCGATTTGCTTCGGAGCTTTTCGGCCTCCACAAATTCCGGCGTCTGGCGACAGGCCTGCAGATGGTGCCGGACCTCGTCCCGGTTTTGCGCCACGCGACCTCCGATTTTCATCTGTTGCAAGGCGACAAACACGTCGCGTGAGGCGCGGTCCAGATCCGCTTCTCCCTCCAGAAAGGGCAGGTACTTTTCCACCACCAGCCAGCGAATAAGAAACCAGCCGCTGCCAATGTCCGGCGAATGCCAAATGGGATAAGCGATCGGGCGGATAAAAGCCAGGAGCTCCTCCTGCCGGCCCACCCAGGCGAGAAGGTCCGCCACCCGGCCGGCATAATCCGGCTGGCTGTCCGGATACTGGTGGAAAAAGGAAAAATATTCGGAGAGCGGTTCTTCCCTTCCCTCGGCGAGCGTTTCGACGATCAGGTCCCATTCATAGTAGGCAAAGGAGCGCTGGTACATCTCCGGACACTCCCGGCGAATGCGCCGAAGCAATTCGGCATAGCGGCTCCACTCCCGGCGGCGCCCCAGCTCGGCGCCAATCTCGAAAAGCATTTCGAATTCCAGCCCCAGGTGCACAAACAGCTTCGGCTGGGATTCCAAAAAGCTCAGAATATGTGCGATCAGCGGATCCACCTGCATATTCCGGAACAACGGCTCGGACTCTTCGCACCATTGATCGACCAGAGACTGCTCCCCCGCCGGCAGCTTGGGAAGGTTGGGGTCCGGCGTGGGGAAAAAAACCCGCCCATGCGTGTTCATGATGTCTTCCGGCGCGGCAGGACTTTCGATTTCCCCTGCGTCCTCCCCTGCCAGGACCTCATCCAGGGAGGAGCCACCGTCCCGGTCCTCTTTCTCCCACCCCTCGAATTCGTCTTCGCCCTCCCGGGTCAACCGTGGCTCTTCCCCGGCGCTCTCCAGGGAAATCCGCTGGTTTTTTTCCATGCAGCATTTTTTGTATTTTCGTCCGCTGCCGCAGGGGCACGGATCGTTTCGACCCACCTTGCCGATCATTCTGCTCCTTTCCTGTGATAACACCTCGCCGCCAATGCCACAGCCTACCACAAACCTCCGCGCAGGACAACGGAAAAGGTATTCGCTTTGCGGCTCCCTTGCGGGGAACCGTGTTATACTTACCATCAGGATTGGCCGCATATTCCTGAGGAGCAGAATTTCATGCCGGACACCAAGATAAAGGTCTCGCTGGCGGAACTCCGCGAGGAGATCGAACGATGGAGCGGGGCGCACCCGGTCGCCGGGGAAAAAATGCGTCGGCTGCTGGAAAAAATCGAGGAGAACCTCTCTGCTGCGCCGGGCAGCCAGGAACGGCACGCCCTCATCGATGAATTGAGGGATACGGTCAAGGCCTTCGAGATCCAGCACCCCCGGGCGAGCAGCCTGGTCAACGAAATCGTCAAAGCCCTGGTCAACATAGGGGTATAGCGGCAGCTCCCGCCGACCGGGAACCATGCCGGCCTCTCCCCCCACGGCCCTTATTTTGCGACGCGGCGGGGGCCGGACAAACCCGCGATCCGGAGAACGAACAAGAGGGAAAGATAATGAGAATCACTCGAAGAAATATGCTCCAGGCGGCATTGGCGGTCCCGGCCGCCTCTTTTCTGAAGCACCTGGAGGCCCTGGCGGCTCCCGAGCAGGACCGGATTAAAATTACCGCCATAAAGGCCATGCAGCCCCGGCAGGGCGCCACCATGATCCGGATCGATACGGATGCCGGAATCTCCGGCTTCGGGCCCTGCAACGCCAGCGGCCCGCTGGCCCGCGCAGTGATCGAAGGCCTGGAGGGCGGACGGCTGCCGCACCTGGGCCTGATCGGAAAGGATCCCCTGGCCATCCAGGTTCACTTTCACAACCTGTTCTACGCCTTTCCCCAGCGCGGGCGCCCGGTGCGAGTCCTGAGCGGCATCGACATCGCCCTGTGGGATCTGGCGGGGAAAATTCTCGGCAAACCCGTCTCCCGGCTGCTCGGCGGAAATTTCCGGGACGAAATTCCGCTCTATTCCCACTGCCCGGGCGGCGACTTCCTCAGCCGCGAGGCGTGGCAGGCACGGGCGCAGGAGCTGAAACAGGACCCCCGGGGATTCAAGGCCTTCAAGGTGGACATCCATCACGCGCTCGGCGCCCGCATGCAGGAGTACATTCCCAGCCTGGGGCCGCGCGAGATTCGCAAGGTAGAGCAGGCCTACAGCCTGGCGCGCGAAGCCCTCGGCCCGGACATCGACATCATCGTTCATTGCCATTGCGAGCTGGACGTGGCCAGCGCCATCCGCGTGGCCCAGGCGGTGGAGCCCATCCGGCCCCTGTTTTTCGAGGATCCCGTTGCACCGCTCTTTTCCGAATCGTGGCTCGCCCTGCGACGCTCCACAAGACTGCCGATCATGACCGGAGAGAATATCGAACTGGCCGATCAGGCCCTGCCTTTTTTGCAGAACCAGGCCGTGGACTGCCTGCAGCCGGACCTGATCAATTCCGGCGGTATCACCGGCACGCGGATCATCGCCGAGATGGCGGCGCTGTATCGCATCCCGGTCTGCCTGCACAACGTAAGCGGCCTGCTTCTGAACATGGCCTCCCAGCAGTGGACCGCGGCCCACTTCGACAGCCCCTGGATGGAGTGCACGCGCAATTCGGATCAGGCCAGGGAAGCGGCCAGCAACGCCCCGGTCATCGTCCACGGCCGGATGAAGGTCTCTACCCTGCCCGGCCTGGGCCTCGATCTGAACCAGGATTATCTGAAAGCCAACCGCGCGGAAGGCGAGCCCTGGTGGGGATAGTCCTGCGCCCGACGCGGCGCGACATCCGATATCGGGTTGTCGCTCCGCTTTGACCCTTCCGCTTTTCTTCCCGGTCTTCCTTCGGTTGGCGGGTCCGGTTCTGCCTTCCCGATAGGGAGATGTTTGAAGCCCTTCGTCGCCCGGGATCCCGGTTTTGCCAGCCCACCCCCGGTCGCATAGAAAGGGCCTGGCTGCGGGACCCCGCGGGAATTTACCGTCCGGATTTTTTCCGCTGCGAAAAGATGGTAAGCTACGTCCTGAGAATCCTTGCAAGGAGGGGAAGGATATGAAACGAACATCCGTAGCACTTTTCGCGATTCTTCTGGCTCTGCCGATATGCCTGCCGATCCACGCCCGGGCGGCCGCTCCGCCCTCCGACCGCACCGCGCTTTTTCGCGACGGCAACTACGGGATGTTCATTCACTTCGGCCTTTACTCGCACCTTGGCGGCCGATGGCAGGGTCGGACCTTCTACGGCATCGGGGAGTGGATCCTGCGGCAGATGAAAATACCCCTGGCCGATTACATGGCCGTAGCGAAGGAATTCAACCCGTCGGAGTTCGATGCGCGCGCCGTGGCCCTGCTCGCCCGGCAGGCCGGCATGAAGTGGATCATCATCACCTCCAAACACCACGAGGGCTTCGCTATGTTCCGCTCGGCCCATCCGTTCAACATTGTCGATGCCACGCCCTTCGGGCGCGATCCAATGAAGGAACTGGCCGAGGCCTGCCGGGAGGCCGGCCTGGGCTTCGGCTTCTATTACTCCCACAACCAGGACTGGACCGCCCCGGGCGGAACCAACGGCCCGACGCAGAACCCCGACGGCTCCCCGGCCGCCTTCTCCCGGTACTTCCGCGAGAAGTGCTTCCCCCAGGTCCGGGAGATCTGCACCCAATACGGGCCCCTGCAGTTCATCTGGTTCGACACTCCCGGCAGCATGCCGCGGGAACAGGTGATCGAGCTCGAGCAACTCGTCCGCGGGACGCAGCCCGGGGCGCTGCTCTGCAGCCGCATCGGACACGGACTCGGCGACTATGTAAGCCAGGGCGATATGGAGGTGCCGCCCCGCAACCGGGAAGGACTCTGGGAGACATGCGACACCACCAACGACTCCTGGGCCTTTGCCTGGTATGACCAAAACTGGAAGGACTCGCGCGAAATCCTGCTGCGCCTGGTCCGGACGGTCGGCCGCGGAGGGACCTATCTGCTGAACGTCGGCCCGGACGGAAAGGGCCGCATTCCGCCGCCGGCCGCCCGTTACCTGCGCCAGGCCGGCGACTGGATCCGGCGCTACCCGCAGGTGGTTTACGGCGCCGGCCCGTCCCCCTGGGGATACGCGATGCCGTGGGGCGATGCCACCACCCAGGGCAGGACGCTGCACCTGGCGGTGTTCGACTGGCCGCACGACGGAAGGCTGTTCCTGCCGCCGCTGCAGTCCGCCCTCCGCTCGGCGCACCTGGTCGCCGGCCGGAAGCGGATACCGATACGCTGGGCGGCGGCGGGCGCCTGGACCGAACTGCGCCTGCCCGCTGCGCCGCCCGACCGGCCCGCGGGCGTGATAGCCCTCGAGTTTGCCGAGATCCCCCGTGCCGAAGCCGTCCCCGGCATTCACCCGAATATGCCCGCTACGCTGCTGGTGGATTTCGCCGAGGTGTCCGGTGCCGAGAAGAAGGAGATCCGCTGGATGGAAAAATTCGGCGAGTGGAAGCACGTCACCCAGGCGGGCGCCTGGAGCGAATCCGGGCGGGCGGTCTGGGCCGTGGAGGTGGCTGCCGCCGGAGACTATTACGTGGAGCTGGTCTACCGTGGAGAAGGCCGCCCGACCTGGACCATCGCCACCGACGAGGGCGTCCGGCTGGAAAACAACCAGAACGCCTCGTCCGTGTACCACGCTTTTCCGTTCGGCCTCCTGCATTTTAGCCGGCCCGGCCGCCACACGGTGACCGTCGCGCTTGCCGACGGCATCCGCGACAGGATCAGCCTCTCGGCGGTCCGGTTCACGCCGGCGGAATAAGACGGGAGGCGGCACCGCCTCCCGTCATTCTGCCGGCGACAGCGGCCGGCTGGTCACCTGCGCCGCCGATGACGTACCGGCCCTCTTCGCCGCCATGGTCAGAAACCCGAGCAGAGGCTCGTCGCTTTCCACCGTGGCGCTGCCGGTCGCGCCCGAAGCCGCCGCTGCCCCGCCGGAATGATTCGCCGTTCCTTTGGGCGGCAGCACGCCCCGGGCCGACCCCACGATCTGCCCCTGGGCGTTCCGATAGGTAATCGTGTAGGCCGCCGCCGTCAGGCCGGGATTGGTCAGGGTGACCAGGCCGGTCCACGCGGTCCTGTCCTCCCATGCCGCCGCCAGGCGCCGGGAAGCCTGGTGGAGCGCCGCCGCCTGATCGCCGGTCAGAAACCGCGATTTCCCGCTGGTATCCGGCCGGTCTCCCGAAAGCCAGAGGGCGCTACCCTGCTCCGAACTGCGCAGTTCGTATCGGTGCTGGGAGGTCACCTCGACGGCTCCCCCTTTCGACAGGTCGAAGCCCCACAGCCCCAGATCGAGCGTCTGGCCGGTTCCCGGCCTCAGCGCCAGGCTCACGTTCCGCAGCTCCTCCCCTTCCGGGGAGTAATGCGTCAGCCGGATCCGGTGGCTGAAGGTCGAGGAGTTCAAGTAGCTGACGCTGGTCCAGTAGCCGCTCGCAACCGAATAGGAAGGATCCTCCCGGGCCAGAAGGACGGGGACGGCAACCGGGAACCAGAGCCGGCTGTCCCGTTCGCCGCCTCCCTTGGCGGTAATTCCGCGTAAGCGCCAGGATTCTGCGGGGCCGGCGGCCCCGGTTTCCAAGGTTTCCATTCCCGTCAGGTTGTTCTCCGGCGTCCCCTGGAAGACCACCTGCCCATCCGACTCAAAAAACGAAGCGCCCGGCGCAAAGGAAAGAATCTCGGCTCCCCGGATGCCGGACGGGATCACTTCGGGGAAACTTGCGGCGAGCCACCCGGCATCGAGCCGCAGCACGCGGCGCTGAAGAGGCTCGAGCGGGGAGTCGAGCGGAACCGCCTTCTCCACGGTGCGACCCAGGCTGTTCACGGCGGCGATCTTCAAAAAGAGGACGACCGGGTGGCTGCCGATATTTTCCACCGCCGCCGCCAGGCTCCCGGAGCCGCCGCCGGCAGCCGATTCCAGCCGGTCGACGAGCAGCCGGTGATACCCGACCGCCTGCGGCCAGGCTACCGAAGCGGTCTGCTCCCCGGCCTTCGCCTGGTAGATAACCGATACGGCGGCGATGCGGTTGACGCTGCCCGGTTCGTCCGGGTAGACCTCGAGAGAGGCCACGCGGCCGCCTTCGCTGCCGAAGAGGTCCGCCAGAGACTGGCGCAGCGTGCCGAAGGGGGCCACCTCCCGGTTCAAATTGGCGGAGACCCCGTCCGTGTTGCCTCGCACCGGATTTCCCCCCTCTTCAAATCCCAGGATGTGAAACGGGTGCGGCCGGGAATCCAGGTTGACGATTTCCAGGAGCGTTTCCCAGGAAGGGTTTTGCACGGCGTGCGGGATGACCACACGGTAGGGCTCGAGCGGCCCCCGGCTGAGCATGCCGCTCATGGCGTCGCTCTCCCCGGAAAGATTTCCCGCAGCATCGTAGGCCTGCACCCGGTAGTAATAAAGGGTGAACCGCTTGAGTCCCAGGTCGGCGAAGTGGCTTTCCCGCGATTCCCCGACCAGCTCCCAGGGGCCTTCCGGCTGCGGGGCGCGGCAGACGCGATACCCGGCCACGGCCCGGTTGTCCTGCTCCGCCCAGCTGATCTCCAGGCTGTTGACGAAGCGCGGGCTGACCGTCACCCCGAGCATTTTCGGCCGTTCCAGAAAACAGGCGCGGCCCGCCGCCGAATTGTTGGCCGAATAATCCTGCATGGGAAGCAATCCGCCGATGACCGCGTAATAGGGCTGCTCCGTTTTCACCCCGCGGACCAGAAATTCGACGGACTCCACGGCCCCGGATGGGAGCACGCCGGAAAGCTCCCGGCTGTCGACCGGCTCAGCGGAGCCGGCTCCGGGAGTCCCCCGGTAGAGCCGGACCGCCAGGCCGCCGGTCGGCAGCAGCCCGACGTTGCGCGCCCGGGCGGTCACTTTCCAAGTACCGCTCTCCCGATCCAGAAGCTCGAAGAGGAGTTGGGGATCCAGCGCCGGGTCGGGCTTTTCGTCCAGGGTCATGCCGAGCAGCGGATCGGGATCGTCGGACACCGTCTGCAGGGTGCCTCCCGGAAGGGCCATTGCTTCGGCCGCCGGCAGGCTGTTGAGCAGCAGCTCCATGAGGGTGCTGTTCCCGGAGGCCCGCTGCAGCCAGAGCACATTCAGCTTCCGGGTAAATTTGTTGTAGGCGGCGGCTGGCAGCCAGTTGGCCTTTTTCTCATCGGTCAGATAGATGGGCCGGCCGAAAATCTTCTGCGACGATTCGTAGGTGGTGGCGCAAGTGGCGATCTGTCCTAAAGCCCGGTTGGTGCCGGGATCGCTGAACCGGCGGTAGACCAGCACCATCCCCTGGTGGGCCCCGTCCCACCAGGTCTGCACCAGCTGCGGTTTTTCGGCATAGGCATTGATACCGGCGGGCTCGATGTCCTCCAGGATCCAGGCCCCGGAACTCCAGCGCTGGGCCACCCGCAGCCTGGCCCGGGTATCCACGGCCGCCGCGGCCGCATTGGGATTGCCGGCCAGGAAGGCGACGGTCAGCTTTTTCTCCGTGTCGTCAAAGTAGAGAGCGGGGGAGTTGATGTTGTCCGGAAGCCGGCTGGTATCGATCTCCTGCCATTCTCCGTAGAACTGGTGATAGGGATAGTTGGTCATGAGCGAGGAGTACAGCTTCAGGCGCGGCTTCCGGCCGTCGGCGCCGTCGGCGCCGGTCACCCATCCCAGGAAGCGGCGGACGTCGGTGAAGGTGGGATTGCCCGAAACCTGGGTCTGGTAGATGGCGATCTGGGCGTCCATTCCCGGTCCGTCGAACTCCTGGCGCGGGTTCCACTTTACCTCGTCGCTCTGGTTCTGGATCCACTCCGTGACGGCAATCCGGGTTTCATTCCGGTTGTAGTTTTCCCCGCCCGAACGGACCCAGGCCAGGGTGAAGGTGCTGGTGGTGGTGTCGTTGATTTCGGCGGCCAGCACGGGGCGGCCATCCGCGGTGCGGTCCTGGGTCAAACAGACCGGCGCCTTCCATTTGCGGTCGGTCTCCTTGCCCCAGACCGCATAGCAGATTTCCTGGCGTTGCAGGATCCGGTTGATGTCGTTGCCGGCACTCTCCTCCTCCTGCGGCGTCATGACGGTCTCCGTCCAGGCCACGACCGCCTTACGGTAGCTCAGCGCCACGGTCGGGTCCTGCACCATGTGGCTTCCGTCGGTCAGGGCCACGGCCTGGCGGTAATCCCAGTTTTCGGTATTCTGGTCCTTGTAGAGCGCAAAAACCTTGGGAATCGGCCTGGCCCCGTTCGGAGCGGTATCGGCCACATACACCACCATCATCTGTCCCTGGGCGTTGACGTTAACCGCCGGCGATCCGAGGATTCGCGGGGGCGTGGGGGGGGGAGCGGGCGGGGGAACCGGCTGGCTGCAGCCGTATTTCTTATCCAGGAGGCTGACGCTGGCCAGATCCCACTGCTTTTTGATAAAGCCCAGGTTGATGCGCGCCCAGACCGCCAGGTCGATGCGCGCCGCCAGGCAGAGGGAATCGAAATACAGGACACGGGAATCGGTCGTGTTGAGATGAACCGGCAGTCCCACCGCCAGGGAGGCGGTAGCGTCGGCGCCGGCGCTGGCCAGCCCCATCAGCAGATCGACCCAGATGCTCACCGCCAGCCAGGGCTGTATGTACGGCGTCAGCACCAGGTCGGCCCCCGGCTTGAGCGGCCAGATGGTAGCGCTCAGGCTGAGCTCGCCGTTCACCCCGACGCTCACCCCGGCATTCACGGTGACGATTCCGAAATAGGACGCCAGCACGCCGCGAAAAACATTGGTTTCCCAGTTCAGGCGATACAGGGAAATGGGCCCCACGTCGACCTGCAGGGAGCCGGGATTATCGGGGTCATAGGTAACCCCGTTCATCCATTTGGGGCGGATGTCCCGCTCCTTGCCGTAGACCTCCTGGCTCAGAAGCTTGACATACGCTTTGGCATTGAGTGCCTGGAAGGTTATCTTGTAGTCCAGGGTGATTATGCCTTCCAGGAAAAGGCCGGCATCCAGCTCGTTGCGCACCTCTCCGAGAAGGGGCAGGTCGGGCGGAGGGTTGGGATAGCGCAGCGGCAGAAAATCGAGTCCGCGGGGAATGGTACCGCGAAACTCGTAGCGCTGCTCGGCGGCGTTCCAGGCGGTCGCGGAGCTGCCGCCCTGGCGGAAGACCGGGCTCTTCATGGGGTCGCCCACAAAGCGCAGCGTTTTGACCGCCGGGCAGTAGGTGTAGGTCAGGCTGCGCGGATAGATAAAAAGCTTCCACAGCCCGTCGGTGAATTTGGAATCCCCCAGGTTGATGTCCGCCTGAAACACGTGCTTTTCCTGCGTCGCAGCCATTTCTCCCGGGATTTTGGTTTTTCCGTCCGGGGAAACCAGTTCGTAGGTGGGCGGCCTCTCAAAGGTGTTGCCCGTCACCTGGGTTCCCACGCGCAGCCGGCCCTTCAGGGCCACGCCGGTCAGGTAAACGCCGAAGTCGAATTCCGGCGAGGCATCCAGGCGGTCCGGCCAGACGTCGATCCCGGCCTCCTTCCACTCGGATGCCGAGGAGGTCCGGGTCGAAGGGGTCATGCCCACCTGGCTGATAATCACGTCCCTCCGGTTCGGATCGCAGCCCTGGGCGGTCGCCGGCGGAAAGATTTCGGCCGGCCTGGCCGTCAGGACCAGGTCCTCGTCGGGCCGCAGAAAGACGGGATCGTACCGGATTTCGCCGTCCACCGGGCCGATCACCGACGGCTGGTAGAAGCCTGCGGGGAGCTCGGAGACCACCAGACTGCCCCGGTTGGTCGACCGGGCTTCCATCACCGGCATCCCGGAGCGGTCGAGCAGCATCAGCCGGGCGGAATCGTCCGCAGGTGCGCCCGCGAAGCTACCCGGAATCGATGCGGTGATGCTTCCCGGAGCCGACTCGCGCACCAGAAAAGGAATGCAGCCGAAGCGCGCTTTTTCATCCCCGGCGGCGGCCGCGCAGATCTGCACCTGCCCGGCCTCGGCGTCGAAGGGGACCGTCAGGGCGGCGGAGAATGCTCCCCCGGCGGAAACGGATACCATAGCGGCGGTGCGGGTCAAATCGTTGTAGAGCCAGACGAGACGGACCTGGGTGGCTGGAACGGAGGTCCTGCCGGCCACCTTCACGGCCTGCCCCCTGGATCCTTCGACGGTTTCGGACTCCAGGACCGGGGCGGGACCTGCCTGGCCGGCAAACGTCTGCCAGGGCGGCAAACCGGCGGCGGCCGGCGGGCGGCCCGACCCGGCTTCCCCGGACGCGGCCCCGATCCGGCAGGCAAGAGCTAAGATGAAAAGAACTTTCCGGCGCCCCTGAAATCGCATCGTCCCCCCTGTCGGGCCTGAGCCCGCTTGAAAAAACTTGAATAAAAGTGTTCCCGTAAGTCCCTGAAATTCTAACCAAAAAGATTGGAAATATTAAGCCGCCCGGTAAGCGGCAAATCCTTCCTGCGGCCCGAACTGGAATGATGCCGCCGCAAAAAGTTCCTTTCCCCACCCGAAATACATGGGTGGTTTCTTTCTTCCTGATCTTCCTGTCTTCCTGTGAAGAGATAATGCTTACAGGAAGAAAGGTAGAACGGGAAGAAAAGCGAAAAGACCTGTCGGCGGGAAGCGGGGACTTTTTGCACCTTCGTCAGAAATCATGGAAGTCCAAAGGGGTTCCGGATCGCAAGCCAGGGGTTGGCGCGCTTCGCGCCTTATCGTTGCGCTAAAGCCGGCGGAACCGGTCCGTGAAAAAAAACCGTTTCCATCCTTTGCCAACCGCACTTTCTGCGGATATGATCACCGCACCCACTTATGTATAAAGGATGGTAGTTATGAAGTCGGAGCAGGACTCCCCAAGACTCTTTTCTTTTTCCGACCGGCTGCAGACGCCCGAGGAGCTGATGCTCTCCATGCTGGAAAGCATCGGGGACGGGTTCCTGCTCATCAATGCGGAGCTGCAATTCGTTTACCTGAACAAAAACGCGGAGGCCATTCTCGGGCTGTCCCGCGAGGAAGCCGTCGGCCGGTTGATTTGGGATGTTTTCCCCGAGGCCCTTGGCACCAGCCTGGAACAGGATGTCCGCTGCGCCTGCGGCGGGAAGGTACGGGATTTTGAAATCCTCTATGAACCCTGGGGACGCTGGTTTCACAACCGGTTTTTCCCCCTGAAAGGGGGAGGGCTGTGCGTTCACTTTCAGGACATTACCGCCCGCAAGACGACCGAGGAATCCCTGCGCAAGAGCGAGGAGCGGTTTGACCTGGCCGTGAAAGCGGCGCGGGAAGGCGTGTGGGACTGGAACGTGGAAACCGGCGAGGTCTGGTACTCGCCGCGATACAAGGAGATGCTCGGCTACCGGGAAGACGAGATCGAGCATCATGCCGATGCCTGGCTGCGGCTGCTCCATCCCGAAGACCGGGAGCCCTCTCTGCAGATCGTGGACGCCGCGCTGAAGGGGGAGAGGGACTACGAGATCGAGTTCCGCCTCCGCCACAAGGAAGGTCATTACCTCCGGATCCTCTCCCGGGGCTATCCTGTGCGGCGGCCTTCGGACGGCAAAATCATCCGCATCGTGGGAACCCACCTGGATGTTTCGGATCTCCGGAAAGCCCAAAGCTCCCTGACGGAAATCCAGAAAGAGAACGAAAGGCTGGCCGACTTCATCCGGAATTCGTCGCAGCCTTTCGGCCTCGGCAAGCCCGATGGAAGCCTCTCCCTGTGTAATGAAGCCTTCGAGCAGCTGGTCGGATATTCCAAAGAGGAGCTGGAACAGGTGGACTGGAATAAGGACCTGACCCCGCCGGAATGGCGGGAGCTGGAAAAGAATAAACTTGCCGAGCTGCACCGCACGGGCCAACCGGTTCGATACGAAAAAGAATATATCCGCAAGGACGGCCGCCGCGTGCCGGTGGAGCTGCTGGTCCACCTGGCTTCCGGCCCGGATGGAATGCCTGCGTTTTATTACTGCTATCTCAACGATCGGACCGATCACCACAGGCAGCTGCAGGCTCTGAGGGAAGTTCAGAATATCCTGAATGAGGGGCAGAGAATCGCCCACCTCGGATCCTTCGAATACCAGGTGGAAACCGGGCAGCCGGTCTGGTCGGAAGAGCAGTACCGTATTTTCGGACTGGACCCGCAGGGTCCGGCACCTTCCTATGAAGAGATCCTGCAAAAATATCTCCCCGGCGATGAAAAAGAGCCCGTATCGCGGGCCTTTCAAGAGACAATCCGAAACCTTTCCCATTTCGAATGCGAGCACCGGATCCTCCGCCCGGACGGGAGCATCCGCTGGGTTCATGACCGCTGCTTTCCCAAACTCGACTCCACCGGAAAACTGACCAGCTACATCGGCACCACCCTGGATATTACCGAAAAGAAGCAGGCCGAGCTGGATCTGCGACTGAGCGAGGAGCGGCTGCGCCTGGCGATCGATGCCGCACGGATCGGCACCTATCACTGGGATATGGTTTCCAACCGGATCCTCTGGTCGGACTCCTACCGCAGGATCTGGGGAGTGCCGCCGGAGATGGAATCCTGCTATGAAAACTGGCTGGCCACGCTCCACCCGGAGGACCGCGAGCCCACCGTGGCAGACTTGAACCGTGCCATGGAGCAGCGCCGGGACTATCAGGTCGAATATCGAATTCTCTGGCCGGACGGTTCCGTGCACTGGATCTCCGCGCTGGGCCGCTTTTTTTTCCGGGAAGACGGCCTCCCGCTGCGCATGGAAGGAGCAGTCTTCGATATTTCCGACCGTAAGCAGGCGGAGAAGGAAATCCGATCCCTCAATGTGGACCTGGAGCGAATGGTGGCGGAGCGGACCGCGGAGCTGCGCATCAGCGAGGAGCGCTACCGGATGATCTACGACAATGCCGGCGATTCCATCTTTATACTAAGCCCGGAAGGGAGGATTCTTGCAGCCAACCGGCAGGCCTGCCTTCATTATGGGTATTCGGAAGAGGAGTTTCTGAAAAGGACCCTCGCCGACATCAATACACCGGGAAACGCTGCGCTCATACCGGAGCGGATCGCGTCCGTTCTCCGGGACGGAAGGGCGGCGATCAAGGTTGATCATCTGGATTCCCGGGGACAGGTCATGCATGTAGAGGCCAAGGCAGCCGCAATCCATTATTCGGGGCAGACTTGCATCGTGAGTGTTGTCCATGACATCACCGAGCGGATAAAACACGAGCAGGAAATGGAAGAAGCCCGCAGGGCCGCCGAGGCGGCCAATGTGGCCAAGAGCGTCTTTCTGGCCAATATGAGCCACGAAATCCGTACCCCTTTAAACGGCATCATGGGGATGGCCCGGCTTCTGGAAAATACTGCATTGACTCCGGATCAGAAGGAATGCCTGCAGGTACTGCAGACCTCCTCGCACAACCTGCTGTCGCTGATCAACGACATCCTCGACCTCGCCAAGATCGAGTCGGGCCGGATGGAGCTGGAAAGTTGCGATTTCAGCCTGAAGGCCGGCATTACGGAGGTGGTCCAAAACCTGAGGCCACAGCTTCACGCCAAGGAGCTCCGCATGATCATGGATATCGCCGCCGAGGTGCCGGATACCCTGGTCGGCGATCCGCTGCGGTTGAAGCAGATCCTGCTCAACCTGCTGGGAAATGCCGTCAAATTCACCCACCGCGGGGAAATCCGCATCTCGGCGGCGGTGCAGAATCGGTCTGGAAGCCGGGTTTGGCTGCGGATTGGTGTAGCCGACAGCGGAATCGGAATTCCCCCGGATCTTCTGGAAAACATTTTCCTGCCGTTTTCTCAGGCCGACAGCTCGACGACCCGCAGGTACGGGGGGACGGGCCTGGGGCTGTCGATCTGCCGGCGTACGGCAGAGCTGATGGGCGGACAGATCCGGGTGGAAAGCAAGCCGGGCGCGGGCAGTACCTTTACCCTGGAAGTGCCCTTTGCCTTAAGGGAAAGGACGGCCGAAAGAGGCGAACCAAAGAGGGCGGTGCCCGTTCCCTTCCCCCGGCCCGGCATGCCGATGCGGATTCTGGTGGTCGACGATCATGAAATCAACCGGCAGGTGGCCGCCCGCATGCTGCGCATGGCCGGCCACACGGTAGTCGAGTCTCCCAGCGGAGAGGATGCCCTGCAGAAATGGGGAGAGACGGGGGCCGAGCTGATCCTGATGGATATCCAGATGCCGGGAATGGACGGGATCGAGACGCTGCGCCGGATCCGGCAGGCGGAAAAGGAGGGCCGGCAGCGCGTGCCGGTCCTGGCCCTGACGGCCCGGGCCATGCCCGCAGAACGGGACATGATTCTCGGCGAAGGGTTTGACGGTTACCTGTCCAAGCCGGTCGACATGAACATTCTCCTCGAGCAAATAGGCCGCTGGCAGCCGGCCGGCGTTCCGCTGCCGGGCGAGGGAACCGACCCGCCGGGCCGGGAGGCGCCGCAGGAAAAGCAGGCCGTTGACCGGGAACAGCTGGCGCCCTTGCTGGCCGAAATCGAAGATCTGCTGAGCAGGAACCGGCTGAGTGTGATCGAAAAGCTCGCCGGACTGCAGCAGATGCTGCCTGTCTCCGAATCGGTACAAGCCATGCGGGAGCGGATCAAAAAATACGATTTCAAAGGCGCCCGGAAGCACCTGGCGCAAGTATACACCGACCTGGATATCAGGCAACGGGAGGACTAGACCCATGAAAAAACCAACCATCCTGATGGTCGACGATTCCCCGGAAAACCTGGAGGTGTTGTATTTCGCGCTCAAGGACGACTATGAGCTGGTGGCCACCGCCGACAGCATGCAAGCCTGGAAGAGCGCGCGGATCAACCGACCCGACCTGATCCTGCTGGATATCATGATGCCCGGCAAGGACGGCTTTGAAGTGTGCGCCGAACTGAAGGCCGACGAGGCCACCCGGAATATCCCCATTCTTTTTCTGACGGCCAAAACGGAGCCGGAAAGCGAACTCAAGGCCTTAGCCGCGGGGGGTGCGGATTTCATTCAAAAACCGATCCATCCCGAGGTGGTGCGCACCCATGTCCGGCTGCACCTGGAACTGGCGCAGCACCGCCATCACCTGGAAGAGCTGGTCCACGCCCGGACCCGGGAGCTGGAGGCCTCCCGGGATGCCGCGGAGAGCGCCAGCCGGGCTAAATGCGCCTTCCTGGCGGTTGTGGGGCACGAGCTGCGCACCCCTATGAACATCATCCTCGGCAACCAGGAACTACTGGAGCAGGAAGCCCTGAGCGAACCTGGCCGAAGGCGCCTCTCCGATCTGAAGGAAGCGTCCTGGCACCTGCTGGGGCTGCTGAACCAGATGCTCGACTACGCCAGCAGCCAGGCGGAAGAAATACAGATCAAATCGATCGATTTTTCCCTGGCCGGACTGGCGCAAAACCTGGAGAATGCCTTCCAGGAACGCGCCAGGGCAAAAGGGCTGCTATTGGCATGCGAGATCGATCCCTTTCTTCCGGACTGGCTGAAAGGGGATCCGGTACGACTGCACCAGGTGTGGGGCGTGCTGCTCGATAATGCCGTCAAATTTTCGGAGGAGGGCCGAATCACGTTGCGGATACGCCAGATCGGTTCCCATCCGGGGCATGTGAGAGTGCGATTCGAGGTGCAGGACCAGGGGATCGGAATCGACCCGGCCATGCGATCCGATCTGTATCAGATTTTTTCCCAGGGAGACAGCTCCTTCTCCCGCAAGTACGAAGGCATGGGATTGGGCCTGGCGCTCTGCAAGCGTCTGGTGTCGCTGATGGGAGGAGAAACCGGCTACCGCAGCGCACCCGGCGAGGGGAGCCTGTTCTGGTTCGATCTGCGCCTGCCTCTCGGCCAGGCGCCGGAAAGCCATTAGGGCCAGACCGGGACAAGGGCATCCGCACGAGCGTGCGACTTTTCCCGGGCCATCTTAAAAAATGGCCGCCATCTCCACGCCGCAGGCCCCTTCGCCTTTCTTCCCGGTCTTCCTTTCTTCCTGTGAACCTTTTCATTTCACAGGAAGACCGGAAGACAAGGAAGGCAGAAAGAAGCAGTCAGGGTATTCCCGGCCTGCGACTTTATTTCGCGATGGCGACGGTCAGTTCGCCTGGCCGGACCCCAATGCCGTCCGCACGATGTGCACCGGTCCCAGCAGGCCGGAAGGCAGGAGGGGCGAATCGGCCCGGTAGAACGGCTGTGCGGTGTACGTAAACTTCCGGCCGGCGTCGGGCTGCTGGTCGCCGATCAGGCGGTTCACCCACAGGTTGGTCACCCGGATTTCGAGCAGATTGTCGCCGGCCTTCACCGCCGGGGTGATCTCCACCCGGAAAGGCGCCTTCCATAAGGTTCCCAGCGGCTGGCCGTTGAGGGAAACCTCGGCAATGTTTTTCACATCGCCGAGATCCAGCCAGAGCTTCGTCCCGGCCTTCTGCCAGCCGGCCGGCACTGCCAGGGTCCTGCGATAGGCGGCCGTTCCCGAAAAATAGCGCACCCCGGCATCCGGGTGTTCGTTCCAGGGGCTCAGCGCCTCCAGCACGATTTTCGCCGGCGCGCCGCGGTTTTCCTGGAAGGACAGGTCCCAGCTGCCCTCGAGGGCCGCGAGCACCGCTTCGGTCTGCACCGCCAGGCTGCGGGAAGGAGCGGCCGCCGGTCCGCGGAAGACCACAAACAGGGCATCGTTGGGCTCCAGCCGCAGCGGCACGAGGGTGCGCCCCTCGGCGGTCCGGTAGGCGGCGGGCTCCACCAGGCCGCTGTCGGGATGCCAGATCTCCGGCGCCTTCCCCGCGGTGCGGAAGCCGGCCTCCAGGACTTCGGCGCGGGCATTGCGGTTGTTCACCCAGTAGAGATCTCCATCCTTCAGGCGGCGGTGCACGAAGAAGAGCCGGGTATCTCCCTGCGGCCGGCCATAGTTGAAGTCCGGGGCCAGCGACAGGGCCGCGAGCGCTTCGGCCACCGATTGCCCCCCGTAGACTTTCCCCTTGCCGGTCGCGCCGCCCCAAAGCGCGTCAGCCATGGCTTTGAACTCCGCCGGGTCGTCCCGCAGGCTGGGGCTGTCGACAGGCTTCGGCCCCACCACGGCAGCACCGGCCTGGACAAGATCGCGGATCTTGCGCAGCACCGAAAGAGACATGTGGCGGCTGTTGGGGTCCAGGGCCAGAAGACGGTAGCTCATCCCGCTTGGGGTTACGAGCCGGCCGTCGGCGACCGACAGCCGGCTCTCGAGGGCGTCGGCATTGATGTAGTCGAAATTGTAACCGGCGGGAATTTCCGGCGACCGGCCGGCAAACAGCGCGGTCACATTGCTGTCTTCCCCGTAAAAATAAAGGATGTCCGCCACGAACCGGCCCTGCTGCAGCAGGTAGCAGCTCCGCGCCAGGTAGGTGGTCCAGACCTTGGCCTGCTCGGCCCAGGTTTCATGCCGCGTGAACCACTGCCCGAAGGGCCCGAGCCCCAGTCCCGGAATTTTGTCGTTGACCGGCTGGTGGACCGAGGTGTGGATGACGAAGCGGTTCAGGCCCATGGCCAGCAGGCGGTCGGCGGTCGGCTTGAGCGTTTCCGGGGAAAAGCTCCAGGCGCCGGAACCGGCGGTCAGCGACTCGGCGGCCACCAGGTTCTGCCCGTAAATGTGGGCTACCGAGGCCGACTCGCGGACGTCGGCGTCGTACCGCTCCGTGTTCTGATTGGGGCCGGCGGTCCACATGGCGCTCATGGGTATGTCGGCGTTGCGCTTCACTTCCATGCCGTCGGCGATAAAGGCGCGGCCGCTCTCGTGGGACTCGGTGTAGCGGCCCATTTGCCGCTCGCGAAGCAGCGCGGTCAGCTGGTCGTAGTGATTTTCCACGGTCAGATCGGCGATCGTCTTCCGGAAATCCCAGAGCACGCGGTCGCTGGCTTCGGCGCTGCCCACCACCCGCCCGGTGAGGGCCGGAATCCAGGGGCGCAGGTCGTAGCCGCGGCGCCGGGCAAACTCGGCGAACATGTCGTCGGTCCAGTTCTGCACGCCGGCTTCCCAGCTGTCGGTGATCATGTACTGCAGTCCGCGCCGGCCCATGAGTTCGCCCACCGTGTCCTGGTACTGGCCGAGATAGTTGTCGAAGTAGGCTTTGACATGCGGCTTGCTCAGCTTGTCGACCTCCAGGCCGGTGGCCTCCGGGCTGGCCGGATTGTTACGGGCCCCGGTCAGGCTGCAGCCCAGCCGGATGACCGTCCAGCGGCCGGGGGGCGGGGTCCATTCCAGGGTCCCGTCGGGGCGCATCCGCGAGGTCAGGTCGATCACCTCTTCCTTACGGATGGCGTCGGCCTCGGGAACGGCCGGTGTGGCCATGTCGTAAATGCCGGTCGCCGCGGAAAAGCCGGCCTTGTCCTGGAACCGGTTGACCGGGGTAACGGCGTGCAGCACAAGTTCCGCGACCTGCGTTCCCGCCGGGGGCGCCGGCTGGCGCGAGGAGGACGCGGGGCCGAACCCCATGAATCCCCCCCCGTCCGGCCGGCGGCGGCGTGGTCAGCACGGTGATGCGGAAAAAACGGGCCGTTACGGGCGGCAGAGCCATCGTTCTGGCTCCGACCGGGATTTCGGCCACGGTCCGGAACTGCTGCCCGTCGTCGCCGGCTTCCAGCGCCTGGTTGCTGGGCCCGGCAGATCGACCGAACCCGCGCCCTGCCGCAGCGGTAACCCAGGTAAGGCCGCGGATCGTCTGGGGCGTGGGATACTCAACCTGAATCCAGGCTTTCTGGTCGACCGGGGCGGAGGGCAGCAGAGTCGTTTTGGCCAGGTCGCCATCGGTGAGGTCCTGCAGGGTGAAGCTGCCTCCGCTGGCGCTCACCTTGGGGGGGACAGCCGCCAGGCGGTCCTCCGCTTCGGCGCGGCGGCAGGCCACCACGGCGCTGTCGGCATAGAACTCGGGAGGCGGTGCGGGGGCGCCGCCTCCCATGCCGGCAAATCCCCGGCCACCGGTCTGGTTCTGGTAAGGCCCGGCCACCGAAGGCGGCCTGGGCAGGATGCCGCGGAAAGGCTGGCCGCCTTCCACGAGGGTCTCGCTCCAGACAAATTTTTTCATCGCCTGGGCGGGCGTCACCCAGGGGCCGCCGCTTTCGCTCCAGCCCGGGGACCCGGCAATGGCCATTTCCAGCCCCAGCTGGTCGGCCAGGGTAGCGGCGTAGCGGAAGGCTTCCTTCCACTCGGGGGTCATGTACACCAGCCTCCTCTCGACGATCTGCGGGGTATTCAGCCCGGCGTCGAAATTCTGAAAGCCGGCGATGCCGGAGCGCTTCATCCACTCCAGATCGGCTTTGATCCCTTCCTTGGTTATATTCCCGCTCATCCAGTGCCACCAGACCCTCGGCCGGGAGCTGTCCGGAGGAGTCTGAAAGCCGCTCTGCAGATCATCGGCCCTGTTCTGGCCGGCCAGGAATCCGGCCGGCAAAACCAGGAGCATCACCAGAGCCCACGCCATGCACTTCGCTTTGCAATTCACGCTCACCGCACCTTCCTTCTTGTTAAATTGCGCTACCAGGGTCAGACAAAAATAAGCATTCTAATCAAAAGAGATTAGAAAAAAAGAAAGACGGATGATTCTGTCAGACTTTGTCTGACTTTGTCTCTTTATCCGGTCCGTACGATCCCATATAATTCCAGACATTGCCTTAAATCAGAAAGGCTCGCGGTTTTAGACATCAAACGATAAATCCTCTTTTTTCTGAGGCTGGGAATTCCTTGCATGAAAGTTCTTAAAGTCATTCGAGCCAGGATTTTAGTTTTGAAATACTCTTCCACGCGGCGTAGAGGTGTTTCTCATCGCCTTTCTGCATGGATTCGATCCATACTGTTGATTGCTTTCCCGATCTTATTTTTTCCCTGCTCCGCGGCAGCTACAGATGTCAGCGGCAATTATCTCAGCAACGTCACCTGGACGCTGGCCAACAGCCCTTATGATGTGGTAGGCAGCGTTCAAGTCGCCTCGGGAGCAACTCTGACGATTGAGGCTGGGGTTGTGATTCGCTTTACCGGAGCGTATCAGATTCTTATCAAAGGTACGCTTATCGCCAACGGAACGAGCATGGCTCCCATTCGTTTTGTTTCGTCCACACCGACGACCTCGTCCGGAGCTACCATGCTGAAATTTGAAGGCACCAATCTCTCCGATTCCCAAATCAGCCATATCGTTATGGCAGATGCCTTAAGAGCGATCATGGTGGGCAGCGGCGGTGGGGAATTCAATCCGGGCAATGCCTGCACGGGAACTTTGACTGTTTCCCAACTGCAGGTCAGCAATGCTGAAGTCCGCACCGGAGGCTATGGAACCTCAGCCAAGCTAATATTGGACGGATCCACCATCACTTCCGCCAACGTCACAGGCCAATACCCGAACAGCGAACCGATAGAAATCAGGAATTCCAACATTTCCAGCTCCACCGTTCTATCCGACTCCTACAACTACGGCATAATCCTCGACAACACGACCGCGAGCAAAACCCAATTCCAGCTTGGTTGCTGCGGTGCCAATTTCGACATCCGGAACAGCACTTTATTCGATTCCCTAGTGGAAGGAAGGGAGGGCGGACCAGTCAAATTTTCCTACTCGAAGCTAATCAATTCGTCGGTAAATCTACCTTCGGCCATCATGCAAATAAACAACAGTATTTTTTCGTTTAATTCTACTCCGGGTCTGTCTTTTGGTAGCGGATCCATCACCGCTTCCAGTTTCATTGGTCAAGGCACTGGTGTGGGTGTTCAGTTTTCTGGTTGTATCTATAATTGTTCAATGGGCAGCTTAGTCGTTTCCAATTCGACCTTTGTGGATTTTGCTACGGCGATCCGTTTGACGGGAGCCAATACGGTATCGATTGAGACCAACAACAACTTTTTACGGAACAGCACCTACACCATCGAAAATCGTACAGCTAAACCGATTGCGGCAAAAAGCAATTTCTGGGACACAACGAACCTAACTCAGATTGCAAGTAAAATATTCGATTATTTCGACGACATCAGCTATGGAGCCGTGGACTCATCCGGCTTCCTTAACTCCCCCTCCTCAGCTGCCCCAATATCCCGACCGATCGGTGTTCAGGCGACAGTCAGCGGCAATGACGTAGTCCTCGCCTGGACGGCCAACCCGGAGTCGGATGTCGCCGGATATAAAATCTATTACGACACGGATTCCGGCTACCCGTACGCCAATTCCGTAACGGTCGGCCATGTGACCGGCCACACCTTAAGCGGACTGGCATCTACCGGGTGGTACATTGCGGTGACCGCCATCGACTCTTCCGCAGACGGCACCGCCGACTGGACCGACGGCAATGAGTCCTGGTTTTCCAGCGAGGTAACCGCAGCCCTCGGCAAGCCGGAGGTTACGTTCAGCCAGGCGGCCACCTCCGCCGGCGAAGCGGCCGGCTCGGTTACCATGACCGTCCAATTAAGCAAAGCCTACAACCTGCCGGTAACCGTGCAATACGCCACCGCAAACGGCACGGCCGCCGCCGGGAGCGATTATACGGCCACATCCGGCACGCTGACCTTTGCCGCGGGCGAAACCAGCAAGACCTTCCCCGTTTCGATCGCCGACGATTCGCTGGACGAGACCGACGAAACCGTAAACCTTACTTTAAGCAGCCCGGGAAACGCTACGCTGGGAGCGCCCTCCGCAGCGGTCCTGACCATCACCGACAACGACGGGCCGGCGGTGCGGTTCCGGTCTTCCGGCTTCAGCGCGGGCGAAGGTGCCGGCAGCGCGGTCATTTATGTGGATCTGACGGCCGCTTCCCCGCAGACGATTACCGTCCAATATGCGACCGGCAACGGGACGGCGGTCGCGGAAGCCGACTATGCCGCAACTTCCGGCACGCTGACCTTCATCCCGGGTGATACCACCAGGTCGTTTGCGGTCGGCCTCGTCGATGATGGCCTCGACGAGACCGATGAAACCGTCCAGCTCACTTTGAGCAGCGTATCCGCTACCGCGGCGCTGGGTTCTCCTGCAGCCGCCCTGCTGACCATCCTGGACAACGACGGGCCGCAGGTTTTTTTCCATCCATCCTCCTACAGTGTTCCGGAATCGGCCGGAAGCGCTTCTCTTACCGTGCAGCTGAGCTATCCTTCGGTGCAGATCGTTACCGTCGATTATAGCTCTTCCAACGGGACGGCCCTGGCCGGCAGCGATTTTGCCGCTTCCTCCGGCACGTTGACTTTCAGCCCCGGGGAAACCGCCAAAACCTTTTCCGTTTCGATCATCGACGACTCGGCGGATGAGCTGGACGAATCGCTCTCTCTGACCTTGAGCGGCCCGACCCGCGCCGATCCGGGCTCGCCCCCGACGGCCTCTCTGACCATTCTGGACAACGACGGGCCTGCCGTGCAGTTCAGCTCGTCCGCCTTCAGCGCGGGCGAAGCGGATGGCAGCATCCCCATCACCGTAAGCCTGAGCGCTCCTTCCCCGCAGACCATCACCGTCGGGTACAGCACGTCCAACGGAACGGCGACGGCGGGAAGCGACTACCAGTCCGCCGCCGGCACCTTGAATTTTTCACCCGGCGAAACCGGCAAGACATTCCAGGTTGCCGTCCTGGACGACACTACGCTCATGGAGTTCAGCGAAACCGTACTCCTCGCTTTGAGCAACCCGGTCAACGCCTTTCCCGGTTCTCCGGCTTCGGCAACCCTTACGGTGGTCGAGAACGACTTGTCCGCCCCGCCGGTTACCGTGGCATTCGCTTCCCCCAAGCCGCCTCGCCCCCCGGTGACGGTCCCTTTGAGCACGCACGCCGGGACCGTGCAGGTGATCTTCAACGACCTGTGGGCCGACGGCTCGCTTTCGGCTGTCGTTTCCATCGTGCCACCCGGGTCGACGCCGGAGGATTTCACCCTGCTTCGGACCAGCTATGCGCTCAGCGCCGCCGCTACCGGAGGCAGCCCTTCCTCCTCGGCCCAGGCATTGTTTTCCTCTGCCCTCGTGCAGTTCCCCTACAGCGAAGCGGATGTTGCCGCGGCCGGAGTATCCGAGGCCTCCCTGCGTCTCTTGCACTACGAAAACGGCAAGTGGAAGGATGTCACCACGGCGCTCGACACCGGCGCGAACATCATCACCGGCAAAGTCGATTCCCTGTCCTCGCTCTATCCTTTTGTGATCGGAGTATTGAATCTCCTCCCCTGTACGATCACCATCAACAACGGAGCGCCCTACACCGGCCAGCGGCAGGTGCAGATCTTTTCCAGCACGGTCGGAGTGAAAGAGATGATGGTCAGCAACGACGCCGGATTCGCTCACGCCAAAGTGATTCCCTACCAGTCCGCCTTCTCCTGGACCCTTTCGGACCTGGGCACCCGCATCGTGACCCTGCTGGTATATATGCGCATGTTCGACAGCAGCGGGCAGCCGATGTGCTACGGATTGAATCTGAGCGACGATATCGTCTACGATCCGCTGCCCCCGACCGTTTCGGTGGCCGCCGGCTCCTCCCGGAGAGCCGAAGCTGCGGAATCGGCTTCCTCGACGGTCACCCTTCGGATTTTGGCGGAAGACCAGCTCGGGGGGAGCGGTGTGGCGGACATGAAAATCGGCACCAGCCCCGACCTGGCCGGTGCCCCATGGCAGCCCTATTCCTATACCGCCACGGTTTCCGCCAAGCCCGGCGATCAAATCTATGTCGGCGTCCGGGATGCGGTCGGCAATGTTTCCGGGATAACCGGCACCAAGGTCACTACCGGCATGCTCGACAGCAACAATCTCTTCCTGCCGCTGGTGCTCAGACCTTAGGTCCCCGGGTTAATGGCAGGACAGGAATATTCCGAAGCGCCCCTTTCGGCCCCAACCGGCAAGGCAGTCGTACCGGACAATTTCCCGGCCATTCAAGGTTTCTCGGCGGCCTGGTCCAGTGCCAGGTAGCGCTGCCGGCTGGGCTCCGGCCCTGCCTGGGAGACCCCATCCACACGCATCCGCTGATAGCCGCCTTTCTCCTGATAGGCCGGCCACTTCGGAAGGCCCTTGCCGTTCGGATTTCCCTTGCGGATAAAGTTCACGAAATAGGCCTGCAGAATCCGGGATACCTGGTGGTCCTCCGGGCCCCAGGCATAGCGTGGATCGAGCCCGGGATTTCCCATGGCATACTGGATTTCCGCCGGGTGGGCCGCGCCCCGCGGCGCGCCCGGCGCCGGTCCGGCGGCGGGCGGCGGTGCCGGACCGGCCGCATTGCCCAGGAACCGGGGCCGCGGATGCGCGTACAGGTAGCGGCAGACCGGCTTCCCGCCGGTTTTCCCATGCAGCTCGGTCCATTTCCAGGTACTGTGGGCAATGAAGAGATCGCTGGCCAGATCGGTGGCCGCAGCGGTTACCTCCTCCGCTCTGGATGGCGCATAGGCTTTCAGGACGATCCCGGCGCGCTCTCCATAAAGCCTTTTCACCGCTTCCGAAAAGTTGGCAATCGTGGGCTCCGCCGCCCCCAGAACCGCGCGGGCCCCGGCCTCCTCCGAATTGGAGCCGGCCAGAAGCGGGATTTTGCTCTGCTCCCCGGCCTGGAAAATTTCCTTCAGCCTCCGGGGCAGAAAATATCCGTCCAGAGCCGTCGAGAAGCGGAATCCCTTTCCCCTGGCCATCACTTCCTGGATCTGCTCCGCGGTCATTTTCCGCAAAGCCGCAAGGGAGCCGGCGGCGGCGGCAAACTTTGCTCCGTTCTCTTCCGACTCCGCCAGCGGGCGGGGCGGCAGGCTGGAAAACATCGCGCCGCTCTCTCCGATGGCTCCCGCAATCAGCGTCCGGGAAAGCGGAGAAGCCATCAGGACGCTGATCGATATGGAGCCCGCGGACTCCCCGGTAATCGTCACCCGCTTCGGATCGCCCCCGAAGGCGGCGATGTTCCGCTTCACCCAGTCGAGCGCCGCGACCTGGTCCAGCAGGCCGTAGTTGCCGGAGGCGCGGTGCGGAGACTCGCGGGTCAGCTCCGGGTGCGAGAAGAAGCCGAAAATATTGGTCCGGTAATTTAGGGTCACGGCCACCATTCCCCGGCGTGCCAAATTTTCGCCGTCATAGCGCGGTTCCGAGCCGTCTCCGTTCTGGAAGCCGCCTCCCCAAAAAATACTAAGGCCAAGGCTATTTTCGCGCCCCGACACGACAAGAGCTTGCCAAGAAATTGGTCCCGTAAATCGGGCGGCATGTCCCGTCTAGGGTACCTTTCCCGGACGAACTTGCCACCCGAAGGGGTGTGCGGCGCGCGCCCCGATGCAAAAAGCTTGCTATCCGAATATTCCGAGGAAGGACGCAACCGTACGGTGGACGGTTCTTTCGCAGAATGGGTCTGACCAGGATATCCTTAGGGCGCGCGCCGCACGCCCCTACAACGGGAAAGTCCTCTCGTGGATGAATACGAGAGGTTTTGTTGCGCAACAACTTAGGACGCTCTGTATGAAGCTTGCACTCGGAACGAAGATTCCTGCGAAAAGACGAGGCTCGCAGAGCGAAAGGGCGACCGGGAAGAAACGCGTCACAGGCGCTACGGCGCCGCTGCGTCCCGTTTGCCGGAAAGCTCGGTGAGCAGCCAGGCCCGGGCCATCCGGAAGTCGCGCTTCACCGTATCCACGGAGACCGCGAGGATCTCCGCCGTTTCCTCGTTGCTCAATCCTCCGAAATAGCGCAGCTCGATCACGCGGCTCTTGGGGTCGTCGATTCGGGACAGCGCATCGAGAGCCTCATTCAGGGCCAGAATTTCAACGCCCCGCGATTCCGCGGCAACCAGCACCTCATCGAGCGGAACGCGGGGGACATCCCCTCCGCGTTTGGCGAAACGGCGACGGCGCGCATGGTCCACCAGGATTCGCCGCATGATCTGGGAGCACAGCGCCAGGAAGTGAGCCCTGTTTTCGCAGGCGATTCCTCCGGCGCGCACCAGCTTGAGGTAGGCCTCATTGGCTAATCCGGCGGAATCCAGGCTGTGGCCGGCGCGCCGGTGTTGGAGGTTCCGGCGGGCGATCCGCCGCAGCTCCGGGTACACCCGATCGGTCAGGCGGTCCAGTGCCCCCGCATCGCCGTCCTTCCAGGCCGTAAGCATCGCGGTTATGTCGTGCGCATCCCGGTCCATGATTTTCTTTCCATTTTAGCGCAATTGCGCCCTGCCCGTTAACCTTTCCCCCGCCCTTTCGCGGAATAGTAATAATAGAAGAAGAACAAAAAGACAACCGTTTGCAGCCGGAAAGGAGAACATCCATGAAAGGTAACATCGTGCGGACCGCCCTATGCGCCGCGGCACTCATTCTGAGCGTAGCCACGGCATCGTTTGCGCAAAGCGAAGGCTTCTGCTCCAACAACAGCATTGCCGGATCGTGGGGCACCACCATGACAGGAACGCAAATACTGCCGAGCGGTGCGGTGGCCTTTGCGTCCGTCAACCGAAGCACCTACGACAACGCGGGCAATTTATGGGGGGTGCAGACCCGCGTCTCCAACGGAACGGTCAGCCGGGTCACCTTCCGCGGAACCTATACGCTGAATCCCGACTGTACGGGCACCAAAACCGTCCGAAGCTATGACAGCTCGGAGAACCTGATCAACACCGCGACCCTCGATATCGTGTTCGTGGGAAACTCGGAAGAGTTTTTTGAGGTTTTCACATCCGTAACCCTGGCCAACGGCATGAATATACCGGTGATCATCACCGGGCACTCGAAAAAGCTGTTTCCCAAGACAGGGGGGGCACAATAAGCCTATCCCAGCCGTTAAGGGGGAGGCGTGAAACGACGCCGTAAGTCTAATGCCTTGGCGGCCCCAGGTACCGGTCGAGCCAGCCAAGGCATTCGCGAACGGCGTCCGGCCGGGGAAAGGCACCGTGGCCGCCCTCGTAGATGACCTGCTTTTTATCGCCGCCCGGCGTGCCGAGCAACCGGAAAAGCGGACGCTGGGTGGACTCCAGGGGACAAATGGCATCGTACCGGCCGCTCAGCAGGAGCACGGGAACGGTCACGCGGGTCACGAAATGGAACGGGTCCCCTTCCGGGAGAGACTGGATGGTACTGTGAAGACCTCCGGAAGACAGGATGGCCGCCTTGATCCGCTTCTCAACGGCCGGCAGGAAAGCCCCGAACATCCCGCCGAGGCTGTCGCCGAAGTAGGCCACTTTTGCGCTGTCGATGTCGGTGCGCTTTTCCAGATAGTCGAGTGATCGCGACAGGTCTTTGGCCCAGGCAATCCAGTGGTCGCGGCGCTGGACCGGCGGAATTTTGCCGCCGGGCACGAAGCCGTCCCGGCGCTGATACATGCCCTGGCATACCGGAAAGACCAGCGCCCGGCCGCTTTTCATCAGGAAGCCCCGGGTGTCTTCGACGTTGGCCAGATCGAGCCGGTCGTCCATAAAGGCGAAGATGCCCGGAAAATAAACCACCGCCTGGTACGGCGGGGAGGCGTTTTTCGGCAGAAAAAGGTAGGCGGTGATTCGCTCGCGGCCATAGGCGGCATCGAAGGTTACCCTCTCGCAGAACGAGACTTCCATCGGATAGGTCTCTTCCACCCGGGCATTCAGCTCTGTTTTATCATAGGCGTAAAGGGCGGCATAGGCCCGAAAGATCTCCTCGGCGACCGGTTTCTCCTGGCCATAATCACGAAGAGCGACCTCGACAGGCGCCGCTGCGGACGCATCAGGCGGGGAGTCGAGCCGTACGCAGCGAAAGCCGAAGTTCGTCCGGCGTTCCCATGGGGATGGAGCGTCCGCCTGGTTGAACATGTAGTTCGGCTCGCCGAAGCCGCCGCCCATGTTCAGTCTCCTGGCTTTTCCGGTCTCGTTCCAGCACCACTCCTTGACGTTGCCGGCCATGTCCGTGGTGCCGAATCCGCTCAGGGATCCCGCGCTCCCCACCGGCCGGGTGCCTTCGAGGCTGAAGTTGCTTCCGGAAACGATCAGGGGAGTATAGCCTGGTGACTGCGAGGCCCTGGTCCAGTGGTAGGCTGTGGGAAGGCTTTTGTGCACAAAGTCCGCATAGGCCGCCGCCTCGTACCAGCTTACTCCGGCCACCGGATGTTTCCCGCGACCCTCCGGATAGTCGCCCCTTGCCCAGGTCGCAGGCCCGGACCAACCGGTGGCATCCTGAAACCGGGCGATGGCTTCCTTCCAGGAAACGGCGCGTCCCTCCATGACAAAAGGCTGCTTCCAGAACTCCTGCCTGCGGTACCCCCCGGCATCGACAAACTTCCTGTACTCCTCGTTGGTGACCTCGTGCCGGTCGATGAGAAAATCGTTCACCTGTACCGCGGGGGCCTGGTCGAACGGATACCCCAGGCCGGTCCTTCCTCCCAGAACAGCCACCATCTCCGGTGGAACGCTCCCCGCGGGGCGTAGCGGCAGGGTAACATCCAGGTTGGGGGCGGTAAAGGAGGTCATGTTTACATTGGACCCGGACGGAAAACCGGGCGGAGGCATGCCCAGCGCTTCGGCGATGAAAAAGGCAAAGGTGAACCCGGGCTGGCGCAGCCGCCAGACATAGGTATCCCGGGGCAGGCGGACCTTACGGAGAGGAGTCCTGCCGAGAGCTTCCCAGGAGTTCGGGTCTCCCCGGTAGGGCCGCACGGACACCTCCGCGCCGTCAGGCACGGTGGCAATCGAAACTTCGCCGGTGGATCGAAACCAGAGCTTTTCCAGGGTGGCATCTCCGGGCAGCACGGCGCGTGCCTGCCGGGCCAGGGCCGCTGCACCGACATATTCGCCGGCCTCGATCCGCCGGGTAATCTCGGGCGCCGCCGTCTGCAGGGCCCACCGCTCGCGTGACACTCCATGCCAGAACCAGCCGGCAAGCACAGCAGCCAGAACCACCACGGCTCCGGCCACCCTCCGCGCTTTTCGCAGGAGCCGCACACGCTCCCGTGAAGTCTCCCATTCCTTCAGATCCCGGAGGACCGCCCCGGCGTTGCGGTAGCGATCCGCCGGATCCTTGGCCAGCAGCTTATCGATGATGGATTTCAGCCGGGTGGGTGTCAGGCGGTCGCTGCCTTCGCCAGCCGGGGTGTGCAGGATCGCATCGGCGATCTGCGCGAGCGAGCCGCCGGCGAACGCGCGTTTTCGTGTGACCATCTCGTAAAGAATCACGCCGAGTGAGAAGAGATCTGTCCGGCAATCCAGCGAAAGCCCGCGCACCTGTTCGGGCGACATGTAGCCGATGGTTCCGGCGACGGTCTCCTCCTCCAGCCCAAAAGCCGGACGGGGCCGTGCCGCGGCGGGCCCCACGGCATCCACAGGGCTGGCCAGTCCGAAGTCGAGAACCTTCACCCGGCCACCTTCCGATATCATGACGTTGGCCGGCTTCAGGTCCCGGTGAATGATGCCCTGCCCGTGTGCCGCGGCCATCGCTTCGCCAATCTGCCGGGCGATGAGCAGCACCTCTTCCGTGGGGATCGGGCCGGCCGCAATACGTTCAGCGAGGGTGCGCCCTTTCACCAGCTCCAGCACCAGGCAATCGGCTTCTCCGGATTCCTCCAGCCCGTAAATTGCACCGATGTTGGGATGGTTCAAAGACGCCAGAATGTGCGCCTCCTGCCGGAAGCGCGCCAATCGGTCCCGATCGCTCCGAAACTCGGGCGGCAGAAACTTGATGGCCACCTCCCGTCCCAGCTTGCTATCGTAAGCGCGATATACCTGGCCCATGCCGCCTTCGCCGATCTTCTCCAGAACACGGTAGTGGAAGGCGAGGATCTGCCCGGTCCGGTCCGATGGGAGCTCCCGATCCTCGCTGTCGCGGGAAGCACGGGCGATAGACTCCAGGGCCGGCGTTTCCAGCACACTGCCAGCCCCCTCCTCCGCGGAAACCAGCTCCTCCACCCGCCGCCGCAAACCGGCGTCCGGGCCGCAGGCCTCCTCGAGAAAGGCTCGGCGGCATTCCGGCGATCGCTCCAGCGCGGCGTGGAAGAGCTCCTCGGCCCGCTGCCCAAGCCCTGGTTTCATGGCATGCCCCCTGCGTTCAGGCCGCCCCGCGGCACAATGATTTCAGGAATGGGATATCGTTCGGCATGGCCGCCGTCTCATGCGGAAGCCTGCCATCTCAGGCTTTTATTGTATCGCAATTCCTTCCTTCCCACCCACCCCTGCTTCTGGAAGGATCCGCTCCCTGGAGAAGGCCGGGCGAACGATTCCGCGGGCGCTGCAGCAGGACTACCGGATACCGGATCCCGGTTCCCCGAAGGCATGCCGGTTTTCCGACCGGTCAGCCGGGGACCCTTCCCGGACGCCTTTTTTCTCCTGCCAAACCGTGGTACTCTTCTTGCATGGGTGCTTGCAACGGGAGAGCATTTGACTGCGGACTATTTTGACCAGCCACGGAAACAGAAAGCGGGCTTATGCGAACGCAACCGGCCCAGCCAGTGACTCGATTGCTGCAGGAGTGGTGCGCGGGCAGCCAGGCGGCCTGGGAGCAGCTGGTTCCGCTGATTTACCAGGAACTGCATCGCCTCGCGCAGGTCTTCATGCGCCGCGAGAGGAAAGGGCACAGCCTGCAGACCTCCGAGCTGGTCCATGAAGCTTATGTTCGGCTGATCGACGCCCGGCAGGTGGACTGGCGGAACCGGGCCCATTTCTTTGCCGTATCCGCCAAACTCATGCGCCGGATCCTGGTTGATTTCGCACGCCGGCACGGCTGCCGGAAGTGCGGGGGCGGTGCCGTCCGGCTCGGCCTGGATGAGGTGCAGATCCCGCAGCCGCAAGGAGATTCCAACATGCTGGAAATCGATCAGGCCCTGGAGCGGCTGGCGGCATTCGAACCTCGCGGCGCCCAGGTCGTGGAACTCCGGTTCTTCGGCGGGCTGAGCGAGGAGGAGGTAGCCCATGTCCTGGGAGTCACCAGCCGCACCGTGAAACGCGACTGGGCGATTGCCAGGACCTGGCTGGAACGCGAACTCAAGAGGGGAACCAAGGAATGAATCAGGACCGTTGGGATCAGGTCAAAAATATTTTCCATGCAGCCATGGAGCGGGAGGGAGAAGACCGGCAGGCCTATCTGGAGAGCGCCTGCACGGAAGATGCCGCCTTGCGGCAGGAGGTGGAATCTCTTCTGGCTCAATACCACGAATCGGCCGACAGCAGCCCGTTCCGGGAACCGGCGCTGCAGGCCGCAGCCCGCGCCCTGGCCCGCCGGCACGATCCCCCCCCGTCCAGGGACCTGACCGGCCAGACCCTGGCCCACTTCCGCATCCTGGAAAAAATCGGTCAGGGGGGAATGGGGGTCGTCTATCGCGCCCTGGACACGCATCTGCATCGCGATGTGGCCATCAAGGTGCTGCCCGACTCCCTGGTCACCGACACGGACCGCAAGAGCCGCTTCGTTCGCGAGGCCAGGCTGCTGGCCGGGCTGAACGTGTCCAACGTCGCGGCCATCCACGGATTTCAGGAAGTCGAAGGGACTCCTTTTCTGGTGCTGGAGATGGTCGAGGGGCCGACGATCGCCGACCGTCTGAAGGACGGCCCCCTGCCGCTGGAGGAGGTCCTGGACATCGGCCTGCAGATCGCCGCGGGACTGGAAGCGGCGCATGAAAAAGGGATCGTTCACCGGGATCTTAAGCCGGCCAATCTCAAGATTACGCCCAAGGGCCAGGTCAAAATCCTGGACTTCGGCCTGGCCAAAGCATTCGGAGAGCCGGTCCAAAAGAACGGTCTGCCGTCCCTGCCGGCCGGGACCGAACCATTGACTTCCTCGGGGATGATCCTGGGCACCCCGGCCTACATGAGCCCCGAGCAGGCGCGCGGCAAGGAGGCCGACCGGCGGACCGATATCTGGGGCTTCGGCTGCGTGCTCTTTGAGGCGCTCACCGGCAGCGCCGCCTTTTCCGGTCCCACTTCGTCGGATATTCTCGCTGCCGTGCTCCACCGCGAGCCCGACTGGGCGGCTCTTCCGGCCGACACCCCCGCTCCGCTGCGGCGAATGCTCCGCCGCTGCCTGCAGAAGGATCCGGCCAGGCGCCTGGGCGCCATCTGCGATGCCCGGCTCGAGCTGTCCGATTCCGCGGAGATCCCGGCACCCGATAGCGGAAGCGGAGCGGAGCGGCCGACCCGGAAGCGGAGCATCGGGCGGCGGGCGGCGTCCTGGCTCATAATCGCCCTTCTGGGTGCCGCCCTGTGGATGGCCTACCGGATCGGGCACCAGACGGCTGCCTCGCCCATCCCGGTCCGGTCCTCCCTGGCGCTATCCAGCGACAATTCCCTGAGGTTGGAAAGCGGCGTAGCCATCTCTCCGGACGGCTCCACGATCGCCTTTGCCGCCCGGTCGGCCAAGGGCCGCCACCTTTACCTGAGACGGCTGGATCAATGGGACCCTCAGCTGGTCCCCGACACGTCCATGGCTGTCAACCCTTCTTTTTCTCCTGACAGCCGATGGGTCTCTTTTTACCAGAAAAACACGCTGGTGAAAATTCCCGTTTCCGGCGGCCCGCTGCAAACCATCACCAAGGAGATGGGAGGCTTCGGCAATAAGGGCCAGTGGGAAAGCCAGGATCATCTGTTCTTCGGTCGCTGGCCGCGGGTGGGCCTCTGGCGCATTTCCGCCCAGGGGGGCGACATGCAGCTGATCGCCAAACCGGCCGAAGGCGGCACCATCCGCTATCTCTGGCCGGAAGCCCTCCCGGACAAAAAAGGGATCCTCTTCACCCTCCTGCAGCCGGGAAAATCCAGCGTGGCCCTGCTTCCTGCCGGATCGGACCAGCCGCGCATCCTGGTCGAATCGGGCTGTTACCCGCGATACGTGTCCACCGGCCACCTGCTCTACGTCAACGGACGCAGCCTGTACGCCGCCGCATTCGACCTGAGCCGGCTGAGCCTGCAGGGCCTGGCGGTCCCGGTGATGGAGGATCTGCTGGACGAACCGCTGGGAGCGGCCGAATACGATGTTTCCGACAACGGAACGCTGGTCTTCTCCCGGGCTTCGACCTATGCGGACAATCTGGTGTGGAAAGACCGCCAGGGGAAGACGCTCTCGGTCATCGCCCAGGCGTACAAGTTCGAATCGCCGACGCTTTCTCCCGACGCAGAAAAGTACTCCACGGTGATACGGGACGGGTATATCCGTAACATCTACGTGGGAAACGCGTCCGGCGGGCCGCTCACCCGGCTGACCTTCGGCAATGACGACTGGTCCGGCATCTGGTCCGCGGACGGAAGGCACCTTTTCTACCTGTCCGGCCAGTCAGGCACCTACAACATTTTTCGGGTCGCGACCGATGGCAGCGGGAAGCCGGAGCGGCTGACCCAGAGCCCCAATCCGCAAGGGCCCTCTTCCGTTTCCCCGGACAACCGCAGGCTTTTGTTCGTGGAAAACAATCCGGAAACCCACACCGATATCTGGGAGCTCAATCTGGACAACGGCAGTAAGCGTCCGGTGGTACAAACGCCGTTCGATGAAACGGCTGCCCACTTCTCTCCGGACGGGCATTGGATCGCTTACATGTCCAACGAATCGGGAAATATGGAGGTTTACGTGCAGGCCTACCCGGACGGCGGCCGGAAGCAGAGGATTTCCCTCAATGGTTTCGGCAGCCCTTTCTGGAGCCACGACGGGCGGGAGGTATTTTACCGCAACATGGCTTTATTTTCGGTGCCCATCCTGGATATCCGGGATTTCAAAGTCGGCCCGCGCCAGACGCTTTTTGAGCTGCCCAACCGGGCGGTGTACGGATCCGACTGCATCAGCCCCGATGGCCGGCGCTTCCTGATGATCGAGCAGGTCGGAAAGTTCGAGCAGCTCAGCGTGGTACAGAACTGGTTCGAAGAACTGAAGCGCCTGGTGCCGATCCCCGGCCGATAGCAGCCGCGGGACGCCCCGTCAGCCTCCCGCTCGCTTTTCTGCCGACCCCTCCTGTCTTCCGGTGAGATCTTTTTCTTCCCGGGAAGGCGCGAGGATCGGGGAAATGGAAGAAGCCGGGCGATGGGCCGGGCGGTCCTGCCCCCGGACCAGCTCCCGCCAGACTTTGGCTTCCGCTTCCTCCGCCGCCGATTCAATCTGTCGGGTAAGCGACTGAACACGCATCCGGCGCTCCCGGAATTCCCGGGGAAAGGACTTCCCTCTCTTCCCCTTCAGCAAACGGCTCAGAAGGTCGCTCTCCCGATCGAGCTCCTCGACCATACGCTCATATTCCGGGTGGGAGAGAATCTGCAGGGCATGCGCCAGCTCGTGGCTCATGACTTCCACATAGCGAAGAGTTCCGGCTTTTAACTTTTCGAAGGGAAGCAGTCCGTTTTGCCGGCGCCCTTCTTCGCGAACCGGATCCCGGTCGATGCGGTCGGGATTAAGACGGATGACTCCAACCCGGGACGGACCGACTTCGCCCTTGGAGGGCTCCATCAGGAACTGAGCCCCCCAGTATTGCCATTTCTCGTAGTCCCTGGGCATTTCAATATAGAGGATATGCGGGCTTCGGGCCACCTCCTCCCAGAGACGAACCAGCTCCGGGTGCAGCGGCTGACCCTCCGGATTCCGGGCCTCCACCACATCCAGAATCGCCTGCCACACCAGCCGCTGATCCCCGGTCAGACGGTCCGTGCGGATGCCGCCCGCACGGACTTGGGTTGCTGTTACGCAAAGGATGACCGCCATTATCGTACGGATTCCGCGCTTTCCATTCCTTTTCATGAGCCTTTCCCTCCGATGGCCATCCCTGGCCATTTAAAAAAGGAATGCGAAAACCCGGGGAAAAAAGTGACATGGCGGGAAGAGGAACGCGGTACCGGATTCCCCCGCAGTCGGGCCCCGGGGGGGGCCGATCAGGCGCTGCAGGGCAGTCGCCGGTCGGTTCGTTCAGCCGCGGCGGGCACGATTAGCGCGATTGGAAGGAAGCAGGAAACGCCGGGAGAGAAATCTTCGGATGACGGCTCTTTGATGTATGGCAAAGGTAACGATGCGGTCCAAATGCGCCTGAAGCGAAGGTGCGGCCTGCACCATGGGAGCCCAATGGCTATGGGTGGCCCCAAAGTACCAGTCTTAACAGCATCCAACCTGGAATTTGGCAGTCCCCATGTATCGCACGTTTTCCATCAGCGCCGGGGCCCGAGCGGCCTTCAAATCCAGATGACGAAAGCCCTCCAATTCCTCCCGCCAGTAGTCGGGATTCTTCTTTTCGGTCCACAGCCAAAGAAATTGGATGCCTTTGAAGGACTTGTGATGGAGGCAGCCCCAGGGTTGGCGAGGTCCGCGGCGTTAATGCCGGCAATCAGCTGGATGCCGGAAACGCAGGTAGCGGGGCAGCTGGTACCGTTCCACCAGACCATCAACCTTTCTACGAATTTGTTTCCATTCACTGCCGTGGGGAAATAGGATGTGCTAGCCTACCGGGATGAGGGGCTCAGTCCGGTGGTCTCTGGAATGGGATTGCAGTTCAGAAAGGTCAGGCGGGGGTAGTTCCGCCTGCCGGCGCAGGGTTGTTAACTGTGAAATTCACATTGGCGCCTGTGCCTAAACTGTCTTTGGGGATGGCACCGCCAAACTCGTTGACAGAGACATAGCGGGCGTCCAGATCGGTACCGTTCCATCTTTTTTGATCCCTTGTTCAAACCGGAGCCGCTTATTATCAGGGGAAAGCCGCGTTCCCTGCCGTTTTGGACGAAGGAGCCAGAGAGGAGATCACCGGGGCGATATGGAACTTGATGGCAAAACCATCGAGATTGTCGGAATAGGGCGAATAGGGGTTGACGGCCAGGATGGGAATCTGTTTTCCGCCCGATAAATGGCATTGCGGCTGATGTCGATGCCCGGACCAGAATCCGCACTGTTTCCGCCGAAAGAGGCGTGCCAGATCCGGGATCCATCAGCATCCGAACGGGCCAGGACGACATCGGCAGCTACCCCCCCGTCGTGCGTAAGGATCGGCGAATCCCAGGCGATCCACCTTTTTGTTTCATCCGATGTCAGCGGTGCCGCTGCGCAGAAAGGTGCTCCATTCCATCCGCCCGCAGCCTTTCGGGGATGTCCGTCTCCCTGGAATTCTTTCGGACCAAACTCATCGGCACTCCGCCTGTCATTTCAGGATCAGTGGCAGGTAAACTTCGAACAGTGGGACCAGCAACGGCGGCTGCGTCGGATCCACGGCAGTATCAACCGGCAGATTCATAGCCCCGAAGTAAGCCCTGAGAAAATCATCCCAATTCCCGTCGATGGTCATCTGAAAAATCTGGTCGCCTACGTAATTGGTGTAGGTGTTGGTTCCCGACCGCGGCGGGAAATAGAGGGACATCCCATGGGCTTCATTGAGATTCCAGTAGCCGGGAGTTTCCCCCTGCCAGTTGTAATACCCGCTCTCGTGGTGCTCCGCAATGACCATGGGCAAAATGGCGTCCATTAGCGCCTGCCCTGCAGTCCGGACGCTCTCTATGTCGGTCACCTTGACGATCTGGTCGGCCAGATCGTATAAATCCACGTATTCGTCGTTGACGTCCAGCGTGCCGTAGTTACGGGAGTCGAACTTCTGAGTGATCAGCCGGCGGTCATAGATTTTATCCTTGAAGGTGATTTGCCCCTGGCGTGTTTCCAGGTTGTTCTTCATAGCGTCGGCCCAGGCGTCGAGGGCCAGGCGAACATCCTGGGCCCAGTTTAAATCGACCGCTGAAATTGTTCTGGGATGGCCGCGCAGCGCAGGGTGGTTGAAGTAGCCTTCGACGATGGAAACCGCCAGGTCCCGGGGGGCCGTGGCCCGGCTGACTAATGGAAAAACCTGAGCGTACGTTAAAGGCACTCTTTCCTGGGAGGCGACGGCTTTTTCCGTCCTGCTTCCGGAAGGAGCGTAAAGATCGTAGGCGAAAACCGACCAACCCAGGTTTTCCGAGGCGACCAGGTAGTTGGCGTATTGTCGGAATTCATAGGCCAATTCGAACATGCCCATCAGGCAGGCGTCCAGGTGGAGCACATCGATTTTCTCCTGGCTGCTGCTGAAAAGAGTTGCCAGAGCGTTGCGTATATTGCCGGGCTTCAGGTAAGTGTTGTTGCTGGTCTGGTCCCAGGCGATCCCCTGAGTGCCCCGGCCGTGGTCGGTGATGGCCAGGTAGTAATGATCCGCGGGATATTCCTGGATCGCCCAGTCGACAAACTGGTACAATACGGATTCGGCCCCCATATCGAATTCGCCTTTGACCCAGTGGTTGTAGTTTTCAGTATAGACTCCGTTTTTTTGCACCAGAAAACGGCGGGTATCCATGCTTTTATCGCCGTCGATCTGAACAACCACGTTTACGTCGGGCTGAATCGACTGTTCTTCCAGACGGGCAACCGCCATAGATAGAGCCCGGCTCAGATTGTTGTCCCCGGCCAGATAGAGCATCATGGTCCAGGCCTTTTTCCCGACGGAGCCGATGGTAAAATCGACGGGTCCGGAGGAGCCCCCGCCGGGGGTGGGGTTAACCACCGTAATCGCCGCGGTGCCCGGGGTGCGGATGTCCGTGCCCAGAATCGATGCGGTCAACTGCGAGGCGGAAACAAAGATTGTTTCGCGGGCGGCTCCATTCCAATTCACTTGGGCTCCAGGAACAAAAAGGGAGCCCTGGACCGTTAAAGTAAAGCTTGCCCCCCTGGCCATGACCGAGTTGGGACCGAGGGAGCTGAGGATCGGAACCGGATTAACGATTGGCAAGGACATTTCGTTGGAAGTGCCTCCGCCGGGGGCCTGATTGACCACGGAAATCGAGGCCGTCCCCGGTGTGCCGATATCCACGGCGGTAATGGCGGCCGTCAGCTGCGTTCCGGAAACATAGCTCGTCGGTCGAAGGCTTCCATTCCAATGGACTACCGAGCCGGTCACAAATCCGCTGCCGTTCACCGTCAGACTGAGAGGAGATCCGCCGGCGACCGCCGTGGTCGGGTTCAAGCCGGTGATTTTCGGGGTCGGATTGTAAATATTGATGGCCAGGCTGTTGGACACCCCTCCTCCCGGTGTGGGATTGAACGCCTGGACGTTGGCGGAACCGGGTCCGGCGATGTCCGAGGCGAGGATTTCCGCAGAAAGCTGTGTCGTGGAAATAAAAGTAGTATTCCGGTCGGATCCGTTCCATCTCACCACGGAATTCGAAAGCAGGTCGGTTCCTTTGACAACCAGATTCAGTTTTGGCCCTCCGGCTTCAAGAAAGGAGGGGCTCAGTTCGGAAATCGCCGGAGCCGGGTTGGTGACTGAAAAAGTCCTGGCCAGCGAAGAGCCGCCGCCCGGGCCGGGATTCCACACCATGATTGGGATGTCTACCGCAGAAGCGATGTCCGTGGCGGAAATCTCCGCCGACAGCCTGGTTGGCGATATATAAGTGGTGGAGCGATCCGACCCGTTCCAACGGACGATGGATCCGCTCAGGAAATAGGTTCCGGTGAGAAGGAGGGAAAAAGCGGGGCCTCCTTTACTGGTTGAAGCCGGCTCCAGGCTGGAAATGACGGCGATCGGGTTTCCGATGGCGAACTCGAAGGTATTGGAGGGGCCTCCCCCGGGTGTAGGGTTCACTACCTGGACCGTTGGATTGCCCGGGCTGAGCAGGTCGGAGGAAAATACATCGATAGTCAATCGAGACGAGGAACCATAGGTGGGAGTACGGGTGGATTCGGTGGATTCGAACCTCCATATGACCTCGGCCCCGCGGACAAAGCCGGTGCCCTGGATGGTCAGCTTGAATCCCGCATCCCCCGCCGCTTTGAAGGCCGGATCGAGGCCGGTAATTGTCGGCTCCGGATTGTTGATCGAAAACGAAAGGGCATTTGACTCCGAGTTGTTGGAGTCCGGGTTGGCCACTTTAACGGTAGCGGTTCCGGGACTTTCGAACTGCGAAGCCGGAATAGTCGCTCGAATCTGGGAGGAGGAAACAAAGGTCGTAGAATAAGTTTGCGTATTCCATTTGACGGTGGCTCCGCTGTAAAATCCGGTTCCGTTGATCGTCAGATCCAACCCCGGCGTTCCTACAAGGGCAGAGACCGGGGAAAGGCTGGTGAGGCTGGGCGCCGGATTAAAAATGACAAAGTAAAAGGGAAAGGAAGTCAATCCGCCGGCAGGATCGGTCGGCGGAGGATTGTAAACGGTAAGGGCGTTGGATTGGTAGGAGGCGAGATCCGTGCTCTTAAACTTGGCCTGAAGACTGGTTTTGCTTAACCACGTCGTTTCCAGATTGACGGATCCCATCCACCGAACCATGGAGCAATTGGAGCTGGGATTGGAGGGAGAGCAGATGGTTCCAGGAACAAAATTCGTACCGGTAATCGTGACCGTGAATTCTGCCTGTCCGGCCACGGTGTAGGGCGGCTCCACTTTTTGGATGGTTGGCAGCTGATTATTTACCGGGAAGAAGACCGGGGCGGAATAGCTGTTGTCCCAATCCTGGATGGGGCGGTGGACGCGCAGGTTGGCCAGCAACCCGCTGGCCATGAACTCTGCCGGCACCATTGCACGAATTTGCCAATCGCCGTTCCGTGTCGTAATGGTCAGCGGGTTTTGGTTCCATTGAACCTGCGAGGAGGGAGTAAAGTCGGTTCCATCGATCCGAATGTCAAAAGCAGCCGCCCCGGCTGTTTTAGTCGGGGGATAGTAGCCGGTGATGGTGGGTCCCAGATTGATTCTTGCCAGCAGGCCGTCTGAGCCGGAGGAACCGGTGACCGGGCTTCCCCATTGAGGCGTCGTGCCGTACCCGGCAAAAAAAAGGTCAGGAAAATGAAGCCCGATCGCTTTGCCGGTTTCGTTGCCAGCCCCACCGTAGAAAGAATGCCAGGTCCTTGTTCCGGCAGCGGTGAATTTGGCCAGCAGGAAATCGGTGCTGCCGCCACCGAAGGCATTCACCGGACTGCCCCAGGTGGCGGAACTCTCGCCCAGGATATAGATATTTTTTTCGCTGTCGAGGATGATGTCTTTCCCCGTGTCCGTGGAGGTGATGCCTCCCAGGAAGGTATGCCAGCTGCGTGCGCCGGCCGTGGTCAGCTTGACCACAAAGCCGTCGCTGCCGCCGCTGTAGGCATTGAGCGGTTTCAAACCCCAGGAGGCATCGCTGTCTCCTACCAGGTAGGGGGTATTGGATCCGTCCAGGGTGATGGCTCGGCCGTAATCGTTCCCGCTGCCTCCCAGGAAAGTGTTCCACTGTATGGTACCGTAACGGTCCATTTTAGCGACATAGGCGTCCCGGCCACCGGCGAAGGCATTCAAGGGGCTGCCCCAACTGGCGCTGCTGTAGCCGGTCAGGTAAATAGACCCCAGGGAATCGGTCGTCAGGTCCGTGTTGGTCGAGGAGGTACCGCTTGTCAGAATGTGGCTCCAGTGAAGGGCTCCCGTGGTGTTGAACAGGCCCACCGCGGTGGCACCGCCGGTAGCTGCGGCAATGAAACCGGCGACGACAACTCCCTTGGATTGGAACCCGAATTCCATGGCCGTATAGTTGTCGTCATAGATGTATCCCTGGAAGGTGTTCCAGACCAAACTGCCGCTGGAGTTGAGCTTGGCCAGAAAAATGTCGTCCCCGCCGGCATGATGCGTAACCGGCGTGCCCCAGGTGGCGGCGCTGTTGCCGGCGACATAAAGATTGTCCTGGCTGTCGAGCAGCACGCCAAAACCGGTATCGGCTCCGGAACCTCCCAGAAAAGTGTTCCAGACCAGACCCCCGGTGGTGGGACTAAAGCGGGCGGCAAAAGCGTCGTTGTTGGTTAGGCCACTGGTATTGTGGGCGCGGACCGGCGTGCCCCAGGTCGCCAGGCTCGATCCAACCACGTAAATGGAACCGTCTGCCGGATCCACGGCGATCGCATTGATCACGTCGCGGCTTTCGCCTCCTACATAAGTATTCCATTTCAAAATGGGGTCGATGATCAGGTCAAATTGCGGATTGTATTCGTTTACCACGAAACCCACGGTATTCTTTCCCGCCGATGCAAAGCGGATGGCTACCGGAATTTTCCTGTTTTGAATGGTCTGCCAGGCGATGGGTGGTTCTTCGCGCAACTCCCCACAGGGAAGGGACAGCAGCAGGTTCCCCGATTCGTCCACCCGGGTGGGAACGTTGTAGCGCAGCCGGATTCGCTCCGGACCTCCCCGGCCGGCCGATAGAGTATATGTGCTCTTTATACGCGCGGACATATATAATTGCGAATGATAACTACAAGGCACAGAGTTTCCTAAGGGTTTCCGTACCCGTTTTCCATTGCTCAAATTGCTTTTCCACAGCTGCGGATATGCTTTGCAGTGTCGGGAAATACTGATCATGAAGGCAAAGCCTACGCGTCAATTTCCAAACACGCTCGATAGGATTCAAGTCAGGACTATATGGCGGAAGATAATCCAGACTAAAACCTCCCGCTTGTTGCTTGTCTCGCCATGCTTTGTGCATTTTGGCATGGTGGTATTTCGCGTTGTCGGTTATAACCACAACCCGTTTTCCTTTCCGTCGACTACGTTGGCGTAGTGTTTTCATGAAATCCCAGAATGTCTGGCCATTAAACTGAAGCGGCTCGCGTGAATACACAAACATGCCATCCCGTAAACGTACTGCACCGAAATACCCAATACTCTTGCGACCAGGGTGATGTCGTAGGACCGGATCTTTGTCTTCCGGGGGTACCCACATTCGACAACGGGAACCATATTGTTGAAAATGCACCTCATCCAATGACCATACGTCCACTTCCGGTTTGCGATTCAGTGTCCGGAGTTTTTTTATGAGCGGCTTGTCGGGTGGGGTCAGCTCGGGCAATCAGCGGTCGAGGTTTCACCAAGCGAAATCCCCATTGGCGAAAAAACCGACGACATTGGCGAGCTCCCAAGGTAATCCCAAAGGTTTGCTGGAAATATTCCGCTAATGTTTTCCCATCCCACAAATTCCCGCTCAGTTCAAAATCGCATGGCCTCTTTCGTAAGGCAGCCTGAGTTTCCTGTATTTGCGCCGCGTCAAGGCGGCCAGGACGACCGGGGCGATCTCCTTCTTGTAAGCCGGCAAGTCCTTTTTGTTCAAAACGACGCACCCAGTATTCCACTGTTCTTGGTGAATCCCCTAAAAACTCAGCCACTTTACAGCAATTCATTCCTTGAGCGACCAGAAGAACTCCATGCAAGCGGTGGTCATACCGGGCTTCGGCGTTTCGACGAATCTCATCTTGGAGACCTAAGATGATAATGGGTGCATCTGAAATGGTTAATGCTTTCATTCTTCAATGAAAACATATTTTCTA